>CAWGZX010000008.1:0-167777 GCA_963827135.1 Methanomassiliicoccaceae archaeon | reverse complement strand
GCCCCAGTCGTCAGCATCTCCGCACCCGTCAACGGTGCCTTCTACAAGACCGCTGCGGTGCCCACCGGTGCCTTCTCGGTATCTGATCTCAACCCGTACACCACGTCCGAGTCCGGCTGGTCCGATGTCGAGGGAGCTCAGACCTACACCGTCACCGCCACCGACGGAGCTGGCAATGTCGGCTCAGCCTCGGTGACCTACACCGTCGACAACACCGCCCCAGTCGTTCAGCATCTCCGCACCCGTCAACGGTGCCTTCTACAAGACCGCTGCGGTGCCCACCGGTGCCTTCTCGGTATCTGATCTCAACCCGTACACCACGTCCGAGTCCGGCTGGTCCGATGTCGAGGGAGCTCAGACCTACACCGTCACCGCCACCGACGGAGCTGGCAATGTCGGCTCAGCCTCGGTGACCTACACCGTCGACAACACCGCCCCAGTCGTCAGCATCTCCGCACCCGTCAACGGTGCCTTCTACAAGACCGCTGCGGTGCCCACCGGTGCCTTCTCGGTATCTGATCTCAACCCGTACACCACGTCCGAGTCCGGCTGGTCCGATGTCGAGGGAGCTCAGACCTACACCGTCACCGCCACCGACGGAGCTGGCAATGTCGGCTCAGCCTCGGTGACCTACACCGTCGACAACACCGCCCCAGTCGTCAGCATCTCCGCACCCGTCAACGGTGCCTTCTACAAGACCGCTGCGGTGCCCACCGGTGCCTTCTCGGTATCTGATCTCAACCCGTACACCACGTCCGAGTCCGGCTGGTCCGATGTCGAGGCAAGTCTAGACCTACACCGTCACCGCCACCGACGGAGCTGGCAATGTCGGCTCAGCCTCGGTGACCTACACCGTCGACAACACCGCCCCAGTCGTCAGCATCTCCGCACCCGTCAACGGTGCCTTCTACAAGACCGCTGCGGTGCCCACCGGTGCCTTCTCGGTATCTGATCTCAACCCTGTACACCACGTCCGAGTCCGGCTGGTCCGATGTCGAGGGAGCTCAGACCTACACCGTCACCGCCACCGACGGAGCTGGCAATGTCGGCTCAGCCTCGGTGACCTACACCGTCGACAACACCGCCCCAGTCGTCAGCATCTCCGCACCCGTCAACGGTGCCTTCTACAAGACCGCTGCGGTGCCCACCGGTGCCTTCTCGGTATCTGATCTCAACCCGTACACCACGTCCGAGTCCGGCTGGTCCGATGTCGAGGGAGCTCAGACCTACACCGTCACCGCCACCGACGGAGCTGGCAATGTCGGCTCAGCCTCGGTGACCTACACCGTCGACAACACCGCCCCAGTCGTCAGCATCTCCGCACCCGTCAACGGTGCCTTCTACAAGACCGCTGCGGTGCCCACCGGTCCCCCGGTATCTGATCTCAACCCGTACACCACGTCCGAGTCCGGCTGGTCCGACGTCGAGGGAGCTCAGACCTACACCGTCACCGCCACCGACGGAGCTGGCAATGTCGGCTCAGCCTCGGTGACCTACACCGTCGACAACACCGCCCCAGTCGTCAGCATCTCCGCACCCGTCAACGGTGCCTTCTACAAGACCGCTGCGGTGCCCACCGGTGCCTTCTCGGTATCTGATCTCAACCCGTACACCACGTCCGAGTCCGGCTGGTCCGATGTCGAGGGAGCTCAGACCTACACCGTCACCGCCAACCATCTTGACGGAGCTGGCAATGTCGGCTCAGCCTCGGTGACCTACACCGTCGACAACACCGCCCCAGTCGTCAGCATCTCCGCACCCGTCAACGGTGCCTTCTACAAGACCGCTGCGGTGCCCACCGGTGCCTTCTCGGTATCTGATCTCAACCCGTACACCACGTCCGAGTCCGGCTGGTCCGATGTCGAGGGAGCTCAGACCTACACCGTCACCGCCACCGACGGAGCTGGCAATGTCGGCTCAGCCTCGGTGACCTACACCGTCGACAACACCGCCCCAGTCGGTCAGCATCTCCGCACCCGTCAACGGTGCCTTCTACAAGACCGCTGCGGTGCCCACCGGTGCCTTCTCGGTATCTGATCTCAACCCGTACACCACGTCCGAGTCCGGCTGGTCCGATGTCGAGGGAGCTCAGACCTACACCGTCACCGCCACCGACGGAGCTGGCAATGTCGGCTCAGCCTCGGTGACCTACACCGTCGACAACACCGCCCCAGTCGTCAGCATCTCCGCGGCACCCGTCAACGGTGCCTTCTACAAGACCGCTGCGGTGCCCACCGGTGCCTTCTCGGTATCTGATCTCAACCCGTACACCACGTCCGAGTCCGGCTGGTCCGATGTCAGGGAGCTCAGACCTACACCGTCACCGCCACCGACGGAGCTGGCAATGTCGGCTCAGCCTCGGTGACCTACACCGTCGACAACACCGCCCCAGTCGTCAGCATCTCCGCACCCGTCAACGGTGCCTTCTACAAGACCGCTGCGGTGCCCACCGGTGCCTTCTCGGTATCTGCTATCTCAACCCGTACACCACGTCCGAGTCCGGCTGGTCCGACGTCGAGGGGGAGCTCAGACCCCTACACCGTCACCGCCACCGACGGAGCTGGCAATGTCGGCTCAGCCTCGGTGACCTTACACCCGTCGACAACACCGCCCCAGTCGTCAGCATCTCCGCACCCCCGTCAACGGTGCCTTCTACAAGACCGCTGCGGTGCCCACCCCGGTGCCTTCTCGGTATCTGCTATCTCAACCCGTACACCACGTCCGAGTCCGGCTGGTCCGATGTCGAGGGAGCTCAGACCTACACCGTCACCGCCACCGACGGAGCTGGCAATGCCCGGCTCAGCCTCGGTGACCTACACCTGTCGACAACACCGCCCCAGTCGTCAGCATCTCCGCACCCGTCAACGGTGCCTTCTACAAGACCGCTGCGGTGCCCACCGGTGCCTTCTCGGATCCGATCTCAACCCGTACACCACGTCCGAGTCCGGCTGGTCCGATGTCGAGGAGCTCAGACCTACACCGTCACCGCCACCGACGGAGCTGGCAATGTCGGCTCAGCCTCGGTGACCTACACCGTCGACAACACCGCCCCAGTCGTCAGCATCTCCGCACCCGTCAACGGTGCCTTCTACAAGACCGCTGCGGTGCCCACCGGTGCCTTCTCGGTATCTGATCTCAACCCGTACACCACGTCCGAGTCCGGCTGGTCCGATGTCGAGGGAGCTCAGACCTACACCGTCACCGCCACCGACGGAGCTGGCAATGTCGGCTCAGCCTCGGTGACCTCTACACCGTCGACAACACCGCCCCAGTCGTCAGCATCTCCGCACCCGTCAACGGTGCCTTCTACAAGACCGCTGCGGTGCCCACCGGTGCCTTCTCGGTATCTGATCTCAACCCGTACACCACGTCCGAGTCCGGCTGGTCCGATGTCGAGGGAGCTCAGACCTACACCGTCACCGCCACCGACGGAGCTGGCAATGTCGGCTCAGCCTCGGTGACCCCCCACACCGTCGACAACACCGCCCCAGTCGTCAGCATCTCCGCACCCGTCAACGGTGCCTTCTACAAGACCGCTGCGGTGCCCACCGGTGCCTTCTCGGTATCTGATCTCAACCCGTACACCACGTCCGAGTCCGGCTGGTCCGATGTCGAGGGAGCTCAGACCTCACACCGTCACCGCCACCGACGGGAGCTGGCAATGTCGGCTCGAGCCTCGGTGACCTACACCGTCGACAACACCGCCCCAGTCGTCAGCATCTCCGCACCCGTCAACGGTGCCTTCTACAAGACCGCTGCGGTGCCCACCGGTGCCTTCTCGGTATCTGATCTCAACCCGTACACCACGTCCGAGTCCGGCTGGTCCGATGTCGAGGGAGCTCAGACCTACACCGTCACCGCCACCGACGGAGCTGGCAATGTCGGCTCAGCCTCGGTGACCTACACCGTCGACAACACCGCCCCAGTCGTCAGCATCTCCGCACCCGTCAACGGTGCCTTCTACAAGACCGCTGCGGTGCCCACCGGTGCCTTCTCGGTATCCGATCTCAACCCGTACACCACGTCCGAGTCCGGCTGGTCCGATGTCGAGGGAGCTCAGACCTACACCGTCACCGCCACCGACGGAGCTGGCAATGTCGGCTCAGCCTCGGTGACCTACACCGTCGACAACACCGCCCCAGTCGTCAGCATCTCCGCACCCGTCAACGGTGCCTTCTACAAGACCGCTGCGGTGCCCACCGGTGCCTTCTCGGTATCTGATCTCAACCCGTACACCACGTCCGAGTCCGGCTGGTCCGATGTCGAGGGAGCTCAGACCTACACCGTCACCGCCACCGACGGAGCTGGCAATGTCGGCTCAGCCTCGGTGACCTACACCGTCGACAACACCGCCCCAGTCGTCAGCATCTCCGCACCCGTCAACGGTGCCTTCTACAAGACCGCTGCGGTGCCCACCGGTGCCTTCTCGGTATCGATCTCAACCCGTACACCACGTCCGAGTCCGGCTGGTCCGATGTCGAGGGAGCTCAGACCTACACCGTCACCGCCACCGACGGAGCTGGCAATGTCGGCTCAGCCTCGGTGACCTACACCGTCGACAACACCGCCCCAGTCGTCAGCATCTCCGCACCCGTCAACGGTGCCTTCTACAAGACCGCTGCGGTGCCCACCGGTGCCTTCTCGGTATCGATCTCAACCCGTACACCACGTCCGAGTCCGGCTGGTCCGATGTCGAGGGAGCTCAGACCTACACCGTCACCGCCACCGACGGAGCTGGCAATGTCGGCTCAGCCTCGGTGACCTACACCGTCGACAACACCGCCCCAGTCGTCAGCATCTCCGCACCCGTCAACGGTGCCTTCTACAAGACCGCTGCGGTGCCCACCGGTGCCTTCTCGGTATCTGATCTCAACCCGTACACCACGTCCGAGTCCGGCTGGTCCGATGTCGAGGGAGCTCAGACCTACACCGTCACCGCCACCGACGGAGCTGGCAATGTCGGCTCAGCCTCGGTGACCTACACCGTCGACAACACCGCCCCAGTCGTCAGCATCTCCGCACCCGTCAACGGTGCCTTCTACAAGACCGCTGCGGTGCCCACCGGTGCCTTCTCGGTATCTGATCTCAACCCGTACACCACGTCCGAGTCCGGCTGGTCCGATGTCGAGGGAGCTCAGACCTACACCGTCACCGCCACCGACGGAGCTGGCAATGTCGGCTCAGCCTCGGTGACCTACACCGTCGACAACACCGCCCCAGTCGTCAGCATCTCCGCACCCGTCAACGGTGCCTTCTACAAGACCGCTGCGGTGCCCACCGGTGCCTTCTCGGTATCTGATCTCAACCCGTACACCACGTCCGAGTCCGGCTGGTCCGATGTCGAGGGAGCTCAGACCTACACCGTCACCGCCACCGACGGAGCTGGCAATGTCGGCTCAGCCTCGGTGACCTACACCGTCGACAACACCGCCCCAGTCGTCAGCATCTCCGCACCCGTCAACGGTGCCTTCTACAAGACCGCTGCGGTGCCCACCGGTGCCTTCTCGGTATCCGATCTCAACCCGTACACCACGTCCGAGTCCGGCTGGTCCGATGTCGAGGGAGCTCAGACCTACACCGTCACCGCCACCGACGGAGCTGGCAATGTCGGCTCAGCCTCGGTGACCTACACCGTCGACAACACCGCCCCAGTCGTCAGCATCTCCGCACCCGTCAACGGTGCCTTCTACAAGACCGCTGCGGTGCCCACCGGTGCCTTCTCGGTATCCTGATCTCAACCCGTACACCACGTCCGAGTCCGGCTGGTCCGATGTCGAGGGAGCTCAGACCTACACCGTCACCGCCACCGACGGAGCTGGCAATGTCGGCTCAGCCTCGGTGACCTACACCGTCGACAACACCGCCCCAGTCGTCAGCATCTCCGACCCGTCAACGGTGCCTTCTACAAGACCGCTGCGGTGCCCACCGGTGCCTTCTCGGTATCTGATCTCAACCCGTACACCACGTCCGAGTCCGGCTGGTCCGATGTCGAGGGAGCTCAGACCTACACCGTCACCGCCACCGACGGAGCTGGCAATGTCGGCTCAGCCTCGGTGACCTACACCGTCGACAACACCGCCCCAGTCGTCAGCATCTCCGCACCCGTCAACGGTGCCTTCTACAAGACCGCTGCGGTGCCCACCGGTGCCTTCTCGGTATCTGATCTCAACCCGTACACCACGTCCGAGTCCGGCTGGTCCGATGTCGAGGGAGCTCAGACCTACACCGTCACCGCCACCGACGGAGCTGGCAATGTCGGCTCAGCCTCGGTGACCTACACCGTCGACAACACCGCCCCAGTCGTCAGCATCTCCGCACCCGTCAACGGTGCCTTCTACAAGACCGCTGCGGTGCCCACCGGTGCCTTCTCGGTATCTGATCTCAACCCGTACACCACGTCCGAGTCCGGCTGGTCCGATGTCGAGGGAGCTCAGACCTACACCGTCACCGCCACCGACGGAGCTGGCAATGTCGGCTCAGCCTCGGTGACCTACACCGTCGACAACACCGCCCCAGTCGTCAGCATCTCCGCACCCGTCAACGGTGCCTTCTACAAGACCGCTGCGGTGCCCACCGGTGCCTTCTCGGTATCCTGATCTCAACCCGTACACCACGTCCGAGTCCGGCTGGTCCGATGTCGAGGGAGCTCAGACCTACACCGTCACCGCCACCGACGGAGCTGGCAATGTCGGCTCAGCCTCGGTGACCTACACCGTCGACAACACCGCCCCAGTCGTCAGCATCTCCGCACCCGTCAACGGTGCCTTCTACAAGACCGCTGCGGTGCCCACCGGTGCCTTCTCGGTATCTGATCTCAACCCGTACACCACGTCCGAGTCCGGCTGGTCCGATGTCGAGGGAGCTCAGACCTACACCGTCACCGCCACCGACGGAGCTGGCAATGTCGGCTCAGCCTCGGTGACCTACACCGTCGACAACACCGCCCCAGTCGTCAGCATCTCCGCACCCGTCAACGGTGCCTTCTACAAGACCGCTGCGGTGCCCACCGGTGCCTTCTCGGTATCTGATCTCAACCCGTACACCACGTCCGAGTCCGGCTGGTCCGATGTCGAGGGAGCTCAGACCTACACCGTCACCGCCACCGACGGAGCTGGCAATGTCGGCTCAGCCTCGGTGACCTACACCGTCGACAACACCGCCCCAGTCGTCAGCATCTCCGCACCCGTCAACGGTGCCTTCTACAAGACCGCTGCGGTGCCCACCGGTGCCTTCTCGGTATCTGATCTCAACCCGTACACCACGTCCGAGTCCGGCTGGTCCGATGTCGAGGGAGCTCAGACCTACACCGTCACCGCCACCGACGGAGCTGGCAATGTCGGCTCAGCCTCGGTGACCTACACCGTCGACAACACCGCCCCAGTCGTCAGCATCTCCGCACCCGTCAACGGTGCCTTCTACAAGACCGCTGCGGTGCCCACCGGTGCCTTCTCGGTATCTGATCTCAACCCGTACACCACGTCCGAGTCCGGCTGGTCCGATGTCGAGGAGCTCAGACCTACACCGTCACCGCCACCGACGGAGCTGGCAATGTCGGCTCAGCCTCGGTGACCTACACCGTCGACAACACCGCCCCAGTCGTCAGCATCTCCGCACCCGTCAACGGTGCCTTCTACAAGACCGCTGCGGTGCCCACCGGTGCCTTCTCGGTATCTGATCTCAACCCGTACACCACGTCCGAGTCCGGCTGGTCCGATGTCGAGGGAGCTCAGACCTACACCGTCACCGCCACCGACGAGCTGGCAATGTCGGCTCAGCCTCGGTGACCTACACCGTCGACAACACCGCCCCAGTCGTCAGCATCTCCGCACCCGTCAACGGTGCCTTCTACAAGACCGCTGCGGTGCCCACCGGTGCCTTCTCGGTATCTGATCTCAACCCGTACACCACGTCCGAGTCCGGCTGGTCCGATGTCGAGGAGCTCAGACCTACACCGTCACCGCCACCGACGGAGCTGGCAATGTCGGCTCAGCCTCGGTGACCTACACCGTCGACAACACCGCCCCAGTCGTCAGCATCTCCTCGCCGGTTGAGGGTACCTATCTGCCTTCTTCCGACGTCCATCTAATCTGGAGCGGCGACGGTAGCAGCTACGGCCTCATACTCGATACCGAACCTTGGGTTATCGGTGTGAGCTCGCCTCACATTTTCCTTGGGGTAATGGACGGCTCGCACAACGTCATCGTCAAGGCCTGGGACCTGGCAGGTAACTCCGCCGAGGACATCGTTAGCTTCAGCGTGGACACCACCCAGGATCAGTACGAGCTGACCATCGTCAGTGCCCACGCCCCGGTGACCAAGTCTCCGGATCAGGAGCTCTACACCTACGGCACCCCGGTCACCCTCACCCTCGGCACGGTCGAGTCCGGCTGGACCTTCACCGGCTGGAGTGCCAACGTGATCGCAGGCGTGGTGACCATGAACGCTGACACCACCGTCACCGCCAGCTTCACCCAGGATCAGGGAAGAATCGTAACATTACTTGAATACAAGGGTGAGACTCAGGGAGAATATTCAGACGAAGCGCGACTAAGCGCAATCCTAACGACCATCGATGGAATTCCACTACCGAATAAGGTAATCGAGTTCATGTTCGATGGCGCTGTTTACCAGGCAACAACCAACTCGCTAGGAAATGCTACAACAACCATCCTATTGAACATACATCCAGGAGCGTTAGAAGTCAAAGCAACATTCGATGAAGATAGTTTGTACTTTGGAAGCCAGAGCAATACCTGGAGCTTTACAATAATAAAGGAATGGGCTGGACCAGTATACACAGGAGATACAGTCGTTCCAACCACGAACTCAGTCATCAACCTCCGGGCGACCGTTTACGATGATGAGGACGGACACCTCGGAGACATGGCCTCTGATCACGGTCCGCTTCTCCATTTACTTAGGATCGGTCAGCACGACGCCCGTATGGACAGGAACGGACTCTGTAGCAAGCACAACGACACCAGGAGTAGGAATTGCAGAGAGGGTCGCTCCGTTGTTGGCCGAGAACACCTACATCGTCATAGTCCAAGTGGAAGGTGATTATTACTTCGGCCCGACCTCTGACCCGGACTTCATCACCATCGTGATTCCGACCGGCTCATTCGTGACCGGCGGAGGGTGGATCTGGGATGGAGGGGAGAAGGGCAGCTTCGGGTTCGTTGTGCGCTACGACAAGACCATGAAGCCAGAGGGTAACTTCCAATACTCCTATCGCATCGGTGAGTGGAACTATGTGGTGAAGAGCACGAGCATCTCTGGCCTAGCGATAATCGGAACGAAGGCATCGTTCGAAGGCTGGTGCACAGTAGAGAAGTACAACTCAGTAACAGGGGAAGTAATCAAGGAGCCAGGCGTATTTAGATTCCGCGTCAACTGCTGGGACAGGGAAGGGACCGGAATCGCCGATGGCTTCGAGATCAAACTGACGGACAGCATAGGGGTACTTTACCACAATGCAGGCGGAGAAGGAGTGGCAGGATATCTCCAGGGAGGAAATATCCAGATCCATCGTAGGAAGTGACGTCCTCCAAACCTCTTTTTTCATTTCTTGTTCATTATATAGTGAGCATCTTCATTTCGCAGCCTTCAAATAACCCCATTCGCTTGGAAGGTTCGCATGAGCGAGATCGAGCAGAGCATCCGCCAGTTCGCGCTACAGAACGCCGTCCTCCATGACGGCAAGGCGGAGGCCAAGAACGTCATCAACAAGGTCATCGGCAAGCACCCTGAGATCAAGAGGGACATGGGAGTATGGGTGCCGATCATCAATCGCATCGTGGCTCTGGTCAACTCCATGGACTGCGTGGCCCAACGCTCCGAGCTCGAGTGCCTCGCCCCCGAGCTCCTAGTGAAGAAAGAGACTTCCTCGGAACCGAAGCTCAGGGCATTGGACGTGAAGGAAGGCCAGCAGGTCGTCATGCGCCTCGCACCCTTTCCCTCCGGTGCACCTCACATCGGCAACCTCCGCTCCTTCATCCTCAACGACGAGTACGTCAAACGCTACAAGGGCAAGCTCCTCCTCATCTACGACGACACCATCGGCAGCGACGAGAAGGCCGTGCTGGTGGAGTCCTACGACCTCATCAAGGACGCCATGAACTGGCTCGGGATCGAGTTCCACGAGACCTACTATAAGTCGGACCGCCTGGACCTCTACTACGAATGGGGCCACAAGCTCATCGAGGCCGGCTCCGCCTACGCCTGCTTCTGCGACTCCGAGACCCTGAGGAAGAACAGGGAAGGGGGAATAGAGTGCGAGCATCGCTCCAAGCCAGCTGAGGAGCAGATGCGCGTCTGGAAAGGTATGCTCAAGGGCGAGTACCGCGAGGGGGACGTTGTCATCCGCATCAAGACGGACATGAAGCACAAGAACCCCGCCTTCAGGGACCGCGTGCTTTTCCGCATCTCAAACAAGACTCATCCCCGCGTCGGCAATAAGTACCACGTCTGGCCCCTGCTGGAGATGACTTGGGCTGCCGACGATTACACGCTAGGCATGACCCACGTCATCCGGGGCAAGGACCTGATGATGGAGGACGAGATGGAGAACCTGATCTGGCAGAAGCTCGGCCTGACGCCCATCACCCAGTTCCTGCACTTCGGCATGCTGCGGGTGGAGGACGCCAAGATCTCCAAGTCCAAGGCCTACAAGGAGGTCACGAGCGGACAGTACATCGGCTGGGACGACCCCCGGACTTGGAGCGTGCAGTCGCTCAAGGCCAGAGGCTTCGTGCCCGAGGCCATCCGCCACTTCATCATCGATATGGGAATGTCCCTTTCCGACATAACCACCCCGGCAGAGAACATGTATGCCTATAACCGCTCCATCATCGACCCCAAGGCTCCCAGGTCCACCTTCCTCGCTGATCCGGTAGAGGTCGTCATCGAGAACCTTCCCGCCGACCTCAAGCAGGTAAAGATGCCGGTGCACCCGGAGCATCCGGAGATGGGCATCAGGCTTCTGAGCGCCTCGGACCACGTGCTCCTGGCCGAGAAGGATCATAAAGCGCTCCAGGGCAAGGAGGTCCGCCTCAAGGACTTCTGCAATGTCGTCCTGGAAGGCAATGGGGCGAGGTACGTCTCCACCGCGAACAAGGACCTGCCCCGCATCACCTGGCTGAATGCCCTCGAGGACAAGCTCGTAAAGGTCTCGGTGATGATGGAGGACGGCGATATGATCGAGGGCATGGGCGAGCCGAACCTTAGGGACATGCCGCTTCCGACGGTCGTCCAGCTGGAGCGCTTCGGCTTCGTCTCCCTGAACAAGAGGGACGTGTACCACAACATACTGGCGTTCTTCGCTCACAAATGAGCGCAAAGGATACCAAGGGCTAGAGCCGTGGAGGTCACGATGAACGAGCGCCTGCGCCTGGGCATTCCTACCTTGATCGAGATGCCCGACTTCGAGAGGACGGTCCGACTGGCGCTCGATCTCGAGGTAGAATTCATCGAGCTCAACATGAACATGCCGGAGTTCTGCCCCGAGTCCCTTTCGGCCAAGGTCATAAGGGAGTGCCGCAAGAGGACCGGCCTGGACTTCACCATCCACATGCCCGACGACACTGACCTGGCGTCCTTCCACGGCCCCATCCGGGAAGGGCATGTCGCAAGGTTCGGAGAGACGGCGCGCTGGGCCGCCGAGGCCGGCGCCAAGCTGATCAACCTGCACCTCAGCCCCGGGATATACTTCACCTTACCAGACAAGAAGGTCTGGATCTACGAGAACTACTACGACAAGTTCGTAGGGAACCTGCGCGAGGCCTACGGCAAGGTCATCTCCTACGCCAACGAATTCGGCGTGAGAGTCTGCACCGAGAACGTGACCAACTTCAACATTCCTTTCGTGGCGAAGGCCATCGACGACCTGTGCCAGATGGATGGCTTCTACCTGACCTGGGACGTGGGGCACGACGCTCGCACTGGTTACAAGGAGGGGGAGGTGTTGTTGCGCCACGCCGAAAGGATAAGGCACATGCACCTGCACGACTACAACGGCACATCCGACCATCAGGTCCCTGGCACCGGGGTGATAGACATCATGGGGATGCTGTCCTTCGCCAAGAGGAACCATTGCTCAGTGCTGGTGGAGACCAAGACCGAGGGCTCTCTCGAAGAGTCGGTCTCGCAGGTCAGAGGATATTTGGAGCGTTCCGCTTGATCCTATTCCCAGGGATAGGTCGCGCTCACGCTTCCTATGGGCCCGCCGCTCTTGATGTAGCTAAATGACACCAACCACGTGCCTTGGCAGAAGGTACCGTTGCGGGCCTTCAGGTCGAAGGTGTCTCCGCTGCTCAAAGTAAGCCGATGACCGGCTTGAAGGGCATCAGAGATGGAGAGGTCGTAACCCTTTACGATATCCTCATGGGTCGCTATTCCTCCAGTGAAATCACTTTCGGCGAAGGTCCAATTCGCACTGCCCCCGTCTGGACAATGAACATATACCCTGACCTCGTCGTACCTGACATCGTTCCAACTTATGCTCATAAGATTAATGACGAGCTCATCCTGGTCCGATAGCTCATCGATGTCCAAGGCCATCGCCGGGGTCAGGAGAGGGCCCGTTGAGTGGCTAAAGAACAGCACGTAGGCAAAGGCCATTAATATCATTAGCACTGCCGCGAATGCCACTGACAACACCAGCCGCAATGATGACCTCTTCACAAAATGGAATATAGCAACAATCTCGATATTAATTAGTTATTCGGATGCCCTGGCCAGAAGGGATGTGCGCTACCACCCCTTGCCATTCTAAATACCTTGAACCCCTTTACGCTCGAGGGTGCCTCTCTTGCCGCTCGATCTCACGCAGCGCTACGTCAACAAGCTCGCCCAGCGCGTAGCGGACAGCGTCAGCTTCGAGAAGGTGACGCGCATCGAGGACGTCATCCCCGAGGGCATCGAGCGTACGGCCATCAATGTCCGCATCCCGTTCTGCGCCTTCAAGTGCACCTACTGTGCATTACCAGGCCAGTCATATGACGAAAGGCAGGCCAACATCTTCCTCGCCTCCGTCCAGGAGGAGCTGCGCCTCTACTCCGCTTATCTTCACAAGCCTAAGATCGAGAGGCTGTACATCTCCGGCGGGACGCCCTCGCTGATGCACGAGAAGCTGGAGTTCCTGGGGAAGCTGGTCGAGGAGCAGTTCAACAAGCCCCCCACCATCGCCATGGAGGCCTCGCCGGCCGACCTGACCCCCAAGGTGCTGGAGAACCTCCGTTCCGCCGGCATCACGCAGATCAGCATCGGGGTGCAGACCTTCGACGAGGAGGTGCTCAAGAAGCAGCTGGGCCGCAACATCACCAAGCAGCGGATGGTCGAGACCCTGCGCCAGGTCATGTGCTCGGGATTCGACTACGTGAACATCGACCTCATGTTCTCGATGCCAGGGCAGAACAAGGAGTCGCTCGCCAGGGATCTTGAGATCGCCGCGGACCTGGGAGTGCACGGCGTCTCCACCTATCCATTGATGCTCCTCGAGTACACCCAGATGACCAAGAGGGTGCGGCGCGACTCCGCCTCCAAGGGCAGCGATGCCCCCCTTCAAGACCCTAATCGGGAGAGGGAGCAGTACCAGCAGATCCTGGACTCTCTTCGTCCTCACGGCTACAAGATGAGGGCCATCTGGTCCTTCAGCAAGCGGCCGGAGGCGTACGAGGGACCGTACGAGCATTCGCAATTCATAGGGATAGGGCCGAGGGCCTGGGGGATGCTCGGGAGCTCGCTGACGCTCAACACCAGCAACGTCTTCGATTACCTCGGCCGCCTGGAAGAGGGCTTCCTTCCCTTGTACGCGTACTCGCCCATACGCGCACACGCCACCGGCAGCTTCGCCCGCTGTCTGTACCGCGGCAAGATATCCAAAGCCGAGATCCGGCAGCTGAGCGAGGAGGACTCGAAGGTCTCCAGGTACGTGTACCTGATGCGTTTCCTCGGCCTGGTGAGGGACGAGGGCGATTCCCTCGTGCTCACCGATAAAGCCCTTGCGCTCGGCAGCTCGGCAACCAAGAGGATAGCCATGGCCACATTAGAGAAGACCAACGTCATGATCCGTGAGTCATCGGCCATAGCAAAAGAAGAGGGACAGGCGCCGATGGCGCAGCAGGAGTTCGTGGCGCTATCGTGACGTCGTCTACCGAAATTTGCCCTTTAGCCAGGCCGTCATGGCTTTGGCCATGACGATCGTGCGAGTGGCGTCATTTTTCCCAAACATGAGATCTAGGTCGTAATCGGCGTCATTGCGAAGGCCTCGGAGCGTCGCGAGATTCTCCCGGAGATGCGAATCGATGTTCGCTGCTTGATCCTCAATTATGGCGTAGAACCTTGCGCTCCGAGGTACATCGATGCCGCACCTGCTCCGAAGGATGTCAGCAAGCAACAGAGCAGAAGCCAGGTATGCCCTATCGGTAGCAGTCCTATAACTTGCCTCCTCGAATCCGAACGTCACCATCAGAAGGCATTCGGAAAGGCCTAGAAATTCTGAGGTTTGCATGAAATCACTCTGCTCTTAGTCAGCCAATCTGAATATGATCTTGCCGATGGACGAGGCATCATGAACCTTGGAAATCTTGAGCCTTGTAAGGTCATCCCAAATCGCGACAGACCTTTCCGCATCTGTGTTCCTGCCCACATGTATCCATACCCTAATCCTCTTCAGCTCTGGATACTCAGGGTCGATGGAGCCCTTAACCTCATATTCCGTTGATATTCCAAGACGTTGAGCGTTCTGGCGGACGATACTAAGGGTTTCCTTCATGTCTGGGATGATTTTCGGGCTCTCCATCAAGATCTCAATAGCAAGCTCATCCAGGGGCTCGTGCTCCAAGCCCGACAACTGCAGACATCTTCCCCCGTGTCCCGATTCCTTCGAAGCCTCCATCTTCACCGTCCCGACCTTGGACTCATGCTTTTTACGTTTCACGTGGCCTCATACGGCGCGATGATGAATTTATATCTCACCCATGGAGTTAGCCTTCGGTCCTGGGAGAGGAGAAGCAGGCGTTGAAACCAAGCTCGATAAACCTTTTATACGACCATATCTTTGGGACGGTTGCTCTTCTGAGCCGATGAATGATGACGATGTTCATCGAACATCTGAAGGAGGTATTGAATTGGCAAAGGCAATATTCGTGCGCTTCGAGATGCCGAAGGAGCTTCAAGATAAGGCTTACGAGATCATCGAGACCGCTCGCGACACCGGCCGCGTGAAGAAGGGGACCAACGAGGTCACCAAGCTCGTCGAGCGGGGCGAGACCTCGTTCGTGGTCATGGCCGAGGACGTCCAGCCGCCAGAGATATTGGCGCACATGCCCCTCCTCTGCGAGGAGAGGAACATTCCGTACGCGTACGTAGCGTCCAAGGCGGAGCTCGGGAACGCCTGCGGGCTGTCCAAGCCGACCGCGTCCGTCGCGGTCGTCGAGGCCGGAAAGGCCAAGCCCCTGATCGACTCATTGGCCGAGCAGCTCAAGAAGCTGAAGAAGTGAAAGGGTGGATTGAATGGCTGAGGGAGACGATAGCATACCCTGCGAAGTGGTCGAGATCATCGGTCGCACAGGAATGACCGGCGAGGCCACCCAGGTCAAGGTGCGCGTCCTCGAGGGCCGCGACAAGGGGCGCATCATCACGCGCAACGTCATGGGCCCTATGAGGATGGGCGACATCCTGATGCTGAGAGAGACCTCCCGTGAGGCCAGGAAGCTGGCCCTCCGCTGATCTTGACGAAGGAGGAGATTCACAATGGTCGAGCTTAAAGTCTGCTCGTTCTGCGGCAGTGAGATAGAGCCCGGGACCGGCACCATGTACGTGAAGAAGGACGGGACCGTCTATCTGTTCTGCACCAACAAGTGCTCCAAGAACATGATCGACATGAGTCGGGTGCCAAGAAGGGTGACCTGGACGAGGGCGTACGCCCGCGAGAAGGAGGTGCGCATGCACGCTCCTGAGCCTGGAGCTGGAAAGGCGGCAAGGGCCGCCAAGAAGGCCGCGGCCGCCGCCGCGCCGAAGTACACCGAGGCCCCGGCCGAGCCGATAGTGGAGGAGCCGAAGGTCGAGGCAGCACCAGTACCTG
The DNA here is from genome assembly GCA_963827135.1 of Methanomassiliicoccaceae archaeon. GTDB lineage: Archaea > Thermoplasmatota > Thermoplasmata > Methanomassiliicoccales > UBA472 > JAJRAN01. The sequence goes on along the minus strand of CAWGZX010000008.1, from coordinate 151,693 downwards.
CGCCAGAGCCCGCTCCAGCACCTGAACCAGCGCCCGCCCCAAAGGAAGAGGCGCCCGCTAAGGTCCCCAGGAAGGCCAAGGCCAAGAAAGAGTGATGCCGATGATCGAGCGAACCTACGTGATGCTCAAGCCGGACGCGGTGCAGCGCGGCCTCATGGGCGAGATAGTCCAGCGCCTCGAGTCCAAGGGGCTGAGGCCCATCGCCATGAAGCTAATGCGCATACCGAAGGAACTGGCCGAGCGCCACTACGGTGAGCACAAGGGGAAGAGCTTCTTCCCCGGCCTCATCGACTACATCACCTCCGGCCCGGTCCTGTGCATGGTCTGGGAAGGGGAGAACGCGGTGGCATCGGTCCGCTCGCTGATGGGCAAGACCAACCCCCAGGAGGCCGCAATAGGCACCATACGGGGGGACTTGGCCCAGCAGACGGGGCGCAACCTCGTGCACGGCTCCGACTCGGTCGACAGCGCCAAGCGCGAGATCCAGCTCTTCTTCAACGAGTACGAGCTGGTGGACTGGAAGCGCAGCGTCGACGCCTGGCTCTTCGAGTGAGCGAAATCCTTTCCCCTGGTCGATCCAGGGCCGTTTCTCAATTTTTCCAGATCCAGCTGTCCATCTGAGCCCCAAGCGCCGCCTCCAGAAAGATTATAATTAACATCCTTGATGCCAAGGGCATGAGCATCAGGCAGCCGATCGTCAGCGTGCTGGGCCATGTCGACCATGGCAAGACCAGCTTGCTCGATTACATCCGGGGCACGGCTGTCTGGAAGGGGGAGGCGGGCCACATTACGCAGCACATCGGCGCCACCGAGGTCCCCCTAGAGCATATCTACAAGATATGCGGCTCCCTCATCGGAGCTAAGAAGTTCAACGTCCCCGGCCTCCTGTTCATCGACACGCCCGGGCACCATTCCTTCACCACTCTCAGGGCGAGGGGCGGATCCCTCGCCGACCTTGCCATACTGGTCATCGACATCAACGAGGGCCTCAAGCCTCAGACGATAGAGTCGATGAACATCCTGCGCAAGTACAAGACGCCCTTCGTCATCGCGCTCAACAAGATCGACCTGGTGCAGAGCTGGATCCCTGATCCGGGCAAGCCATTCATCCTTAACATGAGGAAGCAGAGCGAGGACGCCGTTGACAACTTCGAGAAGAAGATGTACGCCATCATCGGCCGCTTCGCCCAGGAGGGCTATTCCGCCGATCGTTACGACCGCATCGAGGACTTCACGCGCAACATCGCCCTCGTCCCCGTCTCCGCGAAGACCGGGGAGGGCATCCCCGACCTGCTCCTGGTCCTGATCGGCCTGGCCCAGAGGTTCCTGGAGCAGGAATTGAGCACGGAGGAAGGACCTGGCAAGGGCACGATCCTGGAGGTCAAGGAGGAGAAGGGGCTCGGCCCCACCATCGACGTCATCGTCTACTCCGGCTCATTGAAGAAGGGCGACATGATAGCCTTGGGAACCAGGTCCGCGCCCATGATCACCAAGGTCAAGGCCATCCTGAAGCCCAGGCCTTTGGACGAGATCCGCGACCCCCGGGACAAGTTCGACTCGGTGGACGAGGTGACGGCCGCCGCAGGTGTGAAGCTCCTCTGCCAAAGCCTGGAAGGGGTGATGGCTGGAGGGCCTCTGCGCGTGCTCAAGGGCAACAAGGCCGCCATATTGGAGGAGATAGCGCAGGAGACCTCGGTGCACATCGAGGTGGCGGACGCGGGGGTGTTCATCAAGGCCGACGCCATCGGCTCCTTGGAGGCGCTGGCCTACGAATGCGCCAAGGCCGAGATCCCCATCCGCAAGTACGAGGTGGGGGACGTGTCGCGCCGCGACCTGGTCGAGGCGTCTTCCTACAACGATGAGCTGCATCGAGCCATCCTCGGATTCAACGTCGACGTGCTCCCAGATGCCAAGGACATCATGTCCAATTACGCTGTCGAAGTGTTCTTGGGGGACGTGGTCTACGGGGTCCTGGACAGCTACAGGGCCTGGGTGGAGGAGGAGAAGCGCAAGGGCGAGGCGGCCAAGCGCGCTCTCGTTGCTTTCCCAGGCAAGGTCAAGCTGCTTCCGAACTGCGTGTTCCGTGTGAGCAAGCCAGCGATAGTCGGCGTCCGGGTCCTCGGGGGCCGCATCCGCACCGGGCAGACGCTCCTGGACAAGGACGGCAACGACATCGGCAGGATCCGCTCCATCCGCTCGGGCGAGGAGGCGCAGAAGGAGGCCATCGCCGGCCAAGAGATCGCCGTGGCCATCGAAGGTCCGACCGTGGGGCGGCAGATAAGCGTCGAGGACATCCTCTGGGTCGACATCCTGGAGAGCGAGGTCCAGGGCATAGCTGATTACGACCTCAACACCGACGAGAAGATGGTCCTTGAGGAGCTAATAGATATTAAGCGCAAGAAGGACAAGTTCTGGGGAATGTGAGACTAGGCATAGCCAGTATAGTCGTACGAACGTTCAATCAGCGGGGTATTGAAATTTGCAGTGAACTTGGTTTCCCATAGTCCCTTCACTTCCTCGAGCGCTTTCATCTCCTTCATGCGCCCGTAGTGCTCCTCGGTCGTCCTGGTGGTCGCGTGTCTCATGGTCACGGAGATTACAGAGAGTTTGCTCGGGTCAAGGTCGATGCACATCTGGCAATAAGTGTCGCGGAAGATTCTGCAATCACTCTCAAGCATACTGCGGACCTCTATCGGAAATTACTAATAACGGCAGCAGCCAACCAGCTAATAATAAAAAAAGAGGGGAAAAATGCCACCAAAAGATGATACGAAAAAGAAGTCAATTACTGTTGCCGGTGATGGCACAACGAACCGGGACTGGTGGCCTAACCAGTTGCGGCTCAATATCCTGCATCAGCATTCTTCCAAGTCAAATCCGATGGGCGATGATTTCAACTACGCCAAAGAGTTCAAGAGCCTCGACCTGGCGGCAGTGAAGAAGGACCTGCAGGCGCTAATGACCGAATCGCAGGAATGGTGGCCGGCGGACTTCGGCAACTATGGCCCCTTGTTCATTCGAATGGCATGGCACAGCGCCGGCACGTACCGCAGTGGTGACGGTCGCGGCGGAGCCGGTGGTGGCCAGCAACGCTTCGCACCTCTCAACAGTTGGCCAGACAACGTGAACCTCGACAAAGCGCGTCGGCTGCTCTGGCCGATCAAGCAGAAGTATGGCAGGAAAATCTCGTGGGCCGACCTCATGATTCTCGCGGGAAACGTCGCCCTCGAGTCGATGGGGTTCAAGACCTTCGGCTTCGGCGGCGGGCGCGAGGACGTTTGGGAACCGGAAGACGTCTACTGGGGCTCAGAGACCGTCTGGCTAGGTGAAAAGCGCTATTCAGGGGAGAGGGATCTCGAAAATCCGCTCGCTGCAGTGCAGATGGGTCTGATATACGTCAATCCAGAAGGGCCGAACGGCAACCCGGACCCGATCGCGGCCGCCAAGGACATCCGCGAGGTTTTCGCTCGCATGGCGATGAACGACGAAGAGACAGTGGCCCTCATCGCGGGCGGCCACGCATTCGGCAAGGCTCACGGCGCCGGAGATGCGAGACACGTCGGGCCCGAGCCTGAGGCGGCAAGCATCGAGGAGCAAGGCCTCGGTTGGAAGAGCAGCTTCGGCATGGGAAAAGGTGCGGATGCAATCTCCAGCGGCCTGGAGGTCACCTGGACAAGCACTCCCACTAAGTGGAGTAGCGGTTTCCTTGAGAACCTGTTTGGCTATGAGTGGGAACTGACGAAGAGCCCGGCCGGCGCTCAGCAATGGAGACCGAAAGGTGGTGCCGGCGCGGGTACAGTGCCGGATGCGCACGACCCGAGCAAGAGTCACGCGCCATCCATGCTGACCACAGACCTCGCACTGCGATTCGATCCTGTCTACGAAAAGATATCGAGGCGCTTCCTCGAGAATCCGGATCAGTTGGCGGATGCGTTCACCCGGGCATGGTTCAAGCTGACCCACCGCGACATGGGACCCCGCTCGCGCTATCTCGGCCCGGAAGTCCCCGCGGAAGAGCTCATCTGGCAGGATCCCATACCCGCGGTCGATCATGAATTGATAGACAAGAAGGACATCGCTTCCCTCAAGGGCAGGATACTGGCTTCTGGCCTATCCATCTCGGAACTGGTCTCGACCGCCTGGGCATCTGCATCCACCTTCCGCGGTTCTGACAAGCGCGGCGGCGCCAACGGTGCCCGCCTTCGCTTAGCCCCGCAAAAGGATTGGACGGTCAACCAACCTGACCAACTGGTCAAAGTGCTGAAGGCGCTTGAGGGCATCCAAAGCGAGTTCAACATAGCCCAATCAAGCGGCAAGAGGGTATCGCTGGCTGACCTTATCGTTCTGGGCGGATGTGCAGCTGTCGAGCGAGCGGCGAAAAGAGCCGGTCATAGGATCACGGTCCCCTTCACGCCTGGACGCATGGACGCCTCGCAGGAGCAGACCGATATTGCATCCTTCGCTGTGCTCGAACCAGTCGCTGATGGCTTCCGCAATTTCCAAAAGACCCGTTATTCCATTTCGGCCGAGGAATTATTGGTCGATAAGGCCCAATTGTTGACGTTGACGGCGCCTGAAATGACGGTGCTCGTCGGCGGAATGCGCGTCCTGAACGCCAACTTCGGACATTCCCAGCGCGGCGTCTTCACCTTGCGACCCGAGAAGCTCACAAATGACTTCTTCGTGAACCTGCTCGACATGAGCACGGTCTGGAACGCGACCACGGAAGAAAAGGACATGTTCGAAGGCCGTGATCGTGCGACAGGCAAGCTCAAGTGGACCGGCACGCGCGTCGATCTGATCTTCGGCTCCAACTCCGAGCTACGGGCCTTGGCAGAGGTCTACGCGAGCTCGGACGCACAGAAGATGTTCGTCCACGACTTCGTTAAGGCATGGGACAAGGTGATGAACCTGGATCGCTTCGACCTCATCAGATCATAGCCGGAACGGTTTCGTGGACCTCCAATTCGAGCATATCGGAATGATGTACCCGATGAGGCACAGGTTCGTCCTATGTGATATGCCATACCTAGAGGGGAAATGTAAATACTGGAGGCGAAGAGGTACGTGAGGTCCAAGCTCACGCTTCCCAACCCCTTGGCATCTCTTCCTTTATAAGCAAAGGAATGGTTGGAGTGACTTCTCAGTGGATCTGACCAGCAGCGCGCAATTCGATCGTGATCTTTTCGACCGCTTCCTCCACATCCTGTGGCTTTCGCGCCCCGGTGCAGACCACTTTGCCGGACCCGAAGAGCAATAGGACCACCTTCGGCGTGTCCATTCGGAACACGAGGCCTGGGAACTGCTCCGGCTCGTACTCCACCTTCTCGAGGCCAAGGGAAATAGCAACGGCGTTGAGGTTGACCTGCTGCCCCAGGTCGAAAGTGGCAACTATGTTCTGCACCTCGATCTTGGGATCGCCATCGATATGGATACCCGCCTTCTCTATCTGTTTGATGACCTTGCTTATGGCGGCCTTGACCTGTTCCCGGCTCTTGGCTCCCGTACAAACGACCTTACCGCTGGAGAACAGGAGCGTGGCTGCTTTGGGGTCCTTCATACGATAAATGAGGCCTGGGAATTGCTCTGGGTTATAATCGGCGCCTTCCAAGGACATGGCGATGGCTGGGAGGTCCAGCTTTGTACCTAGGGAAGCGGACGCCACGACGTTTTGTATCTTGTAGCTTGGAATAGGAACATCCCCAAGCAGGGTTATTGACGTTCGACTATATGTCAGTACATGGAGTTACTTCGACGGTCCTCAGTCGATTTTTAACGAATTTTCGGTATTAGTCACTCCGGAAGAAAAGGATTTTGGGCCCTACTCGAGGACGATATCCTTCTGATTGAAGTGCAAGCTCGAGGACCAGCCAGTCAATGCGACGCATTCCTGGGACTTGTGAATCGGGGCATAGTTGGAATTGTAGAATTTCTTTACGACCAACGGGAATTGACTTTGGGCCGAGTCTTAAGGTGATGCCACCTCATTTCTCAAACATCATCAATCAAATCGCAGAAAGATGGATTAATGACCCACTCTATATCCGTTTTCTCGGGGGATTTTAACCTGGCGGCATTGAGCAACATATCAAGGTTGTTTATCCTTTACAAGCATTCCTGGCGCTTCATTCTAATTTCGCAGCTCTTCGTGCTGGCCAGCAGTACGGTCATAATCATGATACCGCTGGAGGTTCAGACCCTCATCAATGAAGGCGTCCTCCAGGGCGCGGCCGGAACGGACCAGATAATCAACTCGGTGATCACGATCCTCTTGTTGGCCTTCCTTTACGCTCTCTTCATCTCGATAAACATAATGATGGCCGTGGCCTTCTCCGAGGGGACTGCCGACTACCTTCGCAGAAAGACCTTCGAGAAGATCCAGACCTATTCCGTCAAGAATTATGACGAGCACTCCACCGGGGAACTGATGATCCGGTTGAACAATGACATCTACCAGGTCAACATGGCCGTGCAGCTGTCCATGCGTTTTCTTTTGGCAGCGCCATTCACCATCATCATCGCGGTCGTCGCGGTGCTCATATTCAGCCCTGACCTCGCCTGGATATTCCTGATCGTCATCCCGCTCATGGGGATAGTGCTATGGCTCGTGGCCCGTCGACTGCAGAAGCAGTACAAGGAGCGCCAGAAGAAGCTGGACGCATCGAACAACCGGCTGCAGGAGAACTTCTCCGGCGTAAGGGTGGTCAAGGCCTTCATGAGGCAGGAGCACGAGAGACAATCCTATGAGAAGACCAACAAGGATTACCGCCTGGCCGCCCTGGCCCCCATGAGGACGCAGTACTGGATCCTGCCGAGCATGTTCGCCATCATCGGCGTCTCCACGGCCATAGCCGTCTGGGTGGGCGGGCAGGCGGCCTTCACAGATCCAGCCAAGGTAGGTGCCCTGGTGGCCTTCAGCCAGTATCTGTTGATGATCCTGATCCAGATGTTCAACCTCTCCATCATGCTCCCGCAGCTTTCCTCGGCGGACATCTCGGCGGGAAGGATTCGCGAACTTCTGAAGGTGGAGCCGGACATCAAGGACCCCTCCCTGCCCAAATCGGTGGAACCATCCGAGCATAAGGGGCGCGTGGTATTCGAGAACGTCTCCTTCCGGTATGGCAGCAAGGACACTCCCGAATCGCTCAAGAACATCAGCTTCGTAGCTGAGCCCGGGGAGACGGTGGCCTTCCTTGGGTCCACGGGCTGTGGCAAGTCGACCCTGATCAGCCTCATCCCCCGCTTCTATGATGTGACCGGGGGCAAGATAACCATCGATGACGTGGACGTCAAGGACATACCTCAGGACATCCTCAGGCAGATCGTCGTACCCGTCCTGCAGGAATCGATCCTGTTCTCTGGCGAGGTGCGGGAGAACATCAAGATGGGGAAGCCCGATGCCACGGACGATGAGATGGAGGTCGCCGCCAAGGCGGCGGATGCACACAAGTTCCTAACGACGACCCCAGAGGGTTACGACCGTAGCGTAACTCGCCGTGGGACCAACTTCTCCGGTGGTCAGAGACAGCGCCTTTGCATCGCCCGTGGCATCTGCGCCAAGCCTAAGGTGCTCATCCTGGACGATAGCACAAGCGCCGTGGATGTGGCGACCGAGAGCCGTATCCAAGAGGAGATGAAGAAGGTGCTGGTGGACACTACCACTTTCGTCGTCGCCCAGAGGATAAGCACCGTGCTCCTGGCCAACAAGATCGTCCTACTCGAGAACGGCGAGATCAAAGCCATGGGTAATCACGAGTCCTTGATGAAGGACAGCGAGCTCTACCAAGAGATCTTCAATTCACAGTTAGGTGGCCTGCGCCAGGAGGATGTGGCATGAGCGCTGCCAAAGACCCCAAAGGCGGGGCTAAGAAGAAAGGCACCTTGACCCGCTTACTGCGCTACCTGGCAATCAAGAAGGCCAAATTGATCAGCACCATAATCCTGCTGAGCATCGGCACTTTCTGCTTCATCATGGGTCCCATCCTGGTCGGACAGGCGGTCAATCTCATTAGTAGCGGGGGCACAGTGCAGGAGCTTCAGGACATGGTCGTTCTCATGGTCGCCCTGGCGATAACTGCCTTCGGTACGCTTTTCGTCGCTTATCGCTGGCTCGCGGACATTGCCCAGTATGCGCTCTATAAATTGCGCAAGGAGCTGTTCGACCACGCGCAAGAACTATCCCTTAACGTCTTCGACCGACAGCCCATCGGGGAGCTGATGAGCGGGGTGACCAATGACATCGATGCCATAGCTGCCCTATTCCAGGGGCCGCTAGGAAGCATCTTGTTAGGGATATTCCTGCTTCTCATCATCGCCGTGGCCATGATCATCCTCAACCCCATCATGGCCATCGTCGCACTTCTGGTTGTCCCGGTAATCATTGCCCTCATCTGGGGAATGGGTCGCTTGGCCAATCCGCTATTCAAGATCATGCAGCAAGGCCTGGCCAACCTGAGCGGGTTCGAGGAAGAGACCCTGGCAGGCTCGAAGACCGTCATCGCCTACCGCTACCAGGAGAAGAGGGTGGACGACATGGACGTCATCAGCAAGGACACCCGCAACGTGGGCGTTAAATCCCAGAGTCTTGGATTGCTCATTGGACCGATGATCGCCCTCTCTGCCTATGTCGGTGTAGCCATAGTATCCCTGGTCGGTTCAAACATGCTTCTCAACGGCAAGCTCGATATCGGGGTGTTGGTCACTTTCATCAATCTCTCCGTGATGCTGATCCTCCCGCTAATCACCATCTTCTTCAACTACAACTATGTCCTCAAGGCGCTTGCTGGCGCGGTGAGGATATTCAAGTTCCTGGACGAGAAGCCGGTAATCTTCGACAAGCCGGACGCCAAGGAATTGCCGGAGATCAAGGGCGAGGTCGTCTTCCAGGAAGTGGACTTCAGCTACGTCAAGGGCCGCAAGATACTGAAGAAGAACACCTTTACGGCCAAGGCCGGAGAGGCCATCGGTCTCTGCGGCCCGACTGGCGCTGGTAAGAGCACCATCATCAACATCCTCACCAGATACTACGACATCGATTCGGGGAGCATCACCATAGACGGCCATAGCATCTATGAGGTGACGCAGCAGAGCCTGAGGAGCCAGATCGGCGTGGTGCTGCAGGAGCCTTTCCTCTTTTCCGATACGGTCATGAATAATCTCAAGTACGCCCGGGAGGGGGCTACAGACGAGGAATGCATCGCCGCGGCCAAGAAAGCCAATTGCGACGAGTTCATCAACCATCTTTCCCAAGGCTATCAGACCGTTCTTACCGACCGAGGGGCCAACCTGAGCCAAGGTCAACGACAACTTCTCACCATCGCTCGGGCCATGGTTGCTAACCCGAGGTTGCTTATCCTGGACGAGGCGACCAGCAACGTCGATACCCGCACCGAGAAGCTCATCCAGCAAGCCATTAGGGAGCTGCAGAAGGGGCGCACCAGCTTCGTAATCGCCCACCGGCTCAGCACCATCAAGGACTCCAATATGATCCTTGTGATCAACGAAGGAGAGATCGTCGAGCGGGGGACGCACGTAGAGCTGATGGGCAAGCGCGGCTTCTACTACGACCTATTCATGAGCCAGTACAAGGGAAAGGTATCCTCCGTCCTGCCTACCGCCGGTCCCGCAGCTGCTAAGGGGGCCGCTCCATGACCGGCCGGGACAAGTTCACGCCGGAGGAATGGGAATTGCTTGCCAGGGCGGGGGTCCTGAATGGGACAATCCATCATAATCTCGGACAAGCCTCGCCGGGCCCGGAAGGAGCAGCGCATAATGAGGAAGGCCTTGGAGAGGACTGCCTCGAACTATCCTGGGAACGAGCTCATCACGGCAATCATACCAGAGTCCAAGACCGTGGCCAAAGTGCGAATCGACGCCAAGACCCTGTTCCAGCAAAGGGACATCGTCACCGAGGGCTTCATGAACGAACTGGGCAAGGTAGGCAAGATCCTTGCCAAGGCGGAGGAGAAGGAGGCCAGAGAGTTCAAACTCTGGGTCCTCAACATTGGGGAGGTGACAGCCCTCGCAGTGAGGGACGAGGAACTGGCCAATATAGGTCTCCCCGGTGAAGAGATCAGCAAGACCGAGAAAAGGATATTGAAAAGGGCGGCGAAGGAGCTGATGCTCGTTCCTTACACGGTCGACATGAATCCCATCCATACTAAGAAGTCCAGCCTGTTCGGGAAGGGGTCCAAGGCTGCAAAATGAACGTGCAACCTTAGAGAAGGGTAGGGGTGAGGCACCCCATCATTTATCGCCCATTTTGAGCTCTTCCCTAGCCTTGACGATCTCTTCCATCTTATCCTTCGTGACCTTGGGGTATTGAAGCTTAAGCCCCTGGATCTCGGTGGTGATTATGTCGGCGATGATCGCACGGGCCGCCCATTTGTGATCCGCTGGTATAACATACCAGGGAGCCCATTTGGTGCTCGTCTTACCCAACATGATCTCGTACGCCTTCAGGTAGTCATCCCAGAAGCCCCTTTCCTTCAGGTCTGCAGAGGAGAATTTCCAGTACTTGTCCTCATTCTCTAAGCGCTCAAGCAGCCTCCTCTTCTGCTCGTCCTTTGAGGTGTGCAAGAAGAACTTCAGTATGAGGGTGTTATTCCGGCTGAGATGCCTCTCGAAGGCATTGATGTCCTTGTAGCGGTCCTCCCAGAACTTGTCGCCGACCTTTCCAGTTGCTAGGCGTTGTGCCACTAAAATCTCAGGATGCACCCGCACCACTAGAACGTCCTCATAATATGACCGGTTGAAAATGCCTATCTCCCCCTTCAAAGGGAGGGCTTTGGAGTATCTCCATAGGAAATTGTGACCAAGCTCCTCCTGTGTGGGAACCTTGAACCCTTGGACCCGGCAACCTTGGGGATTCACCCCCGACATAACATGGCGAATGGTTCCATCCTTGCCAGCGGCATCAAGCCCCTGTAGAACGATCAAGACGGAATAAGCGCCGCTCGCATACAGCAACTCTTGGGCAGCTGCAAGCGACTCCCGGTTCTCCTCCAATATCTTGGCTGCAGCCTCCTTTACTGCTTTTTCCCCCGCTTCCTTCAGCTCCTCGTTCTGCGCCCAGCCGGTGTCATAGTCATTCAGATCCACATTGCTTCCTTCTTTCACGACCAGCTTCCGGATCAACTTTTTCTTGATCATGAGGTTCCCCCCTTAGACGCCCATTTCATGCTTTCTTGAATTCGGTTGATGTCAAGCGATGAAATAGTGATTCGTCGGCTTATATAGTATAACATACAGAAAAGATTTGTAGAGGCCCGTAGAGCTCTCGATCTTTAGCTCCAATGTATCCCTGACTCGTGGAGAAGGAATTATACGGTTTATGGCGCAATGGTCATTTTTATCTGGTTAATCGCAATCGGGTGCATGCTCGTCAAAGCGGGAGCGCTGGTTCAGCGCTTGGTTGAGTTGATGCGTATTCCATCCCAGACAAAGCGCTGTGCTTCCTGTATGGCCTCCGAGGCGGTGAGGCCGCAGTCACTCAGCAGTTCCTCGTCGCGTACCAGATAGGCTATCTGGCGAAGGGCGTGCGCTAGGAAATGCGTGTTTACTGTTCGGATCTCACCAGCTTTGACGGCTTCGTCAAGGAGTTCGATCAACCGCCCTAGAAAGCGGTCAGAGACATTGGCATAGGCCAAGCGGGTCGACTCGAATCGATTGACGTCGCTTCGGAACTCATGGGACATGGGACGGACGGCCTCTGCTCCCGCTAGGAAGTAAAGGCGCGCCCGGTCCGCCGCGGTCCTGCCATGAAGCGCTCGGGCTTCAATTTCTTTCATGGCGAGCTCACCCCAGCGGGTGATCGCGAGCATCACCAGACTATCCTTGTTTGGCGCGATCTTGTAGAGCGATGAGCCTGAGCAGTGCAACTCCTTGGCTAACTCCAAGATCGTTACTTTCGAGAATCCATGCGCTGAGATGATCCCCATCACGCCATCTAGTAATTCCTCGCGACGATTGTCATCGAACCTTTTACGCATGGTCTGATCTCCTGGGCTAAGCCACATCTTCGCCGAAAGCTTTCCAACTTATCCGATTTGGTGCTCTATCGACTGATGTGTCGTTGATTCAAGTAATATTGTTAGTATTATAATACATTATTTAATTAGTAATAAAATAAGAATTAAAATACTTGTTAGGATATCACATTACTATCTCTCGGTGGAGAGCAATTTAAAAGGAGGTTTAGAAAATGGGAGCTATCGCAAAGGCGGCAGTAATAAAGAACAGAAGGGACAAGAAAGACGATAAGAAGGATTGAACGAAATGAATTGGTATACAATGTGGGTCGACGTCGACCCTTTAATTCATTTTTCACATTAAGATGGCGGAAAAAGGAGGATTCATATGACAATGGCAAAAAAGAAATTAGAAGACACGATGGGACCAGTGGATTATCTCGTGGTCCTTTTCCCCGGGAACAAGTTCAGTGGCAAGATAGCTCCTGAGCTGGAGAAACTGCAGAGGAACGGCATCATCAGGATAATCGACCTGGTTTTCATCCTCAAGGATCATAATGGAAGGGCGATCTTCACTGAAGCCAGGAACCTTGGCGGTCAGGAGGGAGAGGCGTTCAAGTCCTTCACCACCAACCTAGGGGAATGGCTGTCCGAGGACGACATCGAGGACATAGGCTCACTAATTCCAAAGAACAGCGCAGCCGCAGCCCTTTTGTTCGAAAATACCTGGGCGGTGAATTTCAAGAAAGCCTTGCTCGACGCCGATGCTAGACTGATCACTCAGGCTCGCATACCAGGAGAGCAAGTGGAGAAGGTAATGAAGGAAAGGATAAAAGTTGGAGGTACTTAGATGAGAGGAAGAGGAGCGGCACTATTGATCGGAATGAAGGCAGGAGAAAGGAGGGCGGAAGCGGCCCAGGCGCAGCAACAGCAGGCCCAGCAACCGGCGGCACCTGCACCAGCGCCCGCAGCACCTGCACCATCGGGCGGGGACATGAGCGCCCAGTTGCAGAATCTCGCCAACATGCATTCCTCGGGCCAACTGTCCGATGAAGAGTACGCAGCTGCTAAGAAGAAACTGCTTGGTTGAGGAAAACCAAATCGGGGGAGAGTTCCAAGGACGGAGGACGAGAACATGGTCAAGAAAGCCAGGAAATCCAGCACGGTACCGTTGAATTGGAAGGAGGTATACTACACCAATTGCCCCCTCGTTTCCGCAAGCAACGTCGATCAAGAATTGGGTTGGACCAGAGAGGAATACAAGAAAATCGGTGTCCATTACGCTTTTCTCCGGTCACGTCGCGAGAACGATTGGTATCCGCACTACATCCACAATCTCGACAACCTCATCCGCTTCGGTGGTCTATTCCCACCTATCCACGTTCACGCGGACATCCGCAGGACCAAGCTCCTGGGGGCGACTCATGTTTACGAGGGCGGCTGCATGCTTGTGCGCGCCAGGGACAACGTCTATCGGATGAAGGATCTGAAAGGTAAGAAGATCGGCCTGACCAAGAGTCAGAACATCATCAAATGCGACTGGTGGCGCATCCAGGAGGAGCAAGGCATCGAGCTGATGCTGATGATGAACGACATGACCCGTGACGACGTGGAGATAGTGGAATTCCCTTACCCGGATGACTGGTATGATGATCCCAACATGATGGAGCCCATGGACAACCCGTCCGAACTGTGGCTCAAGCGCGACCACAAGCACGACCTGGCCTTCCGTCCGCTGGAATCGGCTCTAGAGAAGGGTGTTGTCGACGCCATCTATACCCAGACCGGTCCATTCCAGCATCTCCAGGAGGCGACGGGCAAGTTCAAGGCGATCGAGGACCTCGCAAAGTATCCCGACTGGACGCTGCAAGTAGCCAACGTCCCTGCCGTCATCACCTGCACCGATGTGATGGCGGAGAAGCACCCCGAGCTAGTGGTCAGGTTCATGAAGGGCATGATCAAGGTAGGTCGCTGGGCCAACGAGCACAAGCACGCCGCGGCTGCGATCCTCGACAAGCAGACTTTCTACCTGGACGTCGAGGACACCTACAGGAACATCAAGAATATCGACATGGTGCCCAACCTGTCGCCGCAAAACCTCGCGTCCATCGAGATTGGAAAGGACTTCATGTACGGCCATGGCTACATCAAGCGCGACTTCGATGTGCACGAATGGGCTGCACCGGAGTTCCTTGAGCAGGCGGCGAAAGAGCTGGTCGAGGAACGCTGGCAGAAGGTGACCGCATCAAAGCTCCCGGAGACGTCTGTCCTGCAGGCATCTACGAAAAGACTAGGGTAGTTAGGAGAAAAAACTCAAATCAAGGCTCTACGAGGAAGTCGTAGCGCCTTTCTTTCAAAACTTCCAGAAAGACGCAGAAACGAGGCGGAACCAATGACTCAAAAATCGTCAGATTTGATCGCTGACACGGATTTCCTAAAGGGCAAGATCGGCAAACATAACTGGGCGGTTGTTGATATGCGATTTCCCCAATGAATATGCGGAGGGGCATATTCCTGGGGCCGTGCTCGTTCCGGGATGGATATCGAAGCTCTATGCCGACGACGCGAAGCGGCTCCCGACAGTCATCCCCCGCTTGGAAAAGGCAATCGGAGATATAGGGATTGGGAATGAGAGCAACATCATCGTGTATGGGTCCCGGCGCAACGCTCATTGGAACGGGGTGATGTATTGGGTATTCGAGGCTATGGGATGTAACAGCTTACCCACCCGAGGCACAGTGCATTTCTACGATGGCGGCATTGAGCAGTGGCAGGCGGAGGGCGGCAACCTGGACCAGGTTGAGACAAAAGCCAAGGTTGCCACCTTCAAATCCGCATCAGGAACTAAGAGGGGCTTGAAAGCCGATGAAATCATGCAGGTTGTTAGCGGTAAAGAAGAAGCAATCATCATTGATACAAGAACGGCCGATGAGTATGAAGGAATCGACATACGAGCCCTGCGCGGAGGGCACCTGCCAAATGCTGTTCATATAGACTATTGCAGGAACTTCGATCCCTCGTCATTTTTTATGAAATCCCTCTCTGAATTAAGAACCTTATACAAAGATGTACCTTCTGATAATCGCGTCATCACATATTGCCACACCGGAGCACGAGCTGCCTACTCGTACCTTGTTCTGAGGGCCCTCGGATACAAGAACGTGGCCATTTACCATGACGGCTGGAGAGTATACGGGAGCAATCTGAACATGCCGGTCGAAAACGAGACTTGGTATGACTTCACCAAAGTCAATAATATGATGAGGGCTGTTCAGGGACTACAAGAAGAGTTGAATGGCGAGCGTAGTCGCACGAAGAAATAGGAAGCCTGCATGCAATAAGGGGTTGTCATTATGCCATCGAATCCGGTCTCAAGGTTCCAGCTAAAATACATGTCATATGGCTCTTGGCTATCTGAATGGTTCTATGGGTTCATCATGGTGGCGATGGTATCTGGAATGATCACGGGATATAGCTTCATCGGCCTGCAGCTTTTCCGCTGGGAGATAACCCTGTGGCTGATAATTGTGACCTTCGGGGTCAACATCGGTTGGGGCTTGATCGATGGGTTTACCGTCGTCTACGGAGGTCTTGTTGACAAGGCTGACGAGGAGAAGCTCATCGGGAATCTTAAAAAGGATAAAGATAACCAGGAATTAAAAGGGACGCTTTTGGACTCGATAGACGCCTCGGTCGCTGGTTATGTCTCCGAGGAGGATCAGGCGCAGCTCGCAGACAAGATCATCGATCAAGGTCCAGAGGCGAAGAAGACATACCATTTCACAAAGGAAGATCGTAACATTGTCCTTGCCACGGTCTCATGCGATGCCCTCGCCGTGATCCCGGTAATTCTTCCATACCTGATATTGGGCTTCACGACCTTGGCCTTCACGCTCTCCATACTGATCGCCTCGTTCGCCATGGCATATATCATATTCGTCTATGCGAAGCGCACCGGTCGAAGGAAATGGATGGGAGCGAGCATATTCTTCGCATTCGCCCTCGTAATGACCTTGCTCGCGTACTATTTTGGTTGGTGAAATAGAGCTCCTGGTATCATGGCTCCCGGGAGCCTAATCTACCCTTTTTACAGTTACTTTAATGGCTTCGAATTAGCGCATTCTGACCTCTAGCTCGGGCTTTCATCTCGGATGAGGCCCCCCAGCACCATTTGCTACTGATCCATTCAGACAAAATTTATTACGACCAAGGAGTATGATTCTTCATCGTGGAGAGTTGGTGGGGATGAGCAAAGCAATCGCCTTGCTGGTGTCATTCGCGATTCTATCCACTTTAATATTGACAACGTCCGCTTGGGCGGATGATCAATCGGCGTCGATGTCATGGACAGGCCCGGTTAAGGTATCCTCCAATGCGGACTTTTCATGGAGTTCTGGAGGGTTTGATGTGGGTGGGTCGGGTGATGCATTCGTCATCTGGAGGCCAATCTCTGAATGGACCGCTGACAACAGCTTTAGGATCAGATCCGTCATAATGGCATCTCACTACAACCATTCGATCGGTTGGAGCTCCCCGCTGCAGTTGAATCAGGGATTCGCCGGACGCGATATGGATATCGCGGTCGATGATCAAGGGAATGCTATCGCCATCTGGATCGAAGACCTCTCCTCAGAAGGGAAAACTATCTTTGCGGATAGGTATGTAAACGGCTCGGGATGGTCTGGAAAGGTTGCGATTTCTCAGCAGAATTCCCAATTCAACGACCCCAACGTAGAGATGGACGGCAATGGTAACGCGTGGGTTGTCTGGGAATCCTTTGACCTATACGAGGACGATCAATGGCTGAGGCAGGCTTGCTACTTCGCGGGACCGATGGATTACGGAGGATCTTGGGGTTGGAGATCGCCTTTGAACATCTCCTCCGCAATTGATACCGGCTATAGTGGTACTGTCTTGAGGATTAACCCGGACGGGGGTGCAATAGCTGGCTGGACAATTATCGAAAACAAGAGCGTAGTCATCGTCAACCGATACATCCCAGAAATCGGCTGGTTGGGCGAAGAGAGAGTATCAGATGGAAAGACGAACTCATCCTTGGGCCAAATAGCTATCAGTGAGGATGGCATGGGGGTTTGCGCTTGGCAGGAGTACGATAAGGAGCAGAATAGTGTAGTGGTGTCGACACTGAGCGGTTCTGGTTGGAGCCCACCATTCAATATTGTGAACCATTCAACTTCAGCCAACGAATTCGGAAGCATTGAAGGCATCGGGTTCCTGGCCAATGATGATGTGATGCTGCTTGTCGACGGATCCTACAATTATTCGAGGAGCGACCTCACGGACTTCAGGATAGATGCGTCATCCGGTCGAGTGAGCAGTCAAGAGAAGGTATGGGACAACTATACGAGGGCGGCTTCTATTACTCCAGGGAAGGCCATCTTTATCGGGATTGAAGACGAGAGCGGTCTTTCTTCTAGGGAGTGGACAGCTAGTACAGGGTGGGGCGAACCTCGTAGATATCTCCAAATTGGCCCGGAATCAATCATGGACTTGCGGATCGGCATCGACTCGGCGGGAAATGCAGTAGCTATCAATGCTGTATTCGGGCCGAGGGTCTACGATTTGACAAGCTGCGTTTACTCAGGCGAGTCAGCAACCCTTGCCAGCGACCTACCAGTCGATTTAATTGCTGGCGTAGTTCTCGTTATGGCCGTGATTATCGTCGTTGCGATATGGTATCTTAAGAAACCAAGACCCTGAGGTTTCTGGAGGCGAGATGCGGGCGCTCTTCCGAGCCTGGTTCAATTTGAGACAGGCCCCTCCAGGACCGCCAGAGCTGTAACTATACAGTCAGCATATATGATATCAAGGATCACACCCTCGGAAACGTCCTCCATCATCTTCCTCGTTTCTAGTTTTACGATTTAAAGGATCTGCATGCCGATGAGCTCCTAGCAGTCCTTAAGTTCTTACTTCATATCTGAGAAAATAGTCCTGGTGCAGTCACCGAAGTGAACCCTCATCCTAATTAGCTTTTCGACCTCGCCACATCCCGGTCCTCCAATCGTACCTCCCCTAATATCGATCTTTTCCAGAATCTCTAAAGGGATGACTTGTTTCAGAGGCGCTGGGTGGACATCTTCTGTACCTTCCACTTGCCAGAAAGGAATTTTATCCCAATGGTAATACATGAATTGTCCAACAAACATTGGAGAATCACCACTCATGCCCACACTTAGGGCATTTGTGGACATACATCTCCACTATCTGTCCGCACTTGGGGCAATATTTCCTTTCCATGCCCATGACGTAAGCGCCCGGCTCTCTCTCCGCCCTACGCGAGCGGACCAGCACTAGGAGCACAAGCACGAATATCACGATGACCGCGATGAAGATCAAAATGAAACTTGCGAAATCATCTTGGATGACAGTGATATCTTGTTCTACCATCTCCCATGAAATTATCACATTGCCAATCGGCTCCGCCCCTCCCAATGGAATGTCCGTGTTGTCGGCGACGATGTAATATTCCTGACTCGAGACGAGGCTCGTCGCGTACCCATTCCCCGCAGATTGATTCAGATTGGCGCTAAGAATCGAGGTGGGGTTCAACCCCATCCGGTACACCTCGTATCCAGATTCATCCAACACCAGGACGTCCAATGGTCCCCCATCGGTCACATTGAAGGCGAATTCGACCTGGGCTTGCTCTCCGGCCTGGAAATGCAGAAGGACCTCATAGCCATCGTAATCGACTTCATAGGTTGCCGACGACTTGATGGGGTCAGCTCCTACAGTAATGGAACTAAAGAAGAGGAGGATGCAAGTTAGCATCAATGTAAGCACAAGCCCCATCAATGCCCGATGCCTCCACCCGCTCATCCAGCTCGACAGCACCAATTGAAAGTAAATAAGTTACTGCGACATCGGAGACTAAGTCCGTCCCCTTCAGAGATTACCGCCGCACTTAGGGCACACGGCGTTCTGCTCGGGAATCTGGTTATGACAAGTAGGGCATTGCCTTAATCGAGCCGTCTTGTAAGTGTTGCGGTTCTTTCGGAACACGAATGCGAACACCACGAACAGCAGTAACACCCCGCCGAACATCGCCATGGGGATGATTGCATTGAGCATGTCCGTATCCACGCTACCTGGCAGCTCCACATTCTGTAGGTCGGCCGTGTAACTTACTTCTACTGGTCCTGAGGTTAATGCCCCGCCAACCGGGTCGTTGGAGTTGTCGATCAGAAGTACGTATTCCCGTCCAGTCTCGAAGGTCCCATAACTGGTGGTCATTTGGGCGTGGCTATCGTTCAAGCAGCTGCCTGTGAAGTACTGGAAGTCCGGACCTGCGATGTAGGCATCCAAGTACGTCGCCTCAATGACCAGCACATCGACGGGGTAGTCGCCGATGCTTATCGCCTCGTACGATATCTGGGCACCGTCTTGCGCCACGAAGTCCGCGATTATGTGGTATTGATTGGGATTGAGGTCTGCTTGATCGCTGAGATGGTAAGATGCCGCCTCTGCCGTTCCCGAGCACCAGCTGACTGCAACCAAGCATATCGCAAACGCGACGCATAAGTTGAGGGCGACGC
Organism: Methanomassiliicoccaceae archaeon; assembly: GCA_963827135.1. Taxonomy (GTDB): domain Archaea; phylum Thermoplasmatota; class Thermoplasmata; order Methanomassiliicoccales; family UBA472; genus JAJRAN01. The sequence continues at coordinate 132,165 of CAWGZX010000008.1, read as the reverse complement.
CTCTCACTTACCCCACCGATCAAAGTATTGGCTCCAACGGGGCTTATTCTTTTCGGCTTAGTGCTCGCTTGCACCGACCGCCATCATTAGGTGGCCGAGGTCACCTCACCTTCTATTCCTACCACTTCCTCCCGCACTTGGGGCAATACTGGAAGTCGTTCGGCATGCTGGACCCGCAATAGGGGCAAATCTTCATGCCGGGTTGGCCGGGATACTGCTGGACCTTGGACTTAGGCTTGCGGACGAGCAGGAAGTAGAGCAGGACCAGGATCACGACCACGAACAGAATGGCCCCGACGGCGACAATCAGGAGGATATCGGTTATGAAGGAAGGGAAGTCCACGTCCGTGGCGGTGACGGAGAAGCTCACCGTGACCGAACCTGTCGGGGTCGCACCTCCGCCTGGCATATCGGTATTGTCAATTACCACATAGAATAGCGTCCCAGCCTCGAACGTGTACCCGCTCGCCGCCCCGCTCACTCCATCCAGTATGGTTCCGGGCAGGTATTCGAAAATGCTCTGGACCGCGTAAGCCTCAAAATTGTCCTCGTCCAATAGCAGAACATCGATAGCGGTCCCCTGGTCGACCTCAAAGGAATAGGTGACGAACGACGTATCCGTCGCCTGGTAAAGGATCATGATGCTGTAACCATCAAAGCCTATCGTCCTGGTCTCGGTGGTGGTGAGGGTCTCAGCGTGCGCGTTCCCTACCAACACCAGCGAGGTCAACAGGAATACCATGATGACGGAAATGAATGCCCTGGCGAACGACATCGAATCACCAACGAATCGCACGCCGTTCGTGGTCTAAATAGGTTATCATTCCCAGGACTCTCGGAGCCCTTCGGCTCTCCCGGCATCGTCCCGATGCAATGCGACCTCCCCATCAAATAGGCCAGCCTGTTCAGCTCGAGCCCTTGCCATGACCAATAATTATTTAAGACGGACGACATTAGGGCGCTTTACTCAAGGTGTATGATATGGTCGAGTTCAAGGCCGTCATCAACGATGTGAAGACGGGCAAGTCCTACCAGGTCCCTGTCACCGGTCACCACGCCAACTCCCTCATCGGGAAGAAGATCGGGGATGTCGTGGACGGTATCTTCGTAGGTCTGCCTGGATACAAGCTCTCCATCACTGGAGGCAGCGACAAGGATGGGTTCCCCATGAGGAGGGACCTCCCCGGGGTCAAGAGGCGCCGCATCCTGATAACCAAGGGTATCGGCTTCAAGGCCAACGAGCAGGGCTTGAGGCTACGCAAGTCCATCCGCGGGAACACAATCTCCCCGGAGGTCGCGCAGCTGAACCTCAAGATAACCCAATTCGGCTCCAAACCCGTGGACGAGCTCATCAAGGTCGAGGAGAAGAAGAAGTAATGTCCAACTCTCGCCAGCCCGAGGTGAACATCGGTATGATCGGTCATGTCGACCATGGCAAGACCACGCTGACCAAGGCCTTGAGCGGTGAATGGACCGACCGCCATTCCGAGGAAGTGAAGCGAGGCATCTCCATACGCCTCGGCTACGCGGACGTCAATTTCTACAAGTGCAAAACGTGCCAGGGCAGCAAGGCCTACACCAACGTGCCTACTTGCCGCGAGTGCGGCGGCGAGGCCGAGCTGCTGAGGAGCGTGTCCTTCGTGGACGCGCCTGGCCATGAGACCCTGATGGCGACGATGCTCTCCGGGGCGGCCATGATGAACGGCGCTTTGCTGCTGGTCGCCGCCAACGAGAAGTGCCCCCAGCCCCAGACCAAGGAGCACCTCATGGCGCTGACCATCATCGGCGTGGACAAGATCATCATCGTCCAGAACAAGGTGGACATCGTTACCAAGGAAGAGGCCGTGGCCAACTTCAAGGAGATCAAGGAGTTCGTCAAGGGCACCTTCGCCGAGAACGCCCCCATCATCCCGGTCTCAGCGAACCATAACGTCAATATCGACAAGCTCATCGAGACCATCGAGAAGGTCATCCTCACTCCCAAGATGGACATCAAGAAGCCGGCGCGGATGTACGTTGCGCGCAGCTTCGACATCAACACCCCCGGCTCGGAACCGGAGACGCTGAGGGGCGGGGTCCTCGGAGGCTCCCTGATCCAAGGGAAGCTGGAGGTCGGGGACCAGATCGAGATCGCCCCTGGGCGCAAGGTCGAACAGGGCCGCGAGGTGACCTGGGAGAAGATCACCACTACGGTGGAATCGCTGCACGCAGGCGAGCTCGGCCTGGAGGTAGCGAAGCCTGGTGGGCTGATCGCCATCGGCACCAAGCTCGACCCGTCGATGACCAAGTCGGACGGCCTCACCGGACGAGTGGTCGGCAAGCCCGGGACCTTGCCTCCGGTGATGCACAAGTTCGTGATGAAGACCAAGCTCCTGGAGCGGGTCGTGGGCACGGCGCAGGACCTGGCGGTGGAGAACATCAAGACCAACGAGCCGCTCATGCTCTCGGTCGGAACCGCGACCACCGTTGGGGTCGTCAACTCTGCCAGAGGGGACGAGTCTGAGGTCACCCTGAAGATCCCGGTGTGCGCGGAGAAGGCTCAAAGGGTGGCCGTCTCCCGTAAGATCCAGGGCAAGTGGCGCCTGATCGGCTACGGCATCATCCAGTAGAGGGCATATGCAGAACGTAGTTCTAGACACCAACGCGCTGCTCATGCCCTTCGAGTTCCGCATCAACCTCGACCTTGAGCTGAAGCGCCTTCTGGGCAGCTGCCAGATCTATGTACCTGGCTGCGTCAAGGGGGAGCTGAAGCGTTCTAGGAACAAGCACGCGCAGGTCGCCATCGCTCTAGCTAGGAAGTATCCGATTGCCGAGACCAATACCCAGGGCGACGCCGGGGTCATCGAGGTCGCTCGCCGATTGCAGGCGTTCGTGGTCACCAACGACGTCATCCTCCGCTCCAAGCTGCGGAAGCTTGGCCTGAGGACCATCTACCTTCGCTCGGGAAGCCACCTGACCATCGATGGCGATTATTGATCAGATGAGCGGCCGGGGAGCGTCCTCAGGCCCCGTCTCCTTCTTCCCGCCGATCTGAGCCAACCTGGTCTCCAGGAGCTGCTTTCCGGCCGCGCTCGCGGCGTAGATGGGTATCTTGTTGCCGACCTGGAGCAAGGCCTTGGACCTGGCCTCCTCCCTCACCCAGCGCGAGGCGCATGCCGAGACGATGTCGCAGTTCTCGAAGAAGAGCCTGGCATCCTTCTGGTCCGCGCCGGTGGTGTGCACTGCGAACAGCATCACGCTGGAGCCGAAGCCGTCCCGGATCATTCGAGCGTCCTCCGCCTTGGCCACCGTCACCCCCACCTTCCTGTGCCCAAGCTTGAAGGCCAGATGGGTGCCGTTGAACTGGTCGATGCTACCCCTCTCCGGGTCGAGGACGTTCTCCCTTCCGACCGCCTCGATCACCTCGGCTATGGGCGTGGTCTCGATCATCCCGGAGATCCTGCCCCCGATGCCCTGGATGAGCTCAGGGTCGGTGACGATGACGGTCCCGGCCCCATCCGCCACCAGGACGGTGGAGTCGAGGATATGCTTGGAAACGGCCATGGCCAGGAGCTCCGATACCCCGTAGGTGAGGAAGTCCTGCATGCGCATCTTCCTCGAGGGGGAGCACATGCCGAAGTCCCGGAGGCGGAATTCGACGTTATCGCGCACGACATCCGAGGTGATCTCCTTGATCCCGCGGTGCTTCATGAACAGCGGGCAATAGGTGACGGCTGGACTTCCGACGTAGACGACCTTGCCGTCCTCTATCACCACTTTGGTCATGCCCATGGCCTCAATCACATGGCGGTCCTTCATACAATCCTTTGCACAAATGGTATAGGCATAAATAATCGATGCCCCGCCTGCTTCGCTTCATCCGAAGGGTCGACGAGGTCGCGAGAGGCATTGAATAGATTAAATAGGGTCGGCTCGCAATCCTGAGGCTACCTAGTCGAAATAGGGGGATGCGCCTGGAAGAGGAAGCGAAGGACCGTCTCATCATCGCGCTGCGCAGGATCGCGCTCATGGGCGGGATGCATGATTACATCTCCATCTCGTCGCGCGAGCTGGGCGACACATTGGGAATGAGCCAGCAGTCGGCGTCCAAGCGCATCCTCGAGCTTCTGGGCGAGGGATGGATCCAGCGCGACCTGGGGGCGAGGAGGCAACGGATCCGCCTCACCGACAAGGGCATCGAGGCTCTCCGCCACGAATACTCCGAGTACCAGAGGATCTTCGAGACCCGGGACCACGTCCTGCTGCACGGAGAGGTGGTGACGGGCATGGGGGAGGGCCAGTACTACGTCAACCAGGAAGGCTACCAGGAGCAGTTCCTCTCCCTGCTAGGCTTCAAGCCCTACGAGGGCACGCTGAACGTCAGGGTGCAATCCAGCGACACGCACAACCTCTCATTGCTGCAGGGAGCGAAGGGCATCCGCATCAAAGGCTTCGAGCGCAACGGGCGCACCTTCGGGGACGTGGTCTGCTACCCAGCCAAGGTGCAGAACATCGAATGCGCGGTCGTGGTCCCCAAGCGCTCCCACTACGAGGACATAATCGAGATCATCTGCAAGTACCACCTGCGCCGAACCCTGGGGCTGAACGACGCGGACGTGGTAGAGGTCCGCATCCAGATCGATTGACCTATTTCTTCAGCTTGGATGCGTGCTCCACCGCCGACTGGAATATCGTACGTCCGTCCCCCTCTCCCGAAGGGTCGAGCCCGGACCGGGTCCAGTCCGGGTGGGTGTAGCGATGGAACACCCGCTCCGGGTGAGGCATCAGCCCCAGCACGTTCCCGGCCGGATTGCATACCCCCGCTATGCTGGAGATGGAGCCGTTGGGGGACCAGGGATAGCCTGCGTACCTGCCCTCCGGGTCCACGTAGCGGAACACTACCTGGCCGTCCTCCTCGAGCTTTGCCAAACGGCCCTGCTCCTCCTCGGAGCGGAACATGAGCTTCCCCTCCATGTGCGCGCTGGGGAACATGACCACCTTGCCCTTCGGTAAGTTCCTTGTGAAGATGCAATTGCCGGCGTTCTCGTGCTTTAGCAAGGTGGGGATACATTCGAACCTGGCCGAGTCGTTGACGTAGAGCGCGGCCTGAGGCTCGCGGCTCATGACGGTGCCGAATCCGGGCAGGAGGCCCAGCTCTACGAGGATCTGGAATCCGTTGCAGATGCCGATGACCGGCCTCCCCGAACGCACGAACTCCTCCACCTCCTTGGCCAGGGCGGAGCGTATGCGCGCCGCGAAGATGGCGCCCGCCCTCACGTAATCGCCCGCGGAGAAGCCGCCCGGCAAGGCCAGTATGTCGTACCTGTCCAGGTCCCGCCTCATTTCCTCCGGGCACGAGTGGATGAGCTGCTTGAGATGCACCTTCTCCGGGGAGGCGCCGACGCTCTTGAACGCCAAGGACGTCTCCTCCTCGCAGTTGGTGCCCTCGATGCGCAGGACGCATACCTTGACCTCCTTCGGGCTCATCCCATCACCTTCCACATCGGCTCGCTCCAGGCGCGGCGCAGCTCCTTGACCTCGACGTCCACGAGCACGTCCTTGTCCTCGATGACCAGCATCTTGCCGCCCACCACGCCGATCCTGACGGCCGGGGCGCGCATGCGCTGCAGCCATTCGTTCTCCTTCTCCCGGTCCACCTCCACCACCCAACGGGAATGCGACTCGGAGAAGAGCTTGACCGCCGAGGGCAGCTTGCCCATCGCCACGACGTCCGCGTTGATGCCCAGGTCCCCGCCGATGCACATCTCCGCCAGGGCGACCCCCAGCCCCCCGTCCGAGACGTCGTGGCAGGAGCGCACCAGCTGTCGGTCGAAGCATTCGCCCAGGGTGAGTATGGACTGGGAGAGGCTGAGAGGCAGCACTCCTGGCACCTCTCCCCCCCTTCCGCCGAACGCGCGGAAGAGCGCGCTCCCCGCCATCTCGTGCATCGTCTCCCCGACCAGGTAGATGGGGTTGCCCTCCTCCTTCAGGTCGGTGGTGGCGCACTTGCGGATATCGGGGACTATGCCCAAGCCCAGCACCGTGGCCGTCGGCAGGCACGCCCCCTTGGACGTCTCGTTGTAGAAGCTGACGTTCCCAGATGGTATCGCCAGGCCGAGGGCTCCCGCCACGTCCCCTATGCCGCGGACCGCCTCTCGGAACTCGCCCAGGCTCTCCGGCTTCTCCGGGTTGCCGAAGTTCAGGCAATCGGTGAGCGAATGCGGGATGCCCCCTACGGCAGCGATGTTGCGGCAGGCCTCGTCCACCGACGCCTGGCCTCCCTTGTAAGGGTCGAGCGCCGTGAACCAGGGGTTCACCCCCACCGCGATCGCCAGGCCCCGGTAGCTGTCCTCCAGGGGCTTGATGACCGTGGCGTCGCCCGGGCCGCGCATCCCCAATCTGCCCTGCAAGGGCTTGATCACGGTGTTCCCGCGGACCTCGTGGTCGTAGTAGCGCACGACCCATTCCTTGGAGGCGATGTTTAAGTCCCCTAACAAGCCAGTGAGCACCTCGCTGAGGTCCCTTGGCAGCTTGGGGAACTCCTCCTCCATGAGGGCAGGGGGCTCGACCAAGCAGGAGGGGCGGCAGTACTCCGGCCCCTTGGTAAGGAAGTCCAGGTCCATCTCGAAGACCCTCTCCCCGTGGAAGTCTAGCTTGACCACCTGCTCCTTGATGACCTTCCCGATGACCGTCGCCGGCACGTCCCACAGCTGGAAGACATCCAGGATCTTATGCACGTTCTTCTCCGGTGCGGCGAGCATCATCCTCTCCTGCGACTCGGAGACCCAGATCTCCCAGGGGGCCAGGCCCTCCTCCTTCAGCGGGACCTTGTCCAGCTCTACGGTCGCGCCGCAGTCCCCGGAGAGCGCCATCTCGCCCACCACGCAGGACAGACCTCCCCCGCCCAAGTCCTTCATGCCATAGATGAGCTTCCTCGAGTTCACCTCGAGGCAGGCGTGGATCAGCGGCTCCTTCATTATCGGATCGCCGAGCTGCACCGCTCCCCTGGACTCCTCCTCGGATTTCTCGTGCAGCTCCGCGGATGCGAACGTGACCCCGTGAATGCCGTCGCGGCCGGTCCTGCCGCCTACGAGGATGAGCACGTCCCCCGTCCCCCTGACGGCGTTCTTGACGATGTCCTCCTTCTTGGCGATGCCGATGCATCCCACGTTCACCAGGCAGTTGCCCACGTAGCGTTCGTCGAACCATAATCCGCCCGCCACCGTCGGGATCCCGATGCGGTTGCCGTAGTCGCGGATGCCCGCCACAACTCCCCCGACCAGATACTTGGGGTGCTTGATGCCTGGAGGCACCTCGCCCTGGTACTGGACCGGCCCGAAGAAGAGCGGGTCGACCAGGGCGATGGGCTGGGCGCCCATGCACAGCACGTCGCGCACTATCCCCCCTATCCCAGTGGCCGCACCGCCATAGGGCTCTATGGCCGAGGGATGGTTGTGGGACTCGATCCTCAGGGCGTAGGCGTGGTCCCGGTCGAAGGCCATTACCCCCGCGTCGCCCTTGGCCAGCACATCAGGGTGCTCCAGGCCGAATATGTGCTCCCTGAGGAACTTCTTGGATGATTTGTAACAACAATGCTCGCTCCATGCCTGCCCTATCGATTGCAGCTCGACGTCCGTCGGCCTTCGCATCTTGGTGGCGAAGTACCTCTGGATCATCTTCATCTCGTCGAGCGAGAGGTTGAGGCCCAGCTTGGCAGAGAGCTCCATGAGGTCCTCGTCCCCAGCGGCCAGGATGTCGATCTCGTAGAGCTCGAAGGGCACGGGCCGCTTGACCATCAGTGCTTCCGATGACATGGGCATCATTTGAGGACGACCTTGAACTTCTGGATCACCGGGTTAGCTAGCAGCTTTCGGCACATCTCCTCGCATTGCACCTTCGCCTCGTCAGGGGGGGTATCCAGCTCCATCTCGAAGACCTTGATGGTCCGCACTCCCCTTATTCCCTTGAAGCCCAGCAGCTCCAGCGCCTTCTTGGTGTTCTGACCCTCAGGGTCGGCGACGCCAGGCTTGAGCTCGATCCTTATCTCAGCGGTGACCACGGATGCACCCGTCCGTGGAATCTCAACCGCAATACTTACAGTTGGCGGTCCGAGGCTGGAAGGAACAAAAGCTCAGGCGGGGAAGTTGTTCTCGACGTAGATGGTCACGGCGTCGAACACCCCGTTCAGAACGAAGCCCACAGCCACCGCAGCCAGCAACAAGCCGATAATACGCCCGAACGCCGCCGCCCCGCTCCGGCCCATGCGCTTGAAGATGCGCTCGGAGTACACGAGCGTGATGTAGCTGATGACCACGGTCAGGAAGATGGCCAGGAAGACGGAGAAGAGGTTGAAATACACGTCCCCCGCAGTCGAGTCCATGGCATAGGAGACGTAGATCATCACCGTGGTGATCGCGCCGGGGCCAGCGAACAACGGGATGCCTAGCGGCACGACGCCTATCTCTTCCCGGTACATCGCCTCCTGTCTCTCGTCCTCGGTGATCTTGGCCCGGGAGCGCTCGCCCCTCATCATGGAGAACGCGACCGAGAAGAGCAGCAGCCCCCCAGCGATCTTGAACATGGGTATGGTGATGCCATAGACGGCGAAGATGATGTTGCCGAATAGTCCGAACGCCACCAGCACCACCGTCATGACCACGCAGATCATGATGATTACCCGTTTCTTTTCCTGCGCAGTGTAACCTTCGGTGACCGTGACGAAGAATGGTATGTTGCCTATCGGGTTGACGATGGCGAAGATCGAGGCGAATGCCGTGATGGCGAACTCCCAGCTCATCCAGCTACAGCAATCCTTGGGATGTACTTATGATTTACTGATGTCCAAGGGCAAAGCCCGCCTCGCGAACACCATGTAGCCGGTATGGCCGATGCTCTCGAAGGAGGGCCTGACGCCCCCCTCATGCACCTCGAGCTGCCTCTGCAGGTTCTCCAGGGACTCGATCTCAACGTAGCCAACGGAGCGCAGCCCCCGGACCGTCCTCTCCACCTGGTTGGCGTTGGGGACATAGGCGCAGAACCTTCCCCCTGGCCTAAGGAAAGTGGCGACGTTCGCCAGCGCATCCCAGGGGTTGGGCATGTCCAGGACCACCGCGTCCACCTCGGCCTCCACCGGCGTGCTCAGGATATCCCCTATCCTCAGGTCCCACGCCTTGGCGAAGGGCGAGCGCGAGACGTTCTTCTTAGCCTTGGCGGCGAACTCTCCCCGGATCTCGATGGAGACCACCATGCCCTCGCTCCCAACGGCGTTCAGCAAGGCCGTGGTCAGGGAGCCGGAGCCTACCCCCGATTCCACTACGGCGTCGCCCGGCTTCAGGTCCAGCTTGAAGACGATGGTGGCCGCGTCCTTGGGAAGAACGATCTGCGGCCCCCGGTCCAACGATTCCATGAGCTCCTGCGCCCCCGGCCTCAGGACCACGAACTCCTTCTCTCCTAGCGTGATTCTGGAACCCTCCTCCAGGCCTATGAGCTTGGAGCCGTTGATGACCCCTAAGCCTGGCAGCTTGACCATGCCGGGGGAGAGCGGAAGCCAATATCTCTTGCCTTTCTCATCGAGCAGGTAGACGAGCTCGTCCTCGCGCAGCATCATAGCTAGATGGTGAATGGATAGAAAGGATTTTGTGGAGGAACTCGCCCCCAAGATTACTTCAGCTGCTTCCCGCACTTGGGGCACTTGAGGTCGTGGGCCGAGATCGCGGCCCCGCAATTCTCGCAGCGTGGCGCGCCCTCCAGCTGCTGCGGTTTCTCTTTCTTCTCGGGAGGCGGCGCCGGGGCTTCCTCCTTCTTCTCGTACTTGTATGCAGGTGCTTCGTACTGCGGCTTGGAGGGGTACTCGATGGGCTTCTTGCGCTTGCGCATCACCATCAGATAGAACAGCAGCAGGCCGATGAAGATCAGGAGGAGCCCGAGGATCGGCCAAAGGTAGTTCTTCTCATCGTGCTTGACCTGGTCCAGGAAGATCACCAGGGCCGTGCATATGCCAAGCACCATCCAAGAGGCCAACGTAAAAGCGACTATGTCTGCCATCCCATCACTGTCAGATAAATGTCTGACACGCTATTAAAAGTTGTTGCAGGTCGCGCTTTTTTTAGGATCTCTCGGCATTCTCAATGTAGCGCGCAAAAAGGCACGAACCCGTCCAAAAGTATCACATGCCCCGACCTTCTCCACATAACCAGCCACAATTTCTCGCTCTCGTCACAGAGATCGAGGACAGCTTTGGCCGCGCTTTGAGCTAGGTCAGAACCGAGCAGATTGCTCAGGAGCTAATTTTTTCCATCCGCATCAGAAGGAATGAAAGGACGGATGTCAAATGATTTCGCGAACTGACGATGAAGGGCGCAAGGAGTAAACATGTGATTTAGAGGGACCCAAATCAGGAGCGAGCATTTTGTTACAGAATTTCAAAAACATGAAAATCGAAGAAAGGTGTTTGATGACATGCGCTCATTATGCGAATGAGCGCCAGCAACCTAAATGTTAGGGTTTACTTCTTCTTAGGCTTCGCCTTCGCCTTCGGCTTGGCTGCCGCCTTCTTGGGCGCTGCCTTCTTAGGCTTCGCCTTCTTCACGTTCGACTTCTTGGCCGCCTTCTTCTTGGGGGCCGCCTTCTTTGCCGGTGTCTTTTTCTTAGCTACCTTAGCAGGCATTTTGTTTCCCTGTTCCTTCGCACTCATAGCCTTCCGTGATACGTCAGGAATGGTTGCGATTTTCGTGATAATAGTACCCATATCACATATTAAATATTTCGGCCTCAATGATAATTATGATAACAATCTCTGGGAGGGTCCTTCTCTTTTTATTTGGATAATAAGATAGAAAATCAGTTCGACCTCCTGGCCAATACCGTGTCGCTAATGCGAGCGAGCCAGTAGGTCGAAATGCGATCAAATTACACTCACTTCTTTTTCGTAGAAGTCTTCTTCTTAGGCTTGGAAATTGGTTTCGTTTTCGCCTTCGGCTTTAGCTTCGTCTTCTTTGCGGCCGCCTTCTTCGGTTTTGTCGCAACTAATCTCCATAGGAACGCTGCAGCACACAACATCACATTCCTGACATTCGCACCCGTCGTCCTCAATTATGACCACCAGGCCGCACTCTGGGCACTCGTACTTCTCGCCTTTCTTCTTTGCCATCGGTTCCACCTCAAGCAAACCTCATGGCTTGCTAGATAGAATACGGACCACGCTTCAATAAACATTTCCTAGCGGAGATAATGGAAAATGATGCTGTATGCCTCACATATTCAAGCAGATCTAAGGCAACAATTCGAAGCTCTACAACAGCGCATCGATTCTCCCTGGAACATCAACAATCCATAGTCCAGGCTTCGAAATCCAAGCTCTAAAAAGAAAGCCAAAGTGTGAGCACCAAAGTGAGAAAGTAATTTCCCATGGCGAAATCGGCACTATAAACTTCAATGGAAGAAACGCTGTTCTACAAAGCTCACCCGTCCCCAAAAAATCACGTTCCAAGCGCGGGCTTCTTCCCTATTCTTCTCATCCAGATTGCAGAGGTTCAGGACGTACTGAGAAACTGTGAGGTTCGAGTCGTGAAATCGACTTAGGGTAAAAAATAAGGTTCAAATTGTACCCCCCGCACTAATGTTCGGGGGATATAGATATATATCTCAATTTGTCGCGGTATTTATAGTTAACTGTCAATGCCAGCTTAGTGAGTATATTTTAATAAATATTATATCATATTTTATTAGTCCGTTTCGATGTCGAGGTTGTCGTTCGTGGTCGTCGGGGATGCCGTGAGGTTCGGGCTTAATAAAGTTCAATTGGTCATGGCTTGCGAAGGAGGACCCGTAGGGTTTCGGTAAGCTGGGCTCTCGAGGCATTGCCGCACATACCTCTCGTGTTCATCGAGCTCAGGAAAGTGGAATTCATGTTCATCTTTTCGGTCCAGGAGGCCTTGCAGAACATAAGTTCTTTCATGCTCCTCCAATCCTAGGACCATTTTCTTAAATGACGATAAGGAGTTGAAATGGGTCTGATACTCAGGTGTACCTTTATCATACAATAATGTGAAATCCGCTTCTCTATTCATCTTGTAGACTATTTCGTCCAGTTCGTTCTTACCTCTCCTCCGTCGAGTTCAAAACTCATACGTTCCCTTCTTCATTGATCTACACTTCGGGCATTTCATTCAGCTCGCCCCTGGATGCTGAGCTAGGTATTGTCAATTCATTCGGAGTGGCTTCTTCTGTCCCAGAGGACCATGGCCAAGGTGCCAACACCTTCGAGCCTATCATTCCCATCTAACCGTTTCGAGACTTCAACTTCATTTTCATAAGAAATCGCCATGTCCTAGAAAAGGATGACAATCCATGATGAACAAATCCCCACAGAACAGGATATCATCTTGCGGCATGAACATCACGCAATCGCTTTCGCAATGTCCATTTTCAAAGGCGATAAGTTGAGCCGTGCGCTTACTTCCTTGAAATGTCAACCCATTCAAAATCAAAGGTCATGTCGCTGGTAGTCGAAGCTTGATATCCTCGATTGAAGCTAATAATCACTTGCCACTAATGCAACATGAAAGATTTTCCGCACTCTCGCCATCCCTCCTTTATCCTTGCATTCGGTCGAGGATTCTCATTTCTGCAAATTGGTTGGGGCCGTGGTTCCTGTCCCAATCGAACTCTGCTTGCCCTTTGGTGGCTATCAGCTCGCATGTCAAGGTCGTTCCCACCTCAATTGCTACGAGAAAGTTCTTGGCTACCACGAATAGATGGTCGTTGGGATATTGCGAAGGCTTTCAACACCAAAGGGACGATTCATACATTCTTCGACTACAACGGCAATAAGCTCGGCGAGACAAAGATGGCAATGAAATTTGGGATTGCGACGGGTGCGACGTTAATTTATGATTCAACGGACGAACTGCGTGGTAAACTGAAGACCGGAATGTTTAAAGAAAGTACTATCTTCGGTTTTAAAACTATTACCATTCCTGCCTATACCTTAGAGGATGCCTTGGGCCAACGAATAGCTATTTCAGATTCGTTCAAATTTAAAGTCCCTTTGGGGCATGATGTGTGCATATTCGAAAATCTGAGAAAGGATGGCTTGAATATTAAAGCTCCAGATGGAAATATTGTCGTTACAATAAAAGCAGCTTCATCTATCGACGCCGTTCAAATCGATTTATTATCACCAAAAATCGATCGACTATCGATCCTTTGTCTGATCATAGATATCATATGTTAACTAACCTAGTTTATACGATTATCTAAAATGAGCCGGAAAAAGGGTCGAAAGTGATGGATGCCGTGAGTTTCGGAACACTAACCTTTTTTAATGTGATTCGAGCAGTTACTATCCAGGAGCCTGCTATCTAGAGGTCAATAGGCTCGCTTCTGTCATCGGAAAGTAATTTATAGGTTCACGGCATTGAGCGCCCCAATGGCTGAGACCGCGACAGTGCTCCCTAAGAAGGCGAAGCTGTTCCTTTCAGTTCTACTTATCATAGCAGCGTTCGCCATGTATTGGGGCTGGGGCCTGATGTACGGCACCTGGAACCTCTTTGCGCGAGAGAGCATGGGCGTATATGCGATCGTAGTGGTTCTCCTAACCTTTGGGATCCTAGGGCTGCTCCTGACCTGGAAGCAGAAATAGGAAAATGCTCAACGGATCAATGAACGGCGATTAATGACAACGCTCTAATTAGCTCACATCGCCCTGGCCGCATATGTGGCCTTGTCGGTCTCCTTTCCGCATACTAAGCATCTGCCACGGAACTCCTCTTTGTTGTAGGGCGTGCCTAGGATCTTGAGCTCGGTCTTGGTCTCGATCTCCCTACCGCAGGACTCTTCGCCGCACCAGCCGAAGCGCAGTATCTTCTTGGGGGGGTTCTCCAGCGAATCGATTGTAGCAACGGCCGTGGATAACCTCTTCCAGGCGTTCTCGTTCATGGTCTTCATGATCTCTTGCAGCTTGAAGCGCACGTCGTCCACAACGTTCGCACGCAGGAACGACCCCTTGGTCGCATCGTGCCTCACGGCGAAGCAAACCTTGCTCTCGGCGATGTCCCTCTGCCCCAGCTCGAGCCTGAGGGGGACGCCCTTGATCTCCCAATTGAAGAACTTGCTACCCGGCCTCTCGTCCTTGTCGTCGAGATGCACCCTCACGCCCGCTTTCTTGAGGTCCTCGCGGAGCCTGACCGCCTCTGCCATGACCTCCTCGACCTTGCCCTTGGCGAGGATGGGGATGATGACCACTTGTATAGGCGCGACGTCGGGAGGCAGCACCAGCCCCTTATCGTCCCCATGGAAAGCGACGGTGCATCCGACCAGCCTCTCGCTCATGCCATACGTGGTCTGGTGCACATACTTCAATGACCCGTCGACGTCCTCGTATTTGATGTCGAAGGGCCTGGAGAAGTTCTCTCGATAGTGGTGGATGCTCCCTAGTTGCAGGGAACGCCCCTCGAGCAATGGGCAGTCCACGCCGACGGTGTAGTATGCGCCAGGGAACTTGTCCCATTCGGTCCTGGTGAGCAGGAAATAAGGTAGTGCGAGGTGCCTCATCACCTTCTCCAGGATGACGAAGTCCTCCTCCACCTGCCTTTGCGCGTCCTCCTCGGTGGTATGGCAGGTGTGCGATTCGAAGAAATGGATCTCGCGCACGCGGATGAAGGCGCGCGTCATCTTGGTCTCGTACCTGAAGGTATTGACGATCTGGTACGTCTTCAAAGGCAGGTCGGAGTGCGATCTCACCCAAAGGGCGAAGATTGGGTACATGGCCGTCTCCGAGGTGGGACGAAGGCACATGGGAATGTCCAGCTCGTTCAGGCCAGCATGCGTCACCCAGTACACCTCGGAATCGAAGCCCTTTATATGGTCCTTCTCTTTCTTGAACTCCGTCTCCGGTATTAGGAGTGGAAAGCACACCTCCTGGTGGTTGGTGGCGTCGAGCTCCTCGCGGATGAACTCGTCCGTGAGGCGCATGATCTTCCATCCATACGGAGTCCAGACGTTCATCCCTTTGATGGGGTAGCGCTTGTCCGTGAGGTTCGCGAGCTCTACGATCTCGTTGTACCATTCGCTGAAGTCCTCGGATTTCTTGACCACCATGTTCATCCACCGGAGCGATTTGGGAATGTCATTCCCTTCTTATATGCTTTGAATGGGAAGACAGAAGGATTATAGCCCCGGCGAGGAAATGATTCATAGTGGGTCCATGGGGAAAGGTTGCATCTCGATAATGACGATCATGGCGATGGTCGCATTGATGCTATTCTCGATGCTTCAGCCCTTTTCGCTCGCCACTCCCCCCATCCCAACAGCTAACGTCGAATCAGTGGTATTGGAGAACCAATATCGTCTGGTAGTCACTATTGGCCCATGGTCGCAGAATGATATTCGGCTTTCTGACCTAGGAATCATCATCGTGCCCCCCTCTCCTGGCTCTCCGGAGGAGAATGGGGAGGCCAAGCACCTTAAGCTGGGCCTCGCTCTGAATATGAGTTTCGCCTCCAATGTGCGTCTGAGTTACGAAGACGTATCAATATGGGGCATAGCTTCCGAGGGGGACAAGATCATCATCGAAAGTATTGGGACCGATGGGCTACCTCAGGGCCAATGGCAGCTATACTTGATCGAGGAGAGCACACCAGGATCAATTCTTGGAATTACTTGGACTGTTGGCAATGAACCGTTCTCTGACTACCAGGTTCCATTCGCCCGTTCAAGCATCACAGATCCCATACAGCATTTTGGTCTCTCGAATCAAGGCAGCACGGAGTGGGCATTCGTTGTAATAATTGGTTCCGAAATAGTTTTGCTCGCGGTAATCATCTACCTCGTCAGCCGCACGAAATGAGCGATCCCATCCTAAATCTCCTTGGCGACGACCTTAGCTACTGAGATCCTCGAGACATCGCTCTCCAAGGTATTGGTGGAAACGACCACATCGCATACCTCCTTGAGGCGATCCACTGCCCCCCCTGTGAAAAGTCCGTGAGTACATGCGGCGAAGACCTTTGACGCCCCCAACCGCTTGAGCTCGCTGGTGGCGGCTACGATCGTGCCTCCCGTGGAAATGATGTCGTCCACGATCAGCACGGTCTTGCCCTTGGCCTCGATCTGGCTCGGAGCAATCCTCACTTCGGTCCCTGAAAGCCTAGTCTTCTGTAGATGATCGCTCTCGCAACCGATCACCTCGGCAACCTCCGTGGCGCGCTTGGCAGCACCTTTGTCCGGGCCCAGCACCAAGTCGATGCCGTGATTGCTGAAGAACTCGCCGATGGCCGGGGCCGCCTTAAGGTCCAATGCTGGGGCGCGAGCGAACCACTCCAGGACGTCAGTCTTGTGAAGGTCTATGGTCAAGAGGCGGTCCATCTCCATCTCCAGATGGCGGAGCATGACCTTGGCGCTCAGCGCCTCTCCAGGGTTGAAGCGCCTGTCCTGGCGCGCGTATCCGAAGTAGGGGATGACGCAGGTTATCTTGTCCGCTCCCAAACCCCGGGCGGCATCGAGGAGAAGAAGCAGCTCGACCAGATTGGCATCGGGATAGGTGTTCTGGACTAGAACTACCTCCTTATCCAGGACCTCTCTCTCGATACGGACGTAGGCCTCGCCATCCGGGAAGCGCCTGGTCAGCGCCTGGACATATTCCAGCCCAAGGACGCGAGCCAGGTCCTGAGCGAGGGACTTGGAGGTCGAGCCACCTAGAATCATCATCGCCCAGTGAATTCGTTGCTGGACTTAAAGGATTTGGGATGGCCGGGGGAACAGGGGAAGCCCGGCCATCCAAGTGGGGTTTCTTCAGTCATTCTGACTTGATCTCTATGAGCTTGTTCGGAGGGCATTCGAAGGGGTCGCATTTGTCCTTGAGCTTCATTGGATAGATGACCCCGAAGACAAGCGCAGCGGCCACTGCCCCTGCAAGCTCGGCTATGATGAAGAACACGGCGTCCAACGGGGCGATGCCGCAGATGGCATAGGTGAAGATGCGGCAGAACGTGACCATGGGGTTGGCATACATCGTGCTCGCGGTGGTGATCAGCATCCCGCCTACAACGTAGGCGACCGAGAGACCGGTGTGCTTGGAACCGCCGCGGACGCAACCGATGATGACCCCCACGAGGATGAACGCGCCTAGGAACTCGGCGAAATAAAGTCCGGGGGTCTTCGTGTTCTCTGATATCGTTATCAAGGTCGGTACGGTGTCATAGAACATGATGTGGGTTGCCAGCAGTCCGATGAATCCTCCTAGGAACTGCACGATGACGTAGTAGATAGCTCTCTTTCTCTTCATCTGACCAGTGATGTACATGGCCAGCGTCACCGCTGGATTGAAATGGCTGCCTGAGATCGACCCGAAGCTCTCGATTAGCGCGAAGAGCACGAACGCAACCGCTATGGCGTTCATGAGCACGGCCAATGCGAGGTCGGCGCCGAAGACATCGAAGGCCAGTATCGTGGAACCAATCGCCGCAATGACCAGGAACATAGACCCAACGAACTCGGCCAGCAGATTCTGCTTTAAAGTCGGCAGACACTCCCTCCTTCAGGCCCAGCGGACCTATCCGCAGCCAATCATGAATTTTACTTATAAATAATTGATATTGAACTCAAATAATTGAGTGAATCGAGCCGACATTGACGGATGCTAATCCCTTGCTACGCTCATGGAATATTGGAGTTTGAAATAAATTATTAATCAGGGTGTCCGATTGGGCAACCGGAGAGGCAGATGAAGACTCGAATCGCGATCATCGGGGGGTTCCTTGGATCTGGCAAGACCACATTGATCACCAATATGGCCAACAGCCTGACGAAGTCCGGGAGGAAGATCGCGATCATAATGAACGACCAAGGAACGGACCTGGTCGATAGCCAATATTCATGCAATCATGGTCTTGATACCTGCGATGTCCAGGGAGGATGCTTCTGTTGTCGCTTCCCCGATTTCATTCACGACGCAAAAGGCTTGATCAAGAAGGCCGACCCTGACATCATCATCGCAGAGCCAGTAGGGAGTTGCACCGACCTCCTCGCCACGGTGATCGGTCCGCTCAAGGTCGTGTATGCGGACGCATTCACAGTAGCGCCTCTGATGATCGTGCTCGACGCTTCCAGAGCTCTCAGCGAGGGGCTTTCCCCCGATTCGCTTCGGGGCTATCTCCGCCATCACCAGATCGAGGAGGCGGAATACGTGGTGCTTTCAAAGGTCGATCTCGTCCTGAAGAAGGACATCAGGAAGGTCACGGCATCGATCAGGGAGGTCAACAAGGAGGCGAAGGTCATACCTTACTCCTCAGTCACCGGGGAAGGCTTCGAGAGGGTCATGGCGATTATCGACTCGAAGAGGACCAGCGACCGATCGCCGAAGGACATCGATTATGATACTTACGCCAAGGCGGAGGCGGAGCTCGGATGGTACAATGGCCGCGTGGAGCTGAAGAGCTCCACCAAGTTCGACGCCTACGACCTTATCACCCGCATCCTTCGGCGCATCTCTTCCGAATTTTCCTCCGTGGAGATCGCGCATGCGAAGCTGATGCTGGTCTCGGACATCAACGCGGTGAAGATGAGCCAGGTAGGTCCAACGATCAGCGTAGACGGGGTCAAGGGCTCCAGAAACGCCGAAGGCGATGTGACCATCTACATCAACGCCAGGATAGTCTCCTCACCTGACAAGCTGAGGGAATCGGTGCGCAGGGCCGTCAAGGACGTGCTAATGGACATGGGCCTCTCGCCCAAGGTGTTCAAGGACGATTGCTTTTCGCCCTCGGCGCCCAAACCCTATTACCGGATCACGAAGAAGGAAGAGGGTTAGAGCCAGCTCATCTAGGGTCCGAATGGAGCACCAGGTACTGCAAACATATTTATCCCATTCATTGGATATCATCCGCTGGGATGGGCATGCAAACCGATTCTTCCGTGGAAGCTCCAGCTGTCTCCAGCCCAGCGGCTGCCGACCACATCGAAACTTCAACTGCACCAGCGGCGACGGGCAACCACAAGCACCCCAAGCATGACGGGCTGACGCACGTCGGCATAATCTTCGGCAACGTCGGCACCTGCGACTTCTTCTTCCGCGTGTTCGGGGACATCGAGACCATGGAGTACATCCAGGTCGAGCATGCCCACGAGGGATGGGTCCTGGGTCGCGTGTCCTCGATGGAGAGGAAGACCAATCTATCATTGGACAGGGCCAAGAAGATCGAGGACGGGGAGGACGTGGACATCGACGAGGAGGTCATCGCCAAGGTGGACATCGTCGGTTTCCGCGACGACCGCGGCCTGCTGCAAGTGCCACATACCCCGTTCAAAGCGGGAGATCACGTGTACAAGGCGACCGATCAGATCATCAAGGAGGTCATCGGCCTCAAGGAGAACATGGAGACCGGTGCCTACGTCGGCCTGCTCTTCGGCCATAACATCCGGGTGGAGGTGGACATAAACGCCATGGTGCAGAAGCACGTCTGCATCCTGGCCAAGACCGGAGGAGGGAAGAGCTTCCTATGCGGCGACCTCATCGAGGAGCTGATGAAGCACGACGTCACCACCCTGATCTTCGATCCTCACGGCGAGTATGGAGCGATGCGGGACAAGGGCACCGCCTCGAAGAGCCACCGCAACTTCAATGTCACGCCGAAGAGCTATGATGACCGCATCTTGGAGTTCACCACGGACACGACCATCAATCCGAGGGCCAAGCCTCTACGATTCACTCTGTCCAACCTCGAGGCCCGCGACATCCTCGAGCTCACCAACATCAAGAAGGGCGCCTCCTTCCTGAACGCCTTGAGGAAGGCGATAGAGTCCGTGAAGACGGCCAAGGCCGACTATGCCATGAAGGATCTTATCGCCGTGCTCAATGCCGACGAAGAGAGCCAGAACGCCACGCTCATCGCCGAGCTCGAGTACCTGCACGAGATTAACATCTTCGCGGCGCAGGGGACGAAGATGGACGAGCTCCTCCAGAAGGGCAGGACCACCATCATCAACTTCAAGGGCACGCCCCCCGACATCCAAGAGCTGGTCGTGGCGCGTATCGCCTCCGCTTGCTTCGAGCTGCGCAAGGCCGGGCGCATACCGCCTATGATGATGGTATGCGAGGAGGCGCATAACTACTGCCCGCAGCAGGGGCTGGCGGCCAGCAGCAAGATCTTCCGCACCATCGCCTCCGAAGGCCGCAAGTTCGGCCTCGGGCTCACGGTGATATCGCAAAGGGCGGCCAAGATCGACAAGAACGTGCTCTCGCAGTGCAACACCCAGATGATCCTCAAGGTCACCAACCCCAACGACCTCAAGGCCATCACCAACTCGTTGGAAGGCCTGTCCGAGGGCATGGAGGACGAGATCCAGCGCCTGCCCATCGGCGTCGCCCTGATCATCGGCGCGAACATCCAGATGCCTTTGTTCGTCGAGGTGCGGCCCAGGGAGAGCAGGCACGGCGGCGAGTCGGTGGAGATAATCCCCACCAAGAGGTAGAGATGCAGGACCGCATCACCGAGGAGAAGATATCCAAGTACCTGGATACCACCAAGCGCGCGCTCGACAAGATCAAGGTGGCCGCGCCCCCGCGTTCATTCAACCGCAAGCTGGCCGACTCCTTCCTCGAGATGGCCAACTCCTACTACAGCGATGCCAGGCACTTCTATGACAAGGGAGACTTCGTCAACGCCTTCGCCTGCGTGAACTATGCCCATGGCTGGTTGGACGCCGGCGCGCGCATAGGGCTCTTCGAGGTCGGCGAGGACGATCGGCTCTTCACGCTCTACGAATGAAACTCATCTCGGAAGCGGCTCCAGAGACCGGCCGAAAGAACGCCCGCCACGATCATCGAGGCCACGATCGCCGCCACGTTCTCTATCGCCTCATATCCGTCAGCGAAGAAATAGAGCCAGATGTTGAGGAATCCGAACCAGCTGGCCCAGACGACCAAGGACCCCACCCCAATCTTACCAAACCAGCGTCCCTCCTCACTTGCCCACCCCGGACGTATTCCCCGCACCTGCCTCGCCAGGCTGAGCCCGTAGATGAGCCATAAGGCCATCAGTGAGCCCAGGGCTGCCACTCCCGACAGCAGGATGACCGCCAGGTTCTCGTAGAAGGAGAAGTCCGATGAGAGGAAGAACAGCCAGACCATCAGGAATGCGAACCAGAGGACCCCTATCAGCAAGCTCGCCGCCAGCCTCCAGGCGATGCCACGGACCCCCTCCATCGTCATTTCCTGGTCATCCATGGTTGGTGAACATGCCCCCAATCGAAAAATGAGTTCTCAGGCAGAAGGTCGTCAGACCTCCAACAGCCGGGGCCCGCGCCAATCCACCTTGCAGCGGAAGGTGGTGCCCATCTCCGAGAGCACGCGGTCCTGGTCTTTCACATGGCCGACGGCGAATACCGAGTTGCCGAGCATGGCCATGCTGGCCGGGCCGTACTCCTCGGCCGCCTTCACCGCCCCCTCGACCTCCTTGGTCGCGAGTCCAGTATCGCTCATGAACTGCCGCGACAGACGCATCAGCGTTGCCAGCGTAGGGGACAGGGCCATCTTCTTGACGCACTCCTTGCCCACCTCGTTCACAGCCTTGCGCTTCTCCGGGTCGCCGAGCACCTTGGGGGTGGAGATCGGGCCCCCGACCACGCACAGCACCACCTCCGGCTCAGCGTTGATACGGTCTATGATCCCGAAGGGCGGGAGGCCCTCCTTCCTCCTGAAGGTCAAGCCTCCTCGGGAGAGAGCAGCCACGTCCCCCAGCCCGGTGCGGTTCGAGAGCTCGGCCTCGTGCGCCGCCCGCAGCGCGACGCGGAAGGGCAGCCCGAGCAGGTCACTGGTGGCCTGCGCGGCGGACAAAGCCCCGGCCGCGCTGGTGCCGAAGCCCTGTCCCATGGGCAGGTCGAGGACGGTGTCCACATACACGTCCACCTTCCTGTCCAGGATGACGTTGTTGACCGCGGTCGCGGTGACCAGAGCCCTCTCCTCCTTGCCATTGATTGAGACGATGACCTCACCGTTCCCCTCCTCTATCATCACCGTGGAGGTGGCTCCGAGGTTCACGCAGAGGCCTGCGCCTCGCGACCCCGACCGCATCGGGTCCTTGTGCTCCATTATCTGGAAGAATCCTGTGATGTGCCCGGGGCAGAACGCCTTCGCCTTCATGAAAGGCTCAACCCTCGAGATGGAAGGCCTCGTCCAAGACCCGGTCGGCGAGCTCGGACTTCCTCCCTTTGAACTTTACGATCTTTCCCTTTGGCTTGATGATCAGCGCCTTGGTGCTTTCCATGTCGACCATCTTCAGGTCGTTGGCCACCACCATCTCCAGCGGCACTGAGGCCAGCTTCTTCCTCGCCCTGGCGACCAGCTCTCTCTCCTCTAGGCCATGCTCGGCCTTGAAGCCCACCAGCACCTTGGCCTTGGGCCTTAGTGCTTCCAGCACCTTGGGCAATGGGTGCAGGACCAGCTCCAGCTCCGCCTTGCCGGACGGGATCTTCCCCTTGGAAGGCTGCGGCGAATAGTCGCCTAGAGCGGCCGGGACGATGACGACGTCTTGACGGCCTTTCCTCTTGACCAGTTCTAGTAAGTCCTCGACGGTGGCGAAGCGCTCGACATCCAAGAAGCTCGGTATCGGCACTACGCATCTCCCCATCCATAGCTCGACCTCCGCCCCCCGATGGAAGGCTG
This sequence comes from Methanomassiliicoccaceae archaeon, assembly GCA_963827135.1. Classification (GTDB taxonomy): domain Archaea; phylum Thermoplasmatota; class Thermoplasmata; order Methanomassiliicoccales; family UBA472; genus JAJRAN01. The sequence continues at coordinate 109,526 of CAWGZX010000008.1, read as the reverse complement.
CCATGGCCAGATGCAAGCCGGTCGCACCGGTCCCGCGGTTGGTTATCACCCTCATCTCGTCGATCGGCTCCTCGCTCGAGCCACCTATTATCAGCATCTTCCGGCCGACCAGGTCGCGCCTACCGATGCGCCTGATGACCTTGGCGACTATTTCGTCGTTCTCCGCCACCTTGGCCTTCTTGCCTTCGATGCGCGGCCCGATCATCTCGATGCCTGCGGCGACCAACTTCTCCACATTCCTCTTGACGAAGGGGTTCTGGTACATCGCCAAATGCATGGCCGGGGCGATCATGACAGGGGTCCCAGAGCCGATTGCCGTGGTGGCCATGGTCGTGACCGGGGTGTCGTCTATCCCGCAGGCGATCTTGGAGATGGTGTTCGCTGTGGATGGCGCGATGAGCAGCAGGTCTGCCTTACCCTCAATATCCCCAAGCAGAGAGACATGCTGGACCTTGCCGTCGATGACCTCGATCACCGGGTTGCCGGTGGAGAACTCCATGGTCCAAGGCGTCACCAACTTGGCCGCATCATCGCTCAGGACCGCATGCACCTGAGCCCCATGACGGACCAGCTCCCTCGCCAAATCGAAACATTCCACGGCGGCGATGCTGCCAGTGATGCCTAGGACGATGCGCTTCCCCTCGAGGGTCTTGGACTTGGTCCCTCTCAGGGCATCGGTAGGATGCATGAGGGGTCCATCCCTGGTCAGAATCTTAAAACTTGCTTTTTATTGGGACCAAGGCCTCCGCGACCACCTCACGCACTGGTCTATTGGCGTCCAAGGTGTGGAAGCAAGGGTCCTCCATGCATAGGCCACGGTAGATCAGGTCCACGTCGTTGAGGTAGCGCAGGTCCTCGAACTTGGTGAGCGCCTTGCGCGAGCTCAGCCTCTCGATCGCCGTGGTCACGCTCACCGTCAGAAGGAGAGTGAGGTCCGGGTGCACGATGACCGGCTCGTTCATGGCCTTGAGCCACTCCACCGCCCTCTTCGCGCCTCCCATGCGCTCCTTCAAGAGGGCTCCCTGGTAGGCTATGGTCGAGGCGTAGTAGCGGTCGCACAGGACCACCTTGCCCTGCGAAAGCCATGCCCTGATCTCCTTGGTGTGCTCGGCCCGGTCGGCCACGAAGAGCAGCGCCTCCGCCAGCTCGTCCGCCCCGCTCTGGTTGGCATGGCGCACCGCCTTGCCGATGAAGGACTCAGTAGGCTCGGCCGTGAGCACCACCCTACCAGGCAGCTCTTCGGACAACGCCTCGAAGACCATCTTGGCCACCGTGCTCTTGCCCGACCCGTCGATGCCCTCGAAGACGATGAAGACCCCTTTGCGGGGCACGGATTCGCTCAGGCTCTCCGGGGTGGAAGCGGGTTCAGGCCTGGCCGAGGCGCTCATGCTGCAGCCATCGCTTTACCTGAGAAAAAGCCTTTTCCTTGTCCAAATCGAATTTCAATCTCATTCGTCGGCTTCGCGGCCCGAAGGGGCATGAGAGAACGAATCACGCTGGCTTTATCTCTCTTGAATGACGCTGCCTCCCATATAACCAAGTAGGTGTACCAATGACCACGGATACCAAGGTCAAGACCCTGATCCTGACGGCCGAGCAGGTCGAGAAGCTGCTGGAGATGAAGGATGTGATCGAAGCGGTAGAGGGCGCGTTCCGTTTCAAGGGGTTGGGAAAGGTGCAGATGCCGCCAAAAGTGTACCTGGACTTCACTAAATATTCAGGCGACCTCAGGACCATGCCTTCCTACGTGGAGGACCTGGATACGGCCGCGGTGAAGATCGTGAACGTGCACGCCAACAACTTCAAGGAGCATGGCATGCGCACGGTCATGGCCACCTTGCTCCTGGTGGACCCGAGGACCGGAGCCCCTCTGGCGTTCATGGATGCCACGCACATCACCGGGCTTCGGACTGGAGCGGCGAGCGCCGTGGCCTCCAAGTATCTGGCGAAGAAGAGCCCCAAGGTAGTGGGCATGGTAGGGGCGGGCAACCAAGCGAAGACCCAGCTCCTGGCCCTCCTGACCCAATATAGTGGGTTCGAATCGGTGCGCATCTGCGACATGGTCTCGGAGCGGGCTTGGGAGATGGCGAAGGAGTTCAGTCACAAGTACAAGGACGAATTACCGGACATCATGGCGGTCCCTTCACCAAAGGACTGCGTCCAAGGCGCGGACATCGTGGTGACGGCGACCCCATCTCGGAAGCCTCTGGTCATGGACGAATGGGTGTCGAAGGGCACGCACTTCAACTGTATCGGTGCTGATGCGCCTGGGAAGCAGGAGATGGACCCGATGATACTGAAGCGCTCGCGCCTGGTGATAGATGATTGGGAGCAAGCGTCCCATTCAGGCGAGATCAACGTGCCTTTGCATGCTGGTCTCCTCTCTAGGAAGGAGATTCACGCTGAGATCGGTCAGATAGTCGCTGGCCTTCGTCCAGGACGAGAGAACGAAGGCGAGATCACCGTGTTCTGCTCCACCGGGCTCGCGGTCCAGGATTGCGTCACCGCCAAACTTGTGTATGACGCGGCCATCAAGGGCAAGGTCGGAACATACATGCAGATCCTGCCATGAATGGCGTCAACCATCTGGAAGGGGCGAAGAGAAACGGCCAAGACGATCCAGGAAGTAGCGGGATAATACCCGCTTTTTCATTCCTTGCTAGATCACGCCTTAGCCCTTCTCCGTCCGCCTCTTGAAGGCACGCCAGCTGAGGATGGCCTCCTTGGCGGCGAAGACCTCGTCCACCCTATGCACCGAGGTGTTGTGCGGCGCGGATCTTACCACCTCGGGGTCGTCCTCCAAGGCGATCCTGCGCATCACTTCGGCGAATTGGTCCAGGGTCTGCTTGGTCTCCGTCTCCGTGGGCTCGATCATCAGCGCCTCCTCCACCAGGCCAGGGAAGTAGATGGTGGGCGCGTGGTAGCCGTAGTCCAGGAGCCGCTTACCCACGTCCAGCGCCCGGATGCCCTTCTCCTCCTTCAGCCTCTTGCAGGAGACGACGAACTCGTGCTTCCTCAGGTCCTTGTAAGGAAGCTCGTAGACGTCCTTCAGCCGGTGCTTGAGGTAATTGGAGTTGAGCACCGCCCTCTCCGACGCCCTCTGCAGGCCGTCCCCGCCCATCCTCAATATGTAGGAGTAGGCGCGGACCAGCACGGCGAAGTTGCCGTAGAACATGCGCACCTTGCCGATGGAGTCCGGCCGGTCGTAATCGAGGCGGAAGCGCGCGTCATGCATCACTATCCTCGGCACCGGCAAGAATGGGACCAGGCGCTCCCTGACCCCGACCGGTCCCGCGCCCGGCCCCCCGCCCCCATGCGGAGTGGCGAAGGTCTTGTGCAGGTTGAAGTGCACGATGTCGAAGTCCATGGCCCCGGGCGAGGTCTTGCCCATGACCGCGTTCAGGTTCGCTCCGTCGTAGTAGAGCAGCGCGCCCACATCGTGCACGATGCGCGCAATCTCCCGGATCTCGGACTCGAAGATGCCCAAGGTGTTCGGGTTGGTGACCATGAACGCCGCGGTCCGGTCCGAGACGGCGGCCTTGAGCGCCTCCAGGTCCACGCAGCCGTCCTTGCCCGAGGGGATCTCGATGACCTCGAATCCAGCCATGGCCGCGCTGGAGGGGTTCGTCCCGTGCGCCGAGTCTGGGACGACGACCTGGTCCCTGAGCTCGCCGCTCTTGTCATGGTAGGCCTTGGCCAGCAGCATGCCGGTGAACTCGCCGTGAGCGCCCGCGGCCGGCTGCAGGGTGACTGCGTCCATGCCAGCGATCTCGCAGAGCGCCTGCTCCAGGCGGTACATGAGCTCCAGCGCGCCCTGGGCCGATTCCTCGTCTTGGTAGGGATGCACGCAGGCCACGGTCGGCATGGCGGAGAGCACGTCAGCGTACTTGGGATTGAATTTCATGGTGCACGAGCCGAGGGGGTAGAGGCCGTTGTCCACGCAGAAGTTCATCTGGCTCAAGTTCACGTAATGCTTGACCACCTCCCTCTCCGGCATGGAGGGCATGTCCAGGCTCTCACGGGCCATCGAGGCGGGCACGAGGTCGTCCAGCTGACCGGTGTCGTGCGCGAACGGGACGTCGTAGTCCGAGCTGCCGTTCTTCTCCATGATCAACCGCCGGTCGTGCTTGGCCTGCTGGTACATCACTCCACCTCCTTCAGGGCGGCGACCAGGCGCTCGTAGTCCTGGTCCGAATGAAGCTCGGTGGTGCTGATGAGCATGTGGTCCTCTAGCTGGCGCAGGTGGCCATGGAGCGGCAGCCCTCCGATTATGCCGTTGCGCAGCAGCAGCTTGTTGAGCTTCTCCGGCCGGACGGGGGTGCGGATGACGAACTCGTTGAAGTGGTAGGCGTCGAAGTAGGGCGAGTCGAAGTCCTCGATCTGGGCGATCATCTTCTGCAGCTTCCTGGCGCGGGAGATGTTGACCTTGGCCAGGTCCTCGAGCCCTTCCTTGCCCAGGATGCTCAGGTAGGCGGCGGCGGCCACGGCCATGAGCGCCTCGTTGGTGCAGATGTTGGAGGTGGCCTTCGAGCGGCGGATGTGCTGCTCCCGGGTCTGCAGGGTCATGCAGAACGCCTTCTCCCCGTCCCCGTCTCGCGTCATGCCGATGACCCGGCCGGGCATCTTGCGCACATGCTCCTGCCGGCAGGCGAAGACCCCGAGCAATGGGCCCCCGAAGTTCATCGGGACCCCCAACACCTGGCCTTCGCCGATGCAGATGTCCGCCCCGTAGTCCCCGGGCGCCTTCAATACTCCGAGGGAAATGGGGTTGGCGCCGACCACCAGGGCCACCTCGGGGAACTCCTGCTTGAGGACGGGGGCATGGGAATCGATCACGCCGAAGAAGTTCGGGACCTCGACATAGATCCCTGATGTCTCGGGGGTGACCTTGGAACGCAGGTCCTCGAGGTCCAGCTCTCCGGTGTATGGGTCGTAGGAATACTCGACCACCTCGATGCCAGGCCCTCGGGCATAGTTCCTGAGGACGCTCTTCTTCTCCCAGTTCATCGCCTCAGGGACGAGGAAACGCTTGCGCTCGTTCAGGCGCATGCACATCGTCGCCGCCTCCCCCAGGGCGGTCGAGGCGTCATAGTTGCTGGAATTAACCGCGTCCAGGCCGGTAAGGGAAGCGATGTAGCTCTGGTATTCGAATAGGGCCTGGAGCATGCCCTGGCTGATCTCCGGCTGATATGGGGTGTAGGAAGTGAGGAACTCGGATCGCGCCACGATGGACCTTACCGCAGCGGGCACGAAGTGGTTGTAGACGCCCGCACCGAGGAAGCAAGGATGCTCGTCGGCGGTCAGGTTGCGGGAGAGCATCGCGCGCACCTCGCGCAGCACCTCGGCCTCGGAGATGCCATGGGCCATCCTCAGCCCGTTGGTGCGAACCTCCTTGGGAATGTCCTCGAAGAGCTGATCGACGTCGTCCAGGCCTATCTCCGCCAACATCTCCTGAGCGTGCCTCATGGTCCCGGCTTCGCTACTGCCGGATGGGGATTAATATCTTACTGCCAGGCGTGCTTCTGGGTATCACGCTACGCGGCTTCGCTAAGGTTTGGGGCGTAGGTATTTCTTAGCCTTGTACTTGGGTACGTCCTCCAGCCTCTGCTTAAGGTCGGAGTTGTGGGACAGGGAGACCAGGCGCGTGAAGAAGGCCGGAAGGGATTCGATGTCCTTAATCTCCATCTTGACCAGCTGCACTAACCTGAGCCTAAGCTGGTCGTCATACCTAACCCCGTTCGCCCTCAGCCCGTTCCTAAGCAATCTGGCCAGTTGACCTCCCTTGCGGTCCCAGTCGGTGAGGATGATGGCGGACCTGCCCTCGATCGCGAGTCTTTCGGCGGTCGAGAAGATCGAGTTCGGCCCCTGCACCTGCCAGACCTCGCTTTCGATGCCGAGCACCGTCAGGGCGGCGCGGTCCTTCTGCCCCTCGACCAGGATGACCTCGTCCTTGCTGCGCTCCTTGAGCTCGTCCAGAATCTTGCTTAGGTCCTCCAGCGTCTCCTCAGGGTCGAGCATCCGATCCCTCCAGCCTTTGCAGGGCGTCCCTCTTGCTCGCGTGCACCAGGACCGTCTTCATCCTGGATGTATGCCCTCGGATCACCTCGACATCGGCATTGAAGTAGTCGGAGAGCAAGGACACGACCTCCTCGTTGGCCTCCCCCTTCTCAGGAGGGGCGTGCACCTTGACCACTAGCCGTTTCCTCCATTGGTCGAAGCCTTGCACCTCGCTCATGGGGCTCGAAGGCGTCACGCTTATATCGATCTCCAAGCCAGCCTTGGTCTCCCTCAAGCATGCGGACCTATCCACGGACATGCAGAGGCCCTGGCCTAGAAATATCCTTCCCAGGAGGGCTACGTATCATAAAAGCAGTCAAGAAGAATCAAATATCATCACCGGAATCTGTCTACGATGGCGCCTCCCTTGGAACCGCTGACCTTCGAGGATGTGACCAAGGTCTATCGGGAGGAGAAGAAATCAGCGGGGCTAACGACCATCAGGCACGATTTCTATGGCGCTGTGCGCACCTTCATGGACCAGCTCAGGCGGGACTACGAGAAGGAGGCGGCGGCCGATTCCTACGGGACCAAGGCCCGGCAGCTTAGCCAGCATATCGCCAAGATGCGGGAGAAGGTTCTGCAGATCTTCGACATGAGGGCGGAGAAGGTCATGCACATGGCCATGCTGGCGGCGGCGGGTGGCAAGTTGGACCACTCCCGCCTCACGGACGAGGAGAAGCAGCTGCTAGAGGGGGCGCTGTCCAAGATCAGGGAGATGAGGAACTCCTTGCTGGACATGCCGCGACCTGCCAATATGGAGTTCACCCCCATGAGCGCCATGCCCATGCCATCCAGCTCGGACGAGCCGAAGGTCAGGCTGGAAGAGCTCGCACCAGCGGTCGGATCGGAGCAGCAGGTGAAGCCTGCGGTCATGGTCGAGGAAAGGCCACCCCAGGCCGCTGCACCGAGGGCGTCGATTGCATCATTGCAGAAGGAGCCGATCGAGGTGGCTACGCCGACCATCGGTCCTCCTCAGACCAAAGAGGGCATCGTGATTTTGCGCATCCTAGAGGACATCCCTCCCTTCGCCGGCCTTGGAGGGACGTATCGATTGGGCAAGGAGGACATCGTCACCTTGCCATCTGGAATCGGAAGGGCGCTGATTAAGCGCGGTAAAGCCGAGGAGATCATCCCCGGCTAGTTACTCGACACATCTATCAACTCCGCATGTCGCCCACCAGAGAAAAGAGTATCAACGTCGACTCCGTAGCCTCAAGGTGGTGGGATCTTGGATCGAGTTGGCGGGAATTCGAAATTGCCCGAGGCGGTGGAAAGTTCAATCATATTGGTACCAGGGGAGTCAGTGGGCGCATGTTGGAGAGCATGCTACGATCCGCCCCAGAGCGCCTTACAGGTAAGGAGCGGGTTCGTTGGGGCCAGTTTCCCTTCAAATGTCGATGGCTTCCTCGTGCTCACTGATAGGAGGGCGGTGTTCATCGCCTCTAGAGGATTGATGGTGACGACGTACGAGGTGGCCCTCTCCATCGATTATGAGGACATCTTAGGGTTAGAGTGCGTGAGCGGCATTTCGCGAAAACTTCGCATTTCACATAAGGGATCTGCTATACCTGTCGCCTTCCATACGTTCATCGATGCTTTTACTCCAACGGTGAACCTGATGACGAACGGGGACACGATCATTGCCCCCGAGGTGATCAAGGAAGACCTGGCCGTGAGGATCAAGGACCGATTGATCGAAATGGAAGAAGACCGCAAAAAGGGAAAGACGCAACTAGTCCTTGATTTTAGCTTCCTCAAATCGATACTGGAGAGGGGAGGGGTGGTCATGCAGTCCATGAGATGCCCCTCGTGCGGTGCTGACCTTCAGATGCCGAAATCTGGTACGACATTGAAATGCGATTACTGCGGTACGTCCGTCAATGCGATCGACATTTTAGAGAGGATAAGAGGATTGCTCGCGAGCATTGACTCGAGCGAGGCCAGGAAGTGAGAAAGGTTTGGAATTGGCCACAATACGATATCTTTATTAAGGCTCAGCTTATTTGCCCGAAAAGACGGGCCCGTAGCTCAGCTAGGTAGAGCAATCGGCTCTTAACCGATGGGCCGTGGGTTCGAATCCCACCGGGCCCGCCACGATTCTATCCATTATATCGTAACGAAATGCTTCAATGAAAGATCCATTCGTTTTCATGTTAAAAGAGCATTCAAAATATCGCAGCTCTCGATCATCAATTGCCCGCTCTAGAATTATCTACTCTTCATATATAGCCAATATCCTCAGTTATTAGGTTAGATGATCAAACTTAGACTCAATGAAGACAGACTTATTATTCCTCGGGACCTTGGGATGGTCCCTCTCCACGATAAGTGAAGAATAACTTGTTCCCAATCATCTTTTTCTCAAGGAATCCTAATTTTGTTAGGAATAGCAAATCCATTCTTGCTGTCTGATTCACTACGTTAAATTTAGACATGACCTCTCTAATTGAAACCAAGTCTCCCTTATGTTTTATCATATCCTTGAGCAACTCAGCCTGACGAAAACTCAGCTCCTTATGAGTTTCTAAGAGCTTCATCGCTTCTTGTTGTTCTTCTTGTTTTCTTAGGAGATATCGCCGGGTATTGTCTAGAGCGATTTCCATGCATTCCAGGTTATAGTTAATAAAGTATGTGATATCGTTATTATCCGTTTCAGCATATAAATACGCCTGTCCATATTTACCTCTATGTTGTTTGATGACTTTCGAGACGGCCATATATTCGAACAACCAATACTTGCGCTTGAGAGCATACCAATACATCAGCGCCCTTGCCAGTCTTCCATTGCCATCGATAAATGGATGAACATAGCCGATGGCAAAATGGATAATTATTGCCTTGACAAGGGGGTGCTGAAAGCCTTTCTTTGAATCCTGATTCGCAAATTCGCACAGTCCTTGGATATAACCCTGGATTTTAGCATGGTCAGGGGGGGTATGATAGATTTTTAAAACCTCGAATGGATCTCCAACAACAGTATCATTGTCTTCTCGAAATCGGCCCTCAAACTCCTCTTTTTCAAGCGTGTTGTGAGTCAATATTTTATGAATCTCCAGGATTATATCTTCTGTAAGTGGCTCATCCTGAATTTCCTTTATCCTCTGCATCGCTAAGTAGTCATTCAGAATCATCTGTTCTGACTTCGACCTTGGTTTACTGTTATTCCGAAGCATCCTCTTTGCATCTCTTGTCGTTGTCACTGCTCCTTCTAACTGACTTGATGCGATGGCTTCTTCCATTAGAGAACTGATTATGTATCGTTTCTTCTCTGGTTCTTTTAATAAATCCCTTAATTGCTCATTAGAAATGACCATTCCTGAACACTGAGTATCCAATATGTGAAGTACTCGTTGAGCTCGATTTGTCGTGTTATATGATAGGGGGATGTCCACCAACTTCAGGTGTTTGCACTCGGACTCCCGGCTCATTTTCATCCGAACCCAGATAATTTCTGGGTCTACTGGAAGGGCCTTCCTCCTTAACTCATCCCAGTGTATGTATTCTTCATTGTATTTTTTTACAAGGTCGCGAATCGCTTCATCGGCAGTGAATGTATTATGTCTAAGATTAGCGTCTTTCATTAAGTCGCGGAAAGGTTTTGGTTTCTCAGGCATCTTCATAACTTTTCAGGATTCAATGATGATACTGGGTTAAAAGCATATCTCCTAAATTAGGAGATTTTAGCAGATTTTAGCAGATTTTAATAGATATCCGAATTGAGCCAGCTTCTTGGCTAGTTACGACTCCATCTAACAAGTTGAACCGATGCTTCGTTGAGGGCACATTTCCTTTTCTGGGAACTGTAATGCAACACCGGGCCCGCCATTTTGTCTGACCAGATAGGCGAATCCGATTTTCAAGTCCTTGATTTTATCATCGAGGGTCTGTTTATACCGATCGTCGGATGGAAGGGTGCATTCTGGGTCATTCTCCCGGTCGTTGTCTTGATGGTCGCTCCTTTTTCATTTTGCCTTCGGGGATCCTTATTGCGAATCTGCACCTAAGGTCACCGCTGAGAGCGCTCTCCAACATCTCAATCTCCACCGGCTCGCCGAACATCACATCGAATGGCAGCTTGTCGAAGCCCGCGCTGCAGTAACAGAAAACGGGTGGGATGTTGAGCCCGTCTTCAAGGATAGACGCTCTAGCCAAGGGGCAATGACATGCATAATACCTTTTCAGGCGAGGTTCTTTCTCATCCAAGTATTGCTTTGGCGCGAAAGGAATCTTGGTGACGAATATCCAGTCCCCAGATCTCTTACCGGCTGATATCTCCTGGTCCGCCTTGACGAACTCCACGACCTCAGGAGTAATCTCCTGCTCAAACCACACATCGCCATCAATCATGGAGCGGGAGATCTCCTCTACCAACCTCCCATGCTCCTCCTTCAGGAACTCGTCGATGTCCACAGACTTCTCGAACCTCTCCCTCTTGCCTTGGAACGCCTCGGGAGGGATCTCGTGATAATTCCAGGTTAGGACTTCTTCGCATCGTTCGGGTGGGAGCTCGTCCTCCATTCTATGAACGATCATCTTGGTCAATATGGGGTAGGATTCCTGAGGCGCCCCTAAGGGCGGCAACTCGAACCCTGCGAAAACCCTGAGCGCCACCTCTTTGCCAGCCAATTCCCCCAGGCGCCCCCTCATCCCGGGTAGCACCTCCCTGGCATTCACAAGCCCAGCGATGTGGATGTACAAGTCGTTCCTCTTCGCGAAGCGGCAATAGCGGGCTACGGCGACCAAAGCATCTTCAGTGTTCCTTCCTTCCTTAATCAGAAGTTGGATGTACTCTTGCAGCAGGGCGACCTCAGCCTTCTTCAGTGAGGAGCCATGCTCTTTAAGAAACCACTCGAAATCGCGGGCGCATCCCAGGGAGAGCTCGATCTTCTCAGGCAGCAACTTCCGCGCATCGAGGTAATCACGGAAGCCAGCCTCATTCATTCCTCATCTCTCCATCTCATTAGGCCCATAACTGAAAGCCCCCACAACCTGTATGTTTCCTATGATTTGGCCGCGATAAAAGGCTTATCAAGAAAAAGATGAATGGTTTGGTATGCAGAAAACTCGTTTATTGACTAGCGAGGACGTGCATTATTTTGAACGAATCTCCGCCCACTGGGACGAATTGTAGGACGGGGATTATCTCAGTGGTATGCATCTCAGGAACCGCCTTTACCAGGTAGCTCTTTACTTCCTCCGGTTTCTCCGTGTCCCACACGCACCAAGCGCCGGTCAGACGCGCATCGACCTGACTGCTGACCATGCTCGAGCCTTTAGGGACCCCGGGCATGGCCTCAATCACTTTCTTCGCCACGGTCTTGAAGTCCTCTTTCTTCCAGGTATGTACAAACAGATAGCACATCTTGAGCACCTCCGAACTATGCTCCAAGCCACCTGTACTTGCCTCTTCCTTCTAATCACGATATATTTTCGACGGCAATCGTCGAGATTCGCTCAACACACTTAGAGCCCTCAACCCGGTTCAGAAGGAACCTATCAGGTTCTAACTAATTGCACGAATTGAGCATCTGAAGGTGTTCGCCACAATGGGGGCAGGATTCGTTCTGCTGATTGGATGGATATGGGTTTCGATGCTGCCCGAAGGGCGTGGCTTCCCCCCGTAGGCTTTTTATCCAAGAAATCCTGTGGGGCGCCAGACGTGATGAGATACGACAACGAGGCCACATCTGGATTGCTCCTAGCCCTAGGGGCTGGTCAATTCATGGTAATGATGATGCTCCTGGAGGCGGTCGCCCCAGGATACAGCATGCATGATAATGCCATCAGCGACCTTGGCACAATTCCTGAAACAAGGTTGTTCTTCAACGCATCCCTCTTTGCCATCGGCCTGATGAACCTTGTGGCCGGTTATTTCCTCTTCAGATCGCTCGGAGACAAGGTCCTGCTAACGATATTCTGCCTCGGTGGGATAGGAGCCATGGGCGCAGGGCTCATTCCCCTGGACAGCCCGCTGGGCGTTCACGGTCTTTTCGCCCTCTTTGCGTTCCTGTTCCTTAACCTAGAGGCGATTCTGGTGGGCCTCAAATTGCACGGAGCACTCAAGGCGGTCTCCATCCTAGCCGGGATGGTCGGCTTGATCTTCCTGGTGACGATGATCCTGGTCGACTCTGGAACCATCGATATGTCGGGCAGCATCGGCCATGGCGGCGTGGAGAGGATGATCGCCTATCCAGCTCTCATATGGATGATGATCTTCGGCGGATACCTGATGGCGAAGCCAGTGTCGAGCAGGGATTGTCGACCTTAGATATCCGTCGGAAGAAGGCGCGCGCTCATCCGATAGTTTAAGGAAGCCGCCAATGATGCAGAATCGAAAAGGTGCAATGCATGGCCAAGAACATCTACTTCGTCGGCACAGCGGGAAGCGGCAAGTCATCTCTAGTGTGGGCATTTAAGGAGTGGATGACGCTCCAAGGGCTGGACACGATCACCTTGAACCTCGATCCCGGCGCCGAGTACATCCCCTATGAGCCGGACGTCGATATCCGCGACTGGGTCAAGGTCGAAGAAGTCATGAAGGAATACTCGCTGGGTCCGAACGGCGCTCAGATCGTCTGCGCCGACATGATGGCCTTGAATGCCAAGGAGATTGCCGAGGTCATCGAAGGCTTCAAGACCAACTATATATTGATCGATACCCCTGGTCAGATGGAACTTTTCGCCTTCCGTCAATCCAGCCAGGTCATAATGGACGTCCTGGGACGGGAGGAGTCATTCCTGATCTTCCTCTCCGATCCTGCCCTGGCCAAGACGCCCAACGGCTTCGTTTCCACGCTGATGCTCTGCGCATTGACCCATTTCCGCTTCAGTGTCCCCTTCCTTAACGTACTCTCCAAGGCCGACACCCTCGAGGAGAGCAAGCTGGAGGAGCTGAAGGCCTGGTCCGAGGACCCCTACGCCCTGTACAACGCCCTCACCGATGGGGAGTTCAGCGCTAGCAACATCCAGAGCGTCGAACTGCTCAAGGCCATGGAGAGCGTAGGCATGTACCGCGAGCTGATCCCGGTCTCGGCCGAGGCTCAGCTCGGTCTCGAGGACATATACTACCACATCCAGCTCTCGATGGAAGGCGGAGAGGACCTGCGAACCGATTAGGGTAACATCCTTCTATGACCGGCGCCATCCGAAGCTCATGAGCAAGTCGGTCGTGCTCCTGCAGTGCCCCCAGTGCAAATCACCCAACATCTTCTACGACCTCGGGGGGATGACCGGCAGGGTCTACCATTGCCACGATTGCGATTACATCGGGCCGGTGGTGATCGAGCTCGAACTAACCGAAGAAGAGGTCAAGGTCTTGGAAGAGGAGCGGGCGGCCATGTCGAGTACTCCAAATGAGCCGGAGAAGGAAAAGAAGAAGCGCCTCTTTCGCAAATAAGAAATGACGCCCCATCGGTCCTTCAGCATTCGATCTGGAGCGAGAAAGGAATAGAATTCACGAAAGGGTTTGCGAGCTCAGGCGAACATCACGCCTGCTTCGGTGCACTTGGGCTCCTCGATGTCCAGGACCTTGGTGATGGCCCTCTCGAAGTCGCTCATCTGCACCACGTCGCGGTTCTCGCGGATGGTGAACATGCCCGCCTCGGTGCATATGGCCTTGATGTCCGCCCCGGTCGCGCCCTCGGTCTTAAGGGCAAGGTCGACGGCGATGACCGTCTGGTCTATGGACATCCGGCTCATGTGGATCTTGAAGATCTCGTTGCGGGCCTCGAAGTTGGGGATCGGTATCTCTATGATGCGATCGAAACGACCCGGGCGCAGGAGCGCCTCGTCCAATATGTCCGGGCGGTTGGTGGCCCCGATGATCTTGACATCGCTTATAGGGTTGAAACCATCCAGCTCGGCAAGCAGTTGCATGAGCGTCCTTTGCACCTCGCGGTCCCCTGAGGTGGCGACCTCCAGGCGCTTGGCGCCGATGGAGTCCAGCTCATCGATGAACACGATGCTGGGCGCTTTCTCCTTGGCCAGCTCGAACAGCTCCCGCACCAGCCTCGCCCCCTCGCCAATGTACTTCTGCACCAGCTCGCTTCCCACGAAACGGATGAAGGTGGCGTTGGTCTGATGGGCCACGGCCTTGGCGATTAGCGTCTTGCCTGTGCCAGGCGGTCCGACCAGCAGGACTCCCTTGGGCGGCTCGATGCCGACCTTCTTGTAAAGCTCAGGTTTCAGTAGAGGGTCCTCCACCGCCTCCCTTACCTCGAGTATCTGCTCGTCCAGGCCTCCGATGTCCTTGTAGGACAGGGCAGGCTTTTCGATGATCTCAGCCCCGATGACTATCGGGTCCAGCGAGGGCGGGAGCACGCCCATGACCGCCAAGGTCTGCTTGTTCAAAGCCACCCTGGCCCCGACCTCCAGGTCCTCGGTCGGCACGTACTCGGAAGTGGTGACTATGAAGTCCGGCCCGGTCGAGCTCTTGACTATCACCCTCCCATCTGCCAGGAGATCCTTGATGGACCCGATGATCAAGGGCGGCGATTTCAGGCGCTCCATCTCCGAGCGCATGCGCTTGAGCTCCTTCTGTATGCGGAACAGCTCGCTCTCCACGTAGCGCTTCTCGCCCTCTACGCGGCGAATCTCCTCCAGCAGCTCGGCGTTCCTACGCTCCAGGACCTCAATTTTCTCTCTCATCTCGTTAACGAGTTCCTCAACCTGGGGCTCTTTCGTACAATTCACCTCAGCCATTCCGCTCGTCCTCAATATAAAGGCGGGTGCTATTTGAAATCTTCGAGAACCATGCTCGTTTTTGACATCCTTATCGATAAGGATAGCGCAATATGATAACATCTTCTGGATAGCTCATTTTTTCGTCCTAGGAGAATATATTTATAATTATCAATTAGGATAATAATTGGTTCGCGCTAAGAACGACTGCGGCAAAGCCCCCCCTCATCTTCAAGACGCATCTCGCAACTATTATCTAGCGACGCGGAATTGAGTACGACGATCGGCATGATTTGTGAACTCTGCGGCAAGGAGGTGCCTGAGACCCGCTCGACCTGGATCGAAGGGGCGCAAATGAAGGTCTGCAAGGATTGCCAGCGCTTCGGTGACAAACCGAAGGCAGGGGCCAAGGAATCCCCGACCAAGGTGGTCATTGCCTCTAGGCTGGAGCAGAGGGAGCGGAGGATGAGGACGCGCGACATCTACAAGGAAGAAGAGGTCTTCGAGCTCGTGGACAATTACGCCGAGCGCATCCGGGACGCGCGCAACGCCCGGGGCTGGAAGACGGAGCAGCTCGCCGCCAAGATCAGCGAGAAGGCTTCGACCTTATCGAAGGTGGAGTCGGGGCACCTCAAGCCCGACGATGTTCTAGTGGCCAAGCTGGAGAAGGAGCTGAACATCGTTCTCATCGAAAAGGTGCCTCTGGTGCAACAGGACCCCAAGAGCGCCAAGCACGGCGGGGGCATCACCATGGAGCACTTCATCAAGCAGGCCAAGAAGAAGGAGTGAATCAGCGCGCCATTATCTCCCTTTTAGCTCGCTCTACATAAGGGGCGACATCGATCCCTATCTCCTTGGCCAAGGAGAGCGCCGCCACCTCGATATCCACGCCCAACCGGTCCTGCACCCGGTTGACCTTGGCCACCAGGTCCCGCTTCTTCTGCCCCGAGGCCTTGGCCATATCGTCGAGGATGAGAGAGAACAATGAAACGTCCGGTTCGACCTCCTTGAGAAGGTCCTTGCAAGGCCGGTAGTTCACCGGGATCTCGATGGTCTTGTAATCGAAGGCCGGCTTGACCATGCCGTCGGTTCGCTCCAACAGGCCGCGCTTGATGCCCATCTCCAGGAGGGCTTGCGCCTCCTTGGGCGAGAACCACCTGAAGTCCATGCTCGCGGAGAAGACGAACTCCTTCTCAGAGAGTATGTTCTTGCCCTTGCGCTTGAATAGCAGGGCTAAGCAGGTTTCCAGGTCTCCCAAGGTACGGTCCTCCGGCTTCGATTCACTGAATCATCCCTCCCGATAAAGAACTATCCCCTATACGCAACCTCCAGCCGTCGGGTTTATGCTTGGCCAATGTATCATGGAAGTATCCCCTTAGCCGCTTCTGACCGCCCCCTCCAGTGAGCAACGCTTATATAGAAGAACAAACATCCTACTGCCCGCTAGCTTGAGGCTAGAATGGCATATTTGTAAACTATCTGGAGGTAATGACATGGGAATGGGTCAAACACCGATACTCATCCTCAAGGAAGGGACCAAGAGGGATAAGGGCAAGGACGCCCAGTACAACAACATACAAGCCGCCCGCGCCATCGCTGACGCGGTCCGCAGCACCCTCGGCCCCCGCGGCATGGATAAGATGCTCGTCGACAGCCTAGGAGACATCATAATCACCAACGATGGCGTCACCATACTGAAGGAGATCGACGTCCAGCACCCCGCCGCCAAGATGCTGGTCGAGGTCGCGAAGACGCAGGACGAGGAGTGCGGCGACGGAACCACCACCGCCGTCATCTTCGCTGGCGAGCTGCTGAAGAAGGCAATAGACCTCCTCGACGCCAACATCCACCCAACCATCGTCATCACCGGCTACAGAATGGCGGCCGTGAAGGCATTGGAGGTCCTGGAGACCGTGGCGGAGGACGTCGACATCGACGACAAGGACACCCTGCGCAAGATCGCCATGACGTCCATGATGTCCAAGACCATCGTGGGCAGCAGGGAGCACCTGGCCGACGTCGCGGTCGAGGCCGTGATGCAGGTCGCGGAGAAGACCGACGGCAAGTGGTTCGTCGACATGACAATATCCAGATCGTGAAGAAGCAGGGCGCGTCAATGGACGACACCCAGATCATCGAGGGCATCATCGTCGACAAGGAACCCGTGCACCCGGGCATGCCCAAGAAGCTCAAGAAGGCCAAGATCGCTCTGCTCGACGCCGCCCTGGAGATCAAGAAGACCGAGATCGACGCCAAGATCGAGATCACCGAGCCGTCACAGATGGCCAGGCCTTCCTCCAGGAGGAGGAGCGCATGCTGAAGAAGATGGTCGACAAGATCAAGAAGTCCGGCGCCAACGTCGTCTTCTGCCAGAAGGGCATCGACGACCTGGCCCAGCACTTCCTGGCCAAGGAGCAGATCTACGCCGGCCGCCGCGTCAAGAAGAGCGACATGGAGAAGCTCGCCAAGGCCACGGGCGCCGTCGTCGTCACTAAGCTGGACGAGCTCGACCCCGCCGACCTGGGCAACGCCGACATAGTGGAGGTGCGCAAGATTCAGGAGGAGGAGATGACCTTCGTCATCGGCTGCAAGAACCCGAAGGCGATCAGCATTCTCATCCGTGGAGGCACCGAGCACGTCGTGGACGAGATCGAGCGCTCCCTCGAGGACGCGACCTCGGTAGTCGCGGTCGCCATCGAGGACGGCAAGATGATCACCGGTGGCGGCAGCACCGCGGTCGAGATCGCGCTCAGGCTGCGCGAGTACTCCGCATCCGTCGGGGGCCGCGAGCAGATCGCCATCGACGCCTACGCCTCGGCCCTGGAGGTCATCCCCACGGCCTTCGCCGAGAACGCCGGCCTGGACCCGATCGACATCCTCATCGAGATGCGCAAGGCGCATAAGGCGGGGAAGAAGTTCGCCGGCCTCAACGTCTACGCGGGCAAGGTCGAGGACATGCACAAGCTGAACGTCCTCGAACCCTTCCGCGTGGGCAAGCAGGCCATCAACTCCGCCACGGATGCCGCGGTCATGATCCTCAGGATCGACGACGTCATCGCCTCCAAGGGAGGCCCTGGCGGCGGCATGGGCGGAAGGGGCGGCATGCCTGGGTCCGACGAGGGCCTGGGCGACATGGATTGAGCGCCAATCACTTAGGAGGGCGCAAGCCCTCCGCAGAACCACTTTCCAAAAGAGTTTTGGAGTCATAAGCGATAGAGTCGCGTCCCGAGGAAGAGGCAATGCCCGAAGGTGCTGCGAACGGCCCAGAGCAAGGCAAGGCGCCGGAGGACAAGGCGCAGGCAGAGGAGCTGAAGCAGGAACTGCTGGCGCTCCGCGCCGAGCTGGATTCACAAAAGGCTGCCAACAAGGAATACCTGGAGCTGGCGAAGCGCATCCAGGCCGATTTCGACAATTACCGCAAAAGGGCGCAGCGCGACAAGGAGGACTTCACCAAGGCGGCCAACGACCGCCTGGTCCTGGACCTCCTCACCACCCTCGACGACCTGGACCGCGCCCAAGCACCGAGCCTCGGGGAGGAGGAGCTGCGCAAGGGCGTGGCTCAGATAAGAGGGAACCTCATGGCCTTGCTGCGCTCCTATGGGTTGAGGGAGATGCCCGAGATGAGCGTCTTCGACCCCGACCTGCACGAGGCCCTGGCGGTTTGCGAGGGCGAGGAAGGCAAGGTCTACGAGACCTACCAGAAAGGATATCTCATGGGTAATCGAGTTATCAGGCACGCCAAGGTGCGTGTTGGAAAGAGCAATAAGGAGGCTGAATAGAATGGCTAAGATTATCGGCATCGATCTAGGCACGAGCAATTCCGCGGCGGCAGTCATGGAGGGCGGCCGCCCAGCTATAATCCCGAGCGCGGAGGGCACCAGCTTGGGGGGCAAGGCGTTCCCTTCGTACGTGGCGTTCACCAAGGACGGGCAGCTGCTGGTGGGAGAGCCGGCTAAGCGCCAGGCCGTCTCCAACCCGGAGGCGACCATCGCTGCCATCAAGAGGAAGATGGGCACGGACTACAAGGTCCGCGTCTCCGGCAAGGAGTTCACCCCGCAGCAGATCTCCGCCTTCATCCTGCAGAAGATCAAGAGGGATGCGGAGGCCTACCTCGGGGAATCGGTCACCAAGGCGGTCATCACCGTCCCGGCCTACTTCAACGACAACCAGAGGCAGGCGACCAAGGATGCGGGCGCCATAGCCGGCCTGGAGGTCGTGCGCATCATCAACGAGCCTACCGCGGCCGCCCTGGCCTATCGGACTGGACAAGGGCGACAAGGAGCATAAGATCATGGTCTTCGACCTGGGCGGCGGGACGCTTGGACGTGACGATCATGGAGTTCGCCGACGGCGTCTTCGAGGTGCTCATCCACCTCCGGCGACACGCAGCTGGGCGGCACGGACATGGACGATGTCATGATCGCTTCATCGGTCGACCAGTTCAGAAGGAGAGCGGGTGGACCTGAACAAGGATAAGATGGCCATGTGCAGGGTGCGCGAGGCCTGCGAGAAGGCCAAGATCGAGCTCTCGACCACCATGACCACGGATATCAACCTGCCGTTCATCTCCGCGGATGCCAGCGGGCCCAAGCATCTGACCATGAACATCAACCGGGCCAAGCTGGAAGAGCTGGTGAACCCCATCGTGGATCGCTGCCGCGCGCCTTCGACCAAGCCCTGAAGGACGCCAAGCTCGATCCGGAGAAGATCGACGCACGTTATCCTCGTCGGCGGGCCGACGCGCATGCCCATCGTGCAGAAGTTCGTAGAGGACTATGTGGGCAAGAAAATCCAGAGCGGCGTTGACCCGATGGAGTGCGTGGCCATGGGCGCAGCCATCCAGGCCGCGGTCCTTTCCGGGGAGGTCAAGGACGTCCTGCTGCTGGACGTGACGCCGCTGTCCCTCGGCATCGAGACCTTGGGCGGGGTGGCGACCAAGCTGATCGAGCGCAACACCACCATCCCGACGCGCAAGTCGCAGATCTTCTCCACCGCCAGCGACAACCAGCCGGCGGTGGAGATACACGTGCTGCAGGGCGAGCGCGAGATGGCCGCGGACAACGTCTCCCTGGGCAAGTTCCAGCTCACCGGCATCCCGCCCGCGCCGAGGGGCGTGCCGCAGATCGAGGTGGCCTTTGACATCGACGCCAACGGCATCGTCAACGTCCAGGCCAAGGACCTCGGGACCGGCAAGGAGCAGAAGATCACCATCACCGCCGCCAAGAAGATGAGCAAGGACGAGGTGGAGCGGGCCATCAAAGAGGCGGAGCGCTTCGCCGAGGACGACAAGAAGCGCCGCGATAAGGTGGACCTGATGAACCAGTCCGACTCCCTTATCTACAACACCGAGAAGATGCTGGTCGAGCATTCCGATAAGGTATCCAGCGAAGAGAGGGAGAAGATCCAGAAGGCCATCGAGGAGCTGAAGGAGGCCAACAAGGGCGGCGATGCGAACGCGATCAAGTCCAAGATCGACGCCCTGACCAAGGAGATGTACGCGGTCTCGGAGCGCGTCTACTCCGAGGCGTCGAAGAAGGCGCAAGGCCAGCAGGGCCAGCAGGGCCAACAGGCAGCGGGAGGCCCGCCGCCCTCCGACGACGGGAAGGGCGGGAAGGACGGATACGTCGACGCCGACTACAAGATAGTCGACGACGACAAGTGAAGGCTGGACGATGGCCGAGAAGCGCGATTATTACGAGGTGCTAGGGGTCCCCAAGAACGCCACCCTGGACCAGATCAAGCAGGCCTATCGGGCATTGGCGCGCAAGTACCATCCCGACGTCACCAAGGAGGACAAGGCGCATGCCGAGGAGCGCTTCAAGGAGATCTCCGAGGCGTACGAGGTGCTGGTGGACGACGAGAAGCGCAAGCTCTACGACCAGTACGGCCACTCCGGCCTGACCGGTCAGTTCTCCAACGGAGGATTCCAGTGGAGCGACTTCACCCACGCCACCGACCTGAGGGACATCTTCGGGGACATGGGAGGGTTCGGCTTCGGGGGCGGCATCTTCGACGCGCTCTTCGGCATGGGCGGCAGGGGGCAGCAAGGACCTCATAAGGGCCAGTCGCTGCGCTATGACGTGGAGATCACCTTGGAGGAGGCGGCGAGCGGTGGCAATAGGGAGGTCACCATACCCCGCTCGGTGGCATGCGAGGCCTGCCACGGGACCGGTGCCAAGGACGGCAAGGTCCAGACCTGCGCCACCTGCGGCGGCAAGGGACAGGTGCAGCACGTGCAGCAGCGCGGCTACTCGCGCTTCGTCTCCGTTTCTGCATGCCCCAAATGCCACGGTTCGGGGAGGACGTACGAGCAGCGCTGCCCCAAGTGCGACGGCAAGGGCGCCCAGCTAAAGTCCTCCAAGATCAGCATCGACATCCCGCCCGGCATCGACTCGGGCATGAGGCTGAGGTTCGCTGGGGCGGGCGACGCCTCCCCCGATGGAGGGCCACCAGGCGACCTGTTCGTGGTGGTGCACGTCCGCGAGCATGAGATATTCAAGCGCGACGGGGCCGACCTCTGGCTGGAGATGCCCATTGAGTATTGGGAGGCGGCATTGGGCGCTGAGGTGGAGGTGCCTACGCTGCAGAGCAAGGCCATGCTCAACGTCCCTGCGGGCACGCAGGACGGCTCCGTCTTCCGCATGAAGGGCAAAGGCCTACCCCATGCGGACTCGCGAGGGTTCGGGGAAGAGTTCGTGCGCGTCAAGATCAAGGTGCCGCGCAAGGTGTCCCCAGAGCAGCGCGCCCTTCTGAAGAAGCTCTCCGAGCAGGAACCGAAGAAAGGATTCCTGGACAGGTTCAAATGAGCTCGCCTGGCTCCTAATAGCAAATGGCCCGAAAGCGTTATCAATCCAGGACGGCTCAGACCTTCTCCTAGGAGATGGAACGACGCCATCATTCAGGAGGAGCAACTTCGACAGGAGGATATGGGTCCTTTTCTGGTCCCGCCTCATCGACGGCGCAGGCTTCTCCATCGTTTCGCCGTTCCTCGCCCTCTACATGAACCAGGAGCTGGGGGCCTCCATGACCCTGGTAGGCCTGGTGCTGCTTGTGGCCGGCCTGGCCGGTGCCGCCGGCAGTTTCGTGGGCGGGGTCGTCGCCGACGCCCGGGGCAGGAGGAACGTGATGGTCATCGCCATGTTCACCCGCTGCCTGAGCTTCATCGCCCTCGCCTTCATCATCGCCCTCATGCCCGACCTGTGGCTGATCTCCGCGGTACTGGCATTGAACTTCTTCCTGGGAGGCGCGTTCGACCCGGCCAACAACGCCATGGTGGCGGACGTCGTGGAGCCGGCCAGGCAGCTGGAGGCGTACGGGCTTCTGCGCGTCGCCTGGAACCTGGGGTTCGCCGTGGGGCCGGCCATAGGCGGGATCATCGTGGCCGTCTCCTACGAGATGGCGTTCTTCGCTAGCGCCGGGGTGTCCTTGATCGCGGCGATCATCGTGCTGCTGTTCCTCAAGGAGAGCTACGTCCCCAAGCCTAGCGTCCAGAAGAAGCGGGCGAAGCTGGACCTGAGCGGCATCAGCCTGCCCTTCCTGGCGTTCTGCGTCTTCTGCGTCCCCATGTTCATCATGGCCGGGCAGTTCGGCACCACCTTCCCCGTCTTCGCCAACGAGAGGCTGGGCATAGATTCCTTCGTCATCGGCATCGTTTATGGCATCAACGGGCTCATGGTGGCCATCATCCAGCTGCCCCTCGCGCGCTGGCTCTCGCGCTACAATATGTTCGCCGCCATGCTGTTCGGGACCTTGGTGTACGCCCTGGGCTTCTTCAGCCTGGCCCTGATCTGGGAGAGCTGGGGGCTGGCCTTGAGCATGGTCATCATCACCATCGGCGAGATGATCGTCACTCCCGTGGCGACCAGCCTTACCGCCGCATACTCGCACGAGGATGACCGTGGCAGGTACATGGGGGTGTTCGGGCTGGTGGCCTCGCTGGGCTGGTTCACTTCCTCCCTCATCGGTGGCGTGGTCTACGACAGCGCCACCTCGGGCTTCTTCCTATGGGGCGCCATAGCTCTGATGGGGGCGATCACCGCCATCGGCATGGCGTTGCTCTGGCGCAGGTCGAGGGCTGACGGCGGCATCGGCAGCCCGACGTAAGCTCATGCCGATGAGAAGCCAAGGGAGAAGGCCGCTCCTTTCTCGGAGTCCGCTAGCTTGACCCAGCCACCGTACCTCTCCATGGTCTTCCTTATCCAGAAGAGCCCGAGGCCGGTGCTGCGCTTCTCTCCGTAGCTGAACCCCTCCTGGAAGAGCTTGGGCCTGGCCTCCTCGGGGACGCCTTTGCCGTCATCGGTGACGACCAGCTGCACCGTTCCGCCCTCTCTCCTGATGACGAAGTCGATGTTGGTGGCGTCGCCGTGGCGCTTCGCATTGCGCACCAGATTGTCGATCACCGAGCTCAGCGCAAAGTCCGCCAGGACCCCTGCGTCCCCCTGGATATCGTAAGCCATCTGGTGCGTGGCCATCACCTGGAGGATGGTCCTCCTCAGGTCCACCGGGAAGAGGGCGCGGCTGGACTGCAGGAAGCTGTCCAGCTCCTTGAAGTGGTCGAGTATATCGGTCAAGCGCGCGGCGGAGCGGTTGGCCCGGTCCAGCTGCTTCTGCTCCTTCTTCATCTCGTACAGCTGCAATGAGCCGGAGAGGACCATCAGCTCGTTGCGGATGTCGTGCCTGAGCACCTTGTTGCTCATGGTGACCGACTCCGCCAACTTGGCCATGTCCTCCTGCGCCTTCCGCCTCTGCATGGCGACGCTGAGATTCTGGGCGAGGAAGCGGAGCATGCTGGTCTCGTCCTCCTCCCAGGACCTTTCCTCCGTCCTCTGCAGGATCACCAGGCCATGCTGCCTCCCTTCGATCAGCACCGGCGCGACCAGCATGGAGGCTACGCCTCCTTGGAGCAGCGGGGACAGCCTCACCCTGTCCTCCTCGCCGATCGAGGATGTGATCAGCGCCCTCACCGTACCCTCGTGGCCAGCCCTCTCCACCAGCCAATCATGCAGGCTCATGGGGACGCTGGACAATGAGGTCATTACGCTGGAGATGCCCGCAGCAGCCCATTCATCGGTGCAGGCGAGCGAGGTCATTTCCTTTGATTGCTGGAGCAGGAGGGCTCGGGAGCAGCCGACCGACTCGCCCACCCTTGCCAAGGCCTCGCCCACCTCCCGCTCGAAGTCAGGTCTGCCGAAGAAGCCTTGGGAGATCTCCAGCATCGTGCTCTCCAATGACAGGGCTCTCTCCACCTGCGCCTCCGAGGACCGTAGGTCCTTGAACGCCCGGGCGTTGGCCACGGCCAGGCCGAAAACCACCGAGAGCTGGGATGCCAAGTTGAGGTATTCCCTTCTGAACTCGGGGAAGCTCAGGTCTCTCAGCACAGCCACGCCGAGCACCTTGCCCTTGTTCTCCACCTTGATCCTGAATCCGCTGGACGCCTCGTCCCAGACATTGACTTCGTTCAATAGCGAACGCGTGCTCCCTCCAAAGATCCGGGCGAAGGCGCCCTTCTCGTAGTCGAAGAGCTGGAACTCGCCCGAAGGCTGGAGCGAATAGTACTCGACGTCCGCAGGAGAGAACAGCATGTACAGCACGTCGACGATGGAACCGGTGATCGTCTCCTCCTCGGTCCCTTGGCTGATCCTTTCTAGGAGGTCAAAGGCCAAGGCGTAGTCGGAGCGAATCCGGGCCTGGTCCATCCCCTCCTCCCTGGCCCTCTCGAGCTCCAGCCGTAGGCGGGCCTCGACCACCCCTCTGGTCATACTCAACCTGAGAGAGTTCAACCCGACAGGTACCACCGAGAAGGGCTTGCCTGAGGAAGCGGCTAGCGCCCGCAATCTCTCTATCGACCAATCGCCTAGGCCGGTGTCTAGAAGAACGATCTCGCTCGCATCGGCGGGGATTTCAAAATCGACGCCATGATCCTCGATATCTTTCCTATCCAAGCGCCTAAGGGTGCCGGGCAGTAGGGAGCACGCTCCATTGGCGAGCAGGTCCAAGGCCATCCCTTCTCCCGCCACCATGTCGATGCATGACCGGGTCTGAATGACCGCGTATGATCTGGGCATCCTCGATAGAGCCTCGACCTCGGAGCTCGAGGCGAAGACGCACACCGCGCCATCGAAGCCGATGAGCCCTTGCAGCTTAGAACGCAGATCCTCGGGGCTGCTTATCTGGTCTTGAAGGTCGTCTCGGTAAGCCACGACCTCAACCTCCTTCAGCCCCTCGAGCTCCAAGGCTCTCTTGGCCTCATCGCCAATGAGCTCGCAGACGATGACCTTGGTGGGCTCCATCTCGCAACTCCCCGGGCACCTGGAACGCAATCTCATGACCTTCCGAGCGGATGAAACCTCCTCCTCCGCTCGCTCATCCACATCGTCCCCAGGCCCCAACCCTCAGGCCGATGGCCCGCTAGCAACAGATTTATCTATCCTCAAAATCTGGGCTTTTCTCACATAGCTAGGACGCCAACGGAAGAGGAGAGCGTTGAACAATTACCTGTCCCAGTTCGACCGTCGCGTATGGGCCCTGTTCGTGGGGAGGATAATCTCAGCAACGGGCTTCTCCATCGTCATCCCCTTCCTCAGCATCTACTTCAACCAGGACCTGGGGATCCCGGCGACCACCATCGGGGCGGTGTTCCTGGTTTCGACCGGTTTCGGGGCCCTGGGCCAGATAATCGGCGGAGAGGTGGCGGACAGGGTCGGCCGCAGGAAGATAATGATCCTGGCCATGTCCTCGAGAGCCATGATATTCGTGGGCATCAGCGTCGTCATCTACTACTCTAACGACTTCCTCTTCATCGCCGCCCTGGTGGTCTGCTCGTCCTTCGTCGGCTCCCTCTTCGAGCCCGCGAGCAACGCCATGGTCGCCGACGTGGTCGCGCCATCCAAGCGGTTGGAGGCCTACGGCCTGCTCCGCATCGGCCAGAACATAGGTTGGACGCTCGGGCCCCTGCTAGGCGGCCTGTTGGCGATCTGGGGCTACAGCACCCTCTATCTGCTGACCGCCATCTGCAGCGCGACCGTAGCCGTCATAATCTTCCTCTTCGTCAAGGAGTCCGTCAAAAGGGACCTGGGGAGGAAGCGCCTCTCGGTCAAGGGCCTATGGGAGCTTAGGGAGCGAGCGAAGCCATTCCTGGCCTTCAGCTTCTTCTCCATCTTCCTTTGGCTGGTGATGGCCCAGATGTCCTCGGTCTATTCGCTGTACTCGACCAATGAGGTGGGGATGTCCCTGACCGAGATCGGGTACCTCTACGCCATCAATGGGATCATCGTGGTGGCTCTCCAGCTGCCTCTCGCGAGGTTCATCGTCCGCTTCCGCATGACCACGGTGACCGCGGTCGGTGCCCTGGTCTACGCCGCGGGCTACTTCTCCGTGGCCTTCGCCAGCGACTTCTGGATGCTGGCAGGGAGCATGGTCGTGATCACCATGGGCGAGGTCATCACCTCCCCCTCATCCATGAATCTCGTTGCCAATCTATCCCCGGAGAACGAGCGGGGCAGGTACATGGGCATCTTCGGGCTCTTCACCTCCACCGGCTGGTCCTTGGGGCCGTTCGTAGGCGGCATCCTCTACGACGCGTTCAACACCGAGCCATACCTGCTCTGGGGCGGGGTGTCCTTGTTCGCCATCGTCAGCGCCATCGGTTACTTCGCCATGAGGGCCATCCTCGCCGAGAAGGTGGACCGGGTGGGAGGGCGCGGGGCCAAGTCCTAGAAAGAATTATGCCCCCAATCCGCGCTGGACGTCCAGGATGAAGGTAATAGGCGTCTTCACCAACGACTTCCGCTTCTTCTACGAGGTGGTCAAGCTCCTGAAGGAGAGGGGCGAGCCCTTCGTATCTCGGGCAGGACTGGCACCGTCCCTCCGTCCGTGGGCGTGGTCATTACCACCTCGCACGAGAAGGAGAGCATCCGCTTCGGGAAGGTCGTCGGTCTAGATGACCCGGAGGAGGCCATCAACACCGCGCGCTGCCTCCTCGCCGGCGGGACCAAGTACCGGACCATCCTGGTAGGCATAGACCCAGGCAAGAGCACCGGGCTGGCCATTTTCGGGGAGGGCAAGCTCTTGGCCAGCGAGACGGTCGGCTCGCCGGAGCAGGTGGCGGAGAGCATCTCGCGCCTGCTGAAATGCCTCAGCTACGCCAAGTCCGTGGCCAGGGTCGGGCACGGCGACCCCACCAAGGGGAACCGCATCATCCGCTCCATCTGGCCATTGTTCGATGAGGTGGAACTGGTGGACGAGACCGGCACCTCGGTGCGGTCAGAGGAGCCAGATGTGGCCGCGGCAAAGCGCATCGCCATGACCAAGGGCGTGCGCTTGGAGGAGCCACCCGAGGTAGAGCCGACGCCCGGGGAGCTGCGGGACATCCAAAGGCTGTCGAGGATCGAGAGCCAAGGGAGCGTGACCATCTCCACCGCGCTAGCATATTCCGTGGCCGTGGGGGAGAAGACCATCTCGCAGGCCATCTCCGAGCAGCGGCGTCGGGAGCGCCTCAAGACTGGTAACGAGTGATGCCTGGCATCCGGGCCAGGACCATTCCCTCCACCGACATCGGCTCCAGCTTCCTCGTCAAGCTCACCGCCTCGTTGAGCTTGTTCTCGTTGTCGGCGTAGATGGTGTAGAGGGGCTCGCCCGCGTCCACCTTCCCTCCCACCTTCTTGTAGATTATGAGCCCGGCCCCCTTGTCCTTGGGCGAGCCGGCCGCCCTGGCGATCTTGACCAGCTGCTTGTTCAAGATGGAGCCGAGGTAGCCCGACTTCTTGGCCAGGATGTCCGCTTTGAACTTGCCGATGGCCAAGTCCGTGGACTTGATGTCTGGGTTGCCGCCCTGGGCTTGGACGATCTCCCTGAACTTCTGCAGCGCCTTCCCCGACTCGAGTATCTCGCGGGCGTTCTCCGCGCCGCGCATGATCCCCCCCATCTCCAACAGAATCCCCGATAGCGTCAAGGTCTTCTCCACCACGCTGTTGGGGGACTTCGCGCCCTCCAGAATGGCGATGGCCTCCCTCGCCTCCAGCGCGGGACCGATGGCCCTTCCGACCGGTTGGCCTCCATAGGTGACGGCGCATTCCACGCGGATGCCGAGCTTCTCGCCCAGCTCGATGAAGTCGTGCGCGTACTGCTTGGCCATCTCCATGGTCGGGACCTTGGTGCCCAGCCCCATCGGGATGTCGATGAGCAGATGGTCAGCGCCTACCGCCTTCTTCTTGGACATGACGCTCGCCAAGAGCTGCGCATGAGGGTCCACTCCCAGCGGGTACTCCACCTTGATGATGATGTCGTCGGCCGGGGCCAGGTTGAGCCCCCCTCCCCAGGCCATTATTCCGCCGACCTCCTCCGCTATCTTCTTCAGCTTCTTGGCGTCGAAGTTGACGTTGGCGAACACCTCGACGATATCGGCCGTTCCCGCAGCCGAGCTGATGGCCCGCGACGATGTCTTGGGGATGAGCAAGCCAGCGGCCGCCACGATCGGGACCACCAGCAAGGTCACCTTGTTGCCAGGGACCCCGCCCACGGAATGGAAGTCGAAGACCGGCCCTCGGTCGAACTCGATGGTCTCGCCGGTCTGCACCATCGCCTGGGTCAGGTCGACGGTCTCGCGGATGTTCATCCCATTGATGTGCAGCGCGGTCACGTAAGCTGAAAGCTCCACCTGGGAAAGGTTCCTGAGGGATATGTCGGTGACCAGGGTGTTGATCTCCTGCGTGGTCAGCTCCAGGCCGTCCATCTTCTTGCGGATGAACTCCACAGATTCGGGCTTGCCCGTGGGCATCGCGTCCAGGGTCTCGCCCACCTCGGGCCCGATGAACTGGAACGCCTTCCCAAGGAGCCCGACCTCACCCGGCTTGAGGTAGCGCTCGGTGGTATGGACGATGGCGGTGACGGTCTCGTTCTCGTGCTTGAGCTTGATGCGGTCCTGCTCGCGCACACCCATCTCCTGGCTGTCGTTGACGTGCAGCAGGGCGGTGATCTCGCCCGTGTCCATGTCTATGTACTTGGCCTTGAGCTTCATCTCGATCCCCACTTCTCTAGTGCCATTCGCAGCTCCGCGTGGTCCTTGGCATACAACTTGATCGGGATGCCGGCCGATGCCGCGTCGACGGCCTGTGACAGGGCCATGGCGCCCCCTCGGACCCCCTTAGGATGCCCTGAGACCCCGCCTCCCGCCTGTATCTGGATGTCCTTTCCCCCGATCTTGACCAGCTTCTCCACGAGCCCGGGATGCACGCCCCCGGAGCAGACGCTCATTACCGGCTTGAGCCTGCCCATGGGCTCGGTGCAGGCCTTCTGCGAGGCCAGGTCCTCCTTGGCATCGCTATGCATCTTGCCCACGCCGAACGTGCCGATATGCAAAGCGTCGCCCCCGCACATCCTTGCAAGCCTAGCAAAGACGCTCCAGGCGACCCCGTGATAGGGGTCGCGGGTGAAGGCAGCGTGGAAAGTCCTGTGGACGTGGATCGGCAGCTTGATGGATGGATCTTCCGCGAGCACCTGGACGGCCGCGAAGCCGGCGGTGAGCACGTCCACCATCAGCTCGGTCGCCCCCAGCTCCTGGGCTCTGTCCGCCACCTCTAGGATCCTATCCCCTCGGGTGGTCACATTGATGGCATGCATCATGCGATGGCCAGTTTCCCGCTTGACCTCGTCGATGGCCTCGGCAATCGCCACCACCCTGTCCTCGAGGGGGCAGAACCTCTGGTTGCTCAAGGTCTCGTCGTCCTTGCCATTGGTAAGGCCGCCCAAACCCGCGTCGTAGATGTAATCATGATAGCCTTGGGGAGAGAGGCCGATCTTGGGCTTGACGATCGTGCCCACAAGGGGCTTCTCCGGGCGCTTCAAGGCCTTGCGCAAGCCAGCTATGCCGAACTTCGGCCCCTTGAACTCCTTGATCATGCTCTTTGGGAAGACGCAATCCTCCAAGCGAACGCCCTGCAGCGCGTCCAATCCGAACAGGTTGCCGCAGATCACCGACATTATCTGGGGGACGCCCCCGATGTCCAGGGAGAAGTCCTCCACCGGGAAAGCAATGGTGCACCTGTCCCCCTTGATGTCGATGACCTTGCCGCTGTAAGCCATGAAGATCTTCTCGTCCAAGGTCGAGACATTCGTCCAAGTCCCAGTGGACTGCTCGGTGGCGATAGCCGCGGCGGCGGTCTTCATGGGCAGGTCGGTCCTCACACGATAGACGCAGACTACATTTGCGTCCAGATCGACCTTCTCTCCTAGATGCAGATACTTATCTGAATATTCCACGCTCTCACTCCCTAGTTCCTCTCGAATATGAACTCATGCCCCAATTCCTTGACGATGATCTCATAGGCTGCGGAGGGCGGAACGACCCCCACCTCAGTGATGATGGCGTCTATGTATTCGGGAGGCGTGGCGTCGAAGACCGGATTGAGGACCCTCGTCCCCTCCGGGACCTCGTCCGGCCTGACGACCTCGGACGAACCTCGTTCCTCGATCTCCACCAGCTCTCCGTACATGGTCTTGGGCGAGAACTTGAAGGTCTCCGCAGCCACCAGGAAGGGAACTCGGGCCTCGTGCGCCGCCAGGGCGATCTGGGAGGTCCCGATCTTGTTGATGAGGGCGCCATTGGAACAGATGGTGTCGGCCCCGACCACCACGACGTCCACGTCCTTCATCAGCCATCGGGCTGCAGAATCGACGATCAAATTCGGTCTGATGCCTACCTTGGCCAGGTCCCTTGCGGTCAGCAGTCCCTGCCTCCAAGGCCTGGACTCGGTGACGAAGGCCTCGATCCTCTTGCCGTCCTTGTGCGCCTGGATTATCACGCTCAGCGCGGCCTTGGAATTGCAATGGGTGAGCACCCTGTCGCCGTCCCGGATCCTTTTCGAGCCGATGTGGCCGATGATATCCACCGCCTCCTTCGAGCGCCTGATGAAGGCGTCGGCGTTGGAGACTATGGTCCGGCGCAGCGCCTCGGCCTCCATCTCCGGTGAGGTGCCCTTGAAGACCGACTGTACGCCGTTCCAGAGGGAGACCGCGGTGGGGCGCGAGGCCAGTAGGGTCACCTTCCCCTTCTGCATCCTGGTCCAGAGCTCCTGCGCATCGGCGCCATGATAGGACACGGCCTCCTCCCTCAATGCCTCCGCGGCCCTCCTGGCTATCTCCGCGGCTCCACGGATCTCCATGGACCTGATGCTTGCGGCGACGTCGTCGATGCTCAATTCCTACACCAAGGGTAGCGTATCCAGCTTGCCCCTGATAAACGTTGTCTGGCGGTCTATTGCCTAAGGAAATCGACCAGTTCCGGTAGAGAAAGGCAGTTGAGCAAGTCCTTAGGCTCGAGCCAGCCTCTCCTCGCGGTCGCGACGCCATAAAGCATGTAGTCCATTTGTGAAAGGGAGTGGGCGTCTGTGCCTATGGCCACCTTGGCCCCTATTTCCTTGGCCTTCATGCAATCCACATCGCTGAGGTCCAGCCTCTCCACGTAGGCGTTCAGCTCCAGGCATACTTCGTTGTCCTTGGCCGCCTGGAAGACCTCGTCCTTACCGAAGAGGTAGGGTTCCCTCTGCTCCAATACCCTCCCAGTAGGGTGGGCGAGGATGGTAAGATGGTCATTGGACATGGCCGTTAGCAGCCTCTTGGTCATCTCGCTTTCTGACATCTTGAACTTAGAATGAACCGCGCCGATGACGTAATCGAGCCTCTCCAGAACGTCATCTGGGTAATCAAGGGATCCGTCCTCGAGGATCTCCACCTCGGCGCCGATCAGGACCTTGACGCCCTCCACCCTCTCCGTAATGTTGCGGGCGATGTCCATATTGCCAAGCAAGCGCTCGACGCTGAGGCCATTGGCCACGCCTAGGCTCTGGGAGTGGTCGGTGATCCCCACGTACTCGTACCTCTTGCGCTTGGCGGCGAAGGCGATCTCCTCGATGGTGGCCGAGCCGTCGCTGGCCAAGGTGTGGACGTGGAAGTCGCCCTTGATGTCGCTGAGGTCGATCGGTCTAGGGAGCCTGCCTCGCATGGCCGCCTGGATCTCGCCCCGGTTCTCTCGCAGCTCCGGCGGCATGACCTCCAATCCGAGCGCTCGGTAGATGTCCTCCTCCCTCTCCCTGGCCACGACCTTGTTCGTGTCCTTCATGAAGAGCCCGTACTCGTTTAGCTTCATCCCCTTGTCGATGGCCATGGAGCGCAGCTCTACGTTATGCTCCTTGTTGCCAGTGAAGTACTGCAGCGCCGCCCCGTATTCCTCCTCCTTGACCACCCTGAGGTCCACCTGGGTGCCGTCCTTGAGCCTCACCACGGATTTTGTCGTTCCGCGCTCGAGCACCTCCTCCACCTCCGGATAGGAGGCGAAGACGTCCATGACCTTCCCCGCGTCCTTGCTGCCAGCTAGCAGGTCCACGTCCCCTATGGTCTCCTTCATGCGCCGCAAGGACCCCCCCAGGCTGATGAGCTTGAGCCCGGCCTTTTCCTGGATGTATGACCTCATCCTCTCCGCGGTGGGATAGGCATATCCAAGCAGCATCCTCCCGCTCCTCCTTTCCAGGAGGGCGATTCCCTGCAGCACCCGCTCCTCCGATTTCTCGCCGAACCCCTTCAGCTCGCGGATCTGGTGCGCCCCGGCTGCCGCCTTCAGCTCGTGCAGGTTGGTGATCCTCAGCTCCTTGTACAATCGCATGGCGGTCTTGGGGCCGATGTCGGGCACCTCCATGAGCTGCAACAGGCCAGCCGGCAACTCCTCCTTCATTTCGTCGAGGTATCTGAGCCTCCCTGTGTCCAGGATCTCCTCGACCTTCTTGGCGATCGCCTCGCCCACTCCTGGTATGGCGCGGAGGTCCTCCTTCTTACGATATTCCTCGAGCTCCTGCCCCATCTCCCTGACGCTGCGAGCCGCCTTTCGATAGGCGTTGGGTTTGAAGGCGACCGCCTTTAGCTCGAGCAGGTCGGCCACCTCCTCGAGAATGGCGGCGATGTCCGAGTTGCGCATGTCCTCCGTGCAATTGACGTACCATGGCTAATAAACCATCCGAAATCCACGGCTACCTTGTCTTTTCCTCCACCCAAGCGCGCTCAATCAAGAAAACAGCCAGACATCTCCGGTCCTCCTTCATACTCATATACCAAGGACTCCCTTCGGTATGATGGGCGAACATATGAGCGTCCATAACCCTTACAAGTTGGCCAGACAGCATGTCGAGCGAGTGGGCCGGATGATGGGCCTGAACGAGGGCATCATAGATGTGCTCAAGACGCCCCGGCGAGAGCTGGGCGTCAACTTCCCAGTCAAGATGGATGACGGGTCCATACGTATGTTCCACGGCTTCAGGGTGCAGCACTCGTCGGTCCGCGGGCCATGCAAGGGCGGCATAAGGTATCACCCCGACATCACCTTGGATGACGTCAGGGCACTATCCATGTGGATGACCTGGAAGTGCGCCGTGGTCGGGATCCCTTACGGAGGGGCGTACGGGGGCGTGGCCTGCGACGTCAAGAAGCTGAGCCGGAGCGAGCTGGAACGCGTGACCAGGCGCTATGCCTGCGAGATCTCCATCATCATCGGTCCGCAGGAAGACATACCTGCGCCGGACGTCTACACGGACGCCCAGACCATGGCCTGGATTATGGATACTTACTCCATGAATGTGGGGCACTCGGTCCCCGGGGTGGTCACCGGCAAGCCCATCCAGATAGGAGGTTCGCAAGGAAGGGAGGAGGCATCCTCCAGAAGCGTTATGTACGTCATCCAAGAGGCTTGTAAGGTCCTGAAGATGGACGTCCATGACGCCACAGTAGCAGTTCAGGGATTCGGAAACGTGGGATGGCACGTAGCAAGGCTGTTGCAGCAGGAGGCGGGCTGCAAGGTGGTCGCCGTGAGCGACTCCTCAGGTGGCATCTACGACGCCAAAGGTCTGCTCCCGGTCCGGATATCGGAATATAAGAAGAACGGAGGAAGCGTGGTGGGCTACCCTGGAAGCAAGCAAATAAGCAACCAGGACCTGCTTGAGCTCAATGTCGACATCCTGGTTCCCGCGGCCATGGAGAATGTAATCACCGCAGAGAACGCCAAAAGGATCAAGGCCAAGATCGTGGCCGAGGGCGCCAACGGCCCCACCACCCCCGAGGCGGACGAGGTTCTTTACGACAAGGGCATCATGGTAATACCCGACATCCTGGCAAACGCCGGGGGCGTCACCGTCTCCTACTTCGAATGGGTGCAAGACCTGCAGTTTTTCTTCTGGAACGTGGACGAGATCAAGGAGAGGCTGAGGGCCATTATGACCAACGCCTTCGGTTGCGTCTACACCATCGCCAAGGAGATGAAGGTGGACATGCGCACAGCCGCCTATATGCTCGCCGTGGGCGAGGTGGCCCGAGCGCTGGAGCTCAGGGGAATCTATCCTTGAGCCTTGGACGATGGTGAGACGCTCACGTTTGGAGCTACCACGCCCGATCCATGGCGAGGAGCTAATCACCTTCCTCGAGGAGTGGTCCAACCACCTGGGCGTTGGGTTCGATTATCTACCGGTCCTGGCGAGCGTTTCCAGGGTCAGCTCCTCAGAGAGGAAGGTCTTCGAGCGCGTGGTCATCAACCATGGGAGTTGCTCGATCTCCATCGAAGCGGAGAACAAGCCCATTGAGAAGGGGAAAGAGCTCAGCGCCTTGGTGATCGAAGGCGATTTGGACGAGGAGCTTATCAGCACGGTCCTGCGCCATCTCAGAAGGCTCGACGACCCGCCCGAGAAATCCTTGATCGAGACCGAAAGGTCTGCCAACGAACCTGGGATAGGGCGAGCGCGCCGAAAGCGAAAGCGGAACGACCGCTTCGTCGTGCTGGTGGTCACGCAAGGAGCCTGGGGCAGAAGAATCCTGGACCATGTGCGCAAGAAGGCGCCTGAGCATTGGACGGTCTTGGAATCGCAGATACCGGCGCAACTTCCCATTCCACTGGACGACCCTTCTGGCACCATGCCCGAGGAGCTGCCCGCGGCCGACCTCCTGCTCCTCCTTCCCGAGCATCCCAGCGCTCCCCAGCTCATACCCGGCCTGCTAGCTATGAGCGGGGCCATGGCGGTGATATCGCCCATCGACAACGCGTCATGGTTCCCCCAAGGGGAGGCGAGCAAGCTAGCAAGATTGTTGCGGGAGCAAGAGGTACCGTACGCTTTCCCTCGGCCGTTCTGCGCTCTGAGGGAAACAGGCGATCCGATCATAGACGAGTTCGTCAAGAGGTTCGGCTCTCCCGCGCTCGAGATCGAGAGCGTGGACGGCAGGACGGTTAGCATGGCGATGGTCCGGAGGGGGGCGCCCTGCGGCTGCACAGATTTCGTGGCCGAAGGGCTGCTCGGCACTAGGCTGGACGAGGCGATCGAGCTGTCGGGGCTGAAGCATCACCACTATCCTTGCCTGGCGAGCATGGACAAGGAGCCCGACCTCGATGACACGCTGATGCACCTATCGGGGCTAGAGCTGAAGAGGCAGGTGGAGGAGGAGGTCAAGCGATTCAGGAGGACCAAGCCCTCGTACATCTTCCCTGGGAAGGGATGAGGCACTTCGGAGACGGCCGAAGGCCTTCCCCTAAAAGCCAGATGGCCAGGGGTGAGAATCTATATATATGGCGCTCCGGCATGGTTACGAAAGCAGGCAGGAATGCTTCAGTGGGCGAAGAGAACACGGTCTACATCGGCAACAAGCCAACCATGAACTACGTGCTTGCTGTGGTCACCCAATTCAACAACGGGTGCAAGGATGTGACCATAAAGGCGCGCGGCCGGGCCATCAGCAAGGCGGTCGACGTCGCTGAGATCGTAAGGCACCGGTTCATACAAGAGGCAGCGGTAAGGGACATCAAGATCGAGACTGAGGTATTGAAGAGCGAGAGCGGAGGCACGGCCAACGTCTCCTCGATCGAGATCTACATGGGCAGATAGGTACAGGGTGCCTATCAGCGTCCTGTCCATCGCAGCAGCCGTTCCTTTGTATTTAGGGCCCGCTATTGATTTTCATGTGGTCTTATTCCAGATCAGATGATGTCGGCGAAGAAGGCGGCGAACGCGATCAGCGTCACCGAGTATACGATCATGGTCACATGGAACATCGGCAGGAACTTGAGGCCCATGGCCGGGGTCTTGCGCTTCATTATGAAATAGTTCGCGATGCCTAGCAGCACGAACCCAATGGCGAAACCTATCAGCACCTGCCACCCTAGGAAGAGCGCGAACAGCAGCGCCGCGCAGAAGTGCAGCAAGGTGAATGCCAGGACCCAGCGGGCCGTGCCGCTCAGCCCATAAAGCACGGTGACGGACTTCATCTTGCGCGCCAGATCGTTCTTGAAATCGGCGAGGTCGTTGGCGCCGAGGTGCGCCATGGCGAAAGGGTAGAAGAACAGGAAGTAGAGGAGGGCGATCAGGTCAGGGCTTCCCACCATCAGGTACCCCGCGACCGGGAACAAGGCGAAATCGGTACGGCCTATGAGCTGTGCCACCGGATACCTCTGCTTCCGCTTCTTGATCTGATAGAAGACCTCCACTCCGTAGGCGTAGAGCATGATGATGAGGAGGTAGAGCGAGTGGGGATATGGCAAAGTGGCGATCAGGGCGATAGCGATCCCTGCGAATAGGAAGAAGAGCAGCAGGGCCGCCCTCGGGCTGATGGCCCCGGAGGGGATGGGGCGCTCCTTGAACATCCTCCAGTATCGGGTCATGTCCTCCTCGACATCCCTCTTGTCGTACTCGCGGTCCACGTAGTCGTTGAGGATGAACCCCGCCTCGAACCCGAAGAAGCCGATGGCGATCGCCTTGAGCAGGATGACCTCGTCGAACCCCCCATATTGCCAGAATGCGAGGAGCAGGCCGGAGCAGAAAAGCAATGGCCAGGCGAAGCCGAAATGCAGCCTGGTCAGATCGACGAATCCCTTCAATTGCTCTCTCATTGCGGTCTTACCTGCGCGTCGGGAAAACCGTCGAGCCCGTCTTAAATCTATCCCAGCGACAGCTCAGCCCATCTCCCGCTCCAGAGCCTTCAGGTCCCTCTCCTCCAGCACCCCCGGGTCCAGCGGGATGAGCATGATCCCCTTGGCCAGGATGACCTGGTCCCGGATTACCTGGAGGAACTTCAGGACGTTCTTGAACTCGTTCTGCGTGATTAGGTACTCCATCCCTTCCAGCAGCACCGTCCCTCCCTTGTTCTCCGTCAGGAAGGACTTGATCATGGTATTGAGGCGGGGCAGGTCCGTGGGCGAGACGAACTCGCATTTGCCCGAGGCATCTTCGGTCGAACAGGACTCGGTCTTGGTCAGCCAGACCATCTGATGGTCGACGGGGGAGCGCTTTCGCACGCTATCTGGATGGGTCCTGAGGATGCACAGCCCCTTGGCGTTCGGGGAGAGAGTATTCGTCATCAGCCCCAAGGCGCCGTCCAATCCCCCGTCCTTGAGCAGGTACATGCCCCCTGGTCGGACATCGACCTTGGCCGGGGGAGGAGGCGCGGCCATAGCTGGAGGCTGCACCCGAGCCGGCGCCTCCTCGATCGGTTCCGCGAACTCGATGTCGGCCATCACCTTGCGCCTGCGGCGCTCGATCCTCTCGGAAACGGTCGCGCGCTGGCTCTTGGCCAGAATCTGAATCTCACGGCTGGTGTAGCCCTTGTTCGTTAGCGAGATGAGCTCATCCCAGGCTTCCCTCAAGCCTTCCTCGTAACCCTTGATCAGGCCTTCCGCGTAGGCCTTCTGCTCCGACATCGCATCCCCTCTCGTTCAGACAAGCGACTGTAAGATAGTCAATCTTTGCCGAAGGATGCGGACAAAGTGAACCTTAGTAGTGCCGTTCCCTCGGTCTCTTCGAGCCCCCTCCCCCGTACCTCTCGAACAATAGGAGGGCGCCATAGGTGCCCAAGGTCACCAGCATCAGTCCCAGGGCGAGCATAAGGCCGTCCAATCCCAGGCTGGCGATCTCCGGAGAGACCAGGAAGGCCAAGCTCCCCACCACCGCGGCGACCCCAGCTGCCAGCAGACTCAGCAGCCCCATCATGACGAACATGCTCCTCATCGCCCTCTCCACCTGGGTCGTCTGGGCGTTCCTGGCCAGCAGGATGGCGCGAACGCGGGTTATCTGGACGTAGGAGCGGAAGGCAAGGCTCACCAAGGCCAGCGCGAAACCAAGGAGGACGATGGTCCAGGCCGGTAGCGTCGAGGTCAGGAACTGGGCGATCCCATCCGGGAAGATGGCCTGCGACCAATCGATCTTCGAGAAGGACAAGAGAGCAGGCGCGAGCATGATCCAGGCCGCCATCAAAGGCACTATCAGGAACCTCTCCCGGGCTATGGCCAGGAAGGCAAGTAGGAGCACCGCCGTGATCAGCGGCAGGTCCCCTTCCCAACCTTGGGACAGGCCTCCGATGGCAGAGCCGAGAGCGGCCTTCGCCTCTGTGTAAAGCCCGGTGGTCGATAGGGCGTAGGCGCTCGCCGCCATGATCCCCAGGACCAAGATGGTGATCCAGGTGCGGGGAAGCCCAAGGATCTTTATGGGCAATTCTTCGCCGCCAGCTCCCTCCTCGTCTGGGGCCATCCTCATTTCCTCCCCAAGGTCGCCACCAGGAGCGAGCGCAGGCTCTGGCGGGCGGGGTCCCAGGTCATGACGGTGGCACCGGCGGCCCGCAGCTTCCGCAGCTCCACAGCGTCTCTCAACTGAAGGAAGGAGGCCGCGATCCGGTCCTCCTCCGTCTCCTTGGCCAGGGAATAGGGGCTGAGGTGGAGGACCATGACCTGGGTGCGCCTCCCGGCTTGCGCGCGCAATATCTTCACCGCCCTCAGGATGTCCTCCGAACGCTCCGCATCGACCGAGGTGACCATTACCACCAAGGGGGTGGTCCCCTCCATATGGCCATGTAGGCCAGACATGGTATCGCGGAAGGACGTGGGCTTCGGGTCCACCATCGCCTCCAGCAGCATGCGGTCCACCATCACCGTCTGCCTCCTTCCCGCTTCGGGGAGAAGGACATGCTCCCTTCCCAGTACGGTCAGGCCGACGTCGCAGTTGCGGTCCAGATAGAAATGGCACAGAGCGGAGGAGGCCGCCACGGCATGCTCGAAGGCGTTCTCCACGTTCGTCCCAAGGGACATCCTCTCCCGGGCGTCAAGGAGGACCCAGACTGTAGTCCGCCCCTCCCTCTCGTACTCGTTCACCAAGGGAGGGTCGTCCTCGCTGGTGGCCAGCCGCACCGTGGCCTTCCAGTTGATGTTGCGGAAACGGTCGCCATGGACGTACTTGCGCAGCTCGCGGAAGTCCGTGCTCCTGGTGCCCGATCGGCTCAAGGCGTTGACGGGCTTGGCGACGTTGGAAAGGATATGGGGGTCCCTGATCCGGCGGATCAGGATCCTTCTCTGCTTGATGAGGAGCTCCTTGCTCTGTCCCTTGACCTCCATCTCCGCCGTCCTCAGGCCGGAGAAGTGTATGCCCTCCATCCTAAGAGCCTCCGTCTGGTAGATGCCTCTACGTGTGGCGGTGACCTCGTATCCGTAGCGCTCGTCGAGGGGCTTGGACCCCTTCCACAAGACCTGCAGATTGCTGCCCTTCTCCAACCGGAAGTGCTCGGGCAGGCCCTCGCCTACCACCAACACGCCCATGCCCTTCTCCGCCCGCACCTCTCGCTCCACCACCAACCGGTCGCCTACCCAGGCGCTATCCGCCGCCTCCTTGCCAGTTATCTCGACCTGCGACGGCCCGGCGAAGTAGGTGGAGAGGGCGACGTAGAAGATGGGGATGAGGGAGAGGACGATCAATAGTGGGTTGCCCAGGCTGAGCCCGAGCAGGAACAATAAGGCGGAGGCGAGGACCTCGCGCGGCAACCGACTGGACAGGGTCCTCTTCATCCCTGCACCCTTCGCGAGTATTCCTTGGGCGTCTCGATCCCCTTCAGGACCTCCTCCACCACTCGTGCCTGGGTGACGTCGCTGTCGATCTCGTACTCCATCTTCAGGATTATGCGATGGGCCAGGGTGTCATGGGCGAAGGTCTTCACGTCGTCCGGGGTGACGAAGTCCCGACCGGATATGGCGGCATTGGCCCTCGAGCACTTGAGCAGGGCGAGCCCTCCTCTTGGGCTGGAGCCCACCTCCACCGCGGGATGGGACCTGGTAGCGCGCACGATCCCGCTGACGTAGTCGAGGATGTGCTCATCCACATAGATGGCCCTCTCGACCGTGTCCTGCATCTGCACCATCCGCGCCTGGTCGACCACCGGCCTGATGACGTCAACAGGGTCGTCCGCCATCCATCTGATGCGGCGCCGCAGGATCTCGCTCTCCTCCTTGAGCGTTCTCACATACCCGGTGGTCATGCGCAGCATGAAGCGGTCCATCTGCGCCTCGGGAAGAGGGAAGGTCCCCTCCTGCTCGATGGGATTCTGGGTGGCGATGACGAAGAACGGGCGGCCCAGGGAGTAGCTCGTGCCCTCGATGGTCACCTGGCGCTCCTCCATCGCCTCCAGCAGGGCGCTCTGGGTCTTCGGGGGGAGCGGTTGATCTCGTCCGCCAGGAGGACGTTGGTGAATATCGGCCCCTTCTCCAACGTGAACTCGGAGGTCTTAGGGCGCCAGATGCGCGTGCCGATGATGTCGGCCGGGACCAGGTCCGGGGTGAACTGCACCCGGCCCCAGGCGCAACCGATGATGCGCGCGAAGGTCTTCGCCAGCAGGGTCTTACCCAGCCCGGGGTAGTCCTCGAATAGCACGTGCCCATTGGCCAAGGCGGCGCAGACCAGCCGCCTGAGAACCATGCCGTCGCTCACGAAAACCTCGCTCAAGGCCTCGAGGATTTCCTCCGACCTCTGCTTGACCTCCATTATCTCCATGTCATGCCCCCTGATCCACGACCTTCCCACCCGTCTCCTTTTCCAAAGCCATGAGGACGCTCTCCGCTCCCACGCTCTCGGCGCAGGCGCGCAGCACGTCCAGGACCACCTTTCGCCTCTCCTCCTTGGCCGCTAGCTCGGCCGCCCTCCCCCCCAGGACAGACCGGAACGGAGGCTCCTCGCCGCCGTGCCTCAGAACCATGCCCACGATCTCCTCGACCCGCTTGGGCGGCACACGACTGGACTGGAGGACGCTGGTGATCAGGACTATGAGGCCTTCCTTCCTGTCCTTCTCCACGAAATCGCGCACCGCTCCTGACGCGCTCCTGAGCTCTCCCTTCTCGTACCTGACCGTCTGCACCAGCTTCTTCCATTCCCCCAGTTCGATCTCCCGGCTGGCGGAGCGGAGGTACCCGAAGACGGCCAGCGCGAGCGTGAGCAGCAGGACCACCAGCATGGCCCATTCCACGAAGGACAAGGCCTCAGGGATGGTGGTTCCTATCTCTGGCCTGATCACGAGGAAATAGGAGGCGAGGAGGCCCAGGCTCGCGGCCAGGAGCACGACGTTGACATCGCTGGACATAAGCGCAGCGAGGGTGCGCAACCATCTCCTCCGGTCCGTATCCCACAGAGCCAACAGCGAGACGAGGGCGGCGAAGACCGAGGCCGCGAGGATCACGTCCCCTGCCCTTCCCCCTGCTCCAGGGGAGACGATGTGCAAGGCCATGCTGGTCGCCAAGCCCCCTAGGCCGATGAGAAATGCGCGGAGAAGGAGCGCGAACCTCGCTCTCGGCCTTGAGACCAGGGGGAGAGCGATCACCAACGCGCCAATGACGAGGATGAGCATGCAGAGCCCGAGGACCCCATCCCTCTCCGCCAAAGGAGAGCTTATCAGCAATATCACAAGGAAAACTACGATCGAGCTGGTGACCAGGGCCCTATGCAGGAGCGATACGCCCGAGCCGCGCAGGAGAAGCTTGAGGGACGCAGCCACGAACAAGAGCACCGCAGTGATGGCGATGGCGTTGAAGATGAAGGAGAGGTCGAGGCCCTCTCTGGACCCAGGCAGTACGACGAAGAGGTAATAGGAGATGAGGATGATCGAGACCATCCCGATCATGCGCAGGACCATTCCCTGCAAGGCCCTTCCTGTCAGTGGCTCTGGAGGGGAGCCCTCTGCCTCGGCAGGGGACCCGCTCACCCCGCGAACCATGACTTCGCGACCTCCACCGCCCGGTACATTTCCTCGAATTGGGTCCGCCCCATCTGATGCTCGCTGAACTCCGCGATCTCGAAGAGGGAGACCATGCGCTCGACCACGGCCCCCGATTCCGCCGGGAGCCTCTCCCCGAGCAACCTTTGCACCTCTCTTGGGGCCTTATCCCCAGTGATCTCCGGGACCTTCTCCCGGATGGCGATCAGCCCCTCACGGTACAACGTCACCACATGCTCGCGGTAGTCCACGATCTGCAAGTGGCGCAAGGACCCTCCTGAGGGTCCGACCGCCTCGATGCTATGCTTACCATAGGGCAGTGTGAGCTGGAACAGAGCGAAGGATTCGTCGGTCGCTTGGCGTCCGATCTCCTGACCATCTACCCAGGCCTTCATTTCCACGAGGGGGCCTGCGATCCGGACGTCAATCGGCTCACCGATGCCCCATACCCCCGGCAGATCGTCCGCGATCTGGGGAACTCGATCCGATAAGGACCTGATATGTCCAAGGGCGCTGGTGGCTGCTCCACCTCCGGCTCCTCGCGAGTGCGCGTCTTCAGCCGATACGCGACAGCGCCCGCGCTGACCGCGACCGCTCCCAGCACGATAACGAGCGTCCAATCGGTGGTCTTGGGGACCAGGACCGCATCCAAAGTGACGGGGGCATAGAGGTCGTTGCCCTCGAAACTGACCGTGACCTGGTTAGATGCAGAGGCATCGATCAGCACCGTAGCGGCCCCGCTCGGGTCGGTTATCGCCGACTTGGTGACATTGGTCGTGCTCACTGTGACCAGGGCTGAGGGTATGGGCTCGTTGGATGGCCCGGTGAGATGGACGTTGACCGTGTCGGGCGTAGAGGAAAGGCCGATCTGGGGTCGGTCCTTGAAGCGAATTTCCCGGGACGTCCGGGTCAGGTTCGCGATGGTGAAGTTGAGCTGATGGAAGCCCCGTCCAGGGCCGTCCGTGGGAATCTCTAAGGTCAAGGTGAAATAACCATATGGATTGGTCGTTCCGTTCATCTCCTCCCCATCGGCCACGACTGGGTCGAGCAATACCTCGCATCCTTCAACGGGTATCTCGGACGCGAAGACCCTCCCGATCAGCAGGTTCTCCTCGCCCCTGACCAGGGAGTCGGTGAGGAGCTCGAGCCCGACGGGCAGGACCTCCACATCCACCATTCCCGAGGAACCCCTCACCCATGGGTTGCCTAAATAATTGATCACGATGGTGCTGATCCCCGGCATGGAGAAGGTCATGTTGAAGCTGACGTTGCCATCCTCATCCGTGTAGAGCTCGCGTCCTGCCTCACCTTCCAGATACAAGATGGCGTTGGGTATGGGAAGAAGACTGCTGTTCTCGAAGAGGGTGAGATGGAACTCCACGGCGACGCCCATGGGCAGACGTTGCGGGGCCTCGATGTAGACCAGGCTATCGTCCATTACTTTGATGTAGGTGCTCGCCTCGGATTGCGTGTAGTTGGCGTCGCCCAGCGCTGTCACCAACAGCACATGGGGGCCGGTGCGCATGCCGTCTGGCATTACTCCATGCAAGGTGAACAGACCTTCGGAGACGACCCCTTCGGAGCAGACCACCGACTCCGTGGATTCGTCGTCGCCCTCGACCAGGAGCTGCACCTCCATGCCGTTCAAAGGACGGCCCTCGCCATCCAGCACCGTGCCGTTCAGGCTAAAGGTCTC
Organism: Methanomassiliicoccaceae archaeon; assembly: GCA_963827135.1. Classification (GTDB taxonomy): domain Archaea; phylum Thermoplasmatota; class Thermoplasmata; order Methanomassiliicoccales; family UBA472; genus JAJRAN01. The sequence goes on along the minus strand of CAWGZX010000008.1, from coordinate 66,058 downwards.
CCTTTGCATGACCTCCAGGTCTCGGCTCCAGATCTGCACGAAGCTAGGCCGGTCCCCGACCGCCTCAGGGTTATGCTGCACGTAGAACCTGGTCAGGTAGACGCCGTAGGGCAGGCAATGGAATGAGGTCTGGTCATCCCCCACCGCCACCCATCTCCTTCCCAGGAACATCCTCACCGTGTAATTGTCGGGCGCGATATGGTCGAAGCCGAAGCCCCCATCATCGCCGGTCGATGCCACCCTGACCAGTCTCCCTCCCTCGGTGTAGAGGCCAACGTTCATGTCCCGGGCCGGCCCCTCCCCATACGAGTATTGGCCATCCCCATTCCTGTCATCGAAGATGGATCCATCGATGCGGCAGAGGGAGGCGTTTGCCAGCTCCCTCGACCGCACCAGCTTCTGCTTCCAGTCCATAAGGGGTTCCTTGAGCTCCACGCTCTGGGCATAGGAGAGGGCGGTGGCGTCGAAGATCACCCATCCCACCCCCTCGAACCTCACCTCGATGTATGCATGGGCATGGTTCAGGGAGACGGACTGCTGGCTGGAGCCAGGGTTAAGCAGATATCCATTGACATAGCGCGTAGGTATGTCCAAGGTACGTAGCATCAGGGCGAAGGCGGTGTTGAAGTGCCCGCACACTCCCTTCTTGCTATTGAAAAGGAACCACAGAACAGGGTCCTGGCCCTTGGGCGCCGGCTCATATTCGTAATCGTATACATAGTTGGTCTGCAGGAACTCCCTCACGGCGACGACCTTCTCGTAGGGAGTGGTGCAGTTCTGGGTCACGAACTCGGCCAGCGTCTGAATCCTCTCCTCGTATTCCTGAGGGACGTTGGAGTAATCATCATCGAAATGGACGGAGGCAGTGAGGAGCGCGGCCCCGTCATATCGGTAGTGGTAGTAGCCGACAAAATAGCTGATGGAGATCTCCTCACTGGTCTTGAAGGTCTGGTACTCTGGATAGTACCTCAGCGGCACTGGCGTCACCACGACATAAGTGTCCTTGAAGACCGGCACGCCCCCGGTTATCGGGCGCTCCGGAATGATGCTCAGGTAACGAGTCTCCCGGGTCGCGCCCTCAGGGACGGGCGGGGTGACCATAACCTCCTCCTCCATGTCCATGCCGTTCGTGTTTGTCGCAGTCCATTTTCCTGAGGAGAACATGTTGAAGACCGAGGTGCGCAGATAGGGCGTGGCAGGCTTCCCCACGACCTGGAAGACAGTGGAGTTCCAAGCGTCCGTCTGCCGGATATCGCGGTCTGGGTCCAGGATGGAGGTATCCCCGTGGTTGAGGGTCTCTGAGGAGTCGAGGGACATGCCGTTCCCCTGGTTGCTGGCCGGTCCCGAGAATAAGGGGACGACGCTGATGGTGGGGAAGGAGCTGAGCAGGACTGATACGAGTGTGCAAGCGACCACGATCAGAGCGATTATCCTGGACCCCGAGCGCACAGCCATGCCCCTTAGTCTATGTAGAGTTCTGCTATTAAGCTATAATAGCCTTGCTGAGAGGCCGATATCACCATACACCATCCACTGGCCGGGCCGGCGCTTTAACAATAGGCTACGATCCCTTCCGTCGTTCCCTCTCTCCCGCTAGCAAAATTATTATCGCTGCGACCTCCCTCGCCCAAGCATGCGTCGTTCCGTCCGCTTCCGAGGCATTAAGGCCACCCCCAAGGGGCTGGAAAAGGACCTCCTGGAGAAATCGAGGCGGCTGGCGGAGGACCCGAAGGTCCTCCTGCCCAAATGCGAACAGGAGTGCCGAAAGTGCCCCTTCGACAAGCTCCTCAGCAAGATGGAGAAGGCTCAGAGGTACGCGGACGACGCGGAGGCGCTGGTGGGCATAGCCTCGCACGGGGATCAGCTGGTCCGAGCCTATGCCGCGACCATCTCCCTCGCCGCCTCTGGCAAGATCCCCTTCCTCACCGTCAGGAAGCTTCGCATGGGCGACGTGTCATTCGCCGTGAGGGGCAAGGTCGACCCGGAGAAGCTCATCGGGGTGCAATACTTCGACGACCCGGACCTGCGGCTCCTGGCCTTTTGGGAGATCGCCCGGGATTGGGACCTGCACATCTACTCCGAGGAGCAGGGGCTGAAATGCTCCGACGGTCCACGGGCGCCGTCGCAATTCATCATTGAGGCCCTCAAGGAAGCCCCCTACGAGCTGTCCTCCGATAATTCCTGCGGCCATCCTCAGTCGCCATTGACGATGGTGATAGGCTGGAAATCAGCTGGGAAGACCATTTCCATATGCTCCGATTGCGCTGGGGATGTGAACTTGCTGCATGAGCTGACCTCGCGCATCGCCGCCCGCAACCCCGCGGACGATTTCTCCGTCGACGTCCACTACGCCCCGCGCTGCGTCGGCCATGATGATTGCGCGACCAAGTCGCCCTTCAACATGAGCCCTCAGTTGCGCCAAGGCTACGAGAAGGGCGAGGTGGACGACGCCACGCTCATCGAGCGATACCTCACGGAGAGGAAGGCCGCCCTCCGGCGGACCTCCGGGGAGCTGTACATCCTTGGCCAAGATTGCTACGGCAAGGACAAGGAGGCCTTCTTCAAGGCGATGAAGGGAAGCGAGGCGGAGGTGGCGGCCATCTCCGGGCTGGCGAGGTCGAAGCCCCTGGTCATCATCTCCCCGTCCGAGCAGACGGCCAAGGTAGTGGCGGAGCTGTGGGCGGAGAACAAGGAGGCTCTCCTGGGCCAGGTCGCCTCAGCCGATGTCTGGCGCCCCCTCCTGGAATCCTCGGGCACCATGCCTCCAGGCCAGACGATCCAGGAAGCCTATAGACTGCAAAGGGCCAAGGGCATAGTGGAAAAGCTCCCCAGGTATTCGTTCAGAGGAGGCATCGGCGCCTTGGCCGACGACATGGCACGCGCCTTCAAGACCGAGGGGAAGGTTGGGATGCTCAGGCTCGTCGACAAGTCGCGCCCCAAGGAGCACCGTGGAAAGGCCCTGGTCTACGGATTCCTTGCGGCCGTAGGAGAGGCTGAAGGGAGAGGATGGCAGTTCACGGCCGAGGAGAAGGACTTCGGCAAGTATCTCGCGGGCTTCGCCAAGACCCTACTGGAGAGCGAACCCTCTAAGTACGACGACGCGCTCAGGAACATCTTGACAGCGAGCGGAGCCTCTGAAGAGCTCGTCCTGGCCGCTTGAGCTCAGCTCAGGACCTGGATGTCGAGGACATAGTGTGAAATCGCTGGAGCGAAGGACTTGACCTCCCCCTTATAGTGGATCTTCCATTCTCTCCCGCGCGCCGCAGCTTCGATCCTGGCGATGGGACGCTCGGGCCACTCGTCCACCGGGCAGGTCTCATGGTAATGGATCACGCCGCCCACCTTCACGAGGTCCAAGGCCTTGGTCAGGAATTGATGGGTCGTGCCCACGTATCCCATGACCACACGGTCGGCGCACCCTCGTCCAGGCAGCGAACGGTTGTCCCCCAGGACGGGCTCGACCTGATGCTCGACTCGGTTCAGGCGCACGTTGTCCACCAGGTACTCGAAGGCCACAGGGTTGATCTCGCACGCCACCACTCTCCGGGCGTGGGCATGCACCGCCAAGGGCAGGGTGAAGTAGCCGATCCCGGCGAACATGTCGACCACCGTTTCCCCGCGGCAGTCCAGCTCGGACATGCGCTTCTTCTCCGACACGTTCCCGGATGAGAACATCACCCTGGTCACGTCCAGTTTGTAAAGGATGCCGTTCTCACGGTGCACCGTCTCCGTGCCATCGCCCCAGAGGACCTCCATCTTCGGCTCCCGGTGCACGCCCCCGATGACCCCCACCTCCTGGCAAACGGTTCGGGCGCCGAGCGCATCAGCATAGGCCTCGGCCACCTTGTCTCGGATGCCCGCCAGCTCGTTGGGGATCCTCAGCACCAGGACATCGCCTAGAAGCTCCCAGTGCTTGGGGAGGTATCCCTTGAGGTATGGGGGCAGGTCCAAATCAGCCGCCACCTGGTCATATGGCGCGACGTATGCGGCGCGAGGCCTGGCGTCCCCCTCGACGATTGGTAGCCCCAATCGCTCCACCAGCTCGACCCTTTCATCGCGGAGGGGTATGAGAACCCACCCCTCCTCCTCGAAGATGCGGGCGTCGCGGCGCAGTGCGTCCAGCGCCGAGATCCTCAAGCGCCAATCCTCGGCCTCCTCTCGTGGGACTTTGGCGAGCCTCATCGACGCCTCTGAGCAGGCTCCAGCTATTTGTCGTTTCTCGCGCCCTTTGGCAGGAGGGAGAAGAGCAGGGTTGGGCCGAAGCGCACTAGTGAGGGAGCGGTCCTGAGCACCCTCGAGGCCAGGTCCGAGGGGAAGTCGATGTCGCCCTCCGAGAGCACGGACCTGACATCCGGGCGGTTGAGCGCTCTCGCCAGCTCGGCAAGCTTATGGTCGCTTAGGCGCAGGAACGCCTTACGGATGTGATACCCTCGGTCGAGCTCCTTCCCCATTTCGGCCCTCCATCTGTCCTCGTAGGCAGAGAGCGATTGGGAGCTGAAGTCCCCGCGCTCCAGGCAATCAAGGGCCGTCTTGGCCGCGAGGCGCGCCGCCACCATGCCCGTGTAAAGGCCGCCCCCGCTCAAGGGCTTGGCCTGCCCAGCGGCGTCACCGATCAACAACGCGCGATCGGCGAAGGTCTCAGGCGGCGGCCCGATGGGAATCAGGCCTGAGACGGCGTTGAGCCTCTCCTTGTCCTGCAAGCCCAGCTGGCGCAGCAAGGAGGTAAGGTAGGCCATGGGGGCATCGTGGCGCAAAGAGCTTCCCACGCCCACGCGGGTCATGTCGCCGCAGGGGATCTTCCAGGCGAAGAAGCCTGGTGCGACCTTCTTGCCCAGGTGCACCTCGAGCATGTCCTGCTCCTCCTCCCGGTGACGCAGGTCGACCTGGATCCCCCGCACCTTCTCCTTCGCGCCCTTCAGTCCAATGACCGATGCCACCTTCGACTTGTAGCCGTCCGCGCCGACCAGCAGCTTCGCCTGGTGCTGTTCAAGACGCTGCCCCTCGCGGCATTCGCATTTGACGATGCCACCTATCTCCGCCCGCAGGAAGCTGGTCCCCAGCCTGATTTCCGCCCCCTTCTCCGCGGCCCTATCGGCGCAGCCCTGGTCGAATGCCGCCCTGTCCACCACGACCGCCTTAACTCGGTCGGAGCGCACCTCCACGACCTCACCTTCAGGGAAATGGAAATAGGCTCCGTTCAGCTCGCTCAGGACCGTGGACCTCGCCGAGGCCATCTCCACGACGCGTGGCGTGACCAGCCCGGTGCACTGCACCGGCATGCCGACGGACCGATGCTCCTCTAGCACCACCACCTGGGAATGTGGCGCCGCCTCGGCCGCGAAGGTCATGCCGGCCGGGCCACCCCCGACCACCAGGAAATCGCAGGACTTCACGACACCATCAACCGAAGCTCGGTATATGGCATTTATTCTCAGGGTGCGGGATGGCGGGTGATGGCCAAGACCCCCAGCCCAGCCATGGCCAGCAGCGCTAGGGCGGCCATGGCCCAGATGGGCAACCCTCCTATAGCCAAATTTAGCGAGAACAGCAGCAGGAGCAGGGAACAGAGCATGACCAGTCCCATGAAGACCAGGATGCGCAGGAATCCGGCCCGCCCAGCGCGGAGGAACGCCGCCTCCTCCTCCCGAGTGGTGCGCGGGGGACCCAACAGCTCGGCGGAGCGGCGGTACTGGAGGCCTACCAGGATGGCGGTGAGGCCTACCCCTAGCGCCGCCCACGAGAGGATGAAGTGCGCATCCGAGGAGGCCACCAGCAGGACGCAGGCCAGCACCACCATGGTCCCCGATGCCAGGGAGAATAGCGCCGAGGTCCCCCGCAGCATCGCCGATGTATAAGCGACACCAAGCATCGCCATCAGGATCAGCAGGCCCAGCCTCGTCCCCCAGGCCTCATAGAATGGCAGAGGGGAGACCGAGACGCAGTACAGGGCCATCAATGCGGAGTACCGGGCCACGAGAAGAAGCCAGCTCATGCCCTTCTGGCGAACGATGCTCTCCCCCCCGTGAGATATTTGGAAAGAGGCGTTCTCGGGTCCCAGTCTACGACCCTGCAATACCTCGCCAGCTCGGCCAGCATGTCGATGCGCCGCATGCGGTGCATCCTTTGTGCCAAAGCCTCGCCCTCACTCATCGCCCCCTCTTCCAAGGCGAACCAGTCCGGGGAGAGCACCACCACGTCGTACCCCTTCTTGCCCAGCTCCTCCAGGCTGGTCATGATCTTCTCATCTTCCAGGGAGGTGATGGCCACCACCATCGGCGAGGTGGGGAAGAATCTGCCTATGGCCTGGCCCACGCCCGCGGTCGACCTCAGCTCCGCCGGCCTGACGGAGAGGAGCTCGTCGAAGATGCGGTAGAACTGCCTCTTCCCCGTGGATAGGGGAACAACGTCGAATACCTCTCCCAGCATAAGCAGCCCGACGCGGTCGCGCTGCTTGAGGAAATGAGATGCCAGGCTGGTCGCCGCGTCCACCTGGAGGTCCAGGAGGCGGGAGCGGACCTCCGGACCATCGAGAGCGGTCCTCGCGTCCACCAGCAGCACCACGTCCCCCGACCGCTCCACCTGGAAGTCGTTGACCAGCAGCTTGCCCCTCTTCGCCGACGATTTCCAGTTGATGTAGCGCATAGGGTCGGCGTCGGTGTATTCTCGCAGGCAGAAGAAGTCGGTGCCCGGTCCGAGCGCCGCTGAGGGAACGCTGCCTGGTCGAGCCTGCAGCCGGGAGGGGCGCAGGTCGCACCTCCTGAGGTCCTCGACCTTGGGCAGGACCACCACCCTCGAGCCTATGGCGGCCCTTTGCTCCCAGGACATTAGCATGCTGGAATCGTGCCAGCTCATCACCAAGTCCCCGAACTTGTAATAGCCTCGCCGGGGGAAGCTCAACCGATAGCTAGCCGCGACCTCCTCCCCCTTGCCCAGGCGGATGGGGAAGCCTTCCCGGCCGGCCACGACCTTAGCCCCAGCGGGCACGGTGTCCTTGACCTCCAGGTAATCCAGCGCCTCGCCCTCGTTGCGCAGCTGCAGGGTGACCTCCACCTCCTCGCCCTCCTGCAGACGGTCCGCGTCCATCGTGCGCGTGCAGGTCACTCGCATGACCGGGGGGCGATTGAGCAGGTATGCTAAGTAGAGGACCATGACCAGAGGGATGACCAGGCTGACGAGCTCCCACCTCACCATGCCCAGCCCGATCAGAAGGAAGCAGAAGGCCAACACCAGTAGGGCCGCGACCGATGCGCTGCGCAATTCAACCTACCTTCGGAACTGGGACTTCTTTGAGGACTTCCTCCACCACCGCCTGGGGCTTGACGCCGCGGATCCAGGGGTCGGCGGCCAGGATGAGACGGTGCGCCAGCGCCGGCACCGCCACCTCCTTGACGTCGTCCGGGAGGACGAAGTCGCGCCCGCGCAGGGCGGCGCAGGCGGCGGACAGGCGCATCAATGCCAGCGAGCCGCGGGGGCTTGCCCCCAGCTCGACCTGGGGGTGCCGACGGGTCGCGGCGACGATGGTGACGATGTACTCCTCGATGACGTCCTGGACGTGCATCCGCTCCACCACCTCTTGCATCTCCACGATGCGCTCGGCCGAGCACACCTTAGCCAAGCTCACCTCCTCGCGCATGCGGGCCCGGCGGCGGCGAAGGACCTCCCTCTCCTCCTCCAGGCTGGGATATCCGACGCTCGTGCGTATCAGGAACCTATCGATCTGGGCCTCGGGCAGGGGATAGGTGCCCTCGTACTCGATGGGGTTCTGCGTGGCCATGACCAGGAAGGGCTTAGGCAATTGGAGGCTCTCTCCCTCCAGGGTCACCTGGCGCTCTTGCATGGCTTCGAGCAGGGCCGCCTGTGTCTTGGGAGGTGCGCGGTTGATCTCGTCCGCCAGGAGCAGGTTGGTGAACACTGGCCCCTTGCGCAGCCTGAACTCGCCCGAGGAGCGGTCCAGGATGTAAGTCCCGGTGATGTCCGCGGGCATGAGGTCAGGGGTGAACTGCACCCGCTTGAAGGACAGGCCCGAGGCCTGGGCGAAGCAATTGGCCATCATGGTCTTGGCCAGGCCTGGATAGTCCTCGAACAGCACATGGCCGTTGCATAGGATGGCCAGCATCACCCGCTCCAGCACATGGCGTTTGCCCACCACCGCCTTACCCACCTCGTCGATCACGGCCTGGCAGGTAATCTGCAGATCCTCGGTCCTCACCTTAACGCCTCCACCTTCGTCAGCAATCTCGGGAATGTAATTGGGAACTCCTTGACCATTCGCTTCCCGGTCTCCGAATCGACCTGGGGATGGTCATAGGCGCGCTTGAAGTCCAACGTCAGTAACCAGACCAAACCCTCGTCCCCCAGGATGGATTTGGCGGATGCCCGGTCGCCCAGTTGGGTCTCGGCCTCCTCTCGGGACAGCCGGTGCAGGATCATATAGCGCCGCACCAGGGCGTCCCTGAGCTCAAGGTAGGCCAGCATCTGATAGTGCTGGCTTCCGGACAGTGCGAATCCCAGCCACTCCCCCCCGCGCCTCCTGTTTCCGTTCCCAGTGGCCCTGCCCTCCTCGGTGCGGAGAGAACGGCCTATGTGCCTCGGGTAGACCTGGCTGAGGATGATTAGAGCGGATGCTAGCAGGATGAGCAGCATGATGACCCATAGCAAGACCGGCTCTCGGATGGCATAGTCCAGCAGGGGGATGAGCAGCAATACCCCGATCGCCACGAAGACCACGGTCACCAGGAACCTCTTCCATTCCTGACCTTCGCTGGCCTCCTCGCCCCGTGCCTTCTGCGACAAGGTCAGCTCATCCCGCCCCGACCGCAGCCTCATCAGCCCTCCTGCTCTCGAAATCCTTTTGCGCCGTCGATATCTCCTTCAAGCAGCCAAGGGCACGCTCCCTCGCGCTCGCGTCCAATCCATGGTCACTGTACCATGCTTCCTCGAACAGGGAGGTCAGCTCCATGGTCGGTCCCTCCGGCCAGCCGAAGCTCTTGCCCGCCCTGTCGGCCAGCTCCCGCGGGGTCAAGGACGCAGGGACCTCCATCCTGGACTGCACCAGTCGGGTCATCCTCTGGTAGGCGCGCACGATCACGCTGCGCGCGTCCTCTCCCTTGTAGAGGTCCTCCATGGCGTCCTCCACTATGCCTTGGGCTCGGGGAAGGTCCTCGCTCACCATCGTGCTCGGGGGGAGCAACGGCTTGTTGCGGACGTACCTGAACACGGCGAAGAGCGATAGCAGCAGGATGGCCAGGATCATGCCCAAGATGGCCAGGGAGGTGAGGGCGTTCTTTGGCTCTAGGGGCGGCACGCCTCCCGCATCGCCCTCATCATCTCCCGAGGACCCTCCATCGTTCATCTGGCCCTCGAAGACCTGCCCATAGGTGGAGCCCACCAGCACCGCCAAGGCCACCACGATCACCAGCATGACGAAGTAGGAAGTTGAGCCACCAGGGGCGGCCTCGTCTGGCTTGATCCTTCCCATCCTGTGGGATGAGTTGAAGATTATCAGGACGATGAGCACGATGACAATGATCACCAGGAAGAAGACCAGGACCTCGGATATTGCCGAGGCCGCGGGCCCGATGCCCGTCCCGCCGTCACCCAGGTCGAAGGAGGACGAGTTGGCGATGATCAGGGCGAGGGCGACGATGGTCATAGCCGCCACAGCCGTGGCTAGCCAAATCCTTCGGCCGGCTCCCCCTACCGCCATGCTCCTTCGAACGAAGCTGGAAGCTATATAATCCTTGTTCAGGCGCCACTGCCGTCCTCTCGGTCCAGCCGGTCCTTAGTGATGAACTGGTCCTCGTAGAAGCGCCTGACGGTCTCTATGGTGTCCGCCTCTGCCACCGTCTTGTCATCACGTATGGACTTGATGCGTGCTAGGCGAAGCGCGAATCCGGACTGATACTTGGGGCTCCTCTGCACCTCGTCGAAGACCACCTCGACCACGATCTCCCGGCCTCACCTGCACCACATGCCGTGTCTCCGAGGTCTTGAGCCCTAGCAGCCTCCTGGTGATGTCCTCGAACTCCTGGTCAGTGAAGCCCTTGTAGGTCTTGCCCACCATCTCGAAGCCATCCCCAGACCTGGCGGCGAGGTGATAGTCGCTCAGCCAGCCTTCCCTCCTCCCATAGCCCCATTCCGCGGCCACGATGACCAGGTCGAGGGAGGCGGACTTCTTGATCTTCAACCAGCGCTTCCCCCTTTTCCCTATTGCATAGGTGCTGGTAAGCTCCTTTGCAAGCAGTCCTTCGTGCCCCTCGCCCAGGGACCTTTCATAGAAGGCATTGGCCTCACCGGTGTCGGAGGTGATCAACCGCGGGACCAGGTACATAGCTGGCACCACCTCCTCTAAGGCCTTCCACCTTTCTACGTATGGAAGGTCGATAAGGCCCCTGTCCTGGAGAAGCAGCGCATCAAAGAGGTAGAGCCTGACGGGGACGCGCTCCGACGCGTCGGCGATCTCATGCACGCGGGTCATGCGGCGCATCACGTCCTGGAAAGGCAGCGGCCGGTCCGCATAGGCCACAATCTCCCCCTCCAGTATGAAGCGGTCGGCGCGTATCTCATCGATGGCGATCCTCATGATCTCTGGGAGGCTGTTCGTGACCTCGGTTAGTCGCCGGGAGAAGATGCGCACCTCGCCCCCGTCCCGATGAATCTGGATGCGGGCCCCGTCCAGCTTGAACTCGAAGGCGGCCTCGCCCATCACGGATAGCGCCTCCCCCACGCCGGAGCACATCTCCGCCAGCATCGGCCGGATCGGTGTGAACACCCTGATGCTCACGCCCCTTAGGCCATCCTCGCCCTGCTCCAAGGCCAGCTTGGCCAAGCCGCCCACGTCCCCCAGGAGCATGTGGGCGCCCCGGACCTTCTCTATGTCCACGCCTGACGCGCGGGAGATGGCCTCGAGCATGACGCCTTCGTTGACCCCGATGCGCATCTCCCCGAAGAGGGAGCGCAGGAGGTACTCGCGCTCGTCGTCGCTCAACCTCGAGAAGCCCGCTGAGCAAGGCCTCCTTGGTCCTCCTCGAACCGGCCCCCTCGGCCTTGGCGATGCGCTGGAAGATGTCGTAGGCCTCCAGGACGCTCACCCGCTCCTCGCTGAACAAGGTCGTCTGTCCGCTGCGCACCGCCCTCTTCACCGTGCGGTAGCCGACGTCCAAGGCGCGCTTCTCCGATTCCGGCAGGACCTGGGCCAGCAGGATCAGGACCACAGGCTTGATCTCATCTGTATCGAGCGAGGTCAGGAAAGAGCCTACGAGGTCCGCCTTCCTCTTCTTGCCTGGCTCGGCCTCGACTCTGGCGCATAGCTCGGCCAGGTCCTCCAACGACCTGCTCACGGAGCTAATGCACGAATCCGTCGCGTAATCTAGCTTTCGCTGATAAGACCTAGAAAATGAAAAAAGTCCGGGAATGAAGGCGCCCTATCGCTTCGCGACCTTCTCCCAGTCCTTCTGGAAGCGGTCGATGCCTATGTCGGTCAAGGGATGCTTGAACATCTTCTTGAGCACATCATAGGGGATGGTGGCCACGTGCGCGCCCATCCTCGCGGCCTGCGCGACATGGATGGGATGCCGGACCGACGCCACGATGACCTCGGTGGTATAATCGTAGTTGTCGAAGATGTCCAGGATCTCGGAGACGAGCTCCATGCCGTCCTGTCCCTGGTCATCCAGCCTGCCGACGAAGGGCGAGACATAGGTAGCCCCCGCCTTCGCCGCCAGCAAGGCCTGGTTGGCGCTGAATACCAGGGTCATGTTCACCTTGACGCCCTCCTTGGAGAGCATCTTGGTGGCCTTCACCCCCTCCTCGGTCATGGGCACCTTGACGACCACGTTGGTGTGGATCTTGGCCAGCTCCTTCGCTTCTTTGTGGATGTCCTCGGCTTTGGTGCTCATGGCCTCGACCGAGACCGGCCCGCCCACGACCTCGCAGATCTTGCGAATGTTGCTCTTGAAGTCCCCGCTCTCCTTGGCCACGAGGGTGGGGTTGGTCGTGACCCCGTCCAGAATTCCCCAGCTGTCCACTTCCTTGATCTGCTCCAAGTTCGCCGTGTCAATGAAGATCTTCATTCCTATCGCCTCCGCATGACATCTTCCGCCGCCTCGATGACCTTCTCCGCGGTCAGGCCGTACTTGCGCATCAGCTCCTCCCCCTCGCCCGACTCGCCGAAGGTGTCCATCATGCCCACCCGCCGCATCGGCACCGGGTCGTGCTCCACCAGATAGCTGGCGACCGCGGCCCCGAGCCCGGAGACCACGTTATGCTCCTCGGCAGTCACGATGCCCCCGGTTCGCTTGACCGCGCCCGCGACCAAGGAATCATCCAATGGCTTGATCGATGACATGTTGATGACATGTGCCGAGATGTTGCGCCTCTCCAACATCTCCGCGGCTTCTAGGCAGCGCGAGACCATGATCCCGCAGCCGATGAGCGACACGTCCTCCCCTTCGCGCAGGACGGTCCCCTTGCCGATCTTGAAACCGGCCTCGGGGTCCGAGACCGTGGGGAAGTCCAGCCGGCCCATGCGCATGTAGCAGGGCCCGCTCCATTCGGCGAAGGCCCTGGTCATCTTGTAGGTCTCCGGCGCGTCCGCTGGCACGCCCACCGTCATGTTGGGCAGGGTGCGCATCAGAGCGATATCCTCTCCCGTCTGGTGAGAGGCTCCGTCCCCTCCGACGGTTATGCCCGCGTGGGTGGCGCAGATCTTGACGTTCAGTTTGGGATAGGCGATGGACTGCCTGACCTGGTCCCAGCAGCGGCCTGTGGCGAAGACGGCGAAGCTCTAGGCGAAGACCACCTTACCGCTCGCCGCCATGCCAGCGGCCACGCCCATCATGTTCTGCTCGGCGATGCCGCAGTTGAAGAAGTGCTCCGGGAACTCCTTGGCGAAGTCCGCGGTGCGGGTCGAGGAGGAGAGGTCGGCGTCGAGCACCACCACGTCCTTCCTGGACTTGCCCAGGTCGACCAGGGCGCGGCCGTACTCCTTCCTTTGAGAGGCGTACTGGAACTTCATATGTCTTCCCCCAGCTCGCGCAGCGCCTTCTTGGTCTCCTCGTCGTTCGGCGCCTTGCCGTGGAACGAGAGGGCGTTCTCCATGAAGCTCACGCCCTTGCCCTTGACCGTGTGGGCCAGGACCAAGGTGGGCCGGTTGCGCACCTCCTTGGCCTTGTCGCAGGCCTCGAGCGATCTCGCGCAGGTTGTGCCCATCGATCTCGATGACGTTCCAGCCAAAGGCCTTCCACTTATCGGCCAGGGGCTCCAAGGACATGATCTTCTCCGTCGGCCCGTCGATCTGGAGCTTGTTGCGGTCCAGGAACGTGGTGATGTTGTCCAGCTCGTAGTGCGCTCCGAGCATGGCGGCCTCCCAGATCTGCCCGCTCTGCTGCTCGCCATCGCCACAGAGGCAGTAGACGCGGTAGGCCTTGCGGTCCAGCTTGGCCGCTAGCGCCATTCCCAGCGCCGTGCTGAGGCCCTGTCCCAGGGAGCCGGTGGACATCTCCACGCCGGGAAGCTTTCCTCGGCTGGGGTGTCCCTGAAGCCTGCTGCCCAGCTTGCGCAGGCTCAACAGCTCGTCGGTGGAGAAGTAGCCGCTCTCCGCCAGCGCCGCATAGTAGGCGGGCGCGGCATGTCCCTTGGAGAGCACGAAGCGGTCACGGTCCTCCCAGCTGGGATCAGTGGGGTGGTGATGCATGACCTTGAAGAACAAAGCGGAGATGATGTCGGTGGAAGAGAGCGACCCTCCAGGATGACCGGAGCCCGCAGCGCGTGTCATGCGGATGATGTGCCTGCGGATCGAGGTCGCCCTTCTCTCCAGCTCGCTGATGACGTCGTCAGGATAGGCTACCAAACAATGCACCTCAGGGGTTGGGCGGGGAATAATCAGACTCGCGGTTTAAACCTTTTGTAGATACCTCGCAAGCCACTGGAGCCCCGCGATGGCCTTTTATCCTCCAGGGCTCCTGCCTACATTATGGCCCATCCCTTCGAGGTGCCGCTGCAGGGCAACAAGACCTTGGCCACAGTGGTCGAGCGCATCAACTCCGACGTTGAGCTCAAGGCTTATTGGCGCGCCTCGAACATCACCGCCATCGACCGCTTGGGGTACAACGACCACGGCCCCACGCACGTCAAGATCGTCGCCCGCTCGGCGCTGAAGATGCTGCGGTTGCTGATGGATGCAGGGGACGTGCCCGACATATCGAAGAGCTATGGCATGCGCAAGGAGGACGCGGAGGTGGTGGTGGTCCTGGCCGCGGCGCTGCACGACATCGGCCACGCGGTCCACCGGGACAACCACGAGGAGTTTTCGGTCGCCTTGGCGCCGAGCGTCATCAAGCGCCTCCTCGACGGCCTCTACTCCGAGGTCGATATGACCACGGTCATGATCGAGGTCCTGCATGCCATGATCACGCACCGCAGCGACCTGCAGCCCCTGACCCTGGAGGCGAGCGTGGTTAGGGTCGGGGACGCCTTGGACATGGAGAAGGGCAGGGCGCGGATACCTTTCAGCGCGGGGAGCGTCAACATCCACTCCGTCTCGGCGCTGGCCATCGACAAGGTCTATATCGGAAAGGGGACGAGCGCCCCATCCGGGTGGAGATATGCATGAACAACTCCGCAGGCATATTCCAGATAGACGAGCTGCTGCGGGACAAGATAGCCAAGATCTCCATCCGGGATAAGATCACCATCGTGGTACAGGTCCCGAAAGAGGAGAAGAGGATAATCGAGGAGTTGAAGCTCTAGCCTCAGTCGGACTCGATCCTCGGCGCCAAGAGGTAGTTCACGGCCCCCCGCCCATCGGCGATGGAGAACTCCAGCTTCACCGGATAATCGTTGCCCAAGCTCATGGTGATGACCGTTCCCGCGGGGATTGCCCTGATCATGTTGGAGAAGTAGTCCAGAGGGAATAAGGACCTGACGACCTCCTTGCATTCGAGGGACACGAGCTGGTCCTTCGACAGCTTCAGCGATACGGAGTCGGTGTCGCCCTCGGAGACCATCTCGAAGCCGTCCGGCTGCGCCGTGAGGGCGATGTGGTCGGATATGCTCTCGGCGGCCTTGATGCCCTTCTGCAGCTCCTCGGAGGCCACGGCCACCTTGGCGGGCAGGTTGAGGTTGGGCACCTTGGGGTCGGACATGCCGGTGGTGTCGACGAGGTTCATGCGCCTGGTGACGTTCCCCACGTTGATCACCAATCGGTTCTTTTCCTCGTCCTGCTCCAGCGAGATGATGTCCCCGCTCCTTGCGAGGCGCAGGACCTCTTTGATCTTGTCCAGGTCTATTCCGAGCTCGGTATCGTCCGCTGAGAACTCCTCGAAGGCGCTCTTCTCTATCTTCATGTCGATCATGGCCACGTGGGCCGGGTCGACGGCCTTCAGAGCCACTCCCTTGGCGTCAATGTTGAACTTGGCCTCGTCCACGAGCGTGGAGACGACGTCGACGATGCCCTTGAGAGTCTCGGACTTGACCTTGGCTTGGAACAAAACATTCCCCCTTCTACTCGATAATCGCAAGGGGTTTAATAAAGATTGTCAGAACGCTAAGTCTGGATTCAATATTCGCGCCACGAGTGAGAGCACTTTACGCAGCGATAGATCTTGGTCTCCGGCTCATCTGCTGCGCGGGTCTGCCTCAGTACCCAAAAGGCCTCGTTGTGCCCGCACTTGGGGCACTCCACGGTGGTCCGCGGGAGGGTCGGCGCGGTCGGTCCCTCTATGACCGCCATCTCCTTCTGGCGGACGTCGGCCACCTTGACCGTCTTGCAGAGGTTCTTGTCCATGTCGGCGGTGCAATCGCACTTCCGACAAACGAACAAGTTGGTCTTCCTGTCAGGCATCATCAGTGATCGGCATGAAGGGCAATACTTCATCGTGAAACGCCGACTCGAGTAAAAAATGGCTGTATTTAACTCCTTCGACCAAGGGGTTGGTTAAGGCGCGACATCGCCTGCCGCTGCGCCTAAATGTACTCCCATCCGCCCGGCCCGTCCCCGTCCCCCTTTGGGGTGTGCGCCTTGGGGGAGGCCTTCTTGGAGGACCTGTTGACGAGGCCGTCCACCGGGCTCTTGCCCTTGGCCTTGCGCTCCACGTCCTTTTGGGCGCGCTCCATGAGCTTTACCTTCTGCTTGATCTCCTTCTTGCTCATGGGCGCGTCGGAGGAAGGTGTTGAGAATCTCCTCTTGGTCACGCGGATTGGCGTCTCCTCCTCGTCCTTCTCGAAGGAGGCGTCGCCACCGACGTTGCTCATGTCCTCGAAGCTGCTCTCGGAGTGGGTCGGCCGCGGCTTGGTGTACCTCAGCCCCCTCGCCCTCACGGGAGCCTGGTCGACGGAGTGCTCCCTTCCGACCACGATATTGGTCTCGTGACCGCTGTGGGCAGCGATGTACTCCATCTCGCGGCGCGTCTGGTCGGCGATTATTCCACCGATGTAGGCGAAGGCGATGGTGATTATGTAGTTGTCCACTTTAAGCAGGGTGATTGCCTGGATCGCGCCCATCCAAGAGTTGATGTACATGGTCGCGAAGGCCAGATAGGGTCCGACGAACGGGATGTTCTGCCCCGCGCCGTTCATCAGCGCGTTCGGGTCGATGATGATGCCGTTGATCTCCGTCGGGATGTAGCCCAGGTCGAAAGCGGTCGAGATGCAGAAGATGAATATCAATGGGAAAAGAGCTGCGAGGATCGCCCTTCCCGGCGTCCCGGCGCGTCTGCCGCCTACATATCCCGCGATCATCTGCCCGAACACGGGAAGCCACCACAGCAGAACGGTCAGGATGAAGGTGTACTTGGCCGCGCTCCAGAAGCCGTATGCGGACTTCGCGCCGTTGAACTGCTCTATCTCCTCGTCCTCTATGTCATTGAGTCGATAGACCCCGCTCCTAAGCAGCGAGTGAGTGGTCTGGTCCCTCTTCCTTCTGCTGAATAGCACGCCCATCCCTTCGGTCGGACGTAATGTCCGACACAAGTATTATGACAAGGTTGGTATAAATCACTTTCCCTGGATGAACATAAAAAATGAAAAAATATGGAAAAAACGATAGCAGACGTTTTGTTGCCGATTATCTGGGGAAGTAGCATCCGAGACCATATCTGTACAGCGCGTCCCGGGTGCTCTCCACGGTCACCGACCTCTGCTTGGTCTGATGCTGGAGCACATCATCTATCGGCTTGCCTAGGAATTCCGCAAGGCGGGTCAGCCTTTCCGTGGGGAATGGCTGGTAACCGAGCAGGATCTGCCTGATCGACCATCCCGGATGGACCCGGGAGCGGTACCCCAGCTCTCTCCCGAGCTTGTTTATGCTTCCCGCTTTTTCGATGCCTTCTTTTATTAGCATCACACGATAGCTAGAGGCGAGCCATACCTTGTTAGGGTCCGACCTTTCCCCGCCTCTTCCGAATCTACCGATCGCGAAGTCAGACACAGAGACCCATTTTTCTCCCACGGTTATTAATTTTTCGTCATTTGACGTATTAGTGTCGAAGGAACATATCGTCATTTCCCAATGTGACGTAGAACTTGCTAAGGTCTTCATAGAAGGAGCGGAACTCGCGGGGATTGAGGAAATCGTAATTAGATACAAAATATCGGATGCCTGGGTTAATGGAATGCACGAGCGCTCCAAAAAACATCCCAAACCGATAATGGCTAATATATGTGGGAAATTAGCCACTTGAAAGCATGGCGATCTTCCGTAAGGTCCTGCACCTGCAGACTCAGCACGAAGGTGACATCATCGACCTTACTGGAGAGCTGAAGAAGGCTCTGGTCGAGTCCTCGCTCAAGGGCGGGCTCGCATGCGTCTTCGTGCCGCATTCGACCGCGGCCATCTTCGCCATGGAGTTCGAGCCTGGGCTTAGGAAGGACATGCGCGAGGCGTTGCACCGTCTGATGCCCAAGGGGATCGAGTACGAGCATCATAAGACCTGGAACGACATGAACGGGCATGCCCATGTCCGCTCGTCGTTCTTGGGCGCGTCGATAACAGTCCCCTTCCACGAGGGCGTTCCCGACCTGGGCACCTGGCAACAAGTGGTGCTCATGGAGCTGGACAACGGTGGAAGGGAGAGAAAGGTCGTTATTCAATTGATGGGATCATAATCGAAGGATGGGGGAAGATGAAAGTACAGTTCCTAGGCGGGGCGGAAGAGGTCGGCAAGATAGGCGCTTATATCGAGGAGCACGGCGCCAACATATTGATCGAGTATGGGCTCAAGCTCCGGCCCAAGGAGGCCCCGGTGCCGCCACAGCCTCCACCGCAGATGGTCGACCACATCCTTCTCACCCACAGCCACTTGGACCATTCTGGCATGATCCCTTGGCTCTGCCGCGAGAATCGAGACGCCCGGGTGCTGTCCACCGAGAGCACCTATGAGGTATCTCAGCTCATCTGGCTGGACACCCTCAAGATCGCGGACATGGAGGGCCATCACCGGCCGTTCGAGCCCGAGGACATCCGCCTAGCCATGTCCAGCTTCGTCCTCAAGGACTTCGGGCAGTCCTTGGACTGGGGCGGCTTCGAGGTCAAGCTGCACCGTGCCGGGCACATACCTGGCGCCACGATGTACGAGCTGAACGGCAACAAGACCTCGCTGTTCACCGGCGACCTGAATACCATTTCCACCCGCCTGGTGAGGGGCGCGATCCCGGTCAAGTGCGACAACCTTTTCATCGAGGGCACGTACGCCGGCCGCAGCCATGAGAACACCCGCCTCAAGGAGGAGTACCGCTTCATCGAGAAGGTGAAGCAAGCGGTAGAACGCGGAGGCAGGGCGATCATTCCCTGCTTCGCCGTCGGCCGCACGCAGGAGGTCATGCTCCTGCTCAAGGACCTTAAGCTCAACATGTGGGTCGACGGGATGGGCAAGCACGTCAACCGCATCTACCTCGACTTCCCTGAGCATCTCAACCTGAAGGACTTCAAGCGCGCCTTCAACCGCTTCCACACCGTTCGTACGTCCTCTGACCGGCGCAAGGTGAAGAGGGACGCGGAGGTCATCGTCACCACCGGCGGAATGTTGGACGGGGGCCCGGTGCTGGAGTATATCGACGCCTTCCAGAACGATTCGAAGACATCGATCCTCATGACCGGCTACCAGGTGCCGGAGTCTAACGGCCGATTGCTCAAGGACAAGGGCATGATCGAGGTGCTCGCCGACTCATCGCGCGGGAGGAGCCCCGAGGAGATCCTTGGCCCCGTCGAGATGAAGCGCATCAAGGTCAAGTGCGAGGTGGAGCAGTTCGACCTGTCAGCGCACGCCGACCACGAGCAGCTGCTGAAATTTATCAAAGGATGCAAGCCGGAGAACGTGGTCCTGATGCACTCCGACCAGCCTCAGCTCCTGGCCAAGGACCTGGAGAAGGACTTCAACGTCATCATGCCCAAGACCGGGCAGGCGTTCGAGCTCTAAACTGCGCAGGAAGTAGAACCCCGTCATAAGATGGCCTTCCAGGTGGACCACTGGCCAAGATCGGAGTTGGGGTGATGATCATGGATAGTTGGGTCATTTGCCGCTACTAAATAGGTATATATTCACCAATCATTATTTTCAACCCGATGAGCAAGATCGGCGAGTACCTCGATGAGGACATCGGGTTCGGGGACATCACCAGCGATACGCTTATCGGTGACGAGATGGGCTCCGCCCGCATCAGGGCCAACGAGGACTGCCTCCTGGCCGGTCTGGAGGAGGCCATCGAGGTATTCAAGGAGGTCGGGGTCAACGTCTTCCCCATGGCCCGGGACGGGGAGCGCGTGGCCAAGGGCGAGGACGTGCTCGTGGTAGAAGGGCCCTTGAAGAAGATCCTGCTCGGGGAGCGCTTAGCGCTCAACTTCCTGATGATGATGAGCGGCGTGGCCACCACTACCAATAACATCGTGCGCGAATGCCGCAAGCATAACCCTAATGTCAAGATAGCCGCGACCAGGAAGACCACCCCTGGCTTCCGCTACTATGAGAAGAAGGCCGTCGCCATGGGAGGCGGCGACCCGCACCGCTTCCGCTTGGACGACGCGATTCTGATCAAGGACAACCATCTGAGGGTGGTGGGGTCGATCACCCAGGCCATCGCCAAGGCCAAGAGCGTCTCCTTCAGCAAGAAGGTGGAGGTGGAGGTGGAGACGGTGGAGCAGGCGGTGGAGGCGGCCAAGGCCGGAGCGGACATAATCATGCTCGACAACATGCGCCCTGAGCAGGTGGAGGTCGCGTATCTCGCCGTCAAGAGGCTCAACGAGAAGGTCATGGTGGAGGTGTCCGGAGGCCTGTCCCCCGACACCGCGCCCCACTACGCGAAGTACGCCGACATTCTCTCGCTCGGCTGGATAACCCATTCGGCCAAGGCTGCGCACTTCAATCTCGAGGTGACCGCGGTCAAGCCGCCGCAGCAACAGGCCTGATCATACCTCAAGCTTTATTCGATGGTACTTCAGCCCTATCTCGTCAGCCTTGGCTCCAAAGGCCATGGCCACAAGCTCCGTTACGTAGAGGACGGGAAGTCCCGCCTTCTGCCTGAGGTCGAACTGCACGAAGCAGAAAGGGCAAGGGGTGAGGATGCAGTTCGCCCCCGCCCTTTTGAAAGCATCGACGCCCTCCTGGAGAATGGCATTGGATATTCGGTCGTCCACTCCCGCCAGCCCCCCTCCGCAGCATCTCGGCCAGGCCTCGTTCTCCACTACATCCGCGCCCGTCCTTAGGGCTATGTCGGCGAGCACCCTCGGCGAGTAGTGGGAATCTACCTTGAGCACCTTGCTCGGCCGGATTACGTGGCAACCGGGGTGCAAAGCGATGCGCAGCCTCGATTGGGGCACGGTCACCAGCGACTCCATCCTCGCCGCCCCGAATTCTTCCAGCAGCTCGAGCACATGCCTAACCTTCACTCCTCCGTCGTACCTCCTTCCGATCGGGGCCAGCCTCTCGTTCACCTCGTCCCTGAGGTCGGCGTCCTCCAGCCGATGCGCCGCCTCCTTGAAGGACATGAAGCAGCCGTTGCAAAGGGCGAGAACGTCCTTGTCCTCCCCCTGGGCGATGGAGAGCATCCTGGCGACGACGGTCAACCAGGCATCATAGCCCAGTGACCGGAGGCCGATCGGTTCCACGCAGCACGTCCCGGATGGGAACGGCTCGTATTCGACGCCCAGCTTGTCCAGGACGAAGCGGGAAGAAGCTTCCAGATACGGCAACCTCGCCGGGATCAGGCAGCCAGTGTAGAGGAGGTGTCCTTCGCCCATCTAGAGCCTCCCAAGTTTCGTCCTGATGAGCAGCTTGGAGAGCTCATCCATGGTCTCCGCTGAGACCTCGAGGTCGGGCAATGAGAACTCCTTTCTTATCTTCTTGGTGAGCCCGGTCCGGGGAAAGGACATGCCAGAGGACTTGAAGAGCCTCAGCTCCTCGGCGAAGTGCTCCGGGCGATTTCCTTGAAGGGCGGCGGCGTTGCGCAGGAGGGTGATCACGTGCGCTGGATCCACCCCTAGCTGGCACCTCTCCGAGCAGGAGTTGCACATCACGCATTGCCAGATCGAGACGTCCTTGCTCAGGTCGATGGCCCCGATCGATGCGCGTTCCATCACCTCCCTCGTCCTGATGCCGTCGTGCCTGGCAGAAGGGCAGACCGGCGTGCATTGGCCGCATTGGTGGCACCTCCACAGATCCATCTGGGAGATGGCATCCTGCAGCTCGTGCTCCATGTCAGGTCTGTTCGCGGCCTTCTTCACGCCCTTCCATCACCCCAGGCGCTTATCTCCCTTTTCATTTCTCGATCGGAACCGCAGCCCCTATGCTCTGCCCATGTTGACCGCCGCGGAGCTGCCTATGGCGTCGAATATCTGCCACAGCTCGAAGGGGATGAACAACAGCAGCCCCCCGATGATCACGATCGGCGCGCAGACCAGCCCGAACAAGCTCGCGCCCAATAGGGCTAGGATCGCTCCGATCACCAAGAGGACGATGATGAAACCAAGCATGATAGTGAGCCCTCTCGCCCATCTTCCCGCGTACAGATGCCCCAGTCCGGGGAAGATTATGGCCAGGATTATGGTCAGTCCGATGGACTTGTGCCTGCGAGGCGGCGTCTGGCTGCTGCTCTTGCTACTTGTCCCCGGTTCCGGTTCGAGGGCGAAGAGGTCATGACCGCAGCTGGGGCAGTATCTGACGCCCTCGACCCTGGCCGCACCGCAGTTGGGGCAATTGGTGTCGAAGGGCTTAGCCTCGCTCATCATCCCAGGAATGTCCCTTCACGGTATTTAGGATGCATCCTCGATTGCGGCGAAGCTCTCGGCGCAAACGTCATATTGCCCCCTCGCCATCATTCGTGCTCGATGGCGGATTGGATCGAGTCGGAGAAATGCCAGTTCTGTGGCAAGCAGGCGAAGCAGTTCGCGTTCGCCGCCTTCCTCTGTGACAGCGAGGAGTGCGTGGACAAGGCGCGTGAGGAGAGGGGAGGGCCTGGTGGGCACATGAAGGCGAAGAAGGAAGGCAGGCCGATAGTCTTCGATGAGGAAGAGAAGTAGATCAGGCCCTAGTTTTCGGCCTCGAGGTCCATCCTGGCCCTCTTGGCCTTCTTAGCGATGTCTCGCGTGGCCACCATGTGCGTGTGGACCCCCAGCACCTTGTCCTTGATGCCGAAGGAGAGGCCGATCAGCTGGTTGAGGTGCAGCACGGGGACATCGTAACGGTTCTTGAGGCGCTTCTGTCCCTGGTCCAGCTGCAGATGGCAGAAGGGGCAGATGTCCAGGATGCAGTCCGCTCCTGATTCCTTGATGAAGCGCATCTTTCGGTCCAGGATCCCGAGGGAGACCTTCTCGTCGCCGCTCCAGACCCCTCCTCCCGCGCCGCAGCAGCTCAGCTTCTCCGGGAAGTCCACGCTCTCGCATCCCAAGGCCCGCACCATCCTTTCCAACACCTCAGGGCTCTCCACGTTCCTTCCCGAATCGCACGAAGGCTTGAGATAATGGCAACCGTAATGGATGGCGACCCTCAATCCCAGCTCCACTTTCATCTTCATGGCTATCTGTGGCAGCATGGAGTCGAGGACGTCCACGAAATGCACTACCTTGGAGGTGCCTTCGTACCTCATGTCGATTCCAGAGAGCTTCGCGTTCACCATCGCCACGCTCTCGGGGTGCTTGCTCAGATGCCTATAGGCAGCTTCCAGCGTCCCGTAGCAGCCGTTGCAGATGGTGATGAGGTCCGCCCCCTTCTCCTCCGCTGCGGCCAGGTTCCGGGCGGCGATGACCAGCCACGAGTCGAAGTCATAGCTGCGTATCACCCCCGGCGCCGGGCAGCAGGTGAACTTGACCTCCACCATTTCCAGGCCAAGCTCCTTGAACACCACCCTCGTCGACTTCTCGATTGAGGGGTACATGTTGCGAGCGATGCAGCCGGGGAAGAGGGCGTAGCTCATCTCATCCCTCCTTGAACATATCGTGGATGGTCAGCGAGCTCACCAGCTTGCGGAACCTCTCCTTCTCTCTCTCATCATGCGCCACGTCAAAGGGGGCGATTGGCAGTCCGATCATGGAACGTATCCTGGTCACATCCGGTGTGATGGGGAATCCATCCGAGGAATCGAGCAGGCTGCGGATGGCAGTGAGATGGATGCTCGGCCTGTTGCCCGACCGGGCCGCGGCGTTGCGGATGCGGATTATGGCATCAGTGACCTTGACCCCCTTGGGGCAGCGCTCTTGGCAGGTGTAACAGGTGGTACAGGCCCACAAGTCCCTATCCGTGCTGACATCCTTTCCGGACTTGACAAGGAGGACCAACCTGCGCGTCCTCAGGTTGGAGTCCCTTCCCGAAGTGCAGGAGGCGGTGCACTTGCCGCATTGGACGCACTTGGCCAGGTCGAAATCCTTCAGCTCCTCCCTCAGGTCGCGGCTCAAGCCCCTCCCTCCTTAAGCGCCCTGGCGACCAGCTCCACGATGTCCA
This sequence comes from Methanomassiliicoccaceae archaeon, assembly GCA_963827135.1. Taxonomy (GTDB): domain Archaea; phylum Thermoplasmatota; class Thermoplasmata; order Methanomassiliicoccales; family UBA472; genus JAJRAN01. The sequence continues at coordinate 42,134 of CAWGZX010000008.1, read as the reverse complement.
GCACTTCGGCCCCGCAGTCCTCGAGGTTGACCTCGCAGAAAGGACAGGCGGTGGCAATCACCCCCACCATCATCTCCTTTGCCTCCTTGGCCTTCTCCGAGCCTAGCTTGGTGGATAGGTCCTTCCTGGCCGATCGCACCCCTCCTCCGCCGCCACAGCATGTGGCCTTCTCCTTGGATGAGGAGAACTCCTTGACCCTGATGCCAGGGATCGAGGCGAGCACCTTCCTCGGCTCTTCGTAGACGGACATCCTCCTTCCTAGATGACAAGGATCGTGGTACGCCAGCTCCATGTCTAGCCGGCCTAGTTGCAGATCCCCCGACCTTGCGGCCAGCAGCTGGGAGATATGGACGACGTCAAGCCCCTCGTAATCGGTCTTCAGCGTGGAATAGCAGCCGGCGCAGGAGGTCACCACCTTCCTGCCCCTCAGCGTCCTTAGATTCTGCTCCATTACCTGGGATAGGTCGTGCCCTGTGCGCTTGAGAACGCTGCCGCAGCACACCAGGTCGGATGGTACCTCATAATCGAGGCCCAAGGCTTCGAGCACCTTCAACGTGGCATCGAGCAGGGAGCGCCTGCGGAACAGCGCCACGCAACCAGGGAAGTAGACGTACTCGGCGCCCTCGCGTGACCTGGAATATCCCGAGGGTTCTCCGAAGACATTCCCGCTCGTCCTGACCTTCTCGGCGATTGCCAGGTGTTGCTCGGGCCCGCGCCCGCTCGCCACCGCCGCCCTCCTCAGCGATTCCACGTCATGGACCGCTTCGTAAGCGTACTCGCACTCGACCTTGCATCTCTCGCAAGTAGTGCAGGCGAAGGCGTTCCTCGCCCCTTCCTCCGATAGCACGCCCTCCAAGGCGAGCTCCTCGTCCAGGGGTTCGGGTCTCCTGCCCTTCACCGCCTTGGCCACCGACTCCGGCACCCGGACCCCCAAGGCGTCGGCCACGAACTCCTGCAGGTCGAGGACCTGGAGCTCCTTTGGGTCCCCATCATAGGACTCCTCTCGGTAGACGCAGCTCAAGTGCGTTTGGCACTTGGAGCATGTCGTCACCAGCACTTCGGCTTGGACATCCGAGGCCTGCCTGAGCCGCTTCATCCTGGCCAGCTTGGACGCGGGATTGCAGTTCATCCAGGCCGAGACGCCACAGCAAATCGCGCTCTCCCTCGTGCTCTCCATCTCCTTGAGGTCGGCGACCTTGGTAAGAACTTCCCGGGGCGCATCATAGATGCCATGATGAAGACCTAGCCTGCAAGGGTCGTGGAAGGTCACCTTGGTGCCCGCGTGCGCGGAAGGCAAATCCCGCTTCAACCTCTCCGCCAGCAGCTCGGAAATGTGGATCGCGTCCACTCCATGCAGGCTCTTCAGGCTGTGGTAGCACTCAGCGCAGCCCGTGACGACCTTCCCATGTATGGAAGAAAGCCTCTTGTGGACCAGCCCGAAATGCTCCAGGTTCCCAGAGTAGTACAGGTCATGGCCGCAGCATCCGTAGACGATCTTGGGAGAAATGCCCAGGTGGTTGAGCAGCGCCACCCCGGCATTGGACGCCCGCTTGAAGTCGGTGGCGCCCTCGATCAGCTCGTCCATTATCGGTTGGCAACCAGGGAAGTAATAGATATCGTCCCGTCCGGTGTCGAGCTCTGGTGAGAGCCATGGGGTCGCTTCGCTCCTCGCCTGGAGCTTCTGGGCGAGCAGGAAGAGGTCGCGGTGCGAGCCCCTGGGCCGGTCCAGGTAGCGCTTGAGCCGGACGATCTCCGTGAGGTCGACCTTCGTGGGGCACGCCGCCTGGCAGCGCTTGCAGGTCACGCACTCCACGCTCGCGTCCTGGAAGACCGAGGGGCAGTTGTTCATCGCTCGTCCTCCTTCACCGCTTCTATGATCCTCTCAACGGCCTGGACGAACTTGTCCCCCTCGGACGAGGAGATGTTGGAGAACTGCAGCCTGCCCGACCCGATGCCCATGAGGTCCAGGGCTCGTCTGACCTCCTCCGACCTCCGCTTGGAATCGGTGTTTCCGTCGATGAAATGGCATTGGCCCTCGAGACACGCCGCCACCATGACCCCCTTTGCGCCTTTCTCGAAGGGAAGTATCATCTGCGCCGCCGAGACGCGGCCCGAGCACGGCACCTTAATCACCTTGACCTCTGTGGAATATCTCCTCTTGGCCGTTCCGGCCAGGTCGGCGGCGTTGTACCCGCATTGCTCGCATGCGTACACGATGATCGAGTCCTTGTCCTCGCTGAGGATGCCAGTGGCGTTCGCCTCTAGCTGCAGGTCGCTGTTCAGCCTTAGGTCGATGGCGTTGGCCGGGCAGTTGGCCGCGCATCTCCCGCACGCCCGGCAAGAGACCTCCAGGACTCGATATCCAGCATCATCGGATTCGATGGCGTCGTAGTCGCACCACTCCTCGCACCTGCCGCAGGAGATGCACCTCCTCGGGTCGATGTGCGCCGTCACCAGGTCGACGCGCATCTCATCGTTCTTGAGGAAGCTGGATGCGCGCGAGGCGGCCGCCCCTGCATCGGTGATGCATTCCTGGATCGGCTTCGGCGCCTCGGCCGTGCCGCAGACGAAGATGCCCGCGCTTGTCGTGTCCACGGGGGCGATCTTCACATGCAAGGGGGCGATGAAACCGTCCTTCCCTGCTACCAGCGGGACGATCCTCTCCATCTCCAGCGTGCCATAGGACGGCTCCATGGCCACCGACAGCACCACTAGGTCCGCCTCGATGTCGTCCGGCTCTCCAAGGAAGGTGTTCTCCAGCTTGACCAGCAGCCTATCCCCGATCGGCACGACCTCTCCCACGTTGCCACGCACGTACTCTATGCCGATCTCCCTGGCCTGGTCGAAGTACTCCTCATATCCGCGACCGGCGGCCCGGAGGTCGGTGTAGCAGACCCTGACGTCCACGCCAGGATTCTCGCGCTTGATCAAGCGGGCGTTCTTGGTGGCATACATGCAGCAGACCTTGGAGCAGTATTCCTTGCGGCGGCGGTCGCGGGAGCCGGCGCATTGCACAAATACCACGCTCTCAGGGGGCTTGGAATCGCTCGGCCTCAGCAGCTCCCCTTGGGTGGGTCCCGCTGGGCTGAGCAACCGCTCCAGCTCCAGCCCGGTAATCACATTCGGATGCTCCAGATGGTACTCGGTGCCGGCGAGGTCGATCTGCTTGTAGCCAGTGGCGACGAGGATCGCGCCGACGTTGATCTGCTCCTCGACCTCCTCGTCCTCGTCCTTTATGGCACCGGCGGAGCAGGCCTTGGTACAGCCCAGGCAATCCATCCTGTCGGTGAGCTTCAGGCAGCGTCCCGCGTCCCTAAGGTACTTCAATGGGACCCCCTGGGCGTTGGGGATGTAGATGGCCTTCCTGAAGCCGATGCCGAGGTCGAACTCGGACGGTGTCACCACCGGACAGACATTGATCAGCTTCAGGGAATCGAACTTGCATGCCTCGAGGCACTCCCAGCATCCCACGCAGTTGTTGGTGTTATAGGATGGCTTGGCGCTCTTCTCCGATTGTACCAGCGCCCCGAACTTGCACTTCTTGGCGCAGGCCCCGCAAGCTTTGCACTTCTCGGGGTCGATACGTATCCGGTCCACCAGGCCCTCCTTGACGATCAGACCGGATTCGAGGGGGACCTGGCTGAGGGCGCAGGCCGAGCATCCAGTGCATCTCTCATGGTCCACGTATCGTGGCCTTTGGTGGACCGTCAGCATATAGTCCCCAGGACGACCGTCGACCTCCTTGACCTCGGACATGGTCAGGACATGGATCCTCGGCTCGGCCATGACCTGGTTGAGGATGGGCGAGATGGTGCACATGGCACAATCGTCCGTAGGGAAGGTCCGGTCCAACCTGACCATGTTGCCGCCCAGGATCGGCTCCTTCTCAATAAGGAAGACCTCCAGGCCCTTGTCGGCCAACTCCAGCGAGGCATGTAGGCCGGCAATGCCCGCGCCGATCACCGCCACCTTCCTTACGACCGGGACCGATGAGACATCGATCGGATGGTGCTGCTTGACCCTGGCCAGCGAGCCAGCGATTATGGCCTTGGCCTTCTTGGTGGCCTTTTCTCGGTCATCGGTGGTCCAGGCGCACTGCTCGCGGATGTTCGCCATGTCCCACATGTAGGGATTGAGCTCCTTGCCCACGCACTCCTTGAAGATATTGCCATGGTGCTTGGGTGAGCAGGAGGCGATGACCACCCGGTCTAGTCCTCGTTCCTTTATCGACCTCCTAATTGCGTCTTGCCCCGCCTGAGAGCAGAGGAAGAGATGGTCGATGACCACATGCCCCTTCTTCGAAAAATAATCCTTGAGGGCAGCCACGTCCACAGTGCCAGCGATATTGGTGCCGCAGTGGCAGATGAATATGCCGGTCTTTGCCTCGTCGCCCCCTCTTCGGTCCATATTTGACACTTCACCAGTTGGATTGTAGGTAAAGCTTTCGTCAGAACATTCGGTTGGCCCCCGCTGGTGGGACTGCGCACTCATCGGGGAGGAGTAATGCTTAGAACCCTACCCGCGCATGGAAGCATGAGTGGAAATGAAATCCCGGGCTTGGCCGTACCTTCTTGCTGATATCTTACTGTTCATAGCGGTCCTGCTGATAGTTTGGATCATTTTGGGGCTCCCGGGGCTGGATGGCGACCTCGTTGGGGGCTTTTCCATTTTGCTCCTAATCCTGCTCCCGGCGCTGGCGTCCGTCATCCTCACCTACTCTCTTCGCTTCCCTATCGATTCCAGCGAGTTCTATGTCACGAGCGAGGATATTATGCACTCGTTCAAGTTGCTTGGGTATGAGGTGCGGTCATCACCTTCCGGGATAATCGTCCATTTCGATTCGTGGACCGGGGTGAAGATAAAGGCGTCAAAAAAGGACAACTTCTCCTTCAGTTTCTCCATCGATGGGACCCGGAGCGCTCTCGCGCTTACTCTGATCGTCTTCGCGATACCTCTTCTTGCTTGGTTGGTCGTTCCCTTGAATCTGTATCAGATCGAAAGGACGCTGAGGAACGTTGACGATCTCCTGCGATCGAGCAGCAATGAGGCGCGCCTTCGAGAGAAGGAGTGCGATGCTGGCAGGCGGGAGACAAAGGAGCTACTGATCGATAACTTGTCCGAAGCTCGCAGGTTGGCCAATGAAGCCTATCGAGCTGCGAACTCGGGGTACCAGGATGCCATCCTCACCGTCATCGTCCTTGTAGGGCTTGTGGGCTGGATGGCTTTATTCGCCGCCCTGTCCTTGACTTCCCTGTTCGAGCCCGACTACAGGCTGGTCGGCTCTCTCCTGGTCAGCTTTTTCGTGACATGGTCTGGATGCGCCATCCTGCTCTACATCATCAACAGGCGCGTCAGGCCAAAGGTGTTGAGGCTGAGCAAATGGGTGCAAGACCTAGATCTAGCCCTGCGGTCAGAGAGGGCAATATCTTGGGATGACAATCAAGGCTCTTCAGTCGAGCTTCTCTTCTCTGCCTATGACGAGCTTCCAGGCTGGTTCAGCGTAAGGCGAAAGGATTTCTGGTACCGCGACCCCGTCCACTACTACATCTTCTTTTTCTTGATCCTCCTGGGGTCGAGCTTCCTGGTCGGCAGCCTGGGCACATATTCCGATCCCCGCATGCCCTCAATCCTCCTGCTGCTTGGGATAGGGTCCCTTTTCGCCATGTACCTCCTCTATCGGCGGATTCTGAAGAGGTCGGAGTTGGAGGAGGCGAGGCTAACCCATGAGTTCGAGGAGCGCAAGAAGCAGCTGCTCTCGAAGTTCCTCGAGCAGCTGGGGGATGGTTGAGACATGCCGATGAACGAAGGCATGGAACGCCCCGACATCTACGTTCTCGTTAGGATACTGGAGCGGTTATGGCGAGAGGACGGGCCCATCCTCAAGACCCGCCTGCAGCTAGCCTCGCGGGTCAATTACGATACCTTGGTCAAATATCTGGGTTGGATGAAGGAACGCGACCTTATCGAAATCTTGTTGGACGAGGGGCACGAATTGGTCACCCTCACCCCCAAAGGGCATAAGGCATATTCCAACATGGTGAGCCTGATCAACGAGTACCTAAGGCGATAGAGCCTAGCCCTCACGTCGCTTCTTCAATCTTGAAGCAGCATGAACATGAAGGTCCCTGATGGGCATCCTTGGTCGGTCCACGAGCTGGACCCCCTCGTTCATGGCGCATGTGAAATGGATCAGGCATTTGGGGCAGGCGGTGATCATGCACTCTGCCCCGGTCCCCGCACCTTCCTTAAGCCTCTCCAGTTGCCATAGACGGGTCTGAGGCGCGCAGTTCACGAAGGAGGAGTTGCCGCAGCAGGCCGCCATCTCCCTCGATCGGGGCATCTCCTCCAGGTCAGCTGTGGATGCGAGCACCTTCCGAGGGGCGCCATAGATGTCCGAGTGTCTCCCGAGACGACATGGATCCTGGTACGTCAGCCTCTCTTCGGCACGGGTCAGCTCCAAGCGACCTTCATTTATCGCCTCGGCAACCACCTCAGCCACCGAACGGACCTCGAAGGAGAGCTTCCCGACCACCTTGGGATAGGTCTGCTTCCATGTCACCATGCACTCCGGGCAGAAGGCGACGAGCTCGTTGATGCCCAGCCTCTCCACCGCCTCCACGTTCAGCCTGGCCACCTTCTCGAACAGCTCCATGTCGCCCTGCCAATAGGAGTCGTGGCCGCAGCACCGCTCGTCCATGAGCAGCCGGGGAGAGATCCCCGAGGCATTGAGGAGGCGAACCGAGGACCTTGGGATCTCCAGTAGGTCCTGGCGCAGGTAGCGGAAGATGACATCGAAGAAGGGCGTGCAGCCAACGAAGAGCAAGGTTCCGGACGACCCATCCAGTCTCAGATCGGGCGTCATCCATCTCTGCTTGCGAGGCCTTATCCCCGGCATAGCGGAGAGGCGCTCTATGGCCTCCGGTGCCCCGCCATGATTGGGCTCTGGCGGCAATCTCTTGCGCAGGTCCGGCCTGATCTCCCTGACCGCCTCATGGAACCGCACCCCGAACTGGCATATCTGGGTGCATTGCTTGCATGTCATGCAAAGCCATATGTCCTTGTTCGCAGGCACCTCGCCGGAAAGCTCCATCCTCTCCATTATGCCCCGAGGGGAGAAGTCTCCGCCAATCTGCGATGCTGGACACGCGTAAGTGCAGCGGCCGCAATCGACGCACTTGCTCGCGCCGTAGGCCTCGATCCTCGGGTCAAGGGGTATACCCAGCACCCCCTAGGGGCCCAAGCTCGCGGATATAGTCAACGAACTCGTCCATGGTCTTGGCGAAGAGGTCCCCCTCCGAAGCGGAGATCCATCTCAGCAGCAGCCTCGAAGGATCCACTCCAGCAAGGTCCAGCAGCTCGCGCACCTCCGCCACCCTCTTCTCCGCGAAGACGTTCCCCACCCGGTAATGGCAATCGCCCGGATGGCAGCCGAGGACCATGACCCCGTCCGCTCCCGAGGTTAATGACCTCAATATCATGCCTGGCGAGACCCTGCCTGAGCACATCACCCGCAGCACCCTCACCTCCGGCGTGATCTGCCTGCGGTTCACACCGGCCAGATCCGCCCCCGCATAGGCGCACCAGTTGCAGCAGAAGGCGATGATGTTCGGCTTCCAGGGGAGGGCGTCCGCTGCTCCGCTTCCTTTCTGACTCATTAGCGCGCCCTCCATTTCGTTCCCTCTGAGGGTTCACCTACCATCTATCCGGCTGAAAAAAGTTCGCTTACCCATTTCGCCCCGAGGCCAGCATGGCCCGGAGCCTCCAATCGAAGTAGTGCTCGAAGAAGGAGGAGGCGCAGGAGGACAGCCCCTCGAACATCGCCTCGGCCCGCTCGGTGGTGTCCTGGCCTAATGCCAGGTCCCTGCGGATCCCACGAATCGTCCTCAGGATCGAGGCGAGCTCGGGCTCCATGGTCTCGGGAACGAGGAGCCTCTGACCTTTGGACTCGCGCTCCTGGACCCGCTCCCACATGGCGTTGATGAAGTAGCCGATCTTCTCGTGCTCCCACACCTTCCTACCTATGGTCCAGCTGGTGCCCTCCAGCCCCCGATAGGCGACCCTCGCCTCCGATAGGAGGCGCCTCACGGCCACCAGCTCCTCGGTGCCGCTCCTCGGCTCGGGCGGGACGATGGCGCTGGCCTCGCCCTCCTGGACCATGCGCCCGAAGAGCAGGTTCGCCTCCGGGTGGTCAGGATGCTCAAGATGAGGCCCCAATAGCCACAACCTCCCCTTTCCATATCGGATAGTAAGGATCGCTCCCTTCCCGAATAAGATTTCGCGGGCGGTACCCTCATCGGTCAGGAGCGTGGCGCTGTCGGACCAGCCCTGGTAACGGGCCAGGACATCTCCTGCCTCGACCGAGCTCCAGGACGGCCCGCCATACAAAGGGGCTGCCAATCTCTCCCCGTCCAGGTCCAGCAGGACCTCGCCTCGCAAGGGATGGAACACCCAGTGTCCCCCGCAGTTGAACAGGTACTTGCCTGGCAGATTGCGGTTGGGAGGAGGGTCCCGGGACAGATTGGCTATGGGCGCACGGACCATGTCGAGGCTCTTCCCGGGGTAGGAGCTGGACTTCAGGGCCAGGTAGGCTCCAGCGCAGATCCCGACGTACCTTCCTCCTGAGGTGACGTAATCGCGCACCCGCTGCATTTTCTCCTCTCCCAGCTCCTCCGCCATGCGGAAGCCGTCCCCTCCGGAGAAGATGAGGACATCGGGCCGGGAGCGGAGCATGGACCGGGAATCCACGAATTCGACCCGGAGCAATCCCAAGCGGTCGAAGCATTGCGCGGACCAGATCCAGGAATGCGATGAGCCCCGTCCGGTGTAGACCTGGATGCTGGGCATGGTGCCAAGCGGCGGTCCGGCCTTCTCTGACATCGTCCTCTTCACGCTCAAACGTAGAGGTATCGACACCATTCATTCTTTCGCTATAGACCAAGGGCTGATTTCCGACACCGTTATACATAAGCAGGGGATAGAGTAGGGAAGATGCCCAGGATAGCCGGATTCAATCGTACCTCGCTCCTTGACTGGGACGGCTGCGTCACCGCCGTCATCTACTTGCCAAGCTGCAACTTCCGCTGCCCCTTCTGCCATAACCGGGAGCTGGTGCTCACACCGGAGGTCTATGAGGACGTCCCCTTGGAGTTCGTGGAGGGCTACATCGAAGAGAACCGCGAGTTCCTGGATGGGATCGTCATCACGGGCGGGGAGCCGACCATCCACCGCGACCTCCCCGAGCTGGTCAAGAGGGTCAAGGCCCTTGGAATGAAGGTCAAGCTGGACACCAATGGCTCGAACCCTGAGATGCTCAAGGACCTGATCGATGCGGGGCTGCTCGATTACGTGGCCATGGACCTGAAGGCGCCATTGGACGAGGGCTATGACGACCTGGCAGGGGCCAAGGTCGATCTGAGCAAGGTGAAGCGCTCGATAGAGATCATCATGGGGTCGGGCATCGACTACGAGTTCCGCACAACCATGGTGCCCATCCTCCTCAAGCCCGAGGACTACGAGCGCATGGCCGCCTACATCGGGACAGCGAGGAAGATGGTGCTCCAGCACTTCAGCCCGCGCAACACCATCGACCCCAATCTCTCAGTCGTAAAGCCCTTGGACGATGGCAAGGTGCGGGCGATCGCTGAGAGATGCAAGCCATACGTGCGCAAGCTGGTCATCAGGGGCGGCATGTAGGCAGATTATCGCCTAGCGCACTCATGACCATAGATTTTTAAATTGAGTTCCTAATTTTTTTCCTCCGGGTAAAGTAAGAATGGCAAGTTGCGTGGAGGAAACGATTTGAGCTCGGACCAGAGGTTGAGGACCTATATCGAGGGTTTTGACCGAATGCTCGAAGGAGGATTACCTTCAGGCCACATCGTTCTCGTGGCGGGTGCTCCCGGCACGATGAAGTCCTCCATCTCCTACAATCTCCTCTATCACAACGTCATCGACAGCGGAATGACTGCCCTCTACGTCACCATGGAGCAGTCGCGCGAGTCCCTGCTCCGACAGATGGAGAAGATGGGCATGAAGACGGATCTTGTGGTAGGGCGCCTGCATGTGCTCGATCTCAGCCTCATCAGGAAGAAGCTGAGGGAGATATCCACTGGAGGCTCCTGGATGCAGGTCTTCAAGTCCTACCTTACCAACCTTAAGGAGAATTTGAAGTTCGATATTATGGTCATTGACTCCTTGGATGTGCTGGAGATCATGGCCGAGGTCGTGGATCGGCGTACGGACCTTTTCTACCTCTTCGAGTGGATGAGGGAGCTCAATGCCACCGTCCTCCTCATCTCCGAGGCCTCGGAGGAGCGCCTTCTCGAGGGTAAGTTCGACGAGGGCTATCTATCCGACGGCATCATAACGCTCAAGATGCAACTGGTAGGGGACACCGAGACCCATAGAAGGATCCGATGCGTCAAGATGCGCGAGACCAACCACGACCCTTCCTATCACTCATTGTTGTTCAGTAATGGTAAATTCCAGGTGACCAAGGTGATCTCGGAGTGATGTCCTAATGAACAAGAGGTTCGAATGCCCGACATGCGGTGCAGGCATCAAGCCCAAGGACCGCAACTGCTTCCGCTGCGGAGAGAGCCTGGATGTGGCTCCGCCGCCCGCACCGGTGCCGCCGAAGCCATTAGGCGGCGTTGGCGATGAGTCCGAGCAAGCTTCCTTGGACAAGGATTGAAGGTCGTTTCATCGAATCACACGACGAGCGCGACGATCATTTTCATCTTCCAGTCGCCGAAATGAATCGATCCCTGATTATCAAAATTCGAAATGCCCGATAGAAAAGGATATTATCTTCCGCGATTATATGAGACGCCAGCGGGAGGAAGATAAGTCTGCCCATTGAGCGAGTGCGCACTTTCATCCAGAATTTTGACGAGGTGCTGCAGGGAGGAATACCCAAGGGCCAGGTCGTTCTGATCACCGGTACCCCCGGTACGATGAAGTCCTCGCTTTGCTACAGTATGATCTACCAGAACGCCTTGAACAACAAGATCAAGAGCGTCTACATGACCCTCGAGCAGTCGAGGGAGAACCTCCTGCAGCAGATGCACACCATGGGCATGGACAAGGAGGAGTCCAAGGAGTACGTCCACATCTTGGACCTTGGCCTCATCCGCAAGTCGTTGACGCAACTATCTGCGAAAGGCACCTGGCTGCAGGTGTTCAAGATGTACGCGGAGTCCCTGAAGCACTCACTAGGCTATGAGATCCTGGTCGTGGACTCCTTGGACGTGCTGGAGATGGCAGCTCAACTGGGTGATAATCGCCGGACCGAGCTATTCTACCTCTTCGAATGGCTACGTAACCTGGGCATAACCACATTTCTCATCTCCGAGACCTCGCCTGAGACCATGTTCCAGAACAAGTACGATGAGGGATATCTCGCGGATGGAGTAATCTCCTTGAAGCTGCACGAGCTCGGCGAGACGGACATCCAGAGGCGGATCCGGACAGTCAAGCTTCGCTCTACCAACCACAAGACGGGCTACTTCTCGCTGCTGTTCAGCGATGGAGTGTTCCGCGCCACCCAAGTGATCACCGAGTAGGCTACCGTCACCCTTTAATATCGCATGCTCGTTTTTGTCGCTACCATCAGGGCTCATGGTCTAGCGGTTATGACGTTTGCCTCACACGCAGAAGGTCGCCGGTTCGAATCCGGCTGAGCCCACTCACCCTCTCATCCAGACAATTGTTCTTAGATTGGAAAGTGAAAATGCATTGCCCTTCGATAGATTTCTCCTATGTCGACCATGGGAGACCCATCGCTCGATGGGGCCCAATCTCTTCTCGGCCATTGCCTCATTTGAATGAGCGCCTTTCTTGGTCTTGCATCGCGGGCCGAACTTCAGATGTTGAGGGCCCTCCGCTTCTCCTCGATGTGGTCCCACAGTATGGCGGCGGCCTTGCGCGGGTCAGGCTCCACCCAGAACTTGGCGTTCAGGATTCCCTCAAGGTCATTGGTGAGCAGCTTCACAACATTGGGGCTTCCCTCGATCCTAGGCATCACACCTAGCATCACGCTCACTCCCGAGCCAACGAAGTAGGTGGCGATGGTCTCGGCCTTGGACGAATACCATTCTGGTGCAGCTCCGGCGACCGGGAGCTGGTCGATGCGCAGATTCGCTTCCTTTGCCAGGTCCGCCACCAGGTTGAGGATTCGAGTATTGTCCACACAGGAACCCATGTGCAGCACCGGCGGGATTCCGAGCGAACCGCACACCTCCTTCAGCCCCTTCCCCGCTCCCTCGATGGATTTTGGCATCATCAGCCCCGCCTTAGCGCAGGCGATGCTAGCACATCCCGTTTCCACGCAAAGCACGTCGCGCTTGATCAGCTCCTTGGCCAGTGTGACGTGACCGTGATCGTGTTTGATCTTGGGGTTATTGCAGCCTACTATGCCCACGCAGCCCCTGATCTTACCGGCCAGGACCGCATCTAGAAGAGGCTTGAGGGTGCCGCCCAAAGCCTTCTTGATCGATTCCACGGAGAAGCCGACCATGGCTTCCACAGGGGCGTCCGGGATCAGCACCCGGTTCTGATTGCGATTAGGATAGTTGGCGATGGCCATCTCCACGATGCGCTTGGACTGTTCGAAGGCGTTCTCTGGCGTGATGTTCATAAAGATGCTGCCGATGATCTTGGCCTTGGGGGATGTCGACACCACCTTGGTATGGAAGCAGGCCGCGGTGTTAGGCAGCGTGGGGAAGATGCACTGGTAGTCGACGAGCATGAGCTCCAATGCTCCGGTGGTGATGACGAGCTCTTGGTCCAAGTGATTACCGGCTTGGGGGATACCCTTCCTCTGCAGCAGCTCGTTCCCTGTGCAGCACAGCCCCACCAGGTTGATGCCCTGCGCACCTACCGCCTTAGCTTTCTTAACCATCTCTGGAAGTTCGGCCGCCTTCACCACCATCTCTGATAGAATGGGGTTGTGGCCGTGCAGGGAGATGTTGACCTTGTCCTTGCTGAGCACTCCGAGGTTCACCCTGGAGCGCTTGATCTCAGGGGTGCCGAATAGCACGTCCGATATCTCCGTCCCCATCATGGACCCGCCCCAGCCGTCCGCCAGGGAGGTTCGGATGCCATGTGTCAGGAAGTCGTGGTAATCGGCCCCGACGCCCATATGGACCCGGTGCATGGCCTCCACCACCTCGCGGTCGATCGCCCTTGGAAAGATGTCCAACTTCTTCCAGATGGCATAATTGGCCTTAGGGACGCGCTTTGCCATGCGCAATTCGCCGTTCAAGGTGCCGAACTCCTCTAGCATGGCCTTGGCCAGGAGTTCAGCCAATTTTTTCTTGGGCAGGGTAGTGTCAAGCTCGTACTCCTTCGCCAAACGCAGCAGCTTCTCCTCGTCAGCGATCCCATAGGAGGGCGCCTCCCCGGTCGCTGCCTTGAGCAAGGTCTCGACCACGTCCCTTCCATGGTCTGAATGGGCGGCCGCTCCGGTGGCGAGATGCTCCAGCAAGTTGCGGGCTACCATAAGGTCGGCATCGGCCCCACAGACGCCCCGGACCCTGTCCCCTCCCATGAGCCGGCAAGGCCCCATGGCGCATCTCTGGCAGGAGATGCCTGTGGTGCAATATTTGCATGAAGGCTGTTGCTTCTCGAACCTATCCCAGACGGTCTCTACACCCTCCATCATGGACTTCCTTAGGACCTCCTTGGTGGAGGCATCGGTCGCTCTCTCCTGCACCTTGTTCTCGAGCTGTTCCGGTGTTAGTTCTTTCTTAGTCACCCTGAGGCACTCGACAGCAATTACCTCTACCCTTTCCTCATCGGCCATTTGAATCGCCCCCTCCCTCAATCAATACCAAAGGGATAGCGCGATAATATCCCAAGCGACCGTTATTAAAAGGTTACTTTGACTGAGGTGCTGGAATTTGTTTTTCGAGCGATAGTAATTTATCGACCTATGAGTGCAATTTAGGGAGTCGATGGATTCATGACCGCGAAGACCCGCATATTGTTCATTTGCACACATAACGCAGCCCGTTCACAAATGGCAGAGGGATTGGTGAACGGGATTCTTGCGGATAGCTACGAGGCAAGGAGCGCGGGAACCAAGCCAGGTAGGATCCATCCTATGGCCATCAGGGCGATGGCAGAGATTGGCATTGACATTTCGCATCAAAGGTCGAAACATTTGGTCGAGTTCAAGGGTCAGGATTTCGACTATGTCGTTACACTTTGTAGCGATGCCGAAGAAATTTGCCCTTTCTTTCCCGGAAAAGAACATTTCCATCACAGTTTCTCAGATCCAGGAGACGTCGAAGGCAGTGATCAAGAGGTGCTGGCTCAGTTCCGAAGGACTCGCGATGAGATACGAGCATGGATTGAGGCAACCTTCAATGGCTGACTCGTCGCTTATGACAAGCTCAATTCATTCTCATGTTCTAACACTCAAGCTCGTATCTAGAAGGTTGCGATAATGTTAGAGCGACCCAAACCAGCTCAAAATCATTAAGTCAGGAACCCTCATCTAGGATTGCTATGTCGGGCAAGCTCCAAGCTCTGTTGTCGAAGCGAGGGCCGATAAAGAGGATCGGCGTCATTGGCATGGGGTATGTCGGTATCCCCGCAGCGGCCCTGTTTGCGGATGCCAGAGAATTTGATCAGGTGCTCGGATTCCAAAGAGCATCAAGCACATCTGGCTACAAGATCGATATGTTGAACAGGGGAGAGAGCCCGCTGAAGGGGGACGAGCCCGGTCTCGAGGAGCTGCTCAAGAAGGTTGTGAAGTCGGGGAAGTTCGAGTGCACCTCGGATTTCTCAAGGGTATCGGAGCTGGACGCCGTGGCTTTAGCCATCCAGACGCCGTTCGCCAATCCAAAGGACCTCGAACCAGACTTCACCGCTCTGAACGAAGGCATCCATAACACTGGGAAGCACCTTAAACCAGGGATGCTGGTGGTGCTCGAGTCGACCATCACCCCTGGGACCACGGATGGAATGGCGCGAAAGATCCTGGAGGAGGAGTCGGGTCTCGTGGCGGGCCAGGATTTCGCATTGGCCCATGCGCCGGAACGGGTCATGGTAGGGCGCCTCCTCAGGAATATACGCGAGCATGACCGCATCGTCGGAGGCATCGATGAGGCCAGCACGCAGAGGGCGGTCGAGCTATACGCCCCCGTGCTTACCAAAGGGAAGATCATCAGGATGACGGCGACGGCGGCTGAGGTGACCAAGACCGCCGAGAACACGTTCAGGGACCTGCAGATCGCGGCAGTGAACCAGCTAGCCTTGTACTGCGAAGCAATCGGCGTGAATGTCTACGACGTCAGGTCGGGCATCGACAGCCTGAAGGGCGAAGGTATCACCCGGGCCATACTCTGGCCGGGGGCTGGTGTAGGCGGTCACTGCCTGACCAAGGACACTTACCATCTCGAGCGAGGGGTGAAGTTGAGGGGAGCTGACCTGGACTATCCTGATGGGGCGGAGTCGATCTACGTCCTCGCCAGAAAGGTCAACGACTTCATGCCAAATCACATGTACCACTTGACGATGAGCGCTCTGGAGCGAATCGGAAAGAGGCCAAGAGGATCGAAGGTCGCCATCCTGGGCTGGGCCTTCATCCATGATTCTGACGACGCGCGCAATCCTCCCTCGGAGCCCTATAGGGACTTGCTGATGGAGGCAGGGGCCGAGGTCACCGTTCATGACCCGTATGTGTTCAGCTATCCCGGTGTCGAGCTGGTAAGGGACTTGGAAGAGGTCTTGAGAGCGGCCGATGCTGTAGCCATCATGACCGCGCACCGCGAATACTTCAAGCTCGAGCCGTCCTTTGTCAACTGGCTGACTGGCAAGAAGCACACGGTCATCGTGGACGGCAGGAACGTGGTGGACGCGGACAAGTTCATCGAAGCAGGCTTCGTTTACAAGGGCATAGGACGAGGGGACAAGAACGGGCACGAGATCCGGACACCTTGAGCTGGATGCCCTTGAATGTTCAATCATGATTCCTTTAAGATGCTCCACGAGGAGGGTCATCGCCATCGCTCACGTCCTTCGGCATCCTTTTTATAACCGCGACGGAATGAACGGTCATGGCCGCGAGGGTGGTCGCTGACAATGGCACTTCTTCTGCGCCAAAAATTCCCGGGTCCAAGGACGAGGCCAACATCGTGGCCGAGGACCTGGTCGTGCGCTACGGTCAGATTGTCGCCCTGGACCATTTCTCTGTGAATGTGCCTAGGGGCGTAGTGGGGCTCCTCGGCCCGAATGGCGCGGGCAAGAGCACCTTCATCAAGGCAGTGCTGGGCCTGCTCGAACCTCAGTCGGGCACGATCGCCGTCGCTGGACTGGACCCGGTTAAGGACCGGATGGCCATCAGGGACAGGATCGGCTACATGCCTGAGCATGATTGCCTCATTGAGACCATGACCGGGGTAGAGCTAGTCTCCTACGTGGGGCAGATATCTGGCATGGCCAAGAAGGATTCCATTCCCCGGAGCCATGAGGTCCTCGACTTCGTCGGCCTGAGCGAGCAGCGCTACCGGCCCATCTCCACCTATTCCACCGGGATGAAACAGCGCATAAAGCTCGCCCAGGCGATAGTCCACGACCCGAGCATCATCTTCCTGGATGAGCCTACGAGCGGCATGGATCCCCAGGGCAGGGAGGAGATGCTCGACCTCATCAGCAGGATCGCCGCCACGGACAAATCCATCTTGCTCTCGTCTCACATCCTCCACGATGTGGAGAGGGTGTGCAAGGATGTCATCATCATCTCCAGCGGCAAGGCCATCACCCAAGGGGGCATCGACTCCCTGCTATCCCAAGGATCGGAGAGGAAGCGCGTAGTGGTAAGGGGGCAACCTGACGCCCTGGCCCGATTCATCAACGCGCTCTCCAGCGAGCACGAGGTGCTGTCGGTCTCGGAGGAGTTCAAGCAGCTGACCGTGGTCTTCGTCAACGCCAAAGGAAGCTCTCACGTCTTCGAGGCTGCTCGCCAAGTGGGGGTCCAGATCAGGTCGTACCTGCCTGATCGCTTCACGCTCGAGGACGTGTTCATCGACGCGGTCAAGGAGGCGAGGTGATGGGCCTCAACCCTATCGAGTACAGGCCTTGGCAGGGAGAGCGGAGCCAACATTCCAAGCGCTTCCTGGTCATCGCCCAGTCCATCCTTCGCCACAATCTCAAGTCCAAATGGTTCCTGGCGGTCCTGATAATCGGGACCTTCCTGGCCTTCGCCCTGAACATCATCTTCATCTCCATCACCCCCCACGAATCCCTCACTCCCGAGCTGATGGCCAGCCAGATGCAGAACGCGATCTTCTACATCTTCATGGTCATCCTGGTCTCGATGGTATGCTCCGACCTCCTGGCCGAGGACATGCGCAGCAACTCCCTGGTGCTTTACCTCTCGAGGGCCCTGAAGCCCGAGGGCTACCTCCTAGGCAAGTTGACCGGGGCTTTCGTCACCCTGGCCATATTCGGGCTCTTCCCTCCCATCATACTGGCGGTGGCGGTGACGGCCACGCAATCCGGGCCTGACTACCTCGCCAGCGCCCAGGTAATCCTGGAGACGGTGGTGGCCGGCGCATGGGCAACGTTCTTCCTCATCCCCATCGGCCTGATGCTGTCCTCCATCACATCAAGGAGGACGTATGCGGCGGTGGGCACTTTCATGGTGTTCTTCGTGCTCGGGATAATCTCCGGCATCTTCATCCAGTTCGATTCCGACTGGCAGCTCCTCGACCCCGGGAGCGTGTTGGCAATGACCATGGACGTGATCTTCGGGCTCGGCCTTCCGATTGGGGTAGACACCTGGCTCTTCGGGGCGGCCGTGTTCGCTTTCACCATCCCGCCGTTAGCTCTGGTCTACTGGCGCATCGTGAGGAAGGGGGTGGGGAAATGAGCGACCCCATCGTCGTCGCCAGGGACGTATCGAAATGGTATGGTAACGTCATCGGCCTGAACAACTTCAATATCGAGATCAGGAGCGGGATAACCGGGATCGTCGGTCCGAACGGAGCCGGCAAGAGCACCCTCTTCAAGCTTCTCGTAGGTACGATCAAGGCCAACATGGGCACCATGTTGGTGATGGGCAAGTCCCCCTGGAAGAACCCGAGCCAGCTGAAGGATATCGGGTTCTGCCCTGATTACGAGTTCCTGCCCATGGACCTTACCGGATCGGACTTTTTGCGCTTCGTCGGCGGGCTGCATGGCATGAGCGGGCAGTCGCTGGCTAAGAGATCCGCCGAGGTCCTCAGGGTGGTCGAGATGACCGAGGCGGCCGACCGGCACATCGGAGGCTATAGTAAGGGCATGAAGCAACGCATGAAGATTGCTGGCTCCATCCTCCATGACCCCAAGCTCCTTCTGCTGGACGAGCCGCTGAGCGGCACGGACCCGGTCGTAAGAAAGGAGCTCATTGACATGATCAAAGGCCTGAACCGAGAGCAAGGGCACGACATCATCGTCTCCTCCCACATCCTCTTCGAAGTGGAGCGCATGACGCACGATGTCGCACTGCTTTACAAGGGCAGGGCCGTGGCGACCGGGGACATATCCGAGATCAGGGGGCTGATGAGCAACCATCCCCATCACATCGTCATCCAGGGCAAAGGTCTGGTGGAATTGGCCAAGAGCCTGGTCGACAAGCCTTACACGGTTTCCGTACAGCTCTGGAGCGATAGGTCGGCGGTGACGATAGAGGTCACCAGACCGGACGAGCTCTTCGATTCCATGCCCGCCCTGATCGCCGAGACCGGCTGCCAGGTCGAGAGCATGAGAAGCCTAGACGACGACCTCGAGTCCTTGTTCAAGTATCTGGCGGGGTGGTGACCGTGGAGCTCCGATCCGACCTCGCCGGCCTTCGCGCCTTGATATCTTTCTCTTCGAAGAAGCTGCTCATCAATCGACGCTGGGTCATCGTGGCATTGATGGCCGGGCTGGTCGCGTTGGTCATGTTGTACGTGGCCAGCGAAGGCGGTGGCACCATCGAGGAAGGGAGCTCGCTGATCAATACTTTGGTCCTCTCCTTCCTGCTTCCGATAATGAGCCTGATCTATGGCGCCTCGATGATAAGGAACGAGATTGACGACAGGAGCATCACCCAGGTGGTCACCTCGCCCATGGACCGGCGAATGTCCTACATCGGCTACTACGTGTCGCTCAGCCTTGTCCTAATAGTCATGCTGGTCGTGATAGAAGCCGTCGGATGGGCGAGCTTCTTCCTGACCACGAGCGTGGACCAGGAGGCCTTGGAGCTCCTCCTCTCCTATGCCCTTGTGCTCACGATCGGGGCATTCGTCTATTCCTCGCTCTTCCTTGCGCTGGGGGTGGTCTTGAGACAGCCGATCTACCTAGGCCTCCTATACGCCTTCGTCTGGGAGGGGTTCGTCGGCTCGTTGCCCGGGGCGATCGGGAAGTACACCATCATGTACTACATCAAGGTCATCGGAGCGGAGCTCATCCCATATGGTAACATCACCGAGTTCGCAGGCAATGCCGGCATTTCGGCCGTCGTGCTAGCGGGGCTGACGATTATACTACTCGCGATCGGCGCATGGGCGTTCCGGGAGAAGGAGATGCCCTAGTCGGCATTCGCCCCTTCACCGCCGATTCCTCCTTTTCAGAATCTATAAATATGATGGTATCCAAAAAAGGAGCGAGGGTGGAGGTACGTTTTGGCGTCAGAAATCGAGATACTGTTCGACATCACGGTCATGCTCGTGGTCGCCAGCGTCTGTATTCTGATATTGAGCCGCTTGAAGATGCCCACGCTCATTGGCTACATTCTCGCAGGGATTCTGCTCGGTCCATACATCTTCCCCCAATACGATCTTAGCACGGAGATCGTCGACATCTTCTCCAGCATGGGAATAGTGTTGCTGATGTTCTTCATCGGCATCGAGCTCAATCTCCGAGGGCTAAGGAAGGTGGCATCTTTGGCCCTTGTCATCGCGGTCGCCGAGATGTCTATGATGATCCTGATAGGCTACTCATTGGCCATCGCCCTGGGGTTGTCCCAAGGGCAGGCGATCTTCCTTGGGATCGTCATGTCCATCGCCAGTACGACCGCGATACTGACGATAATGCCGAGCAGCAAGCACCTGACCATGAACGAGAAGAGGGCGATAACCGGGATCCTGATAATGGAGGATATCATCCTGGTAATCGTCATCACCTTCGTCTCACCGGCGCTCTCTGAATCGAGCGAATCCATATTCAACTCCACCTGGGCGATGGTTGTCGGGATCGTTCTCTTCATCTCCATGACCATCCTGCTGGGCATCGCCGCGATCCCAAGGATGCTGGATTGGATTAAGGCGCACTACTCCGATGAGGTCCTCTTCCTCTCCGCCCTAGCGTTGGCCTTCGTCATGGCCATGCTCTCTAGCCTGATCGGTCTGTCCGTGGCTGTGGGCGCATTCCTCATGGGCATCATCGTATCTCAGTCAGCCTGCTCGGCCACGGTGTGCCTCAAGGTGGAGCCGATGAAGGAGCTGTTCATCGCCACATTCTTCATCTCCGTCGGCTTCCAGTTCAATCCCGAGCTCTTCGTCCAGGGGCTTTACGTCGCGCTCATCGTGGCCGCCGTCTTCATCATCGGGAAGCTGGTCTTCATCTCCTCAGCCTGCTACCTGGCGAACTTCAACAGCCGTTCCTGCCTCTACATCGCGACCAGCCTGGTCGCCATGGGCGAATTCTCCTTCATCGTGGCCGCCATCGCCTTGGATGGAGGCTTGATCGACCAATACCTCTATTCGGCGGTGATCGGGGCGGCGCTCTTCACTCTCATCCTGATGCCATTCATCTCGCGCGGTGCGCCACGCCTCTTCGAGGCGGTCATGAGAGCATTCCCCAAGAACGTCCGCTTGGACATGGACAGGGGGGCGGAGGGCTCCCGCGAGCTGGTCGTCAAGGAATCGGTGAGGTCGGAGGCGAGAAAGGAGGCGCGCAGGGAGACGCTCTACATCGTCATCGATCTCGTGCTCATCGCCGGGGTTCTCATCGCCGTGAACGTCCTCGCCGTCCTGGACTCGTTAATTGGATGGATCAGCACCGATCTGGGGGTGGTGCCATCGCTGATAGCCTTCTTCATCGGCCTGGTAATCATCATCCCCTTGATATTCATCCTCGTGGTCAGGTTGAAGAAGCTGTCCCTCATCCTAGCGGGAATGGTCCATCCAGCCTCGAGCAGCGCGAATCGCAGGCGGAGCGCAGCGGGAAGGGTCTTCAAGGACCTGGGCGAGGCATTCCTGGCCATATTGCTGTTCCTGATGATCCTGCCTTTCCTGCCCCAGGTGGAGGGGATGGACTTCCTTCCATTCCTCCTTTTGGTCGTATTGGCTGTCCTCCTGACCTACTTCCTTTGGGACGCCTATAAATCAGCATATCGAAGGGTCACATCCAGCATAGTCAGAGGCCTATCAGAGAAGGATGGGAAGAAGGATTTGGAATAGGTATATCGAGCGCGTTCCCATTTGTGGTTGATTCAACACCCTATTGCATGATGCGGCTGATGGCGATGTCGATCTCATCCATATGGGATCATCCTTCCGTGATCATCTCATCGATCATGGACGCCAGGTTGGCAGAGCCTTCGATCTTCTTGCCCTTGCGGTCGAGCAGCC
Organism: Methanomassiliicoccaceae archaeon; assembly: GCA_963827135.1. Taxonomy (GTDB): domain Archaea; phylum Thermoplasmatota; class Thermoplasmata; order Methanomassiliicoccales; family UBA472; genus JAJRAN01. The sequence goes on along the minus strand of CAWGZX010000008.1, from coordinate 20,532 downwards.
GGTTACGTTCTACGCGTATATCACCCTCCACGAGGAGCTTGATGGTGGCCATGAGGAGGTATGCCTCGCGCTTGAGCTCCCTGGCCCTGACCTCCTTGACCAGCTGCTCCTTGGAATGGAATCGCTCCTTGAGCTCTGCCAAAGGGAAGGAGTCGTAGGCTATGGGCGCCCCTCGGTCCAATTCCGGGGTGCACAGGTGCACGGTCGAGCCATAGCTCGAGTCGTTGTTGTCCACCACCTGGCCTACGATCTCCTCCCATGTCCCCTTGTATGTGTCCGGAAGGGCGGGGTGCAGGTTGATCAATGTGTGCCTCCTGCAGGTCTCAGCGTCGAAGATCAGCATGTAACCGGCGAGCACCCCGAAGTCCATCTCGTAGGCGGAGATGCGCCCGCGCAGCTCCTTGCCGTATTCGTCCCTCCAGGCGGCGATGTCCTGCCGCTTCAGGTCGGGCATGAAGGCATCGGAGGGGAAGACGATCACGGGTATGCCCCTTTCCTTGGACATCTCGATGATCTTCCTCCTGTACTTGTTCCCCTTCTCCTCGCGATTGATGAACACGAAGGCGAGCCTCGCCTTGATGTCCCCGCTCTCCAGCCTCGAGATCATGGTGTTGAAAAGGTTGAATGAGCCTGGACCCCTCGCTGTCGTGAACCACCCTATCCTCTTCATCGTCTCCCTCCCGGGTGAATGTAGGGCTGACAATATCTTAACTCTCCCGCCCTCGGAGCCGTGGGAATAGCATCGTCCTTCGCTGGACCTCGTCCGGCCAACAATAAATAGTGCCCTATCACCATGGCCCATTCATGCAGGACCCGCGCTACATGAAGCTGGCCAACACGCTCATAGACCACTCCACCAAGCTAAGGCAGGGAGAGGTGGTCTACATCGAGGCCTTCGACATCCCCGTCGAGATGCTGGAGGCTCTGGTGAAGAAGATCTATTCCGTCGGAGGAATCCCCCTGGTGTCGCAGAAATCCCCCCGTCTCTTCAGGCAGTTCCTCAAGGGCTCGGACGAGGCCACGATAAAGCTCACCGGGGAGATCGAGCTGGCCAAGATGAAGAAGGCCCAGGCATACATAGGCATGAGAGGCGCGAGCAACATAACCGAGACCTCGGACGTGCCTGCGGATAAGATGGACCTCTACCGCAAGCATTGGTGGCACCCGGTGCATTCTGAGTGGAGGGTCCCGAAGACCCGCTGGGTAGTGCTGCGCTGGCCAACGTCTTCGATGGCGCAGTCGGCGGAGATGTCCACAGAGGCCTTCGAGGACTTCTATTTCGACACCTGCACCCTCGACTATAACAAGATGTCAAGGTCCATGGACCCACTGGTCAAGCTCATGAGCGCCACCGACAAGGTGAGGCTGGTCGCGCCCGGGACGGACCTGCATTTCTCCATCAAGGGCATCCCGGTCGTCAAGTGCGACGGCGACAGGAACATCCCCGATGGCGAGGTCTACAGCGCGCCCGTGAAGGACTCGGTGAACGGCGTCCTCCAATACAACACCAAGACTCTGTATGAAGGCAAGGTCTTCGAGAACATGCGGCTCCGCTTCAAGGATGGTAAGATCGTCGAAGCGACCTCCTCGAACAACAAGGCCATGAATCACATCCTCGATGCTGACGAGGGCGCCAGGTACGTGGGCGAGTTCGCCATCGGCCTCAATCCCTACATCACCAAGCCCATGCTCGACACCCTGTTCGATGAGAAGATCTCCGGCTCGATCCACTTCACGCCTGGCAACGCCTACGACGAGGCTTTCAACGGCAACCGGTCCTCCGTGCACTGGGACATGGTCCTTATCCAGACCAAGGAATGGGGCGGCGGGGAGATCTATTTCGATGACGTCCTCGTGAGGAAGGACGGGATCTTCGTGCTCGATGAGCTGAAGGGACTGAACCCTGATAGCCTGAAATGAAGTCCTGTTCGGAGCACTGGCCCGAGGCAAGGGCAGGCAAAAAATAGTTTAACAAGGAGACGATTACCGCACCATGGACTCAGAGATCCAAGGATACCTGATGGCCCTGATCTTCGCCGGTCTGGGAATATTCTTGATGGCCATCACCTGGCACCGCGCCAAGAAGAAGAAGTGACCTAGGACGGTCAAGCCAGCCGGATGTGCCCTTGATCAAGCGCGCGCCGGTGCGCATCGAATGTCCTGGCGATCAACGGATTGGCCATCTCCGGCGGGAGGCCGAGCTTTGCGACGCAGCGGCGGCAGAGCTCCTCGGACGTCATTTCCTTGGTCAGCAGGTTGGTCCTGACCATCTCATGGATGCTTTCTATCACCTTCAGGCCGGTCTGCAATATCACGCTCGCGTCGCCCCTGCGCTTCGGCGCCTCCCAGGCCGAGCAGACCAGGTCCACGCCCTGCACCTCTGTCAGCCTGAGGATCGAGCGATAGGCAAGGACCGCGTCATCGTATACTGGGACGTGACCTGGGACTGGTACCGCGTCTCCAACGAACAGGCTCCCGCTGAGCCCATGGAAGAGCGCGATGGAGCCGGGCGAGTGCCCAGGTACATGGATGACCTCAATGGACCTGACCTTGCCCATGTCGATGACGTCCCCGTCGGTCAATGTTCTGTCCGGCCTCACGCCTCCCCCTATGAGATCGAAGAAGCCTGGGACTGGACGCTGTTCGAACTGCCTCTCCGGGCGTTCGAGCCACTCGGCCTCGGCACCATGGACGAGGACCGAGCATCCGGTCAGCTCCTTCAACCTCTTGGTGGAGCCCATATGATCGGGGTGAGCGTGGGTGTGGATTATGGCCTTGACGTCGCTGGGCTCAAAACCGTGGCCTTTGATCCTCTCTAGAAGCAGCCGCTCGGACCCCTTGACACCGGAGTCGATGATGTGGACCCCGTCGCCGAGTATCAGGTAGCAGTTGACGTGCCTGTCCGCCACTACCCCGGGCGCGATCGGTATCTTGAAGTCCACCCGGACCGGTCCGACGCTGACCTTCATGCCATGGTGAAAGGGCAGGTGGAATAAATCCCTTCACACCCACTCGAAGAACCGGAAGCCGCCCTTCATCTTGTCGCCCAGCTTGCCGTCGGTGCGATGGAAGGAGTTCAGTGCCGTATACCTCTTGTGGCACCGGAAATAGTAGTAATGGATGTAGTACATCGCCGCATCGATGTAGACCACGTCGTTCATCGGGGCTATGGCCCTGCTCATCCCCGTCTGTTCACTGAGCTTGTCCATGAAACCGGAGCGTCCCACCTCGCATGACGAGAAGGTCACCTCGCTCCCCTGGAAGCACCCCTCAGGGAACTCCTCGGCGGAGAGGAACCCTTGGACCAAGGAGAAGTAGCCCTCCTTGTGGCCATGGGATGAGAAATGGACCATGCGATACTCGGGGGCTTTTCTCTCCAAGATATGGATCAGGTCTTTCTTGCCCTTGAGCACCTTGTAGCTCACGCTATTGGGCATCTTCATTCTGAGGAAATGGTAGAGCACCAGGCCCTCGTCCCGGCCGTGGCAGTGCGGGATGCACTCCAGGATCAGCACCTTGGTCGGGCGCGCCATCAGTCCCGCCCCCATGCCTGGAAGCGTCCAGCGCTAGTTTCCATGAGGCCATTACTGACCGAGGGGATAGTCAACATTGCGCCTCCCTCAGGTCGAGGACGTAATTGATGATGCAGACGCATTGCGAGGCCAGGTACTCCTTCCTTCCCAGGGACACCTTCCTCCCGTGGCGGAGGACGAAATTCTCCTCCTTCTTCGGCAGTCCGACCTGGTCCCCGATGATGAACATCGGGTCCGAGCCCAACTCCACTGACCGGATGTCCTCCCCATCCTTCTCCAGCACCAGGACGTTCTCCCTTTCTCGGGTCAGCGCCTGGAGGCTGCCCCTCCTCAGCTCGATCCCAGGGTGCGTCCTTCCAGCCAGGACCTTGCGCAGGAGCGGCTCCCAGCCCCGCTCGTCCAGCGGTAGGTCGCGCAGCTCGGCGCCGTTGAGGACGAGTTCCTTCGGAGGGTCCGGCGGCCCGTTCAGTAGGGCATGGAAGACGACGTCCTGCCTGAGGGCATAGGACCTGTGCAGGGCCATGAGTGCGCACTGGTACACGACATCCAAACGTCCAGCGCCATGCAGGCTTTCGAACCTGGCATCGGTCCGGCCGGACCTCGAGTATAGGACGAATTCGCGCATAGCCTCTCGGGGTAATCGCTCAGGGCGACATAAGCGTCTTGGCCTCGGGCTCCGGAAACTATTAATTCCGGGCGGGATAGAATGCTCTCGGGCATAGTTATGCAACTGGTGAAAGCGAGCATCGAGGATTACGCTGAGAAGTTTACTGGGAATGTGGAGAGGGTCTTTGAGGACCTGCGCATGGAGACCTATGCCAAATGCGACAACCCGGGCATGCAGGTGGGGAAGGTGGAAGGCTCCTTCCTGAGGATGATGGTCGCCCTATCCAAGGCCAGGAACGTGTTGGAGATCGGGACCTTCACCGGCTATTCCGCGCTGATGATGGCCGCGGCCCTGCCGAAGGATGGGGACCTGATCACGCTGGAGGCGGACGAGACCCACGCCCGCATCGCGCAGAAGTATTTCGACAAGGTGGATTTCGGCAGCAAGATCACCATCGTCCAGGGAGATGCCAGGAAGACGTTGGATTGCGTGGACGGCCCGATCGACATCGCTTTCATCGACGCCGACAAATCATCGTATGATCACTATTACGAGAAGGTGCTCAAGGTCCTCAAGCCAGGCGGCCTGATGATCTTCGACAACATGCTGTGGAAGGGCGAGGTCCTCGATCCCAAGGGCAAGGACGCCAGGGCTATCCACGCCCTGAACCGCAAGCTGGCCAAGGACGAGCGCGTGGACAACGTCCTGTTGACCGTGAGGGACGGGATAATGCTAGCGAGGAAGAGGCCTTTGGCCTAGGCCGTGGTCAGATCCCGGTCACTTGTGCTCATTCCTCTCAAGTATCGTGACCACAGCATAGGTCATCTAGGCGCGAGGAAGCGCCTGAGGTGAAAAGGATGAGTCACAACAACGACGAATGCGATATCGAGACGCTCAAGAAGATGAACAGCTTGGGCATGGCCTGGCGGGCATCCGTATCCGCTATCAGCGCCCTGTCCTGGTTGGGCTTCTTCATACTCTGGCTGGCCTTCTATGCCGGTGACTACAACGCTTACGAGAACATCGCCATCATCATACTCTCGGTGGTGGTCTTCGTGGCCCTGAACGTCGCGGTCTGGGTGCCCTTCGGCATGAAGTTCGCCGGGAATGAGCCGAAGTACAAGACGACGGGCGCGGACATAGTAGCCATTATCGCCGGGGTGGCCTGGCTGGCCTTCCTGGTGATCTGGCTCCTGATGTACGCTGGCGACTACGACGTCTATCAGAACATCGCCGTGTTCATAGTCTCGTTGCTCGCCTTCGGCGGGATCTCCGCCGCGGCGGGCGCGGTAGGGAAGGCCAGGGCCTTCTAAACCTCTCTTTTTTATCCATTTTCCTTCCTCCAGGGATTTTGCATTTGATCTTGGTGCTAGCCCGCTCATCCCTCTGATGACTTGACCTTCCCATCGGGAAGGTAGTACCTTCTACGTATCCAGAAGGCCACGTTCACCAAGGAGATCAGCACTGGGACCTCTATCAGGGGACCGATGACCGCAGCAAAAGCCACCAGCGACTCGATTCCGAACACCCCTATCGCCACGGCGATGGCCAGCTCGAAGTTGTTGCTGGCTGCGGTGAAGCTTTGCGCCGTCGCATGTGGATAGTCGAACTTCAGCTTGATCGAAAGCCCGAAGGACAGGAAGAACATGATCAGGAAGTAGCAGATTAGGGGGATCGCGATGGCCACCACGTCCCAAGGCTGCTCCAGGATGTACTCGCCCTTCAATGAGAACATGACCACGATGGTGAAGAGCAGCGCCAGCAACGATACCTTGCCGAATGCCGGCAGGAACCTGTTCTCGTACCAATCGGCCCCCTTGCGAGGAAGGAGGATGTACCTGGTGACCACGCCCAGGACGAAAGGTATCCCCAGATAGATGAGGACGCTCTGCGCCACGTCCCACATGCTGATATCGACCTCCTGCCCAGAGCCCGCCATGACCCATTCGGAGGCGACGGCGATCAGGAAGTAGGCATAGAACGCATATAGGACGATCTGGAACATCGAGTTGAGGGCGACCAGGATGGCCGCATACTCAGAATCGCCTTCTGCCAGCGAGTTCCAGATTATGACCATCGCTATGCATCGAGCTACCCCCGTCAATATCAGCCCGATGCGGAACTCCTCCTGGTCAGGGAGGAAGATCCAGGCGAGGCAGAACATGAGGATAGGGCCCGACTATATAGTTGAGGGCGAGCGAGACCATGAACATCCTCTTCGCCTCAGGCTGGCCAGTGATCCCGCGAAGTTTCTCATATCGGACCTTCGCGAGCGGGGGCCACATCATCAGGATCAGGCCGACCGCTATTGGGATCGAGGTCGTGCCTACGCTGAGCGAGCTAAGCCAATCGGCGATCTCCGGGACCAAGGCCCCAAGCAGGATCCCTAGTCCAATGGCGAGGAATATCCAAACCGTCAGGTAGCGGTTAAGGAACGACAGCTTCTTTCTCGCTTCGCTCACTTCGATACCCGGGTAATAAACGACGCAGGATTAGAAAAAACGTGCGCATCCAGACAAAAAAATAATCAATTATTTGATTTGAAAGTGAAGCAATAGAAGAAGGTGACAGGTTAAATATTGGAGTTCGCAATCAAGCGATGTGAACTCCAGCTCAGGATGTAGGATAGAGATCGCTTACATCGACCCGGTCACCTACACGAGCGTCGTGAATCATCCATTGCGCAAGGAAATATTGCGCACCTTGTACCGGTCCTCTCTGGACGGCCCCGTTTCCAAGCAGGGCATCGCGGACAAGCTGAAGCTGGACTACCATCAGCTCGTCTATCAGCTCAACAACCACCTACGCGAGTTCTGGGCGGTGGTCGAGGAGAGGAAGGTACGAGGTACCAGACAGGAGCTAATCGCCCCCAGCAACCCGTATACCGTGTTCATCGCCCTGGGGAAGGAGCAGAGGCTCTACGTCTTCGACCCCTTGGCGAACCTTTTCGGCCCCCTCTCCAAGGTGGGCACCAGATGCGACCTCTGTACGGAAAAGGAGGCGACCAAGTGCATGAAGTACGTGGACATAGGATGCTCTTGCGTGAACCCTTCCTCGGAGGCCGAGCTCTCAGTGCTCAAGGCCAATGGAAGGAAGCAACCCTTCCGACCTCTGGACAAGGCGATCCTATGTGCGCTCAAGGGGATACCCAGTGGCGAGAAGTGCGTGGTGAGCATCCCCTGCGAGGGCTGCGCCTTCCTGAGGAAGACCATCAAGATCGATGGATTGTGATCCTTCTTTTTCGCTGAAATTGCTAATATTCCAAACATCGCCCGCTGAAAGGGCGGGATGTCATGAATGATTATTTAAATCGGCCAGGCAATGATATCGCAGTAGGGTAAGTCGAATGGTCCAGATCGATGAGATGAACCGTAAGATCCTGAGGCTCCTCATGACCGATGGGAAGATGACCTACAACGAGGTCGCCCAGAGGCTCCGCAGGTCGCCATCGACCATCCGCGACCGCATCACCAGGCTGGAGGACGACAAGGTCATCCTCGGCTACATCACGCTCGTCAGCTACGAGCGCATGGGCATGAAGGTGGAGGGGATACTCCTGGCCAATCTCGCGCCCGATGCCAGCACGGACAGGCTGCGCTCCTTGGCGAAGGTACCAGGGGTGCTGGAGGTACTCCAGGTCAGCGGTCGCAAGAGGATAATGGTCCGCGTCATCGCCAAGGACAACCGCTCGCTCGAGGAGCTCATCGACCAACAGATACTGCCACTGGGCCTTGAGGACGTGGAGCTGCGCATCGTGCTTGAGGGCGTGATGCGCTTCCCTGGCGCCTGATCATACCGACGTGGGGTCGTAATGCCCGGAGAAGGGCCTCGAGGAGGCGGGCGAGACCCTCACCCATCTCTCCCAGTCGCGCGGGACCAAGGTCTTGAAGGCCCGTTCGAACTGCGAGATAAGGCTCTCCAGCTCCGGCGCGTCCTCGCCGCTCAACTGGTCCATTATCGCCCCCGGTCCCAGCTGGTGCTCCTCGACCTTACCTCGGACGTAGATTCTTCCGCCATGTATCCCGGCTCCAAGGTGCATTCCCACGGGTGATTTTTCCATCGGACCGTTGAGGTTGAGGACCACGACCGTCCCTCCGGCCATGTACTCGCCCAAATAGTCCTTCGACGTGCCACCGATGACCATAGCGGGCTTGGTCCCTGCGTACTCCTTCATGTGGATCCCGACACGGTAGCCGGTATTGCCCTTGATGAGGAGGGTTCCGCCCCGCGCCGCCAGCCCGGTCACGTCCCAGGCGTTGCCATGGACGATGATCTTGCCCGAGTTCATGGTGTTCCCGGTCATGTCCTGGGCGTTGCCGAAGACCTCGATGGTCGGTCCGTCCAGGAAGGCGCCGAGGTTGTTCCCAGGGGTGCCATGGATCTCGATGTAGAGGTCCTTGCGGTTGGCGGTGGAGGCGATGTAGCGATGCCCCATCACTCCCTCCAGTACGATGTGAGCCTCTCCGTCGAGCATCGCCTTGCGGACGAGCCCGTTCAGGATCTTGTAGTGCAGCGGGCGCCCCTCCTCGTCGCGCCGGTCGGCGTGTATGACCAGGCACCCTTCCCTCCTCTCGATGGCGGAGGCGGGGTCGAAGGGCTCGACCTTCCTTCTCTCGCCCCAGACGTCGGAGGAGGTCAACCCCACCCCTCCCCTACATGCTTGACGCCCATGATCTCGGCGATCTTGGAGTTCGGGCCGAAGTAGCGCAGCCGGTCCCGGTTCCCCACCAGGCTCTCGACCGAATCGATGCCCATGGCGCCCAGGATCTCCTTGAGCTCCTCGTTCCAGGAGCGGAAGAGGCGGACCACGCGGGCGGCCCCCACCTCGGGGTCCAGACGGGCGACGAGCTCCTCCCTCTGGGTGGCAATGCCCCAGGAGCAGACGCCCCTGTGGCACTGCTGGCATACCCTGCAGCCCATGGCCACCAAGGCCGCGGTGCAGACCATCACCGCGTCGGCGCCTAGCGCGATGGCCTTGATCATGTCTGCTGAGGAGCGGATGCTGCCCCCGGCGAAGACGGTGATCCGGTTCCTCATGCCCTCCTTGGTCAGGCGCTGGTCCACCACGGAGATGGCGACCTCGATGGGCAGCCCCACATGGTCGCGTATGATGCGCGGGGTCGAGCCAGTCCCTCCGCGGAACCCGTCAATGGTGATGAAGTCCGCTCCCGCCCGGACGATGCCGGAGGCTATGGCGCCGACGTTGTGCACGGCCGCGATCTTCACTCCTATCGGCACCTGGTATTCGGTGGCTTCCTTGACCACGGAGATGAGCTGCTGCAGGTCCTCGATAGAATAGATGTCATGGTGAGGGTAGGGCGAGAGAGCGTCCGTCCCCAGGGGGATCATCCTGGTCTGGGAGATCAGCGCGCTCACCTTCTCGCCTGGCAAATGGCCGCCATGGCCTGGCTTCGCGCCCTGGCCGATCTTGATCTCCACCGCCGCGGTGCGCTTGAGGTAGTCGCCCGTGACCCCGAACCTACCGGACGCCACCTCGCTCACCACGTTCTGCGAGTAGATGTTGAAGTCCTTGTGCAGGCCGCCCTCCCCTGAGCCCACCAGGATGTTCAGTTCCTTGGCGGCGGCGAAGAGCGCCTTCTGTGCGTTGTACGAGACCGAGCCTAGGGAGATGTGCCCGATCATGATCGGCATGTCCATGGCCACCATCGGGCCAGGGTCCTTGCCTATGGAAAGGCGACCGTTCTCCTTGACGTCCAGGGAGCCATTGCGGCCGCCCACGAAGGTCTTCGTCTCCACGACCTCCCGCAGGGGGTCGATGGCCGGGTTGGTGACCTGCGCCGCGTCCAGGAGCATCTCGTCGAACATCACTGGATAAGGGATGTCAGTGCCGCAGGAGGTGAGCAGCACCCCTCCGGTGGTCGCTTGGGACATGATCCCCCGGCGCACCCTCTCGTTGAAGTTGGCGTGCGGGGGGAACATCGACTGCACCTGGCGGACCTCGATGCAATGCGCCGGGCAGACGTTGATGCAGCGGCCGCAGGCCACGCAGCCGCCGATGGGCTTGACTGTGCCGTCGACGAACTCCAGCGCGCGGAAGGAGCATTCCGTCACACACTTCTTGCATCTCCGGCAGAGCTCGTGGTCCACCACCGGCCTGAAGCGGTCAGGGGCCTCCAGCTCCATGCGCCTCCCCGCGGACGAGGGCTGAGGCATCAGCCCACCCCCACGAACGGATGCTCGGTCCCGGTGCGCAGGATGCCCTTGCCCACTTGGGCTATCATCGGGCTTCCCGCATTAGGGGTCCAGGTCTCGGCGTTCGGCTCCACCACCCTCACCGCGCACTCCTCGCTCGCCACGTAAGCGGTCTTGCCGTCCGAAGAGCGCCCGCATAGCAGGGGCCTAAGCTTCTTCCGGTCCGCGAGGGCGATCAGGGTGACCTCAGGCTCGCTCCGACCCACGATGATGCTGAAGGGGCCGTTGAGCAAAGCCTCCTTGTATGTAATCCTCAGCCAGGTGGCCAAGCGCGAGCTCTCCGGGTCCAGGCGCGGGATGTCCTGGTGGTACCAGGGCGCCATGGCGAACGCGGCCGCAGGTATGGGAAGCTGATGCTTACGCACGAGCAGGTCCCATGTGTACGCGACCACCTCGGTGTCGGTGAGGACGGAGCAGCGGTAGCCCGCCATCTCCACGAACTTCCTGTTCACGCCGTAGGAGGTTATCTCGCCGTTGTGGCACACCGACCAGTCCAGGATGCTGAGCGGATGGGCGCCGCCCCACCAGGCCGGGGAGTTGGTCGGGAAGCGGGAGTGGGAGAGCCACATCTTTCCCGAGTACCGGCCGAGGTCGTAGAATTTGGATATTTCGTGGGAATAGCCGTTTCCCTTGAACACCGCCATGTCCTTGCCGCTGGAGACGCACAGCGCCCCCTCGATGTCTGAGTTGACGTGCATGGCCAGCTGGACCATGAGGTCGTCGTTGGAGAGGTCGGTGCGCCCACGCCACTCTAGCTTCGTGTTGGGACGGAAGAAGTAGCGCCAGATCATGGGGAAGGGTGGGCGCATGCCTTTGACCTTCTGGGTGTGGATCTTCTCATCCTTGCCGATGGTGCCTAGGGACTTCAGCAGCTCCTCCACCGAGGATCTTGCCTCCTCATGGTCGAGGAAGAACTGCATGCAGTACTCATCGCGGTGCTCAGGGAAGAGGCCATAGCAGGCATAGCCCGCGCCGAGGCCGTTCTCCCTCTCGCCCATGGTCTCAAGCATTTTGGCGATGGTGTCGCCAGAGATTCTGCCTCCGGCCATATTGATGCATCCAGCGATCCCGCACCCGCCCATCTGGTAGGTCAGACCGGGGGGTCTGGTGGCACCGTACCTCTCTGGTACACGCAGCCCGTCTTTCCCAATGTCGTCATAAGCTATTTCCTGGAGGTTGCCTCGAGATCGCGTCGAACCTGACATGTTTGGTTCCTGCCCTACCGGCAAGTCTACACCGGACTCATCCGCGACGAGGCGCAGGCATCCTATGGATTACCTGAACATCCTCGCTGATGATGCTCGGAGTCACCTCGGACCCTTATTTTAAGCATTTGTGCTCCTTTGAATCGTTACGGAATAAATTTCTACGAAAAACAAAGAATCACGTTGAAAAAGAGAATTACAATGTGAGAATCGCAGATATCTAGAGCGAATATTAGACAAATTGCTGTTCTCGCGCGTTAGGAGCGATCCAATTCAATTATCCGGATTCCATATGTCAATTTCAAAGTAACTTCGGAATCGTGGTGTGTAGTATAGGAATATTTTATATTCCTGTCGTCATCATCGTTAACGGGGAGTGAATCTTTTGACGACTCAGAGAATGGCCTTGGTCCCACAATTGCCAGACCTGGACAAGATACGGCAGATGCGGAAGCGGCTCAACTTGTCCCAGCGCGAGCTCGCCTCGCTTGCTGGAGTGAGCCAGTCGTTGATCGCCAAGATCGAGAGGGGGTCCATCGACCCTTCCTACAGCAACGTTCGCAAGATCCTCATGGCCTTCGAGGAGGTCCTCAGGAGGCGGAAGGTCGAGGGGATGAAGCTGGGAGCGCAGCTGACCGTCGGTGATCTGGCCACTAGGGGCGTGGTGCAGGTGGTGCCGGAGCAGACGGTGGGAGAGTGCGTGGAGAGGATGATGAAGGGCCGCTTCACCCAGCTGCCGGTGATGGTTGGCGATAAGGTTGTTGGTGGGATAACCGACGACCGGATCCGCGACTACACCATCGAGGAGACCAGGGCGAACCGCAAGACCTATGACATGGTCATGCAGACCAAGGTGGAGGAGGTCATGATGGATCCCTTCCCCATACTGTCTGAGGACACGCCCATCGAATTGGCGTCCGTCCACCTGCAGAGGGAAGAGGCGGTGCTAGTGTCGAGGAAGGGCCAGATCGTTGGCATCCTCACGAGCGCTGACTTCCTGAACCTAGGTATCAACCAGTGAGCACGAGGAGCGGAGGTCGCTTAATGATAAGGCATGTTGTGGCGTGGAGGTTCAAGGACGACGCGGATGGTCATGACAAGCTGACGAACCTGCGGCGGGTCAAGGCGGGCCTCGAGGCACTGCCGCCAAAGATGCCGGAGCTCGTCCGGAGGTTGGAGGTAGGGATCAACAGCCTGGAGAACGGCAGCAATTACGACCTCGTCCTCATCGTTGATTTCGATAGCTACGAGGCGTTGGATGCCTATGTGAAGCACCCCGAGCACCAGAAAGTCGCCGATCTGGTGATGAGGGTGAGGGAGCATCGCATTGCCGTCGACTATGAGATCTAGAGCCTGGTGGTCCATCTGAAGAAGAAGGAACTGGAGATCGCCCTGCAGAAGGTCGAACCCTTCGCAACTCCGAATCCTTCTGATGAGCAATATCCGACGCCGGCGAGCATCGCGGCGGACCTGCTTTTCCTAGCCTATTCCCAGGGCGACATAGCTGGCCTGAAGGTAGCGGACCTTGGATGCGGCACGGGGATGCTGGCGATAGGGGCGGCCCTGTTGGGGGCCGAATCGGTTCTGGGCCTGGACAAGGACCAGTCGGCGTTGGGCATAGCCATGGAGAACGCCAAGAGGGCAGGGGTGAGGATCGAATTGGCCCTAGGGGATGTGAGTGAGTTCAAGGAAAAGGTGGACACGGTGGTCATGAACCCGCCGTTCGGATCGCAGAGGAGGCACGCGGACCGACCTTTTCTTAGCAAGGCCATGGAGGTGGCCGAGGTCGTCTACTCCCTTCACAACGCCATCACGCAGGAATTCCTGGTCGAAATGGTTACTGCCACTGGAAGTAAGGCGGAAGTACTAAAAAGGTATAAATTGGAAATCCCTCATACCTTCGCGTTCCATAAAAAGGCTAATAAGGATGTGGAGGTTCTGCTTCTCCGCATCCAGACACACGGTGAATGATTATGTTAGAGAAAAGGTCAGTTTTGCCCGGCGAGGAGGTAGCGGAGGCTGAGGAGTTCCTACCGGCCGAGGGCACATATGAGGAGGACGGCAAGGTCTTCGCCGCCACCATGGGAGAGCTTGAGCTGGACAATACGGAGAAAGTGGCCAGGGTTAAGCCGTTCAACCCTATGGCCGAGCTCAAGCCAGGGGATTTCGTTTTCTGCGCGGTCACCGATGTCAAGAGCGTGATGGCCATATGCGAGGTCGTGGCCATCGAGGGTCGGGAGAGGGAGATCGCCGGGGATACTAACGGGACCATCCACATCTCCAAGCTCTCGTCCGATTACGTCCAGGACGCTGGACGTGAGGTGAGGCCGAGCGACATAATCAGGGCAAAGGTGATCCAGGGCAGGCCCTCGGTGCAGCTGACGACCGCGGGGCCCCATCTCGGGGTGGTGAAGGCGCTATGCAAGAGGTGCCGTCAACCCTTGGTCCGGAAGGAGAAGGGGCTGTACTGCAACAACTGCGAGCGTAACGAGTCCCGCAAGATAGCTGACGACTACGGCGATGTGGAGTTCTGAGTTGCAGGGACCCGTTTCGCCCTCCGGAAATTCGAAGCGAAAGTTCATATCGCAACAAACTGAATGGAAAGGTGGAGAGAGGATGGCAAAGAGCAACGAGGACCTGTCTCGGGAGATCGCAGAACTGAAGAACGAGCTCAGGCAGATGCGTGAGATCGTCAACATGCTTTTCAGCATCATCATCGAGTCCGAAGAGGAGGACGAGGAGTTCGCCCCCTATCCTGGGCTAGGCTCATCCGACAATCTCCGGCTCAACAACTAGGACGAAACCTTTTCTACCAATTCTATCAAATTAGTTAAGCGAGCTCACCCATCGGACGCATGAGGCCAAGAATGAGGATGGTTTGTCTGTTGTCCGGCGGCATCGATTCGCCAGTAGCCGCGTATATGCTGGCTGAAAGGGGCGCAGAAGTCGTGCTACTTCACATGGACAACCGCCCTTTCACGAACGATACGGCAACGGAGAAGGTGATCCGGCTCAGGGAGCGCCTCGAGGATGCGCTCGATGTGGAGATGAGGTTGTTCGTGGCGCCGCATGGTCCAAGCCAGGAGGCCTTTGCCAAGCAATGCTCCACCCCTTATCAATGCGTTCTATGCAAGAGGACGATGCTGCATGTAGCTAGGGAAATAGCATTATTGATAGGGGGCGAGGCCGTCGTCACTGGCGAGTCTTTAGGCCAGGTCGCTTCCCAGACGCTCCATAACATCAAGGTCGAGTCCTATGAGCTAAGGTTCCCCATCCTTAGGCCGTTGATCGGCCTGGACAAGATCGAGATCGAGAGCCTGGCCAAGAGCATCGGCACATACGAGATCTCCATCGGCGAGGCCACGCCATGCACCGTCGTCCCGAACCGCCCGATTACCATGTGCACTTTGGAGGACCTGCTTTCGCAACAGGCCAAAATAGACTTCCAAGCCATTGTCAAGAATTCTGCGGGTCGCGCAGAGGAGCTCAGATCTCGTCGTAAAGGTAGCAGTTGAGCCTTCTGGATGGGTCATAGAGCATGTCCATAGTGACACGGTCTATGTACCTGGCCTGTATCCTGCTGATATAGAGTGTGTTGGAGCCGACCTCAATCCTCAGGTCTGTCTCCTTAGGCGACTTGAGATCGGTGGGAAGGATGACTGGGCCAGAGCAATCGGTCGAGACCCTGAAGTCCTTGCCCGTCCTCCTGATGTAATCGATCACCTCTGGGTCGACCTCTATCTTGCTCATTCTGCCCGAGGAAATGATTGGACATATTTAGCTTTAACCCGTTAAGTTGGCTGACCATATCGAAAGAAACCTGCAAACTTCACCGTTCGCCTGTATTTTTGATATCTAACTCCAAACCCTTTCAATAATTGATTTGGCCGTCTTCTCGCCGAGACAGCTAACCATTCCCTGGTGCTTTGGAGGCATGGCCTGATTACGACCATCTCCCAACACCATCTAGGGATCATCAAGTGGGATGAGCGCCTCTGCCCACCATTCTGGAGGCTTATGCGCGACGGGTGTGTAGGCTACTCGGGGAATCCCTGGGGTCGGCGGTAACTGTTCCAATACCATCGCCTGGCGAGCGATTACCGCCTCCTTCGTGACATTGAACACCGTCAGGTCCTGGGTCTGGACTAATGGACCATCATAAACCGCCCTAAGCTCCGCAAAGACCAAGGGGATCACTTGAGGAGATAAGAGCGTGTGCCATAGGCCAGCCATGCGCGGCTTCACAAGCCTAAACACCTTGCCGGCGGCCCTTGGCGAGGTGTGAGCGGAATTGAGCGCGATCGTTGCCCGCTCAATGGAGAGACCCGATGCGGCCGCGAGCGCTGCAGCAGGTGGGAAGCATTCGTGGATGAGCAGGTCGACGCCCCCATCACAGGCACGAACAAGCGGCCAGCACGCCCGAGTATCGCCCGAGTAAACGAACGACAGGCCAGCGAAATCGATTCGGTATCCGACTGCGCCGCTTATTGCGTGGACCACGGGAAATGATGTCACTTTCACACCGTTTTCCTCGTAGATAACTTGGGTCCGGCTGAAATCGAACTCGGAGACAATAATCCTCATGCTGTCAGGGTTGATGGCTCCGCCGCCAGCTTCGGCGTCCCACGCCAGCACTTCCTGGATCGCTTCGATGAAGTGCCGCGTCCCAAGGCGAGGTTCAGTCCCATTAGGACCCCATACATAGATCGGTCCGTCTGCTCGTCCCACCTTTGCGTAGCTGCCGGAAAGGGTGAGCAGATCGCCCATGTGGTCGGCATGAAGGTGAGTCAGAAATACTTTATTGAGCATGTTGACTGGCAGCTTCAGGCTCGCGAAGTTCGCGAGTGAGCCACTCCCGAGGTCGAAAACCAGGAGGTCATGCTCGGCGTTACCGATTTCGACGAGGATGCTGGCCGAGGCCTGACCGCGGGTGACCCAAGGATTACCACTGCCGAGCACCGTCACTCGCATCTCACCGGTCTCGAGCTCCTCCTCGCCAGGGACGTACATCTCGGCGTTCGTCTGCTTCGGCTTTCCGACAATCGGCGTTGTAGTGATAGCCTTAGTTCCTCCCGCAAATGATGGTGCCGGTAGGGACACAGGGTCGCCAGCCGTCTTATTCGTCTTGCTCATGCTTTCAAGCCCCTCGACAAGAAACGCCAGGTCTTGGAATGCGAAGGAGCGATATTAAAATTAGCAGCAGGATTGCGGCGAAGTCAGGGCCCTAGGATAAGGTTAATGGCGAGCCAACAGATCCAAGTCCTCTCTTCTTCAACTCACCCTCGATCAAAGGTTTATAGTTGCGAGAGCAACAGCGTCCCGCTGGATTGGTAATCTTACATTGTCCCCCGCCGCCTATGCCAGTTGCTTGCTTGACCTCCTCGAAGGTTTTCGCGCCGTTCTCTATTGCCTTAATCACATCCTCCTCCGTGATTTGCTTGCAGTAGCAAAGCGGCTTTGGCGAATCCTTCTCTTTGAATGTGACGCGGGTTTTGACGTCGTCCCTCTTCAATGCCCTCCCCGGGGTTGTGAAGTAGATTACATCGCAGTCATACGAATCGCAATAGTAATACTTCTCATCACCAAGAGGCCAGCATCTCTCCTTGGTGTGGTTTGCCACAGTAATCTTCTCGACTTCAAGTCCCTCTTTCTTGCAACGAGGACAGGTGGCCATGTAGGACTTCTCAAGATATGGATATCTTATGGCGAATAATTAATTATGCAAGAAACTAAATCTGATCTTTATATTTGAGCTAACCACTGTAAGCCATTCCTCTGATTTTTTGGTAATAATGAATGAAGTCAGGTGGATTCGGGGACCGATTATTTTTTATTCAATTAGTCCCTTGGATTGCCAAATCAGATAGTCAATGGGGAGGGAAATAGAATCAAGTTCAGGGAGCGATTGAAGTCGTCCGTCCCAGTCCTAGATTGGCTCCCTCGATATGATAAGTCATTTTTAAAAACGGACTTAACAGCTGGATTGACCGCTGGAATGGTGATAATCCCTGCCGCCATGGGTTATGCCAGCCTTGCAGGTGTTCCCACAGAATATGGCCTATACGCGGCGGTGGTTTCCCTCATCGCTTACTTCATCTTTGGGTCATCGAAACACCTTATTGTGGTCCCATCATCAGGTCCAGCCGCGTTGGTCGGAACAGGTTTGATGGGATTGGTTTTCGCCGATTCCAATCAGTACATCGCGGCGGTGGCGATGCTCGCTTTCCTCGCTGGCCTGCTGCTCATCATCGCTAGGATCATTAGGATGGGCTTCATCGTCAACTTCATTTCTCAGACCGTTCTGATCGGTTTTCAGGTCGGGCTCGCACTGTACGTCATCGCCCTGCAGTTGGGGAAGATTACGGGAATCGAAGGAGCTAGCGGCGAGTTCGTAGACCTCGTGGTTTACTATCTGCAGCATATCAACGAGGCGAACCTCCCGACCATAGCCCTAGCCATTATAGGATTCGCCTTCCTCTATTTGGGAAAAAAGGTGTTCAAGAAGCTCCCTTTGAAGTTCGTTCTCATCATCCTGGCAACCATCGCGGCTATTCTTCTTCCTATGATTGAGAAAGGGATCGCTGTGGTCGGACCTATTCCTGATGGTCTGCCAGGTTTTGTGGCTCCATCCATGGGCGGACAGACCCTCGATGCCCTGTTGACCATCGCTGTCGGGCTGTTCCTCATAACCTATATCGAGGGAGTTTCGGTGAGCAAGACATTTGCTAAGAAAGGTGGCTACGAAGTGGATAGCAACCAGGAGCTCACGGCCTACGGAGCGGCGAATATGTCTGCCAGTTTCTTCCAAGGTATGCCGGTTGATGGAAGCGCTTCCAACACCAGCATAAACTTCGATAGTAATGCCAAGACCCAGCTCTCCGGGGCTGTGGCGGCACTGGTCATCGTCCTTGTGCTGCTCTTCTTCGCCTCGTTCTTCAGCAACCTCCCCACGGTCATAATCGGTGTGGTCATCGTTTCATCCATGGTCGCCCTTGTGGACATCAAGGCTCTAAAGAGCGTCTATGCCTTCGACAGGCTGGAATTCCTTTTTTGCTATCGCGGCTATGGCAGGAGTGCTGATATTCGGGTTGCTCCAGGGAGTATTCATCGGGGTCGCGCTCACCTTGCTCGCACTGCTCTATCGTATCTCCAAACCAGGCATCACCCAACTCGGAAAATTCCTGGGACTACTGAATATACGGACATGGATCGGAGCCCTCAGAACGAAATTACACCTGGTGTCCTTGGTCTGCGCATCGAAGGTCCCCTCGATTTTCCCGAACGTGGCAAGGGTTAGACAAGAGGTCAAGAAGCTCGTAAAGGAGCGAGTAAAGGTGGAACTGGTAGTTTTGAGCATGCGCAGCGCTCCTTACATGGACCTGTCGGCGACTGAGATGCTTGCCAACCTCTACGATGAGCTCAAGGCCGCAGGGACCTCAGTCAGGCTGGCAGAAGCCTTGGGAGCTGTCGCGATTCCATCACGAAAGCAGGTCTGAACGAGCGCTTTGGAGAATTATGTCCTGGCATGTCCGTGCAGAAGGTCATCGATGACTGGTTAGAGGGGAAGCGAGAGTGACCCAGTGGACTTGGCTTTGGGTTTATTCCGCTCAGTGAAAATTGTAGCAGAAGGTTCTTCCACTGACAGCATCTCGAGTATCTTAATAGCCTGGGTGCCAGAGCACTTGTATGGGCCCCCCGAAGTCTATACTCGAAGGTGCAACTCCTTCCCCCAGGTGATTTTTTATAAGAATCTGATAAATTGATGATGGCAGCTCAGGTACTGAATATGACAATGAAATTGCCCTGCCCATCGTTTCATTTACATTCCTTGTTACTTACATCCTTTCCCGATGGGTAATGATTATTGAGTTCGTAATGTAGTATTGGCGAGACATTGAAGCACCGTGGCTCGAGAAGAACGAAAAGGACTCCTTGGGGGAGATTGGCAGCGAAGTTTGCCTGAATATTTCCAGATCAATCCAAATTTGCTCCTGATCGGATTATGGTTTAGCACCTTATTCGTTGATTGCACCGCCCACAGAAAAGATATTAGATGTCTAGCAACCAATCCATCTCAGTCCTGAGGGGGGACATCATGATCAACGAAGATATTGCGAAGCGGACAAATCTGCCAATGGCTGGTACATCTAAGCCAAAATTGAATCACCTATGACGTGAGTCATCCAGATACAGGTTCTCCGCCCATAGAGCAGTTGCGCCCTCCACAGGGTGCGCCGAACATCCTGATAGTGCTTATCGACGATGCAGGGATCGGCTCCTCGAGCGCATTTGGAGGGCCTTGCAAGACACCAAGTGCAGAGAAGCTCGCCGCGGGAGGTCTGAAGTATAACCGCTTCCACACCACTGCGCGCTACCACGTCCACCCACGCGTCAGGCATCGCTCACAGGTCGCAATCATCACTCCTGCGGCATGGGTGGGATTACCGAAATTGCCACTGGAGCACCTGGCTATTGCTCAGTACTGCCGAACACGATGTCGCCGCTGCTGGCGAATACCCGGAAGCGGATGGCTTATAGCACAGCGCAGTTCGGCAAGTGCCATGAGGTGCCCGTTTGGCAGGCGAACCCGGTTGGGCCTTTCTATGCTTGGCTAATGGAGGAGGCGGGTTCGAGTATTTCTACGGATTCATAGGAGGAGGTGTACCAGCCAAGTTACCATCCTTGTATGAGGGGACCGTTCGGGTCGAACCGAAAGAGACCCCCGAGGAAGGCTACCACCTGATGGAGGATATCTGACCGATAAGGCCATTGCCGGGGTCAGCCAGCAGAAGGCTCTTGCGCCTGACAAGCCTTTCTTCATCTATTTCGCCCCAGGTGCGACCCACGCCCCGCACCAATGCTCCCAAGGAATGGGCCGATAAATACAAAGGGCAGTTCAAACAAGGTTGGGACAGGTTACGCGAGGAGACCCTGGCGCGTCAGAAGAAGTTGGGTGTTGTCCCAGGGGACTGCA
>CAWGZX010000007.1:0-93686 GCA_963827135.1 Methanomassiliicoccaceae archaeon | reverse complement strand
ACAACAATCACTTGACCAGGCATCTTGCGTTAATCCACGGGCTCGAATTGAATGGTCGCAGGAGATCTCCTCTTTTCGTAAGGCTCCCTTGAAAGAGGTCTGGGAATAAGGCCTCGGAAGAAATAAGCAATGGCGAGCGCAATAACCGATGGGGGACAAGCATGGTCAAGATGCCTACCGAGGTCAGAGAGGTGCTGCAGAAGCAGAAACCGACGCCCATCGCCACTGCCAGCAAGGATGGTAAGCCGAACGTCGTCTACATCGGTTATCTGAAGATACTGGATGATGAGAACATAATGATCGGGGATAACTTCTTCAACAAGACCCTGAAGAACCTTGAGAAAACGCTGCGCATTCTGCATTCTTTGCTACGATTCGGAGACGAAGAGGTCCTATCAGATCAAAGGGTCGGTCAAGGTGGATAAATCGGGACCGGAGTTCGATCAGATGAGAGCCTGGGTTCATGGTGCGAACCCCAAGATGCCCGCAAAATCCTGTGTCATGGTCAAGGTCGAGGAAGTCTTCGACTCCATTTGGGGCCCTGGTGCCGGCAAGAAAATCTCGTAAAAAAGTGTTGTACGAGAGGGGAGAGCCTCCGACTCATTCATCGTCCATTGCCAGCTCTAGGAAGAAACGGTCCCACCAGGAACACCATCCAGATTCAATCCCGCGAAGGCTATACGACTGAGCCCCCCAAGCTCAGCCCATCCCGATCGGGCTCATGACTCACCTCCTTGCGCCTTGAAATACGGAATAACCTTCTTTTTCGATCTGGGCCCTCTTCATCTACGCCTTCGATGGCTCTGAGAGCGAGACTTCCTCCGCTCATGCGGAATTCACCTTCAGCGCCAAGCTGGTAGATCGCGGTCCTCTCGTTCCTCATCCTGGATTCGATATGAGCTTCCGATATCATTTTCATCATCCCTCCAAATCCTTGGTCACGGTATATCGATAGGTCGGGCACAGGTGGCCGGATGTGGCCGCGCCCGCTCCTATCTAGATTAAAGCCGCGGTGGATATTGGGGTTTGCACGTCCTACGCCGGGAGCGACTCGGTCAACGACTGGGCTTATCGAAAATATCTAGCTCGCGCGAGTCCCACCGTCTGACGGCATATCTTTTAATATCAGAATCCAAGGCGGACAACGGATGTCGATCAGCGGTCTTCTAGGTGGCAGACCACCTGCGCGTAAAGTCCTGCGGTCCTTCGCCATTTTTCAACACTAATCATGTCTAGGTCTTCACCCTTTTTTTCGCTCTGGGCTTTCCGCAATAGGTCAATCAGCCTATCATAATAGTTGACGAGGTCGTATATGGGCCAATTCTCTCCGGCAATGGTCCCGTAATCTTCCTTGAAAACTGAATGCTCCAGGAGCTCCAATCTCTTTATCACCTCATCCAAGCCGGCGCCAAGGAAATCATAGAACAAACTAGCCGCATGTACTCCTCGAAGGACCTGAAGGTCCAGAAGCGCGAGAGCTCCTTCAGGTCTTTTCGCACCTGGTGCGACAGTTCAAGAGCATCCGTAGCCTCTTCAATCATGTGCTCGAAACAAACAGAACGAGGACGGATTTCTTTTTTTCTACTATTGCATCTGTTCTCGGCAATCGCATCTGCAGGGATCCTCATCACTGGATGAACTTGCCCGACCGCAACTCTGCGAAGCTTCTTTCCAGCTCCTTCTCAGTGTTCATGACGATGGGCCCTCCCCAGGCGATGGGCTCCCGCAATGGCTCGCCATGCGCGAAGAGGAAGCGGCAGCCCCTCCTACCAGCCTTTGCCCAGACCTCCTCCCCATCATCGAAGATGGCAAGATGCCTATCCTCCAAAGCATGCCTGCTGCCCTCCTCGAAATGCCCAGAGCCCTCGTAGACATAGACGAAGGCACGGTCCCCGACGCTGGCGGGCAAGGAGACGTCCTCGTCCTGCGCCAGACTGACATCGAATAGCTCGACCTTTACCACAAGGTCCCTCACTGGTCCCGTCACTCCAGCCAATGAGCCGGCTATCACCTTGACCACCGCGCCGTCCTCCAGCCTTGCCTGGGGGATCTCACTGCTCTTAACTTCTCGATACCGTGGCGGCATCATCTTGTGCACCTTGGGGAGATTAACCCAAAGCTGGAAACCATGCAAGGGGTCATCGGTCCTTTGCGGCATCTCCTGGTGAAGAATGCCGCTCCCGGCCGTCATCCATTGAACATCGCCCTCAGAGATCACGCCCTTGTTGCCGATGCTGTCCTGATGCTCGATACGGCCCGATAGAACATAGGTGACGGTCTCGATGCCTCGGTGAGGATGCATGGGGAACCCTGCCATGTATTCTCGCGGGTCAGAGGAGCGGAAATGGTCCAGCATCAGGAACGGGTCCAGCAGCATCGTGTCCTGATGCCCGAAAGCTCGGAAGAGATGGACCCCAGCACCCTCGGTGGTCGGCTCGCTGGTCTTGGAACGGAGGACAGGACGGCTGCGTCTCATGAAATAAACCACCTATAAGCTGCTATTTACCGCTATGGTCTAATGCTCCGATGGTGCCATCTATCCGCCCAGGCTCTCATCTAGATGTTTAATTGAAATGATAAAAGCGATGAAGAAATAAAGAAATGGACGCGCGCTGGGCGCGCGACGCTTAGTAGCGCTTTGGCGGCTTGTGCTTGCTGAAGCAATCGCGGCAATAAACTGGCCTGCCCTCGGTGGGCTTGAACGGGACTTCGCACTCCTTCTTGCAGTCGCTGCAGATGGCCTTGTGCTTCTCCTTTGGCTTGTCGTACATTATTGATTCACCTCCGATTCTCTTACACTAAAATCTATGCCCTTCTCTAGGAGGCCTTGCTTCCCAGGAGGGCAGCGAAGGCGCAAGTGAATGGATGAGATCTAGCTGGTGGCGATGACATAATACGAGTATAAGAACCTATTGACCTGACTTGCTTTGCACCTTAAGTCCGAATATTGAATGTACTCGATGCATCGATGAGCTACAGTGTCATCCAGTCATTGATGCATTCTATTTGTCGAAGCCTCCCGTGCGAGCTCGCCTCTCCCCTTACACCAGAGGTGAGATTCCTGATGCAGGACTTCAGGTTGATGGTGAACAGGAGCATACGCTTCGCATTGGAGAACGACCTGACCGCGAAGGGCTCACTGGTCAAGCTCGCCCAGTCGATGGCGAAGGAATATCACGTCAACTTCCAGCATGCTAGGACGGCCACCGGGGTCGCCCTCTCCCTAGGGAAGGGACATCGGAGGCCCGGGCTCAATGGTCAGCGAGCCTCTTGAACGCCCTCTTGCTGGCCCCGCACAATGGGCACACCCAATCATCAGGCAAGTCCTCGAAGCTGGTCCCAGGCGCAATGCCGTGCGCATGGTCTCCCTTCACCGGGTCGTAGACGAGGTCGCACACGGTGCATGCCCATTTCGCCCCAGGCTCAGCACTTGGCTTGGTATGGAAGGAGAATCTCGGCGGTTCGCCAGCGAGGTCGTCCATCCTTGCCCGGTAGATGTGATGTATTAGATTCCTGTCGAAGTTATGGAACTGAGCTAGCATCCGCGCCTGCTCCTCCTTTGAGAACAGCTCCATGCTGGGGATGAAGAATGCCTTGTCCTCGACGGCTATGTGGTCAGGGTAGAGGTCGGCCAGCCTCTCAAGGGCGGCGGCCATAATGGCAGGCGCTCCAGCCTCGCCAAGGCGATGCCGCCTATTCGCTTCCACGACCGATCTGACGTTCTCCCTGGAAGTCTTGTGGTCCTCGATCAGGCGCTCCATGGTGGACCTGATCTCCGAGGGCAGCGGCCTTTCCTGCATGGCCTCGAAGAGGATGTCCTCCTCCTTACCATGGTGGCACCGGTCCGCGTAGGTCCGGATGAAATCCACCAGGGCATCGATGCGCCCGACGTCCACCTCCCCAGCCCTGGCTCTAACGACCTCCTCTCGTAGCACGGGCATCATTCGCTCTATTTGGCGGTGCTCTATCATGAGGAGGGCGATCGGCATCATGTTGGGTCACCTCAGATGAAATGGGCGTGGTCACCCTTTAAGATATTACCCATCAACTGGGGAACAGGGCGAGGAACGGCTCCGGGTCCTTGAGCTTCCTGGCCTCGAACTTTGCTATCCTAACATATTTATCGATCAAGTCTTGCCCTTTCTCGAAGCCTCGGTTCTCATCTATGAGCTGTATCAACGTCCGCAGCTGTTTGTCGGTCGGTTGCTTGGGCAACCTCTTGAAGAAGCCAGATAGCAGATCGCGGCACCTATCATCCCCAAGCGAGTAGACGATTGGCAACGGCAGGCTCTCATAGGAAATCCTCGACCTTAGCTCGTATAGGTCGTTGAAGCAATCCTCCAGTTCGTCCCTGAGTATGCAAATCATCCCCAGGCATCGGCCGTAAAGTCCCAGGGCTTCAATCTCCTCCTTGGAGCCGTTGCCTATCATCGCCCCGATCTTGGTGTAGGATTCCATGTCCGCAGATTTCATCCAGAGGATCCGGATATATCTTCTTGGGGTCGCCTCCAGGTTGTGGATGAAGGCCATCTCCTCCATCTCCGCCGACCCGAGCTCGAACAGTCCCCTGGTGATCTCAGCCACCACATCCCGTCTCATCTTCTCGCTCAATCCTGGCATCTCGGTGAGGTTGACGAGACCGCCGATGAGGAGCGCATCGCCAGCCAAGAGGGTGGCCTCCATACCATACCTGTCCTGAATCGACCGCGTCCTGGTCTTCTTGCGCACGAAAGACTTGTCGATGATGTCATCATGCAAGTCGAACGCCCCGCCGGTGAGAACCAGGCTCTTCGCCGCCGAGCGTACTAGTGTCGGGTCGCCTCCGACCGCCTGACAGGACATGACTATCAAACCAGCCCTGGTGTAATCCTTCCACCAGCGGGAGAATCTCCTCAGGACGCGATTAGCCATCGGGGAGGGGATTTTATGCGAGAAGAGGTCCTCGAACGCCTCGTTCACGATGTCCTCCCCAAGCGATCTCATCCTTTCTCTTGCGTCCATCCTTCAAAACCTGATAGAATATCTACATGCACCAATTTAATTTCATTTAATTCCCCGCCAAGATCCTGCATTCTGTGTCCTCGTCAATGAATAATTGAAAATATATACAATTCATGATTATTTTGCTCGAGATAAGCATCCGCCGACTGACACCTTCATTATCCTTATAGATAATACTATCTGCATAGTTTTATATGGAATTATTATCTTTTTAGATAATACTTCTTTCGTTAGAGAGGTACATGGAAATTCCGAGGGGGAAAAGACATGAGGAAGGTTAAGTCCACCGAAGTTGTAGGACCTTGGAAGTAAGGTACAAGAAAAGGTCTAGCCCTTGTCCGGTTTTTGAGCTGGATGCATATCCAAGCATCGAATGCCGCCTAGGGCTATTCAATTTTTTACACTTATTGTTTGATTTTCGTCATCTCTTCAAGCGGGCTACGACACAAGCACCTGGAACTCTCTCTCCAGCAAGGCGACGTATTGAGGGTCGAGGGTCTCAGGGTCGATGGACAGGACCAAAGTGGAGTTGGTCACCAGGATCTCATCCCTCAGGTCGTACAACATCATCATGACCTCCTCGGGCGGATTGTTCTCCATGATGTATTCCAGGCTGTCGATGATCACCGCGGCGTTGGCGCCCTTCTTCATGAACTCGGTCACTATTTGCTGCAGAATGGACAGGTTCGCCGGCTCTATCCGGTTGGGGCCAGGTTGCTTCGCCAGCCAAAGCACAGGGGTCTTCTCGATGCGGTATTCCTCACGCAGTAGATCTGGATGGGATCGTGTTATGACCAATCCATGCTTGCCATTGGCCAGTAGGCCGAGGAATAACCTGTAGGAACGTTCCGGGCGCTTCTCCTCCACCATCAGGAACTTAGCGGACTCGGCCATCTCCTTGTCCCTGCGCTTGACCCCTTTGATGTCGGTTTCCTTGACCGCCGAAGGCAGGAACAGGCGGTACCTCAAGATACCATAGGCGAAGACGCAGGCCAGCAATAGGAATCCTGGTGAGAGGATGGAGGGCATGTCGGTAACGAACCCCTCCAAGATGCTCAAGGCGAAGGCATAGAGAACTGGGGAGAGCACGCCCAAGGCGATCAGCTGGCTTTGCTTCCTGGTCCTCTCCCATTTGACGCCCTTGCAGGTGGTATACACCATGAAGATGGTCACGAAGATATATCCTACGACGAAGGCGGTCCAGACGGCGAACGCCGTGCTCCCGGTCACTCCCCAGCCACTGGGGGTGTAGATCACCTCGTCCACTGGCATCACAGCGATCAAGGCGGACAAGACCGCGATTATGACCAGCATGGGCTCCTTCCCTCGGAACCAGCCGCTGAATCTCTCGTGGGGCAAGAACGATGCCAAGTATAGGATGCTCGCGAAGAGGAGGATGATGACGAAGAGCTCGGCCCGAGCTATCCATAAGGCGGATTCGTAGCTGGGCGCGTAAATAAGGGCGAAGTCAAGGAAGGCGCCGAAGAAGAAGAGCCACATGGACAAAAGGAACACCCTGGCGGTAGGGAAGCCTGGACTCTGTCGATAGACGTATATGCCCATGCCTACGCCGATCATGCCTACAACCGGCGATATTAGGCCGATGGAAATTATTTCCACTTCGTTCCGCCTTGATTATTTTCTATGATGAGGGCATTTAAAAAGCGTTAGCAGCTGATTTTCAATAGTGATAACCTCGACTGACGGATGCTGGCCAAGCCTTGAAGATATCTGTAATGTCGAAAATGAATAATGAGGACCATGCGCCCATTGGCGGACGTGTCCTTGAAGCGTGGTTATCTATCAGCATTCCCTACGTTCCACCATGGCTCTCAAGGAGACGGTCCGGACGGTCGGTCAATTGATGGAGCTGGCGGCAAGGACGGCGCCAAAGGCGACGGGCAAGGACTTCATCGAGATCAAGCTCTTGGACGATGAGGAGAAACAAGCCCTAGCCAACGACATGAAGAAGTTATCGCAGGAACGCACAAGCCCAGGCTTCGAAAGGGATGGAAAGAACGTGCTGGATGCGGATGCGGTGCTGGTGATTGGCCTGCTTCCTCATCCTGGTGCGGGTCTGAACTGCGGCGCTTGTGGTTTCTCGAGCTGTGAGGAGTTCAATGGTCACTCCCTCCAGGCCGATTTCGAAGGTCCGAACTGCGCCCTCAGGCTGCTCGACCTGGGAATAGCTTTGGGCTCAGCAGCGAAGATCGCCTCTGAGCTAAACGTCGATAACCGGATCATGTATCGCATCGGCGTATCTGTCAAACGGCTCGGTCTGAGCAAGTCGCGCATCATCCACGGTATCCCCCTTTCGGCCACAGGAAAGAACATCTTCTTCGACAGGCCCTCGAAGTGAGGCGTAGCGGACGGCTCAGGCTCGGTCCAGAGACATGCTATTATTCTCAGGGGTTCTTTAGAATCCGATAAGCCATCCTAACCGATTGCAGGGTGAAGTTCTTGCAGCGCGCCTCATGCTGCGGGGACTTGAAATCTCCGTGGTTCAGGTCCTTGCAGAGCGAGGAACCGAACTCCCGGGTGAACTGCTCATGCAGGCTCTTGGAGGCCTTATAGCTGGCGAACTTGTCCTCCTTCGCCTCCTTCCTTCCCAAAGCCGCCCCGATGCCCATGACCCCTCCTGACAGCGCCCCGCAAAGGTCCTCGCATCTCCCCACTCCCCCGCCGAAGGGCGTAGAGATCCTCAGCGCAACATCCGGAAGCACGATACCCACGCCATGGCAGACCCCGCGTAGCGCGGACTCAGCGCAATTGTAACCCTTCTCCCAGCATTCTGACGCATATCTCACTGCCTCTTCCTCAGATGGCATGGCTATCCTCGCCAAGCTATCATCCTGAGCCTATTATTTTCTTCCCTTCGTCCCGGGAGCTCGGGCGAAGGGTCTTGGCTGATGAGAAACGAACCTTAATGCACCACATTGCCGATTCTAGGTCGGGAAAAGATGGCAGCCATCGAGGTCCGCGACCTGGTGAAGACATTCGGCGAGACCAAGGCGGTCAGGGGCGTGTCCTTCTCAGTGGAGGAGGGTGAGTTCTTCGGCCTGCTCGGTCCCAACGGGGCGGGCAAGACCACCACCATCCGCATGATGACCGGCGTGCTCAGGCCGGACTCTGGAACGGTCACCATCCTCGGCATGGACCTTCGCAAGCGTTCCTTGGAGGCCAAGGAGAAAATGGGCGTCATCCCAGAGGTCGGGAACGTGTACCCAGATCTCTCAGGCCGTGAGAACCTGGAACTGATGGCGCGGTACTACGGGCTACCGCGCAAGCTCAGGGAAGAACGGGCGGAGCAGACCCTTAAGGAGCTGGGCCTCGCAGAGAGGGGCGACGACCAGGTGAAGAAGTACTCCAAGGGCATGCGGCAGAGGATAAGCATCGGCTGTGCCATGATCCACGAGCCCCCAGTGCTGTTCCTGGACGAGCCGACCGAAGGGCTGGACGTCCAGTCCAGGAGGATGATCCTGGAGAAGGTCAGGCAGCTCAACAAGAACGGGAGCACGGTCGTCCTCACCACCCACAACATCGAGGAGGCGAGCCGGATGTGCCAGAGGGTCTGCATCATCAACAAGGGGCAGGTCCTGGTCATAGATTCACCGGAGAGGCTGAGGTCCACGTTCGAGAAGGTCCAGTCCGTCGAGGTGTGCTTCGACCGCAAGGTGGAATGCTCCATCTTCGCCTCCGAGAAATGCGTATCCAGAGCTGAGGATGCAGGGGATAAGTTGCGCATCTATACCTCCGACCCAAACCAGGCCATAGAGAGGATCATGGCCATCAAGGAGGAGAAGGGTCTGAGGATAATCTCCTTGACCACGCTCGGCCCCACCCTCGAGGACGTCTTCGTCAAGCTCACGGAGGGGAAGACGTGAACTACCGTATCATCGCCAAGGGCATCATGGTGACCGCCAGGAAGGACGTTCGCATCTACTATCGAAAGGCACCGGTCTTCATCTTCGGCCTCATCCTGCCCACCTTCCTCTTCATCGCCTTCTTCGTCGGCAGGCAGCTTGACATCGAGAAGTACTTCCCCGGCTTCCTGGCCATGTCCCTGTTCTTCACCGCCTCATCGGTGGGCCCGCTCATCATCCCCTGGGAGAAGCAGGCGGGGACCTTCGAGCGATTGCTGTCCCTTCCGGTGAACATACCGATATTGGTGACAGGGGATACGCTGGCAGGCGCGGGGTTCGGCCTGATAATTAGCACGATAGTCCTGCTCGTAGGGGCGGTATTCCTGCCCATCACCTTCCCCTTGGCCACCCTGCTAGCGCTTCCGGTGCTCTTCGTCGTTGGGAACATATGCTTCGCGGCGCTGGGGGTGCTCCTTTCATCCCCCGCAGGAAGGGTTCCGGCGAACATCATGATGCTGGCCGCACTGGTCAGGTTCCCCCTCATCTTCATCAGTGGGATCTTCATCCCGCTCTCCGAATTGCCCCCAGAGGCCAGATGGGTGACCTACTTCTCACCTTTGACGTATCTGGTGGACGGCTTGAACGCCACTATGGGCCAGGTGTACTTCTTCCCTATAGCCCTGGACGTGGGGGTGCTGGTCGCCTTCACTGCTGGATTCCTGGTTTTGGCGAGCTGGACGTTACAGAGGAAAGCGCTGAAAGGCCTATGAGCGAAGACGCCGGCGCATCCTGACCGCGCAACCCAAATTCTTATGATTGAGAAGGGGCAAGTACTCTTCGTGATACTAATCCGGTGGATGTGCGGTTCCTCTGTGAATTGATTAGGGGTGAAAATGAGAGCGCAAGGACAAACGACCTCATCCCAGGCTGACCTACCACTCGACGGTCCTTCTGCTGATTTCGAAGCGGTTGGGGATGAGGACCTGGAGCTCCTAGAGGAGCTAATTGAGGAGGAGAACGAGGGTCTGAACACCAGGTCCCTCCTCATGATAATACTATTTATTGCAGTGGCCGCGATCCTGCTCATCGTCATCGTCGGGGCATTCGGGTATCTGGCGCAAGGAGAATACGGCGGACCCTGAGGTTCGACCTTGATCGCCAATCGGGCGTCCGCCATCACATGTATGGAATTGAATGTGGGCCCGGCCGGATTTGAACCGACGACCACCCGGTTATGAGCCGGGCGCTCCACCAGCCTAAGCTACGGGCCCAAGTTCAAATCACCGTTATTTCCAGTACAGATATAAATCTGTCTGAGACCTAGGCTAAAACACAGTCTAGAGATCATGCTTCTTCAGCAACTCAGCTAACACCGGTGGATCTCAAATGGGGAACGCCAATCCCTACTCTCCAGTCCTTATCCCCGGTTCTCCGTGTCCGGGCTCTTGGGGCCTCACGTCCTGACATCGTTTCCGATTCAATCCACAATATGTTGGGAACTTCAATCGAATGCCGTTGATTTCGATGGTCAAGAAGTGCCCTATTAATGAGAGGACCCGGCATCGACTAATCCAAGGAAGTCGTTAGGCCAATGGGGAAAGAACGTGACTTTCGAATCAGACCTGGAAAAATTAAGATTGAAAGCCATTGAGCTTGGCGCCCATCACGCAAGGGTGATTCATGCAAGCGATGTAATTATCGACCCTCGGGTCCGGCTCAAGTGTTCTGTGCCCATATGCGACAGCTATGGCCGGAACCGTATGTGCCCGCCCAATGTCATCTCCGTGGAAGATTTTGCGAAGGCGCTCTCCCACTATAGGTCCGGCCTTTTGATACAATTCGAGATGGGATGGAGCGAAGAGGACGTGAGAAGGACGTACCAAGGAAAAGGCTTAGATTTCTTACAACATGATGATACATATCTGGAAAAGATGACCGAGATGATGCGCGTCATGTCATCTATCCTTTGTAAACTGGAGAAGGAAGCTTTGTACATGAGCTATCGGTTCGCCACCGCCCTATCCGGAGGATGCTGCAGGCTATGCGATGAATGCGTGGGTCCTGCGCCCGAGGCTCAATGCCGTCATCCTTTTCAAGCCCGACCTTCCATCGAGGCAATGGGGATAGACGTCGTCGCCACCTCGGAGAAAGCCGGGCTAAAGGTGGAGTTCCCGGCCAAGGACAAGGCGGTCTGGACCGGGCTTCTATTGGTCGATTGAGCACGAAAAATAAGAGGAGGGGGCCGACCCCCTCGGTTCGCTCAGCTACCTTGTTTCTTCTTCTCTTCCTCCTCCTCGTCCTTCTTCCTTCTCTTCCAGAAGATGAAGAAGAGGAAGAACAGGATGACGATCACCACGATCACGATGATGATCCACCACCAGTCCGCCAATTCGTCGGGCGGGGTCTCCGCGGGCAAAGAGATGATGCCTATATCCGAGTTCTCCTCGCTCACCGTGAACTGGACGCTCTTGCTTCTCTCTCCTAAGGTCGCTGTGACCGTGTACGTTCCAGCCGGCAATGCGATCTCGAACGCTCCCTCGTCGTCCGTGGTAGTGGATTGGTCTCCCGCAGTAACGGTCGCACCGACAACTGGATCCCCGTTCGTCTCCAGCACCTTCCCCGTGCAGGTGATCTCTGCCGGGGCATCCATGGTCCTGAACCCATAGACCAGCTCGGTCATCGGCCATCCCGAGAGGTCCGTTCCGTTGACGCGGACCTGATAGTTGGTGCTATATTGCAGTGGCGTCGCCGTAGTCAGCGTCGAGACCATGCCGCTCCAGGACACCGTTGTCGATGCGCCATTGACCGTGGCCACGAAAGTAGCCATGGTCTCGGACATGGTGACGCTGATGAGCGCATCCAAGCTCTCGGTCTGACCGGTCGGCGTGAAGAAAAGCGCCGATGGTGGCGTGAGATCGGTAGAGACCGTCACCCAGGCCGTGCGGCTTCGATGGTCGTCATTCCAAGCCCTGACCTTCAGCGTATGCTGTCCAGCGGATAGCGAGGTGAAGGTGTGGGTCAGGTCCATTGACTTGTTGATCCAAGCTTGGGAGTCCAGTTGCACTTCGTAGAAGGCTATGCCAGACCCCGAGTCGCTGCCGGTCCAGTTCAGCTGGACCGACCCCCGGTTGTAGGAAGCGTTGGCCGGAGAGGTGATGACGACCGTCGGATAAGTTATCGGGGCCGAGGGCGTCGCCGTGGCGATGTTGGACATCGACCCTTCTCCCAAGGCGTTGCTAGCCGTGACCCCATAATAGTAGGTCTGGCCGTTTATCAGGCCGGTGTTCGTGTAAGTGAGGACGGCTTCCAGGGTCGCCTGAAGTGATAAGCTCCCTGAGCTCGGGCCACGGTAGACCTTGTAACTGGAGATGGGGTTGCCCCCGTCGTCGGTGGGCGCCATCCACTGCAGCACCACCTGGGCGTTCCCGGGCGTCGCCACAAGGTTCCTTGGGGGGCCGGGCACCGCGTTCTGGACGAGGGGAAGTTGGTCCATGGCTGCGCCACCAGCGATGGCGTATGGTGTATCCCCTATTCCGTCCAGGTCGGCGTCGCTGCCGGTGTAGTCGCTGTAGTAGTTGCCGCCGAGGTACGGCCCGCCCACTATGTTCGTACCCAGGGTCTTGGCGATGTTCCACACGTTCCCAATCCCCTGGTCCTGGGCACACCTGGGGCCGACGATCTTGTTGTTGATGACCATGCAGCCCGAGGAATCGCTGGCGATGGTGGCGGAATAGTAGGTGTTGGACGACGACTCGAATACGTTGTCCGCCACGTAGGCCCCAGTGGATGTCCTAATCCAGATGGCGTACCAACTGGACTCTTCCACATCGTTCCCGGTCACACGACAATCGACGGTTTCCCTGATCCACAGCCCATAGGTGTGCCCGATTACGGTGTTATTGCGGATCACGCAATCGCTGGAGGCGATGGCCCCTATCCCGATCCTGGTCGACCCTAGGTTGTTGTATAGGGCCCGGTTCCCTTCCACCAAGGACCGGTGCGACTCTCCGTCAATATCCACACCCATGCTACATCCATATATGGTGTTGTTGCGCACCAAGCTGTCAGGGGCATGGTTCAGGTAAATGCCCACTCCGCCGACGTTGTTCCAGAAGCTGCTGTCGACGACCGTGGCATTATGCCCTGTTGACAGGTAGATACCGTAACCGCTGTTGTCGCTGATGTTGCAGCGGTAGAAGGTCGCGTTCGGGACCTGGTATAGGTAGACGCCGTCCTTGAAGTTACCAGTGCCCGTGTTGAAGACCGTGCAATTGCCGAAGAAGGATCCGTCGCCTATATAGCCCCTAATGCCATCCTGGCCCGATCCGTTTATCCGGCATCCCTCCATCCTTAGTTTGGCGTTATGGGTGAGGTAGACACCGTACTCGCAACCCTCGACGTTGATATTGGTCAGCCCCACGTCATCGCTGTAGGCGACGACGACCCCCGCGCCGTTGTTCGAGAAGGACATGTCGCTGACGCTGACTCCATCGCAGTCCACGAGAGCCAGGTAACCAGCGTCCGTGTCCACCGTTATTCCTGGTTGCCCGACGTAGTATCGGACCGGACCATTCGTCACATGGTTGCTGGCGTCGATGTCCGGGCTCAGCTCGGCCTGGGTGATCCCGACCACCCTGAGGTCCATTCCATTCCCGGTCATGGTGTTGTTCCTGAGCACGACGCCCTCGCAACCCATCACGGCGATTCCCACACCATTGCCCTGCGCAATATTGTTTTCGAGGGTGATGCCGTCAGAGTCAGTAATCGAGATTCCCGCCTGGGTGATGTCGAGCAAGGAGCAATCACGGATTATTATGTCCGACCCACCCAAGATCGAGATGGCGCTGTATACCTCCACCAAGGGGACGTTCTGGATCGTGCTGTTGAGGATCATGATGTTCGAACGTGTATAGCTCGAGATCCCGTTCGTTTGGAAGCCGGTCACGGTGCAATTCTCGACGGTCGTATGCTGGCCATCGATATCAATGCCCAATCGAGCACCGCTCACGACGCAGTCGGCGATGATTGCATAGTTCAGATCGATGTAGATGCCGGTGCTGGCACCTCCGGTCACCGTGAAGCCCGTGACGTTAACGTAGCTAGCCGTGATCGATATTGCCTTCGAGGCGGCGCTGCTCACAGTCGTCACTGCCGCCCCACCTATCGAGGAGATGTTCACCTTCTTGCTGATGGTTACGCTCTCCAAATATGTGCCAGGGTGTACGCGGATGTCGTCCCCGGCCGTGGCGTTCAGGATGGCCTCCGAGATGGTGCGCACGTGCGTAGGGCCGTACCATCCTGACGCGGCGTCGTCATCCACCTCGATGGTAGCCGTTGCCCTCGCCCCCCCAGGCACGAGGATGAGCATCGAGAGCAGAAGGATGAATGCGGTCGCGGTGACTAGCGATCTTGAGAAGACGTTATGTTCGCTGTGGTCCGAGCGGAAGGGATTCCGACCTCTGAATGGCATTGGCTTACCTCCCCCTAAGTGATTGATGTTAACGAGTTGATACTAGGTGCATATATCTTTTTGCGAGTGTCGGCGGCCTGTTGCGTATTAGAAAGGAATAGAGGGCGGGTGCCCCCATAGGCCATTTCACATCTTCACCTTCACCGCATCCTCGTCCCTATCAAGCCTCATCCAGGGCAGCGGTATTCATCAAGAATTTTGAAATGAAGAATATTAGATCCCTGGTCGATGGACCAGGGGATGAATTGAACGGCCTCCTCGATGGTCCTACACCATCTTCTTGCCCGCCTCATAGGAGGCGCTCTGGTTCCAGACGTCCGTGGGCTCCAGGGTCCAGACCCCATTGGCCTTTAGGCCGAGCCCCTTCAGGACCTCGTTCATCTTGTCGAGCAGCGGCCCGGCGGTCACGTAGTCCTTGACCTTGGCGTTCACTTGGTAGGACTTCATTTCGAACGTCACCAGGACCGTCACCTTCTTCTTGTCCTTCTTTGCGAGCTCAAGGTTCTTCCCGGTCTCCTTCATCAGGATGGCACCGAAGGCTATCATATCGGGTGAGGGCGCCATTACGCTACCCACTTGGATCACATGCGGCGTACCGTCCGCATGGACGGTTGCAAGTACCTTCCCCGCCTTGGGATTGTTCAACGCTTGGAATACTTCATCAGGCATTTTGACCATAGAGTTCCACCTTGGGGTGAAAGGTGAACAGGCCCTACATAAAGGTTCAGCGGTGGACCGAAATACGCGCGTCGCCGACGACTAGCAAATCACCAACCCTTTTTTTGGGTCGGATAGAAAACGGCTAATCATGGTTCCGCGGTTATCTTGCCGATGTGCTGCCCGTCACCTCGATACGTCAAAGAAAAGTCACCAGAGATGAAGCCGACCGCCTGGATTAATACGAAGGCGGTCGAGCCTAGAGACCTGCGCGACAAGGTCGCCCTTGTCTATTTCTTCTCCTTCGGGGAGGAGCTGTCAGAGCCTATCCTCAGCCATCTCTCTTATCTATGGCGCAAGCTGAAAGGGAAAGGTCTTATGATCATTGGCGTTCACGCCCCCAGCCTGGAGAAGGAGAAGAAGGAGGCCTTTGTCAAAGCGGAGGTCAAGAAGTACGGCCTGGAGTTCCCAGTGGCCGTGGACAACGAGTTCGCTGTCTGGAACGCCTTCCGCAATCAGTTCTTCAACCAATTCCACTTCGTTGATGTTGATGGCATCGTCCGGCATACCCGCTCCGGCGAGCAGATCGCCGAGGAGGTGGAGATGGCCATAGTCCACCTATTGAACGAGGCGGGTAAGAAGGTGGACCTGGGACCGGAGATCGACGGCGTATGCCTAGAGGGCGATTGGTACGTGGGCGATGGCTACGTCGAGCTCGAGGGCTCAAGCGGGGTAATCGACCTAAGGTACATCGGGCAAGGATTGGACCTCGTGTTCTCCAGCCCGAGGGAGAGGAAGGTCGAGATCAAATTGGACAGCGAGCCTATCAACAAGTCCATCGCCGGTGGCGATGTTGTCCTGGAGCTTGGCAAGAGCTATCTGCTCATAGGCAAGGAGAAGCATCACCAGGTGGTTAGGGAGAGGCGCAAGGTGATGCGCGAGGTCCATCTCAAGGTCCGCGGCAAGGGCCTGCGCCTGATAGGCTTCTGCGTCATGGAATAAATTCCGTCAGAGGCTGGCGAACATATTCCTTGGGCTTTACGCCCACATCGTTCCAGGCAATCCTCGAAGATCCTCATCAGATGCTCGCCTTCCCCGGGGCGCGCTCTCCCAGCCGGGCTATGGCGACCGGCAGCAGCCATTCTTGGAGCTCCCCCCTCCTTTAGCATAGATCCAGGTACTCGAAGCGATAGCCAGGGCGCGGCTTATCCAGCATGTTGGCGGCGTCATCGCTCAACCCAGCTCCACGGAGCGCAGGGAGCCAATCTCTAACAACTAACAGGTCCGTGCCACATCCTCCAAGAGCTTCGCCTGGCACTTTCAGACAATGAACAGGTTTATCGACGCCGGAAAGAATCCTTGAGAGGTGAGAAAGATGGTAGTTCAGAAGAAAGAGAAGGCGGACATCAAGGGCAGGAAGATGGCCTGGAACGAGCTCTTGCAGTACCAAGACGGGGCCGTCGTTTCGCGCACATTGATCGATAAGAAGGTCGGAACGGTGACCATGTTCGCGTTCGATGATGGCCAAGGGCTCAGCGAGCACACCGCGCCCTACGATGCCATGGTCATGATCACCGATGGGCGGGCTGAGGTAGCCATAGCTGGTGAGCCATTCCTCCTCTCAGCTGGTGAGATGATCGTCATGCCGGCCAATAAGCCGCATGCTCTTCGCGCACTGTCCCCATTCAAGATGATGTTGATCATGATACGCTCGGAGGACAATCAGCCGCAGCTCGTTCAAGAGAAGATGTGACCCAAGGAATGACCGGAACGCCCTCTAATGGATATCAAGGCGACGAGAAGGAGTGGCGCCGTCGAACGGGATCGAACCGCTGACCTTGTGATTAACAGTCACACGCTCTACCGACTGAGCTACGACGGCCTAGTGGTGCGGAAAACTACCGCCTCGTATTAAGCTTTTGGGGGCGGGGCTCGACCTATGGCAACGAGCCCCGCAGCTTATTCACCGTCTCGTCCATGGAGGTCAATATGGCCTTCAGGTCCACGAAGAATTGCTGCAGCTTCTCGGTCGTGACCGCGCCCTCGGGCGAGGGTGCGATCAGCCCCTCCTGCTCAAGGATGCGCAGCGAATAGCGCACCTTGTGCTGCGGGACGTTGAGGAGCTCCGACAAGCGGATGATGCCGATGGGTTCGTGCTCCATGATTGCCTTGAGCATCGTGACGTGCCGTTCGAGAAGCTCAATCTCGCTCTCGATCTTGCTGGTAAGGACGCTCCTCCCCTTCAAGTGTTCACCCCAGGTAAATCCTACTAAGCTACATGATAGCATTTGTCTCTTAAATTCATTGCTGAAGCCCCCAGATGTACCAAAGGACCATCGTCGCCTCCGTCTTTGGCCAAGAAGAAAAATTTCATCTACCATTGGGTAATCACTTTCAATGACATGTCAGAGCGGGGCTCAATGGAACGCGGTTTGTGGATCGGAGCGGGCACGATCTTCCTTGCCATTGGCGCGATAGGCGTGGCGGTTCCATTGCTCCCTACCACCCCCTTTCTGCTCCTTGCGGCATTCTGCTACGCTCGCGGGTCGAAGAGGCTTCACAACTGGCTCTTAGAGCACCGATATCTTGGGATATATCTAAGGGCCTATGAGCGCGGGGAGGGAGTGGGGAATAGCGCCAAAGCTCTCAGCCTCCTCCTACTGTGGGGGACGATGATGGCGACGATTGTTTTTCTCGTCGACAACGTGGTGGTCATGTTGGTTATCGTCGCTATCGGCCTGGGCGTTTCCGTGCATATCATAACCATCAAGGCGCATCCGGCGTCATAGGCGACGGATGTCGCAGACCCAATTATCGTAGAAGGCTTCTCGGGTGTTCTCCAGCACCTCTGCCCTCCTCTTCCTCTCCTTGGCCCAGGACTCCACCAGCCTCGCCTCGCGCTCCGTGCCCACGGTCACGATCAGGCGGTCGGCCACCTCCAGCATCTCGCTGGCGATCTTCTTCCAGACCACCGAGTTGTGGGGCCCGATCTCCCCGGCCATGAGCATGATTCCGAATTGGGAGTGCTTGAGATAGCTCGAGGCGCGCGTGCCGTCGATGCAGACCGTCTCCTCGGGAAGCAGCCTACCGCTCCGAAGCCCGAGGGAGAGCAGGGCGGGGTCGTTGTCGAAGGACAAAGGCACCATCCCCATGTCCCTCAAGGCCACGGAGCCCACTCCCGACCCGCAGCAGGCGTCCAGGCATACCTCGCCCTCCGCGCCCTTCCAGCGTTCCTTGAGAAGGTCTGAGATGGCCAGCACCCTGGTGGGGGTGAAGTCCTCCATGGAGGGGGAGACCTCCTTGGCGATCCTCAGGGAGTAGTGCTCGCGCACCGCGGCCTCCCACTCCGTACGCTCCTCCTGCAGCACCTCGGCATCCAGGTCCTCCAGCTTCTCGAAGATGTCCGCTATCGGTT
The DNA here is from genome assembly GCA_963827135.1 of Methanomassiliicoccaceae archaeon. GTDB lineage: Archaea > Thermoplasmatota > Thermoplasmata > Methanomassiliicoccales > UBA472 > JAJRAN01. Next base: position 75,280 of record CAWGZX010000007.1, on the reverse strand, counting down.
TGCGTAGCAGGAAGGAAGCGCACTTCCAGCCCTTGCCGTCGTTCAGGGCGACGGCCAAGGGGTACTCGTCCATGGAGATGAGCAGCTTGGCTTCCTTGGCCGGCATGGTCAGGAACGTTCGAGTGCAAGAGTCGTCCGTCAGCCGCTCGAAGCTAGGCTCGATGAACTCAACAGCATCCACATCGAGGAGCACGGCGGCACGCGTCATAGGACCCCAGGTCGTTCGCCAACACTATCCAGGAAGATAAAGGCTAGCATCCCCAGCCATGAAGGAGCGTTTTCATTTCGGGGACTCAGGGGGCACCTATCAAATAACCCCTGCCACGTAGCAGCGAAATATGAAGGCCATCGAGGTCCGCGGGCTGAGCATGTCCTACGGCGACAAGCTAGCACTGGATTCGGTCACCTTCGAGGTCGAGGAGGGGAGGTTCTTCGGCTGCTTCGGGCCCAACGGCGCCGGCAAGAGCACGCTGCTCCGCCTCCTGACCGGGCAGATACAGCCTTCCGCGGGCCAAGCCACAGTACTGGGGGTCGATTGCGCCACCCAGGGGCTGGAGGTCAAGAAGCTGATCGGCATCGTGCCCGAGGTGGAGAGCCCTCCTTCGTACTTGACCGCCTGGGAGTTCCTTTACTTCGCAGGCAAGGTGCGCAAGATCGACGACCTGGAGAGGCGCATCGATCACTGGCTGGACTTCTTCGAGCTGCAGGAGGCCCGCGGGACGCTTTGCCGCGATCTCTCCAAAGGCATGAGGCAGAAGGTCATGCTCGCGTCCGCGTTCATCCACGAGCCCAAGCTCCTCTTCCTGGATGAGGCGTTCATCAACCTCGACCCCATCTTCCAGAAGCGACTGCGCGACTACTTGCTGCAGCTGCGCTCCGAGGGCCGCACCATCTTCCTCTGCTCGCACATCCTCGAGATAGCCCAGCGCCTGTGCCAGGAGGTAATCGTCCTGAACAAGGGCAGGCTGGTGGCCCGGGAGATGATGAGCGACCTACAGCTGAGGAACGAGAGCCTGGAGCAGCTCTTCATGCGCTTGGTAGGTGAGGCAGATACTGACCGTGCTTAGGATGATGCTGACCGAGGAGTACAGGCTGCATGTCAGCTACTCCTCGTCGCGGGTCTTCTTCTCCATGCCATTGTACGTGTTCATGATCGCCTTCTTCCTCACCGCCACCCTGCCCATCATGGAGGACACCATCCCCGTGGCGGACCTGCTCCTGTTCACCAACGCGGGCGTCTTCGTCTACGGGCTGAGCGTCGGCGCCTTCGGGTTCCTGGGTAAGACCTATCTGGAGCGGAGGTATGGGCGGGCGAACTTCCTGGTGGCCATGCCCTTCCTGTTGCCCATCACCTTCCGCCGCGCCTACGCCTCGATGTACCTGAGGGACGTGATCTTCTACATAGTGCTCATCCTGGTGCCCGGTCTGGGGGGCGTGCTGCTAGCCAGCACCTTCGCGCATTTCCATGCGTCCTCGGTGCTCGTGGCCTTTGTCACGGTCACGCTCTCCTTCCTGCTCGGCATCTCCTTCTCCTTCCTGGCCTCCGTGCTCTACCTGCGCTCCAGGGCGCTCTTCGTCGTCATGGTGCTGGCCTACCTGGGTCTGGCGGTGGCTTACGGGGTCTTCGCCCTCATCCCTCTGGAATATGTCCTCCCCTCCTGGGGCTTCCAGGCCAACCTGCGCCCGTTGGGCGACGACCTTCCCCAGGCCGCGCTCTATCTGGTGGTCAGCATCGTCGTCTCCTTGGCCATGGCCATTCTGGCCGTGGTGTCGGTGGCCGAGGCACCACTAGGTAGGGTGGCTCGAATCAAGGAGAACTTCCCCCGGTATCACGAGACGATGCGCTTCGCCCGCTCCCTGCAATCGCTCCTGGCCAAGGAGTTCTCGGACATGGGGCGCTCGGGGGGCCTGAGCAAGATGCTCCTCGCCTACGTCGCACCCCTGCTCATACTCTCCTTCACCACCTGGTACATCAACAACGGCCTAGCCATTCCAGTGGGATTCAACACCGTCTTCTATGCCGCCATGGTGGGGTCCTTCGGCATCATGCTCTACTCCTGGATAGCCAACATCGATGCCGTGGACTACCTAGAGACGCTGCCGGTCAGCGTTCCCCAGGTGATAAAGGCCAAGCTGGTCGCCTTCTTCCTGATCACCATGGTCATCGCCACCGGATTCGTGGTCATGATCGCCCTGGCCAACGATGAGACGCAACTGCTCTGGTTGGCATTGCCGGTGCTGTACATCACCTCAGCTTTCATGGTGATAGCCACCGCCTATCTCACCGGGCTCAGCCCCAACTCGGTGCTCTTCAACCCCAGCGTGATGACGCGATTCATGGCCATATCGATACTGCCTGACCTGGGCATAACCATCCTATCCTTCAGCCTGGCCAGCGACCCCCTCTTCGCCGCCGCGGGCATAGCCCTGGTCTGCTTCGCCCTTCTGGCCTGCACGCTGTTCTTCTATAACGGCCTGGACAAGAAATACAACATGGCTGGCTTCCTCTGAGCCAGGAAGGGTTTTGTAATGGGTGCGTGAATAGACCCCTATGGACCTCGGCCATTGGGCTCGTCGCTTGGTGCACATGTCCGCGCCGCTGTTCCTGGTGTACTACCTGATACCAGAAGACATAGACGGCCTGGATAAGCGCGCCGGGCTTCTTATCGTCCTGGCGGTGATCCTGTCCTTCGAGGCGATCCGTCTCTGGCGGGGTTGGACCTTCCTCGGTCTGAGGGACTACGAGGCCGGGCGGATATCGGCCTTCGCCTGGGCCTCCATCGGACTAGCATTCACCTTCCTCTTCTTCCCATTGGAGCTTGCTGCTCCAACCGTGACCGGAATGGCCCTTACCGACCCCCTCATCGGCGAGCTCCGCCGTCGCCAGAGCGATCTGTATCCCATTGTGCCCATCGCCTTCTACTTCCTCTTGGTCCTAGGCATATTCATAGCCCTGATGGGCTGGGGATGGGAGGTGCTGGTGGCGAGCGTTGTGGGGACGTTCTTGGCGATAAGCGTTGAGAGGGCGAGGATAAGTTACGTGGACGACGACTTCCTCATGTTGGTCATCCCCTTACTGGGGATGGCGGCCGTCCTCTACCTCACTTCTTCTTTTCCTTCCTGATCATGTTGCCATAGAAGGCGCGGTAGACGTCGCGCTTGACCTTGGTCTCGATGGCTTGGATTGGGCCTTCGTGACAGTCCAAGGCCGCCTGCTCGGTCTTGTGCCGCTTGCCGCAGGTGTAACACTGATATACGATTGGCATCCGTCCCTCGAACGCGCCCTACTGATAATAATCTTTTCCTGCGCACTTCTTGTTCATTGGCATCGTTCTCGCGTCTCCCGACGAAGGCCAGTTGTATCAGAAGATTTTGAAGGAGCCGATGTACCGGACCTTAATTCGGCAGGGGGATTGGCCGGCAGCGTCGTTCCCCTTTATAAAATGGATGGGTCAGGTATCAATCGGGCGAGTCTATATACCAGAAAATCGTAGAATGAGGGCTATGGCCCTCGGATTACCCCCGAGACTCGCATCTATTTATAGTTCCGTAGGCCAATTAGAGCTGCTATGAATAGGATAAAGGTCATCAATGAGCCCTCAGAGCTCGTGCCGATGCTGCGGGCCGTTGATACCAAGGTGAAGAGGGATGTTTTGAAGGAGGTCACCTTGGAGTGGCGTACCGCCAAGGAGATAGAGGACAAGTTCGGCGAGGAGGGCAAGGAGGCCATCCGCTTCTTCGAGAAGATGAAGCTGGTCGAGACGAAATGGCAATCATCGGGTGGCAACTACCCGGAGAAGGCCTACCACACCTACTATAACTCATTCCACATCAACGCATCCTGGCCGGTGTACGAGATCTCTGACGTGCTCTCTGCGGCCATGATGCCCGAGGAGGAGTTCGAGGAGTTGGAGGAGAAGATCTACAAGCTCGTCGGCGCGGAGGGCAAGTTCTCCGGGGACGTGGCGGAGAAGCTGGGAATAACCTCGACCATGCTGAAGTCCCTGGTCAAGAGGTCGATACGCCTCGACTTCCGCGGACATAGGATCGAGCGCCTCAAGGACTGAGGCGGAGGCCGTCGATGGACATTTTCATCCTCAGGCTCGGCCATCGTCCGGCACGCGATAAACGGATATCCACGCATGTCGCGCTAACTGCCAGGGCGCTCGGGGCGAGGGGCATCTTCGTATCCACCAAGGACGAGGAGCTGGAGGAGAGCGTGCGCGATGTGGCCGGCCGCTTCGGCGGCGGATTCGAGATCAGGACCGGGGTGAAGTGGAAGCCGCTGCTGCGCGATTTCCAGGGGACGAAAGTCCACTTGACCATGTACGGGGTGCATGTGGACGACGCCTTACCGAGGATCAAGAAGGCGGCCAAGGACAGCATGCTCATCGTGGTCGGGGCGGAGAAGGTGCCGGCGGACGTGTACCAGATGGTCGACTTCAACGTGGCCGTCGGGAACCAGCCGCATTCCGAGGTGGCGGCATTGGCGGTCTTCCTCGACCGCTTGACCGAGGGAGAAGGGTTGAGGGCGGAGTTCGACGGGCGGTTGAGAGTGCTGCCCTGCGAGAGGGGGAAGAGGGTTGTCGACAGAGAGCGTGCCGAGTGAGCGGGAGTGCCTGCGCATCCTCAGGGAGGAGGGCTGCAGGCCAAGCGTCATCCATCACGTCTGCACCGTCAAGTCCATCGCCGAGGAGATGGCGAAGCGGAGCGGCGCGGACCTCAAGCTGGTCAAGGCGGGCGCCCTGCTGCACGACGTCGGCAGGTCGCGGACCCAAGGGGTGATGCACGTGGCGGAGAGCGTGCGGATAGCCAGGGCTCGGAACCTCTCGGAGAGCTTGGTCAAGGTGATACAGAGGCACGTCGCCGCAGGGCTCACCCCCAAGGAGGCGAAAGGCCTGGGGCTTCCCGAGGGCGACTATATGCCGGAGAGCCTTGAGGAGAAGATCGTCTGCCATGCCGACAACCTGGTCAAGGGCCAGAGCGGGATGCAGACACTGGAGGAGGCCTTGGAGGAGGTCATGCGGAGGGGGTATCCGATAACCGCTGAGAGGATGAGGGCCATGCATGCCGAGCTATCTCAGAGATGTGGCATCGACATCGACGACATAGTGAGGATGCTGTGCGCCGACCCCCCTCTCAAGGGACCTTGCGCCGCTTATATTTCCCAGAAAGGTGCTCGTCCCTGAGGACGTGATACGTCTTCGCGCTGTCCATCGCCTTGCCCCGGATGCTGGTGTCGTCGCTCTTGATTATCCTGCCTGGAACGCCGACCACCACGCTGCGGGGCGGTATCAGGCTGTTGCCGGTCACCACGGCGTTCGCGCCTATGATGCACTCGTCCCCGACCACCGCATGGTCCAGGATGGACGAGTTCATGCCGATGATGCAGTCATCACCGATTGTCGCGTTGTTGATCACCGCCGAATGGCCGACGGTCACGCCCTTGCCGATGATACCGACATGGATCACCGCGTGATCCTGTACATTGCTTCCCTCGCCAATGACGATGCGCCCCTCGTCGCCCCGAAGCACGGCATAGGGCCAGATGCTTGCCCCATCCCGGATCTCGACTTCGCCGATGATGATGGCGGTAGGGTCGATGTAGATGGACATGAGAAAGAGAAAATTGTGCGGTTTCGCCGCGGCCTCACTTCTTCGGGGCTACGCCCTTGCGGGTCGTTACCCTCTTGGGGAAGTACTTCAATACGACTACGTCCCCGACCGCCTGGATCCAGCGATAGGGAACGTTCACGGCCTTAGAGTCCTCCACCAGGAGCGGGTTGGTCTCGTTGATGAACAGCCCGTCGACCTTCTTGTGGTCCAGGTCCAGGACCAGGTTGTTTACGTTACCCAGGAATACGCCGTTGGGGGTGTACACCTGCAACCCGATGAGCTCAGAAGCTTCCACCATCATCAGCCATCACTGATGGCGGAATGTTTATCCGCTTTTATAAAGCCTTCTGGCCAGGAAGGGAGGTAAAGAAAGCGGCAAGACGTTCTATAATTGCCGACCCTTTCGGTCCTAAAAGGGAAAGATATTTATTGGAAGACTTGTATCGGTTTTGCATCGTTGTTGCACAACCGAATAGGGGAGTTGCATGGACGAAGAACTTGAAGCAATAAGGAGGAAGAAGATGGAAGAGCTCAAGAGCGGCGCCGGAAGTGGCGCCAAATGGCCAAGCGAGCCTGTCGTGGTGACCGATGCCGACTTCGACGCCTTCGTGGCAAAATACCAATTGGTCGTCATCGACTGCTGGGCGCCATGGTGCGGGCCTTGCCGGATGGTCGCTCCTGTCGTCGAGGCTCTAGCCAAGGAGATGTCGGGCAAGGTCGCCTTCGGGAAGCTCAACACCGACGAGAACCCGACGATCCCGAGCAAATTCAACATCAGCGCCATCCCGACCATGCTGGTCTTCAAGGGTGGCAAGCTGACGGACAGGATCATCGGTGCCATGCCCAAGGACCAGCTGGCGGTCAAGATCAAGAAACATCTTTGAAACCCATTCGTTTCCCAATTTTTCTAAGGGCCGTCCTTCTGCGTAATTGTCCATTTACTAACCCAAACAGACATATCGCACCTAGTGCATCCTACCTCAAAGTGAGCATCATGGAATTCGATGTGGTCATCATCGGCTGCGGCCCGGCCGGCCTCCAAGCAGCTATCCACGCGGCAAGGAAGAAGGTGCGCGTCGCTGTCATCGGACGGGCAGAGGGAAGCGGGCTGAACCGCGCCGAGGTCGAGAACTACTTTGGGATCGACATCATGGGCGGCAAGGAGCTCTTGGCCAAGGGCAAGGAGCAGGCTGAGCGCTTCGGGGCCGAGCTCTTCGATCAGGACGTCATGAAGCTGGAGAGGAAGGACGAAGCATTCATCGCCATCACCGATCACGACGTGGAGTTCAGGTCCAAGGCGCTGATACTCGCACCAGGCATATCGCGCAAGAAGCTGAATGCCCCTGGGGAGAAGGAGTTCCTTGGAAAAGGGGTCAGCTATTGTGCGTCATGTGACTGTAATTTCTTCAAGGGCAGGACGGTGGCGGTCATCGGTGACGAGAGCACGGCCGCATCATCGGCCCTTCTGCTCACCGAGTACGCGAGCGTCGTGTATTGGATCTCGAAGAACCTGAATGTGGCATCACAGCTCATGGCCAAGGTCAAGGCCACCAAGGTAGAGATCATCTCCCCGGCCTCTGCGGCCAGGATAACCGGCGAGGAAACGGTCAAGGGCCTAGAGCTGAACGACGGCCGCAAGCTGGCGGTGGACGGGGTCTTCATCGAGCTCGGGGCCAAGGGCTCAGCCGACCTCGCTTTGGACCTGGACGTAATCCCCGATCCGACTGGGACCATCGAGGTCAACGCCAACATGGAGACCGGGACCAGGGGGCTGTTCGCCTGCGGCGACGTGACTGGACAACCTTGGCAACTGGCCAGGGCTGTAGGCCAGGGATGCATCGCCGGGGCGAATGCCGCCAAGTTCGTGCGCAAGGAGGCAGAGTAAATGGCGCTGGTGGACGAGCTGATCATCGGGATACTAAGAGGGCCAGAGGGGTTCAAGAACTCCCTCAAGAAGATACTGGACGAGGACCTGAATATGAGCGTGAACGACTTCTGCGTCAGGACCGGGCTCTCGCCCTCCACCATCTACAAGATCATGCAAGAGAAGCGCGAGCCGAACCTGAGGACGGTCCGAAGCGTGCTTCGTGCCGTCAGGACTCTGGAGAAGCAGCCTTCCGGGCCTTTCATCGCGGTCATCGCCTCTAGGGGCGTCCTGAACAAGATCGAGGAGCGCATCGTCCAGGTCGGGGACAAGAACATCAAGGTCAAAGAGTACCCGGCGCAGACCATGGAGGATGCCATAATCGCGGCGGTGATGGCCGAGAGGGACGGAGCGCTGGCGGTCGTCTGCGCCCCCATAGTCGCCCCCACCGTGGAGAAGATCCTTACCGTGCCGGTATCCGTGGTCATACCCCGGGACTCGGTCCTGCGGGCGATAGAAGTAGCGGCTAAGAAGGCGCTTTAGATCTTTGTCTCTGGGCTGGAGTTGTTGGCTGGTGCGGAGATCACTTCGCGCTCCAGCTCCGCCAATATCGTCTTCCTTAGCTGAGCGAACTCCAAACTGGCGCGGTCCCGTGGCCTGGTCATCTTGACATCGAAGGTCTCTTTGATGGTACCGGGCCGGGTGGTCATGACCACGATGCGATCTGCCAGGTAGCATGCCTCATCAACCGAATGGGTGATGAATAGGACCGTCTTCTTTGTCTCCTGCCAGATGCGCAAGAGTTCCTTCTGCATAAGGTTCCTGGTCTGGGCATCCAAAGCGCCGAACGGCTCGTCCATGAGGAGCAGCATGGGTTCGTTGGCCAATGCCCTAGCGATTCCCACCCGTTGCTTCATCCCACCGGAAAGTTGATGGGGGTGGTAGCTCTCGAATCCCTTTAGACCGACCAAGTCGATGTATTTCTGGGAGAGCTCCGTTCTCTTGTTCACAGGGATCCTCTTCGATCTCCAGGCCGAACTCAACGTTCTTGCGCACCGTCCTCCAAGGGAAGAGCGCGAACTCTTGGAAAACCATACCCCGATCGGATTCCCGGCCCGACTATGGGCTTGTCATTGAGGAGCATGACACCGGACGTGGCGGTCTCCAGTCCGGCCACGATTCGCAGGAGAGTGGTCTTGCCGCAGCCGGACGGACCTAGGATGCAGATGAACTCGCCCTCCTTGACCTCGAGGTTGAAATTGTCGATGGCGACCATCTCCCCGTCCTTCTTGGGGAACGCCTTCCTCAGGTCGCGGATGCTCAGGATCATAGCATCCCCATCCTTCTGCGAATGATCTTCTCCAGATAACCACTCAGGCTCACCGTTAAAAGCCCAAGAATGGCCACGACGATCATCCCGGCGAACATATAGGGGTATTTTCCGACCTGCTCTTGGACCAGAATGTAGTAACCGACTCCGCCGCCGATCGCCCCAAACCACTCAGCGGCCACGATGCACATCCATCCGACCCCCATGCCGATGGTGATACCTGTCATTAGGTAAGGAATGCTGAAAGGAAGTATCACCTTACTGAAAAGTACAATTCTTCCTGCCCCCTGGGTGCGCGCAGCGTCCAAGAGCGATTCATCAACGCTCCTCACACCGAGGATGACGTTCGTGAGCAAGGGAAAGAAGACGCCGATGAAAACGGTCAGTACCGGGTTCCATAACGCGCCGAAAGCCACGAAGAAGAACGGGACCCAGGCTATCGGTGGAATGGGGCGCAATATTTCGACGATCGGCCGGGAGAACGTATCTACCCAGGGTAGGAACCCCATGAGCAGACCCAAAGGCAAGGCGATTATGAATGCCAAGAAAAAGCCCTCTAGGAATCGCACTGCACTGGCCACGATGTTTTCGTCCATTGTTGTGCCAATGTTGGGGTCTGGAGTGGTGAAGGAATTTATGAACGCGGTGAAGACTACGTCAGGCGGAGGAAGATATTGCAGGTCGAGAAGAATGGATAGCCCCCACCATATCGCAACGAAGACTGTTAAGGATACACCGACGATGAAGATATTCTGGAGCCTTCTCCGAAAAACCGCCTTCTTGTCCATGGATTGGTTCTTCGAAGAGTATGTTCCAGACATATTGCACCTTACCAAATTTAGGTGATAAAAAGGTTTGGAAGCAAAGAGCGCTCAGGTGCCCTTTAGCTTCATGGTGAATCCCTGTTGCTCCGCGTAGACGAGTAGCAGTAGGTGCTGTATCGAGGACGGGCCCGGTGTGGCCACGGTCTTATTTTCCAGTTCGTTGAAGCTGTCGATTCCTTCAACCGCCAGGATGGCCGATCCCTCGCTGTTGGCCAAGGCAACGACCTTGATGTCCGTGCCAACGTTGAGCATCTTTAGGATGGCCGGGGGCGCTCCCAGGTATCCAACATCAATTACACCGGCGGCAAAAGCGTCCATGACAAAACCACCGTTGGCATAGCCAGCGGGGTTCGTCGCGACAACACCCACGCCGAACTTCTCAAAGAGAGTCTGGCCACCACCGACCGTGGCGTTCATGGCGATCACGCGGGCGAATTGATGCAGGTCACCTGCTAGAAAGCCCAGGTTCACTGTGCCCAGGATGGTCTCTGAAGGTTGCACCGCAAGGGCAGCGGTGACCATTGACGTGTCCACGAAGTCTGAGACGAAGTCGTCCACTGAATCATAGTTATCCCCCAGGCTGGTCTGGTTCAGATCTATGAACATTTCAGTGAAATCCGCAAAGCCGTCCTGGACCTCCGAGGTGAGCTCGTATGAATATTTAATGTGCTCAAGGGATGCCGCGACCACCTCAGTGGAACGAGCGCTGAATGTAGCGCCCATATCCAAGAGTAGGGTATAGTTGGCTCCATCGGGATGAGCAAGGGCGTCCACTAACCACAGGTCTGCCTCAATATGCGCTCTCGTGATCCTAGCGACCAGGTCAGGGTTGGAGCTGAGGTAAGAAGATTTTACCGCGAGCACACAGCAGGGGTGGTTCGGCCAGATTTCTCCAGACCATTTCAGGACATGAGCATCTCCAGCTAGGATGGAATCTGAGCAATATGGCTCCCAGCTGACTCCTCCATCAATGGCTCCGGAAACGAAAGAGGCTTGTTGGTCCTTAGGCGGAACCGGGGTCCAATAAATGATCTTCTGCTCGCCATCGTCCGGCGGCGGCCAGAAGATGATGGCTACAGCAGCGATTATGACAATCGCGACCACAGCTATTGCTAATAATTGGATGGTCTTTTTCTCCACGGGCATTCACCTTGTTAACTCGAAGCCTAACATAATATAAATCACTTCTCTAAGAAGGGGCAATATATGTCCTATATGTACAAATTTTTATGATTCCTTGCACTTATGCCACAATCAAAAAAAAATTTTAGTTAGATACTAATTGGCCACCCCCCCAATCCCTTGGAACAAGAATAATTCTAGCTGGGAGCGAGAGAAAATATAATCTATGCTTAAAAATCATCAAGCCCACCGATAATATGTTCGAACTTCAGGTAGTGAGCAACACACCGCTCACACCGCTGGACGACATCGATGATGTCTCCCTGCAATTCCTGCAGATGATAGGGTACCTTCCAAAAGGGTACGACCCAAAGACAGAGGCCAAGGACGTACAGGACAGCGTGCCATACCGCATGTTCACGGAGTGCCTGATCAAGAACATGAAGCGTGCCTGGACCGTCGAGGACCTCGCCGCCAAGCTGAAGACCACCAAACCCACCATCTACCGCCACTTGAACAAGCTCAAGGCCATCGATATCCTCGAGGAAGTGGACGTCGAGAAGGGAGGGGATCGCAAGAAAGGATACCGCATCCGGTACGGGGACATATCCAAGGCCTGGAACTTCACCGAGGCTAACGTGGAGATGGCCATGGACTCCTACAGGAAGACGATCGACCATTTGCAGAGCCTCACGGGGGACAGGTGATGGCGCCGAGCAAGCCGAGCGGCAAGACCGGTGAGGAGATCATCGGCCTCACCAGGGGCTCCCGATATCGCATCATAAGCAAAGGAAGCGGGGACACCCCCATGACCACGGTCGGGGTCTTCAAGGGCTACACCTCTTTCGGTCACGATTCAGCGCTGAGCATGCACCTCGACCCGGAGAAGGAGGGCGAGCAGGGAATGGTGCGCCTCATCCCATGCCTGACCGTGCTGGTGATAGATATCATCAGCTTCAAGCCTGAGGAGAAGGTCGAGGAGAAGGAAGAGGTCAAGGTCTACTTCGGTTGAGCTAGTGATCAAGGATGCCAGAGGAAGTGAAGGGGACGCGGTCGAGGGTGCAAATTTCCAGCAGGACCTATCTCCTTCTAGCAGCTATCTTCTTCCTCGCCTCGATTGCCCTGTTTCTCTTTGTGCATCCAGTGGCCTTCCTCGCAGCCTTGGTGATCGGCATATTCCTTCTGGTCGGTGCGTTCTTCAGCATGGCCAACGAGAGGCGTTGGTTGGATTGAGGACGAACGCGGTGCCGCCACGCTCTTAAGGAAGCAGTGCATGGACAAGGACGTGGACTATCACGAGCGCCTGCTCAAGGCCATCGCCGAGGGCGAAGTAACGGACAAGGCCTCCCTGCAAAGGAGGAAGATAGAGCTTTGCCGAGAGCTCGGTCTATCCACCGTCCCTCCGAACTCCGAGACCCTGGCCCGGGCGGACGAGGAGATGCTCCCCTTGGTCAAGGCGGTCCTCAGGCGCAAGGACGTGCGCACGCTCTCAGGCGTCGCGGTGGTGGCGGTGATGACCTCGCCCGCGCCCTGCCCTCACGGCCGATGCTCTTATTGCCCAGGTGGCGTGGAGAACAACTCGCCGCAGTCCTACACTGGGAAGGAGCCCGCTGCTAGGCGCGCCTCCTACAACGAGTTCGACCCCTACCGGCAGGTGAGGGCGCGCGTCGAGCAGCTCGAGGCCATCGGTCATTCCACGGACAAGATCGACCTCATCATCATGGGCGGCACCTTCACTTCTAGGCTCTGGGATTATCAGATCGGATTCGTGAGAGGATGCTTCGATGCCATGAACTCGCGCGAGAGCGGGGGTCTAGAGGATGCGCAGCACATCAACGAGGGCGCGGAGCACCGCTGCATCGGCATGACCGTGGAGACTCGTCCAGACTCATTCGATGATGGGATGGCGGACCGCTGCATGTCCCTCGGGACGACCCGAGTCGAGTTCGGAGTCCAGATATTGGACGACGAAATACTCCGCTCCGTCAACCGGGGGCACGGGGTCAAGGAGGTCGCTCAGGCCACGCGCGTGGCCAAGGAGAAGGGCCTCAAGGTCTGCTACCACATCATGCCTGGGCTTCCGGGCTCATCACCGGAGAAGGACGTCGCTTCTTTCCGCACCATGTTCGATGACGAGCGCTTCCGCCCGGACATGCTCAAGATCTATCCCACCCTCGTGGTCAAGGGCACTCCCCTTTACGAGAAATGGAGGTCGGGCGAGTATTCGCCCTACAACACTCATCAGGCGGTGGAGGTCATCGCCAGGATGAAGGCGCTCGCCCCCGAGTACGTCCGGATCCAGCGGATCCAGAGGGACATACCGGTAGACCTCATCGAGGCAGGGGTGTGCAAGGGCCACCTGCGCGAGCTTATCCGGGCGGAGATGCGCGACGAGGGGACGAGATGCAGGTGCATCCGCTGCCGCGAGGTCGGCCTCAACCGGATCGCGGTCGCAACGCCCGAGCAGGTCTCGCTCAATTTCTTAGAATACCAGGCATCGGGCGGAAGGGAGCTCTTCATCTCCGAGGACGTTGAGGCGGGGCATGGGCTGGTGGGCTATGCCCGCCTGCGCCTTCCGTCCAGTGAAGGGGTCGCGCACATCCGCGAGCTCAAGGTCTTCGGCCAGATGGCCAAGCTCGGCACCAAGGGCCAGGAATGGCAGCACCGGGGCTTCGGCAAGGAGCTGATGTCAGAGGCGGAGAGGGTCGCAGAAAGGGAAGGCTACCGCGCCATCCAGGTCACCAGCGGGGTGGGGGTCAGGCGCTATTACTCGTCCCTGGGCTATGAAAAGGAAGGGGTTTACATGGCCAAGCGGTTCTAGCCTTCGGCGACTAGAGAAGTATGACCACGCAGTCCCGGTCCGAGGGCAGTAGGCTGCCGCAGGCGTCGTCTATCTGCGCCGCCACGCCATCATCATCGGCGCCAATCATTATGCCCAGCGCCTTGCCATATTCCTGGTGCATCCACATCATCCGGGTGATGAACTCATAGATGTCCTGCTCAGAGCGATAATGCATCAGATCGATGGGGTATAGGCCATCAACGATTATCGATGGTATGCAGGCCTTGATGTACGAATAGCTGTTGTGCTCCAGCATATGCATGATCTCGCTGCTGAGCATCCTCCTCGGAGCCTTGGGGTTGCTAGGCCTCCACTCCGAGACCAGCCTTTGCAGGTCGGTGAAGGTCCTGACCTTGGACTTGGACTTCACCTTCTTGCTCGAGGCGAGCTTCGCCGAATCCTCGGGCTTTACCTCTTTTATCTCCAACCGGGGCTGAGGTTCTTCTGCTGAACTGATCTCGAACATAATCGCTTCCTCCGAGATTATTATCAATGTACGTTTCGGAATAGGAGGTTATTTAACCACCTAGGCAGGAATCAAAATTGATAGCGCTAGATCGAGCCGCCTGGCCTGCTGGGAGGGCATATCCTCGAACGTTATGAGGATCGGATAGGGAGCCTCTCTCTGATGGTGGGACGCGCACACTAATTTCATAAACTGGCCTACGCATCATCACTGCTGACGACATGGCCTGCGTATCCTGTGGCGTGGAGACCGAACCCGGGGTCCTGATGTGCAAGATCTGCCTCGATGGCATATTGGACCCCACGTCGATCACCAAGAGGATGCAGGACCCAGCCGCGGACATGAGGCTGCAGCAGGTGGGAAGCGCGGTCCTGCGCATCGGGCCAGTGCCCTCCTCGGACCTGGAGTTCGGCGAAGGGGTGGAGCCAGCGATCCGCCTCCGTTCTCTCATGGAACGCGGCGAACATGTCCAATTGCAGGGCCTCGTCGAGGAGTACTTGGCCTCGGCGGGGATATCATTGCACGTCTGGGGGGACGAGAGGGTGCCCAGGCGCGCCTTCCTCTGGCGCATGGTGCAGGAGGTCAAGGCCATCGAGGTCAAGAGCGAGATCTGGGCCAGGGCGAGCGTGCGCATGGGTAACCTGCACGCGCTCCTGGTGCTCGCCGCCGCCAGATTGCCGGTAGACAAGGCTTGGCAATCCTCTTTCATCATGGAGAGCTCGACCGTGGCGCTCGCCCTCTACTCCCGCGCCAAGGAGTACCGGCCCTTGTGGAAGGTGGCGCAGTCCAACCAGGCCATGCTCTACGCCTGGATAGGAAGGACCGACGACGCCCTCCGCATCCTGGACGACCTGCGCGCCTATCGCGTGGACAGGGAGACCGTGAACTACGTCATCAAACGAGCGATGATCCTCACCGAGGCTGGAAGAGGGGACGAGTGCAAGGAGGAGGTAGCGCACATACCAGAGGAGCTCTTTACACCTCATCTCATTAGGATAAAGCGTCATATGGAGGAGGCCAGGAGATGATGGACGAGGACCTCGAGGCCCGCTTGGACTCGCGCCTCATCCGCAACCTTAAGGAGATGGCCTCCGAGCCCTACAAGAGGTTCACGAAGGCGCTCCTGGAGAAGATGGGGCTCAAGGTCACGGGAGGCGCGGTCATGGACGACGTCGCCTTCCTAGAAGGGGAGAGGGAGGGGACGAAATACCTGATCATGGCCTCGAGGAAGCCGGAGCATGCCTCCCTCGAAGGGGTCCAGGTCGCCAAGGAGAGGGCCTTGGCCGAGAGGAGGTCTCCGGTGCTGATAGTGGCCAACGACATGGACCAGGAGGTCCTGGACGCCGCCCTGAAAGACGAGGTGTCGGTGGCGGACCGGGCCAAGCTCATCACGCTCATCAAGCGCTTCGATCTCTCCAGCATGCTCACCAAGGACGCGGACCGCGTGCTCCTCAAGAAGGAAGGCAGCCGAGTGCTCCCCTCCACCATGCCTTTCGACTCGCTCCTGCAGGAGGCAGAGGAGCAGATCAAGCGCTCCGAGCATCGCGAGGCTCTGAAGAATCTGGATCTGGCGCTGTCCATCAAGAAGGAGCATGACCTGGCCTGGAGGATGAAGGCCAGCGCGCACTTCTACCTGGGAGAGAACGAGGAGGCGCTCGAAGCCCTCGGCCAGGCGCTCAAGATCAGGCCGGGCGATCCGACCACCTGGTACATGGCCGGGATCGTCCTGCACCAGATGAGCCGCTTCGAGGAGGAGGTCGGGGCTTACGACCAAGCGCTCCGCTATGCGAGGCGGATGTACCCAGCCCTGCTGAACAAGGGCGCCACCCTCTTCTCCTTGGGTAAGAAGGAGGAGGCGCTGAAGGTCTTCGACGATCTCCTGCGGCTTTATCCGAACGACCCGCAGGGTCTGAACAACCGCGGCCTGGTGCTGCGCGCCCTAGGAAGGAACGAAGAGGCCCTGGACGCCTTCGACACCGTGGCCTCCCTGGACCCGGACAACATCGAGGCGCAGGTCAACAAGGCCACCTTGCTGGTGGACCTAGGCCGGGTGGCGGAGTCGGTGGACGCCTGGAAGGAGGCGGTGGCGGCGGACCGGAAGCGGGCCGACCTCTGGCTGAGGCTGGGGCAGGCCCAGAAGGCCGCGGGGATGCTGGCGGAGGCGGAGGAGAGCTTCTCCGTCGCCGAGAGGCTGGACCGGGGGCAGGAGATCGCCACCCATGAGAAGGAAGGGGCGCAGGAGGCCATGGCGGCTCTGGAGCCAGCTCTCGAGATCAGCCTTCCCAAGGAGGAGGGGCTGGCTCAGAAGTACCTGCACTCAGCGCTGCTTCTCCAGGCCATCGGCAGGCAGGAGGAGGCCCTTCGGGAGGCGGAGAAGGCGCTGAGCTTCGAGCGCACCCCGGCCGGGGTGCTGCGCAAGTCATCCATACTCCTCGAGATGGGGAGGATGGAGGAGGCGGTCGCCGTGCTGAGCAAAGGGCTGAAGGACTTCCCCCAGGACGAGGACCTGGCCTTGGAGCTGGAGGCGGTCGTGTATCGCCTGGGCAGGAAGGAGGAGGGGGCGCGCCTGCTCAAGCCTTTCCTGGAGGACCCGGAGGCGAGGAAGCGCGTCGCGGTCATCGAGGTGCAGCTGGGAAGGCAGAACGAGGCCTTGTCTTTGCTCGACCTTCCTGAGGGATCGGACCTGCTGCAGGACCGCATCCGAGCCCTGTCGTTGATGTGCAAGCGCGAGCACTCCGAGTCGGTGGACATGCTGCTGAAGCTCAGCGAGGATCTGGGCGGCTCCCCGCAGACGTTGAACGACCTGGCGGTCGCTCTGAGGTTCTCCGGGCGCCTGGAGGAGGCGGAGGAGGCCCTTCACAAGGCCATCGATGCCGAGCCGAGGTATGCGGACGCCTGGAACAACCTGGGATGCGTGCACTACCTCCAAGGAGGCTACGAGGAGGCGGAGCGCTGCCTCAAGGAGGCGATCCTCCTGGACCGGAGGCCGATCTTCCTCCTGCACATGGGGATGTGCCAGCTCGGCTCCAACGACCTTGACGGCGCGGAGGAATCGTTTAATTCCGCCATGCGACTGGAATCGAGCGCCGAATCCTACAACGCGCTAGGGATGGTGGCGGAGAGGAGGAAGGAGCTCTCGCGCGCGGTGGAGCTATACGAGCAGGCAGTGGCCTGGTCCCCCGAATTCAGGGATGCGCAGTACAACAAGGCCAGAGTCAAGGCTGCTTTGAAGGGCGAATGAGAAAAAACGCCTCTTTAGTGGACGACGTTCATCACGACTACGTCCCGGACCGCGTTCATCTCGCTGAACGGGAGGATGAGCCTTCCTTGGGAGTCCGTCTTGAACAGGCGGGTTTCGATTTCCTCGGCCGGGACCACCAGAACGTGCTGGATCTCGCCCGTGGCCTTCTCTATGACGAAGTTCTCGATCATACCCAGGATCTGCCCGTCGTTAGTCATGACCGTCTTGCCCTTCAACTCAGTAATGAACTTCCTCATCGATGCGTCCCTCCCAGCATGTCAGGATTACTGGGGCTATGAATGATTTGTCTGTATTAGAAGATTTCCCAACTGGTTCTGAGCATGCGGGCGTTCGCGAATTCAAGCGCTGAAGCTGATGTTTTGGGGAAATGAATGGTAAAATATATGTAATATAATGGTGATTATGGTGCAATTGGTGCTTAATATGACAAATATGCAAAACAAGAAGGTGAACAGCCAGACAATGCCCTTTGTAGCTTGGCTAAAACGCATCCTCTCCACGGGCTGGGCAAGAAAAGAGAAGCCTGCAGGGGGCAGCCAAGAGCGGGGGCGAGTGGTAAAGAGATTGGATGGTCTGGAATCCAGGGTGCCCTACGACTCAACCAACCTTAGGTGGCGCGGTGGTGCACTTTGAGCGCGTTCAGGGGAGGTCCCCCGTCGTATCGGATCCCATACCATTCATCTTCCCATGCTGCCAGACCATCCATCACAATAATAATAGCAGGGGGGCCATTACCTGATGTCAGCCTCAACTATCGCAACTGAGGGATCGGAGGAATTTGCCATGACCGACGTGACAATCCGTGGCATCGATGACGACGTCTATTCGCGCTTTGCGGCCGAGGCCAAGAAACGAGGCATACCCATCGGGGAGCTGGCCACCAAGGCGATGAATGACCTGGTAAAGGCGGCGCAGGCACCAAGCTACCACCTAGAGAACCTGGAGCATTTGTCGGTGTCGCGAAGTGACCTAGAGTCGATCGATGGACCGATAATCTTCTCGGGCATCGAGGTCCTCGAGTTCGAGGATGATGTGGACTGGAACGTCTTCAAAGCCCATGTGGAAAGGATTCAGAACGTAGAGAAGGTGCTCGTGCCCAAGGGGCTTTCCAAATTCCAGGTGCTTACCAAATCCAGCAATGTTGAGCAGATCAAGTCCAAGTGAATTCTTCATTTAGGCTCTTCTGGACAAGGCTGGAGGTCCAGGGCGATCTCCACATCAACGATAGATGCCCAATTCATCTCCGCTCAGGCGCACCTTCTCCAAGGCCTTCCCGATGTTCTCGTACTGCTTCATCACATCCTTGTCTACCGAGGGCTTGATGATCTTCAGAGCGGCCTCGAAATGCTTCATCTCCACGATCTCCGCGTCCTTGTCCTCGCGCAGGGCGATCATCGCCGCCTCGCGGCAAAGGTTCTCCAGGTCCGCGCCGACGAACCCCTCCGTCTTGTCGGCCAGGATGTTGACGTCCACGTTCCGTATCGGCATCCCCTTGGTATGGACGCTGAGGATCGCCAGGCGCGCCTTCTCGTCAGGGATTGGTATGAGCAGCAAACGGTCGAAACGGCCGGGCCTGAGCAGCGCGGGGTCGATTATGTCGGGTCGGTTCGTGGCGGCGATGACAGTGATCTTCTCCAAGCTCTCCATCCCGTCCATCGAGGTCAATAGCTGGTTGACGACCCTCTCCGTCACATTGGTATCGCTGGCGCTGCCTCTCCTAGGGGCGATGGCATCGATCTCGTCCAGGAACAGCACCGAGGGGGCGACCTGCTTGGCCTTCTTGAAGGCCTGGCGCACCGCCTTCTCCGATTCCCCGACCCACTTGCTCATGATCTCCGGGCCCTTGATCGGTATGAAATTGGCATTGGACTCGTTGGCCACGGCCTTCGCCAGGAGGGTCTTTCCGGTACCGGGGGGTCCGTAGAGGAGCACGCCCTTGGCCGGGCGGATGCCCATGCGCTTGAACGCTGCCGGGTTCTCCAGGGGCATCTCTATCATCTCGCGCAGCTGGCGCTTGACGTCCTCCAGGCCGCCGACGTCGTCCCACGTAACCTTCGGCACCTCGACCAGGACCTCGCGCATGGCGCTCGGCTCCAGCTCCTTTAGCGCGTCCATGAAGTCGTCGTACGTGACCTTGATCCGCTCCAGCATCTCGACGGGTATGGGCTTGCCCAGATCGAGCTCGGGCACGAAGCGCGACAGGCACTTCATCGCCGCCTCCCGGGCCAAGGCCATCAGGTCAGCGCCGACGAAACCGTGCGTCATGCTGGCGAAGTAGTCGAGCGAGACGTCCTCGCCCATGGGCATGCCGCGGGTGTGTATCTCCAGGATCTCCTTGCGCCCCTCCTTGGTGGGCACGCCGACCTCGATCTCGCGGTCGAAGCGACCTGGCCTTCTAAGGGCCGGGTCGATGGCGTCCTCGCGGTTGGTAGCGCCGATGACTATGACCTGGCCCCTGCCCCCCATGCCGTCCATGAGCGTAAGGAGCTGAGCCACGACCCTTCTCTCCACCTCACCGTGAACCTCCTCGCGCTTGGGCGCAATGGAGTCCAGCTCGTCAATGAAGACGATGCTGGGAGCGTTCTTCTCCGCCTCATCGAACTTCTCGCGCAGCTTCTCCTCGCTCTGGCCATAGTACTTGGAGATGATCTCCGGACCCTGGATGGAGAAGAAGGCAGCGCCCGCCTCGTTGGCCACCGCCTTGGCGATCAAGGTCTTGCCAGTTCCAGGAGGTCCGTATAGCAGGACGCCCTTGGGAGGATCGATGCCCAGCCTCTCGAAGAGCTCGGGATGCTTCAGGGGCAGCTCGATCATCTCGCGCACGCGCTGCAACTCCTCCTCCAAGCCCCCCACGTCATCATACGTGACGGAAGGCGCCACGGAGGCCTTCTGCTCGATCACCTCCGTCTTGACCACGAGCTCGGTGTGGTCCCCGACCACCACGACACCGTTGGGAGTAGTTTGAACCACCACGAATGGAATGAAATTGCCCATGAGGGCGATGTTGGGGATGATGATCTCATCGCCCCGGACCAGGGGTCGGTTGTTGAGCCCTTTCTTGACCAGGTCCTCCACCCCTGTACCGAAGCGGATGTTCTTGCCCTGGGGGAGGATCTTCGGTGCCACGGTGATCTTCTGCGCCGGCTGGGGGTCGGCCTTCATGACCACCACCTTTTCGCCAATGGACACGCCGGCGTTGGAGCGGATCATTCCGTCGATGCGGATGATGCCCAGGTTCTCGTCCTCCTGAGGGGCGCGGAAGACCTTGGCCGCGGTGTTCCTCTTGCCCACGATCTCCATCACGTCCCCGACCTCGACCCCAAGCTCCTTCCGAGTCTTGGTGTCGACCCTCGCCCTTCCTAGGCCGACCTCAGATTGATGCTGCGCCCGCACGACCCGCAGCGTGACCCCTTGCGACATGGCCCCCTCGGCTCGAAAAACGTCTGGACTTGGTATAAATCTTTGGTGAGGCCAACAAAGAATGAGACTTGAAACGGGCCGGCCATCAAGCTTCCACGAGCACCCCCCCGAAGCATTATAGGCGACGATGCTCTTCGCTGCCGCATGCAGTTCGCCTCGGAGTGCGTCCCTTGCCTATTGAACCGTGTCCTATACGAGGTACAGCTGGTCGCCCCCGAGAGGGCAGAGGAGGCGATGGCCGAGAGCCTGCACGTGCTCTCTTCCGGTTTCCCCAAGGGAATGAACTCGGCCAAGCTGGCGACATTGGTTCATGAGAGGGCGTACGCCATCAGTGGGTCCAAGGACCCTTACGCCGACCTGAAGCGCAGGAGCGACCAGGCCGCCGAACTGGTCTTCCCCTTAGCCGAAAGGATGGTCGCGGAGGCCGAGGACCGTCTAGAGATGGCGGCGAGGGTGGCCATTGCCGGCAACGTCCTGGACTTCGGCATCGACGTCGGGTTCGAGAGGCCGGAGGAGCTGGTGAGGGGCTTCGACAAGCTGGTGGGGGAGGGGCTGCGCATAAACGATCTTGCCCAGGCCCGGAAGCTGATGCGAAAAGGAGGCAAGGTCCTCTATCTCCTGGACAACTGCGGAGAATCAGTGCTGGACCGATTGCTGGTCGAGGAGATCAAGCGCCTCGGACCGAAGGTGATCGGTGTGGTCAAGGGAGAGCCGATATTGACGGACGTCACGATGGAGGACGCGATACGCGCTCGTCTGGACGAATGTTTCGATGAGCTCCTGTCCACGGATTCCTTTGCCGTCGGCATCGACGCGACGAAGGTCGGTCAGAGATTGAGAAAGGAGCTGGAGGATGCCGATTTGATCGTGTCCAAGGGGATGGCCAACTTCGAGTCCCTATCCGACGAGGGATATCGACCAGTGCTCTTCCTCCTCAGGGGGAAGTGCGAGCCAGTCTCCCGGTTGATCGGCGCGGGGAGAGGGGACAACGTGGCCAGGCTCTGGGCTTGATGCTCCTCATCGATACTGGTCGCTCTAATTTTATATATCGAGGGGGGCGTGCGGTCTAACGTCGAGGTGAGGGCAATTAACCACGGCGTCACCGATGCGGTAGTCCTAGTGGGAGGCGAGGGAACACGCCTGCGTCCCCTGACCAACAATCGCCCCAAGCCATTGCTGCCGATCCTGGGCAGGCCTTGCGTGGAGTACACCTTGAGGGCCTTGAGCGTCGCCGGGATACGAAAGGTCTACCTGGCATGTGGCTTCAAATCGATGGAGGTTGTGAAGGCGATAGGCGACGGCAAGAGGTTCGGCCTGGAGATCGTGTTCGCTTTCGAGGAGGAGCCTGCCGGGACCGCCGGGGCCGTCAAGCTACTGGAGAGCAAGCTGCCCGAGACCTTCGTCGTGGCCATGGGAGACGTATTGATGGACATAGATTTTGAGCACCTGATACGCTTCCACAAGGCCACCAGGGCGGAGGCCACCATCGCCTTGACCGAGGTCGAAAGGCCCGAGCAGTTCGGGATAGTTGGCCTCGAGGACGATGGGCGGATCTCGCGCTTCAAGGAGAAGCCCAAGACCGAGGAGGTCTTCTCCAACCTGATCAACGCTGGCGTGTACGTGCTCCAGCGGGACGTCTTCCATTATGTCCCCGAGGACACGAAGTTCGACTTCTCCAAGAACCTATTCCCCAAGCTGATGGAGGAGGGCAAGCCTCTCTTCGGATCGCGCCTCCGGGGCATGTGGCACGATGTCGGACGCCCGGTGGACCTGCTCAGGGCTAACCAGGGCATGGCCGAGCGCAAAGGGATCGAGCGCCATGTCCCCGGCGTCGAGATCCGGGGGAAGGTCGTCGGGGGCGACTTCTCCGCGAGCGGCGCGAAGCTCATCGGTCCTGTCTACATAGGTGATGAGGTCCGCCTCGGAGAGGGCTCCCTCGTGCAAAATTCCTGCGTCGGCCAGGGCAGCATCGTCGAAGGAGGGGTCAAGGTGGTCGATTCCCTGGTCCTTACATCCTGCCTGGTCCAGAAGGGAGCCTGCCTTGAGGGGAGCATCGTTGGCGACAACTGCCTCATCGGGGAAGGCGTCACCCTCAAGGACTGCGTGCTCGGCGACAACGTCAATGTCAAAGGCCCGGCCAGGCTAGAGGGCAAAACACTAGAAGGTTAGGGCGCGCGCTCAAATATTGGTAAATGGTTTCGGGCGCGATGCGCTTCCGGGTGGATAAGTTCGAGGCATTCCTCATTCTCTCCAGCTTCCTTTGGGGCACGAGCTTCGTCGCCTCCAAGATCGGAGTGGGAGAGGTCGACCCCTTCCTTTTCGCCCTGCTGCGCTGGCTCATTGCCGCCCCTGTGCTGGTCCTAGTGGCCTACCTTTTCACCGACTTCGACCTGTCCATCTTCAAGGACAAGATCCTGTGGCTGGTGGGTGGACTGAACGCCATCGGTCTCTTCCTGCAGAACGCGGGCATGACCAGCACCACCGCCACCAACGCCGTATTATTGATCGATATCAACGTGGTTTTCGTGGCCATACTCGCCGCGCTCATCCTCAAGGAGAAGATCACCAAGTTCACCATATTCGGTCTCCTGATCGGACTGTTCGGGGTGTTCTTCGTCACCACCGGAGGGAATCTTAATGGGCTGACGGACGGCAGCCTGACCGGCAACCTCCTCGTCCTTTCGGCGGGCGTGGTCTGGGCCTTCTACATCGTCTACCAGAAGAAGGCTGTCAACAAGTATCCAGATGTGCTGATGATGACCAGCTCGGTCGTGGTCACCACTCTTATCGCCAGCCTGCCCATCGCCCTGCTGTTCACCGAGAGCTACGCCCTCCCCACCAATGGACTTCTGGCAGCCATGTATGTAGCCCTCATCTGCACCGGCGGTGCCTTCATGCTCTATATCGCTGGGCTCAAGGGCAAGGGCGCCACCGACTCCTCCATCATATTGCTGTTGGAGATCGTGTTCGCCATGATCTTCGCCTACCTGATCCTGGGCGAGGTGCCCAACGCTCTGACGGCCATTGGCGGCGCCCTTATCGTCTCCGCCATCGTCCTGGTCTCGTTCCAGGAGAGCAACGGAAAAAGGAAGAAGGAGGCCTAGCGCCTCACTTTAAGAGCAGGTCATGCGCCCGTTCCCTCTGATCGACCCCGACGGCGACCTGCACCTCGGAGGCTTTACCGCCCAGTATGAACATGCTCTCGATGTTTATGCCCGCCTTGGCGAGCTTCCTCGTGACCTTAGCTAGCTCCCCGGGCTTGTCCGACATGGAGATAACCAGGATCTCGCGCTCCACATAGGCGAATCCGCCCGCCTTCAGGACACGGCGCGCGCTCGCCTCATCGTCGGTGATGATGTGGATCACCGGCGAACTCCTCCCCAGGTCCGTGGAGATCCCACGGATGTTCACAGCGTTCTTGGCCAGCACCTCAGCAACCCTGGCGACCTCGCCAGGCTTGTCCAATATAGAAACCTCGAACTGCTTGGTCGACATCAAGCTCTAATTGGAACGCCTTTGTAGAAAATGATTTCGATTCTACTTAGCGATTAAGCGCGCTAATAAATCTTCATTATGTTGGAATTCGAAATTCGGATACGATAATCATCATTACGCGGCAAAGGAGATGACGAATACGAAGATGGCTGCTAGTAGAATGAAGCCGACCGCCCTTCCAGCCTTGTTGATGAGGAAGAAATGCAGCGTGCCACTAGCGACCTTCCCTCCCAATCCACATTGCCTCAGCACCGAAAGGGCGACATCGGAGCTCAACTTCGACTGCCCGCTCGCCCTGTCCCCGAACTCAAAGGATGATTCGATGACCTCGGTCTCGCGGGGCGCGAACCTCAACATGTCAAAGAGGACCTTGAATCCCCTCTTCTCGAACTTGTCCTCGTTCTTGGCGATGATATTCTTGGCAAGCTGTGTCCTCATGGCGAAGAAGCCGCTCATGGTGTCCGTGGTGGTGGGCCTCCTGACGAACCAAAGGTAGGCGGAGGCGAGTCGATGCGCCCCGCCAGACCCTAACCTCCGGGTGAAGCTCAGGGGCTCCATGTTCTCGCGAACCGCCACCACCATATCTGCCCCATTCTGCACCTCGGCCATCAGGTCCTGGGCCTTGGACGGAGGGTGTTGGAAGTCGCAGTCCATGACCACGAACCCCAAAGTCTCAACGGACTTGATACCTTCCACCACGGCGCCAGTGAGCCCCTTCTCCTTAGGGTCTCTTTGGATGAGCTTCAGTCCGAGGAGGTTCTTCTGCAGCGAAAGGACCGACTCGGCCGTACCATCCTTAGAGCCATCATCCACCACCGTGATCCGAACGCCAGGATAAGCATGGAATAGCTCCTCGATCATGGCCCTGACGTTGCCCACCTCGTTCAAAGTGGGGATGACGACGGTGAAAAGACCGTAGTCTACCCCTCCCTGCGCCTCTCCCATATCCTTCGAAACAATGGAATAGGAGTATAAATCCCTTACTATTTCATAAGATTGTTGAAATAAAAACATCCCTCCGAGCCAGCCACAAGGCGTTAGCAGCGCGTATTCAGGCGCCTGCCGGATGCTAGCTTATATAACGCTGAGCGAATTGGGACCTAGACCATGTATGCCGTGTCCGTGGGGGTTTGCGCTTATAACGAGGGCAAGAACATCGGCCCTTGCTTGGCCTCCCTCATAAGCCAGGAACTGAAGGGTTTCGAGCTCCTCGAGGTCATCGCCATCTCGAGCGGCAGTACCGACAACACCGACGAGGTCGTAAGAGGGTTCGAATCCAGCGACAGACGGGTTCGGTTGATGAGGCAGGAAAGGCGCGAAGGGAAGAACTCGGCCATCAACTTGTTCATGTCTGTTGCGAAAGGTGATATCCTGGTGCTGGCCAATGCCGATAACCGTCTCGAGCCAGGGTCGCTCCAGGCCCTCCTCGAGCCTTTCAAGGACGAGGAGGTAGGAGTGGTCGGCGGCCATCCGGTCCCAGTGAATGGTAAGGATACGATGGTAGGTTTCGCAGTCAACATGCTCTGGGACATGCACCACCGCGTGGCGATGATCTATCCCAAGGTCGGGGAGCTAATGGCCTTCCGCCGCTTGGATAAGAGGCTCCCTACCAGCACGCAGTCCGACGAGGACATCATCCGCATGGAGCTTGAGAGGAAAGGGCTGAGCACCGTCTACGCCTCCCAGGCCATCGTCTACAACAAAGGCCCCGAGAACCTGGAGGACTTCGTGAAGCAGCGCACCCGCGTGAACATCGGGGAGAAGTACATGAAGCGCCTCTTCGACTATGACATCCCGACCTGGGACTCCCGGCTGTTGTTCCAGGCATACATCTCGTTCCTAAAGGAGAACAAGGGGGGCATGAGGAAGGCATTGACCGCCATGTTGCTGGAGGCCTATTCCCGGGCATATGCCACGCTCTACGTGGCATTGGACAAGGGCGACAAGTCGGTCTGGCAGCAGGTCAAGTCCACCAAGGACCTGGGCAGGTCGTGAGCCTACCTCTCATTAAGGATCCGGTCGACAGCTTGATTGAAATCGAAGCCTGGGCTCACCTGGATGCCCTTGGCCCCTATCCTCCGAGCGAGCTCCATTTCCCGCTCGCTGTCCCCGACCACGAAGGACGTGGAGAGGTCGATGTCGAAGTCCATCATCGCCTGGAGCACCATGCCGATGTTGGGCTTGCGGCACTCGCATCCCTCCTCAGGGAGATGAGGGCAGAAGTAGATGGCGTCCAGCTTGGCGCCGTCGCGGGCCAGGTCCGAGCGCATCTTGTCGTGGATCTCTGAGAGCTTGGATTCCGTGAAATAGCCGCGCCCCACCCCTGACTGGTTCGTGACCACGATAACCAGGAAGCCAGCGTCGTTCAGGCGCTTGATCGATCCTCCAACGCCTCCAAAGAGCACGAGCTCATCTGGCGAAGGGCAATAGGGGACGTCCTTGGCTATGGTGTCGTCGCGATCGACGAACACCGCCCTGCGCCCGAAGACCGCCTTCTCCACCAGCCCGCAGATGATGTGGGCAGCGGCCATGTACCCCTCCTGTATCCGCGGCGTGCTCCTGGAGCCGATGACCAGCGCCACGTCCACCGCGTCCTTCAGCATTCCGGCCGAGCCAGAGAACCCGATGGTCACCGCCCCCAGCTCCTTGGCCTTGGCCACGGCGCGGAGGACGTTCTTCGAGTTGCCGGAGGTGGAGATGCCGATGACCGCGTCCCCTTCCCGGACATGGCCTTCGACCTGGCGCTCGAACACCGTCTCGTAGGAGTAGTCGTTGCCGATGGCGGTTATGCTGGAGAGGTTCGTCAGAGCGATGGCGTTCAAGGGCGCCCTCTCCATCATATAGCGTCCGGAGAATTCGGCGGCGATGTGCTGGGCATCGGCCGCGCTCCCCCCGTTACCGAAGAGCACGACCTTGCGCTTGGCTTTGAAAACTTTCACCAAGGTTTCGGCAACTAGCAGCACCTGGTCGTCATCGACGGACGCGATGATCGCCGCGCTTTCCCTAAGCTCCCTGCGCACAAGCTCGCTCATGCCTTGTATCTCCAGGTCTGCAGACCGTTCTTCTCGAAGGAGAAGTTCTGCACCGTCACCCCAAGCTTCACCAGGCTGTCGGCCACAAGGTGCTTCCGCTCATAGTCGCAGATGAAGAACATGTAGCCCCCTCCTCCCGCGCCTGATATCTTCCCGCCGATGGCGCCGTTCTCCCTTGCAGTGGAGTAAATCTTATCGATGTGAGGGTTGGTGATGTGGCTGGTGAAGCGCTTCTTCTGCTCCCAGGACTCGTGCAGCAGCTCCCCGATCCTGCGGATCTCGCCCCGCATCAGGGCGTCCTTGGTCTCGAGGGCGAGCCTCTTCGCGTTGTCAAGGGCTTCGATGACTTGCCTCTGCCCCTCCCTCACCCCCGACCGCTGGGATTCGATGATCCCGCCGGAATCGCGGGTCTTGCCAGTATAACAGAGGAGAAGGTGGTAGTGGAGCTCGTTGAGCACGTCCGCCTTTATCCGCAACGGGGTCACTAGCGTGTCCTCCTTCCTGAACTCCAGCAGGTTGAAGCCCCCGAATGTGGCGGAATAATGGTCCTGTCTGCCACCGGGGAAGCCGAGCTCCTCCCTCTCCAGGATGTAGGCCAGCTTAGCCACATCGTATTGGGACATGGGCACCGAGAGCCACTCGGAGACCGCGCCGATAAGGGAGACCATGACCGTCGAGGATCCTCCCAGACCCGAGCCCGGGGGCGCGTCGCTGTGGAGGAACATATCGAAGCCGTTCTTGACCTCGAAATGGTTGAGCACGGCCTTGATCAGATCCAGGTTGCCGTCGTACCGAAGCATGGCCCCGGTCGCCGACCAGCTCTCGTCCTTGGCGAAGTCCAGGGAGCGGACGCGCATCTCGCGGTCCTGGCGCGGGGCTATGGTACAGTAGGCGTGCATGTCGATGGTGGCCGAGAGCACGATCCCTCCGCGTTCCTCGCTATAGGGTGGGACGTCAGTTCCGCCTCCGGCGAAGGAGATGCGCAAGGGCGCCTTGCTCCTTATCAGGGGTTTGGCCTCGGTCATCTAAGCACCGTATCATTTCAGCCGTATTTACTCTGTCGTCATCACTGCTCCACCCCTAGCAAGAGACGAAAAACCTGCTGGATGTAAGAGGTTTTAATTACGGAACGTATTCTTCCACACTGGACCATGATTGGGCGCAAATCCCTATTGGTATTCTCCACCTTGGCGGTGAATCTGTTATTTCAGCTAGTGGGGATGCTCTTCCTCACCCGGCTCTACCCGCCGGAGGTGTATGGGACCATAACGTTCGCCCTCTCCTTCGTGGCCATCTTCGACTGCCTGGCTAATCTGGGTTTCAATGGCGCACACATCAAGCGCGTGTCCGAGGGCAAGGACCTGAGCGATTGTGTGTCCACCTTCGTCGTCCTCAAGCTTGTCCTCACCTTCTCGATGGCCGCCATCGTATTGGCGAGCGTGTTCCTTTGGACCGAGGTCCTAGGGAACTACCTGAGTCCAGAGGCCAAGTCGCTGATCGAGATCTTCCTCCTCTATCAGGTGATGTACGACCTGGTGAGCATCGCCATTCTGACCTTCAATGCCCGGATGGAGATGTCCAAGGCCTATCTCGTCAACCTCCTGGACCCGATGGTGCGCATACCGCTCATCGCGATAATCGCCCTATCGCAGGGCAGCATCTACCAGTTGGCGATGACGTACATCGTGGGGAGCAGCCTGGTCCTGATATTCGGCCTCTACCTGCTGAGGCGCGAGCGCATCCCCTGGAAGAAGCCCACGCTCTACCGTTCCTATCTGGCATTCGCCTTGCCCATGGCCCCGATCGCCGTCATCGAGACGGTGTCTAACAACATCGATAAGCTTCTCATCGGCGCCATCGGGGACACGACCGGCGTCGCCTACTATGCTTCCGCGAAATACCTCCTTTGCGCGTTGGGCGCGGTGGGCCTCGCCGTCTCCCTCAACGCCTTCCCCGCCTTCTCCTCTTCCTGCTCGAGAGGCAACTACGTCGAGGTCAGAAGAGTATCCAGGGAGGTGGAGAAGTATATTTCCATGCTCATCGTGCCCATCATCATCGTGCTCGTCCTCTTCCCGATGGAGGTCTGCATCTTCTTCTTCGGCCCGACCTTCTCCTCGGCGGGCGAGCCGTTGAGATACCTGTCCGTAGCGACCCTGTTCGTGGTGCTGAACCAGGTCTACCTCTCTCAGATCCTAGGGCTCAATAAGCCCAAGCTATCGGCCAAGATAGCCTTCCTGGATTTCGCGATCTTCCTCGGGTTGATGCTTTATCTCATTCCGCCTGAGATACTCGGCCACCCGGCCGGCAACATGTCCTTCGTCGGGGCGGCGGTGGCGGCTGCCATAACCGCGATAATCACCACCATCGTCACCAGGTTCGCGGTCTGGAAGCTGACCGGGACCAAGCCCAATCCGCATATGTTCCTTCATGCTCTTGCCGCGATCACCACTGGCTTGATCCTAGCCATCACTTCCATTCTGCTTCCTTTGCACGAGATATTCGGGGCTGGCCACGAGATGCTCGGGGTGGTGCTCTACGCCTTATTGGCCTACCTCACCTTCGAGGGGATCCTCTACTTCGTCAAGGAACTGACCCGGGCGGACATCGATTTCCTGATGGACCTTTTCAGCGTGAGGAAGATGTGGAGGTACGTCCGCACCGAGCTCGGGGGAAAGAGGCAGTAGGTAGGGATTAAGTCCTGGCCTGATGATAACCGGGGCGTGCTGAGAAGCCCGGCGCTGGTATCGGTCATCATCCCGACGCTCAATGAGGGCGGGACCCTGCCCATCTGCCTTCGCTCGATCAACGCCCAGAGCTACGACAATACGGAGGTGATCGTGGTCGATTCCGGATCCAGGGATGGTACCAGGGAGGCCGCCCTAGAGGCAGGTGCAACCATCGTCGACTATCCCGGTCGGCCCCTGGGGGCGAGATATGAGGGCCTTCTGAGAAGCAAGGGCGAGCTGGTGCTGCTCCTAGATGCTGATCAGGTACTATTCGACGATACCGTCCAAAGGGCGATCGCCGCGATTGAAAGCCTGGACATGCTGGCCCTGGAAGAGTCCTCATATCGGCCACATGGGTTCCTGCAGAATTCCATTTCCAGGCAGAGGGCGGCCCTGCAGCGTTCCAGCGGCCGAGGCGAACTCCCACCCCATTGCTACCCTCGGCTCTATCGGCGGCACCTCCTCGAAGGCGCCATCAACGACCTGCCCAAGGAAATACTGGGCAAGGTCTTCGCCTTCGACGATCGCGTGCTCTATGCCAAAGCCCGCGCGCACTCGAGCAAGGTGAATCTCCTTTCAAAGGGCGTAATGCATATTGAGGAGAGCAGCTGGAGGGGCCTGATGCGCCACGCCTATCGCCAAGGCAAGAGCGCGAGGGTTGTGGACGCTCTATCCTTAGAGACGGAGGCCAGCCCCCCCGAATCTGCATTCGAGCTCTTTAAAAGGGCGGCGAGGAACCGCTACCTCACGTATGCCATGGTCAAGGAGCTCTCCTTCCGTATGGGAAGGGCGCTAGGATGATCGGCGGCTATCGAGGACGCGCTCATAGAGCTCAAGATACCTGGAGGCGACCTCGGGCCAATATGAGATCTTCTGGCTGAAGGGTCCGACCGTCAAGCGCGCTCCCTCGTCAAGGATTTCCTCGACGACATCCGCGACCTCTTCAGGCTTGGGAGGCCAGATCACCCCGATGCACCCGGGCTCGGAGGTGAACTCCGTCAACGCCGCAGAATTGGCCACGATGCAAGGAGTTCCGCTGGCCAAGGCCTCGGCCACCACCAGGCCGTAGGCTTCGGCCGAGGAGAGCAGGACCAGGCATGAGGCCCTGGCATATTCATCTGCAAGGGCGTCCTCGCCCAGCTCGCCAAGGAACGCGACCTGGTCCTCCAGGTCGAGCTCGGAGACGAGCTTGCGCAGCCCCTTCTCGGCCGGGCCGGTCCCCACCACCCTCAGACGGACCCTGCGGTTGCGGTCCCGCAGCACCTTCATGGCCTGGAGCGTGTGGTCCAGGCCTTTGTATCCCATGAGCCTTCCCACATAGAGCAACGAGTCCGGCTCCCTTACCCTCTGGACCACCTTCCTCGGAGCTATGCCCGGGGAGATGACGACAGCCCTCCCCTCCAGCTCGGGGAAGTCCTTCAGGAGCTTCCTCCTCTCGTGCTCCGAGGCGCAGGTTATGACCTCAGCCCTGTGCAGCCCGATGACTCCCACCATCTTGTACAGCTGGAAGAACATGTCGCGGACGGGGGTGTGCCCCTTGCCATGGTAATGAGGGCTGAAGACGTAGGGCATGGAGCGCAGGGAGCACATCAATGCCGACTGGAAGGACAGCAGGATGTGGAAGTTGTGGATGTGGACGATGTCGTAATGGCCCTCGTCCAGCTCCCTCCTCATGAACGAGGCGACCCCTCGGTTCAAGCTCCCGCGGAACATCCTGTCCAGAGGGAAGCGCAACACCCTGACGCCGTTGATCCGCTCCTCGAGGAGGGCGCCCTTGGTCATGACGGCGGCGGTGACGTCGTGGCCCCGCTTGGCGAACTGCTCGCAGAGCTCCTTGACCGTGATCTCGACGCCGCCGATGACCGGGGGATAGAACTTGGAGACGACCAGTATCCTCATCTTATTCCACTCCCGGTCCTCTGTTTGGCGATCGCCCGGTCCACGAAATTCTTCTTCCTCAGGGCGAGTCGTGTGGCGTCGAAGAGCATCACCAGGGCGATCAACTGCAGCAATGCCCCGGCCATCCAGCCCCAGCTAGCGTCCAAGTATGGCACGCCCGACGGAGTGCTCCCGCTGAAGAACGCGCTGGCGATCAAAGGGAAGTATAGGAGCATGCACCTGAGCGAGATCCACCTGTCCTCCGCACCCCAGATGAGCAGGAGGGCTATTGGGAGCATGAAGTAGCCGGCAGCTGTACGCGAGTACACGACGACGAAGGCGGTCAGGACCACCAGCAAACCCTCGAGCAAGGTCATCCTTCTGCGGAATGCTAATATGTAAGCGCCGACCACGGCGGAGATGGTGAGGACGAGGAAGAACCAGCTAGGCAGCACCAACCCGCCCATCTCCAGGAAGTCCCAGATGCTGGTCCCCCCCGTTGGCCCTACATTGGGGTCCGAGCTGAGGAAGTAGTAGAGAGGGAACTTGAGAAATTCGATCGGGCAGACGATCAAGTAGGGCAGGGCGACGAACAGGCTCACCGCCACTATGATTCCCAGGTGCACAAGCCTCTCGTGCTTGTCCGTGACGTCTCGCCAAATGAATGGGTAGAGGACGACGTTGATGACCTTGGTCCAGGCGCCGATGGCCATGACCAGGACGCTGGACCTCCACTTGCTCATCGCCGCCAGGACGATGGAGAGCATGAATATCCAGATCGCGATCGATTCGTCCTGTATGCCTAGGACCGTCTCCACGGCCCCCACGGGCACGAATATGAACATGAGGGCGGCGAAGAATGCCAGCTTGTCGTCGAAGCGCCTCAGGCCCCAGTATAGCGTCAAGGTGCTGAGCAGGACGAAAATGGAGAACCATATCTGGTAAGCCAGGTTTCCGCCGTTCGCCAGCTGCGCCGGGATCATGAGGTAGACGATAAGAGGGGGGCTTTCGCAAGGTATGTCGCGGTACAGCCAAAGGCCGTCGAGTATCCCTTGGGTGCGGTAGCGGTAGTAGGAGATGTCCACGGCCGGGCCGACCGTGGAATCGATCACGCCCCTGCCCCAGAGGACATCAACTGCGATCAGAGCACCGTAGAGCAAGGCCCAGAAGAGCACCAGGAGATAGGTCCGCCTCTCCGGGCGCATGATCCTCTGTGCTAGCATCCAGGCATCGCTCTGTGGCATTCGCACTTGATTCGTAGCAGCGTTATTTCTACTTTTCATAGAAAAAAAAGGGGCGGGGGGACCGCCCAAACGGGGGAATGAATCAGCGTTTGCGCCTTAGCACCAGGATTCCAGCGATCGCCACGATCGCCAACGCCCCGACTATGGCCACGACGCCCATCACGCTAAACAGAGCGTCCATCGGCCCTAGGCTGGTCAGGGTCAGCTGGTGTACGGAGAAGCTGGGCACGTAGACGAGGAACTGGCTGACGCCATCGGACTCGATTACGCAATACACGGCGTCAGAGGCCTCGGTCCCGTCCTCATAGAGTACCTCAAGAGGGTTCGTCGTGGACCTGATGGCCACACCATCGAGCTCGAGTCTCAGCTCTCCCTTCTGGCTGTTGAAGGCGTCCTCATCTACGTTGAGTATTACCACCTTTCCACGGTGCTCTTGGTCCTCCACTTGGAGTTGGATGCGGTCGCGCTCCGCGCTCATCAGGTGGATGCGGAACTGGTCGCGGTACTCCATGGTGTCATAGGTGGCCACTCCATCCACCAGCACCATCGAGAGCTCACCGGCCACACGACCTTCGGAAATCGCCTGGAGGATGGCGTTCTGGTTCATGTGGTGGTGCGAGAAAACCGGCTTCGCCCGGAACATGGCATGGTCAAAGGAGACGGTCACGTTGACGAATGTGCCATTCTCCGACTCGTCGATGGTGATGTTGCCATCGTCCGTTGCGATCACGCCATAGGCCCCGTTGCCAAAGATCGCCACCGCAATGCCTAGATCCTCATCCGGTTCCTCTGGCATTATATTAAGGTCGTCCACCTCAGTGCCGTTGCGCTCTGCCTCGCGCCACTCCCATACCGATGGTGAGAGGGGGAGCGCGCTCATTCCCGGCGCTAGGAGGAACGAGATGGTGGTGTTCGTCTCGTTCGAGACGACATGGAACATGCCCGTCGGGTTGTCATGGATGATCACCTGGACCGACGAGTTCATCACCAACATCACCGAGCCGTGTTGGCTTATGTTCGAGGGCGAGAACCCCAGGATTTGGATGGAGTCGAAGAAGGTGACCTGTCCCGAGCCGTTTCTAAGAGCATAGTCGCTCACATTGCCCGAGCCTTCGTCGAAGGCGAACGTGATGAACTTACCGTCCACGACTCCATCCGTCATATTAAAATGCCCGAAGAGCTGCTTTTTATAGCCTTTTTCCACACCCTTCTGGCTCACGTCATTATCAATATCATTCCCATTGTTGCCATTATCCGAACCGGACTTGTCCTTCCATTGCTGGTCATGGCCGAAGGCGTTACCGTTCCCTTGCCTTCCATCGTTCGATCCGCCATTGCCGTCCCCGTCCGCCAATGCCATGGATGGCAGGAAGGAGAGAAGGCCAATGCCGATAGCGATTGCGAAAACCTTGATAGAAATTCCTTTGTTCATTTGCTTGCGCCCCTCGACGATGCTACCGATGGAACGGATAATTGCGCTTTATGGTGCAAGTCTCGAACCGAGTGGTGCAAGTCTCGAACCGGGCAGGAGAACTACCTTCGAACCCGGCTTTGCTGTGGCAGCAAGGCATCCTTTAAGAGCGATAACAGGGAATCTTCCATCGTGAATCCCACCGCCCTCGACCTGTTCCTGCGCGCCTGCTTCGCTGGCTTCGCCCTCATCCTGTTGATCGTCTCCTTGGCCGCCGCTAGAAGGACGAAGGAGCCGAGGATGATCATGGTCGCCTCGGCATTCCTGGCCATAACCGTGGTCGCCTTTCTGGTCCTCCTTTCCAGCTTCTTGGGCTGGGCCGAGTTCGAGATGAGCGCGTGGCTGGTCCTGCTCCAGCTGGTGGTATTAGTGCTGTTGTACCTGGCCATACTCAAGAGATGAAAGGTGATGGACGAAGCCCTCAACCTGGAGAACCGGCGCAAGATATACCAGTACGTGTCCAAGCATCCTGGTGCGTATCTTCGGGAGATGGAGCGCGAGCTCAGCCTTCAGGTGGGCGTCCTCTCCTACCATCTGGACTACATGGAGCGAAGGCATATCCTAAGGGCTGAGGACGACGGCTATCGCAAGCGCTACTTCGCCGCCGATCGGTTCCACCTCCGCGACCGAAGAACCATCTCGGTGTTGATGCAGCCAGCTCCTCGCAAGATACTGATCCACATCCTGATTAACGGACCTTCCACATTCGCTCAGCTTCTGCAAGAGATGGCATGCGCCAAATCGACCCTCTCCTATCATCTGGGCCGCATGGTGAGGCGGGAGGTCCTGATGGTAGAGAAGAAAGATAAGGAGTCATGGTACAGCGTAAAGGACGCTGATGCCACCGCAGATCTGCTCATTGCTCTGAGGGAGAGCTTAGAATGCGATGCCGTTGACCGCTTCGTGGTGATTTGGGAGGAGCTTGGTCGTGCTCCTTAAAATCGACACACTCAATCTTGGAGCGATAGGTCTTCGGATGTGAACTTAAACCCAAATACGTGAATCGTAATGAATTCAACTGATATCGTAAATGAAATCCAGTAGGTTTAAATCGGCTAATGCCTTTTTCTGGAAGCATGTCGGGAAACGCGGGTAATCCGCCTGAGTCGTCGGACCCCTATGGCAAGAAGAAAGGGGGCAATACGATGATGTACGCCTTGGTGGCGATCATGCTCGTGGTCGGCTTGGTTGCCGGCTATGTTATTGGAGCGTCCCTCGCCAAGCCATCTGAAACGAATGATGACCTTGATAAGATCCTTGAGCGTGGGAAGCTTTTCGTGGCATCGGATACCACTTGGGCTCCTTTCGAGATATACAATCCTGATACAGAACAGTACGAAGGAGTGGATATCGAGATCGCCCAGAGGATCGCAGATGAACTCGGTGTAGAGCTTGTGATCAAGCCGATGGGTTGGGACGCGGTCTTGGCCGCAGCCCAGGCAGGGCAAGCAGACATTGCCATTTCCTCTATCACGATCACTCCCGATAGGGCTGAGTCTGTAGACTTCTCTGATTCGTATTACTTGTCGAACCAGGCCATTTTGGTCAAGAGTGGCAGCGATATCAACTCTATCGGCGACCTCGATGGAAAGAAGATAGGATGCCAGATGGCTACAACCGGCGCCATTTGGGTCGATGAGCACCTGGTACAAACAGGCAATGTCAGCGCTGCGGACTTCGTCCAATACAATGATATCCCCAGTGCCATAGCCTCATTGGACCAAGGGACCGTCGATGCCGTGATCTGCGATACCCCCGTGGCTCGTAACTACGAGAAGGACACGCATTACGACTTCCACGTGGCGGTCATCATCACCACCAACGAGGAATACGGAATCGAGATAGCCCAGGGTAACCTAGCTCTCAAATACGCCATCAACAACGTATTGGCTGAGATGAAGGAAGACGGGTCCCTGGATGCGATATTGGTGAAGTGGGACTGCATCTGAAGAGAAACACCTTAAATTAATTTTTTATTAGAACATTAGAGCAGGGGAGGGCGACCATGGAGCTGAATTGGGCTATCATTCCAGACTATTTCTGGTACCTAATGGCTGGTGCCGTGCTAACAGTGGTGATCAGCGGGATTGCGATAGCGCTCGGATTCGTTGGTGGCATACTTGTCGGCATGGGCCGGATCTCCAGCAACTTCTTCATCCATGGATTCACCACCTGCTACGTGGAAGCGTTCCGGGGGACGCCTCTTCTGATCCAGATATTCCTCATCTTCTTCGGTCTTCCATCCATCGGGATACATTTTGATCCAATACCCGCAGGCATCCTGGCATTGTCCCTCAATAGCGCCGCCTATCAGGCCGAGATATTCAGGGGAGGGGTGCAGTCCATATCCAAAGGGCAGATGGAGGCATCCAGAGCCATGGGGCTGTCCTATAATCAGACGCTCTTCAACGTCATAATCCCCCAGGGTTTGCGGAACGCGCTTCCAGCATATACCAACGAGTTCATCACCATGATCAAGGATTCCTCGTTGGTAAGCGTAATTGGCGTAATGGAGCTGACGCAAAGAGGCAGGATAGTGATTGGCTGGACATTCCAACCCTTTGTCGTGTTCATCTTCATCGCGATAATGTATTTCATAATGACCTATACCACGTCCAGGCTCCTCAGGCAGCTTGAACGTAAGAAAGCGATTCCGGGCATGATAGGGGTTGATTGAGATGGTAAAACCCATAATCGAGACCGTCAACCTCACCAAGGCCTTCAAGAACAAGAAGACCAAGGAGGAGCACATGGTCCTGAAGGGCATTTCCATCAAAATCATGCCGCAGAACGTGGTCACCATAATCGGCCCCAGCGGCAGCGGCAAGAGCACGTTGTTGCGTTGCTTGAACCGCTTGAACGAGCCCACCTCGGGAAAAATCTACTTCGAAGGTTACGACACAACCGATCCGAGCATCGACATCAACCTCATCCGGGCCCAGATGAACATGGTCTTCCAGAGCTTCAACCTCTTCATGCATCTTACTGCGCGCAAGAACGTCTCCCTGGCCTTGAGGAAGGTCAAGAAGATGTCAGCCGAGATGGCCGATCAAAGGGCCATGGAGGCGCTGAAGAAGGTTGGCCTGGCTGATAAGGCCGACGCTTATCCTGGACAGCTGTCGGGGGGTCAGCAGCAGCGCGTGGCCATCGCCCGCGCCCTGGCCATGGAGCCCAAGGTCATACTCTTCGATGAGCCGACCTCTGCCCTCGATCCCGAGCTGATCGGCGAGGTCCTGGATGTCATGAAGAGGCTTGCCAGCGAGGGCATGACAATGGTCGTTGTCACTCACGAGATGGGCTTCGCTCGCGATATGGCCGATTGGGTTTTCTTCATGGATGACGGGCTCATCGTGGAACAAGGCCCGCCCGAGGAGATCTTCGTCAAGCCCAACAATGAGCGCACGAAACTGTTCCTCAAGCGCATCCTTGCAGAGATCGAGGAGATGGATCCGCTCAAGCCCAAGTACGACGCCCCCGCCCCTTGAGGAGCATCTGGCCATCAATCAGGTCATCTGACAACATATAAATACGCTCGCGAAGATACGCCATGCCATGTCAAGCCCTGCAGCCTACCAGGCATCTTCTGGCGTTGTTAGCTTGCAGGTTTTGGTTATTTGATCAGGGGACACTTTCCTCGGAAAGCAGTCCCCTCGGAGCGTTGTGAGATGAATCGGCAGAGAGCCTTGGCGGCGCGTCTTCCCTCTTGGTCAGGCGAAGCCTCGGGGCTCGAGGTCCGGTCCATCCGAATAGGGCGTCGGAGGGAGAGCTGATGGAAGTCATTTCGATGGTCGTCAACGACGAGTTCGGTGTCATGCAGAGGGTGATGGGCGTGTTCACGCGCAAGAGGATCAACGTGGACACCATCGTTGTGGGACGATGCGAGATCGCTGGTAAATCGAGGATCGTGCTGACGGTGAAGGACATGGCCATGGCCAACGTGGCGGTCGCCGACCTTAAGCGCCTGCATGACATCGTACAGGTGGAAGTGGCCGATGCCACCAGGCATGAGGCGTACGCGTTGGTGGAGAACTCCCATGGGAAGGCTCGCCTCGTCGGCACACTGGCCGAGGTGGACAAGATAATCGAGGCCTCCAAGCCGGAGATATTCATCCGGGCGGTCAATGCTCTCTAAGGGAAAAACCTTAATCTCAATGGCCAAAATTTCAAAGAAAGAGGAGTGCAACATCATGGCGACGCAGAAGGTCTGGATGGACGGGAAGCTGGTCGATTACGACAAGGCGAACATCCACATCATGACCCATTGCCTCCACTACGGGGGAGGGGTCTTCGAGGGCATACGCCTCTATGAGACGGAGAAAGGGAGGGCCATCTTCAGGCTCAAGGAGCACATGCAGAGGTTCCTGGACTCGGCGAAGATAATCTCGCTCAAGATCCCATACTCGCTGGACGAGATCTGCGAGGCGACCAGGGAGGCGGTGCGCGCCAACAAGGACGTCAAGGTCGACTACATCCGCCCTATCGCATACTATGGCACCGGGACCTATGGCCTGAATCCCATCAAGCTTCCGACCAACATCGCTATCGCGGTCGTGTACATGGGCGTGTACTTGGGCGAGGAGCAGATGCAGAAAGGGGCCAAGCTCATCACCTCCTCCTGGGAGAAGCCTTCGAGCCGCGCACTACCGTTGAACGCCAAGGTCTGCGGACATTACGTCAACTCGGTGCTGGCACGCCTCGAGGCCGTGAACAAAGGCGCCGACGAGGCGCTGATGCTCAACTCCGAGGGCAACGTGGCCGAGGGCACGGGCGAGAACATCTTCATGGTGCGGAAGGGAAAGATCTTCACCACGCCCATCTCCGCTGGCATACTCGAAGGAATAACCCGAGACTCGGTCCTGATCATCGCCGATGACCTGGGAATGCCCGTGACCGAGCGCGACATCACCCGTGGCGAGCTCTTCATCGCCGACGAGGTGTTCATGAC
Organism: Methanomassiliicoccaceae archaeon; assembly: GCA_963827135.1. Lineage (GTDB taxonomy): Archaea > Thermoplasmatota > Thermoplasmata > Methanomassiliicoccales > UBA472 > JAJRAN01. Next base: position 35,743 of record CAWGZX010000007.1, on the reverse strand, counting down.
CGGGACGGCGGCAGAGGTGCAGCCCATCCACTCCATCGATGGCATGGTCATTGGGCAGGGGAAGCCCGGGCCCATCACGCTCAAGCTGCAGAAGGCCTTCGCCGAGGCGGCGCGAGGCCATGACCCGAAGTACAAGCACTGGTTGGACCTAGTCTAAACATCTTCCTTGAATTCTTATTATCACTTGCCGGCAGCAGCCCCGATCCTCTGGAAGAGCCGATTCTCCTCTTCGCGCTCGAGGACGTAGAACACGTTGTTGACCAGGATCTCGATATCGGAGACGATGATGTTCCTTCCCTTGATGCTCTCCTCGAGCCAGGCCTTTACGACCTTCTCGACGCCGACGGGCGTTACCATCTCTTCCACGTTCTTCAGGTAGGACTCGAACTCGCTCGGGCCGCCGTCCGTCTTGTCAACCAGGTAGCGGATCTCCACCTTCATGGTGATCGACCGAAGATCGGATTTGGAGGCGGTGGTAAAAATATCTTTGCCTTACTAGACCGCTGGCGAGCGCAAGCTTCTATGCATTGCGAGGGGATTTGAAGGGTTAAATAACCCCCGCGCCACATATGAGTAGGGCTGGTGGCCACATGTACGAGGTAAGGTTCCATGGGCGTGGGGGTCAAGGGGCGGTCATGGCGGCGCAGACCCTTGCCGAGGCGGCGGTCCTGCAAGGTTTTCACGCGCAGGCCTTCCCCTACTTCGGGGCGGAGAGGCGAGGCGCCCCGGTCAAGGCTTTCACCCGCATCGACGAGAAGCGCATCGGCCTCAAGAGCCAGATCTACAAGCCAGACATGCTGGTGGTCCTCGACGCAGGCCTGCCGGACATCGAGCCCATCGCCGACGGGCTCAAGCCCGATGGCAAGGCAGTGGTCAACACCGACCTTGCGCCAGAGGAGTACGACCTCGGCATCTCCGTGGATTGCGTGACCGTGGACGCAACAACCATCGCCTACGAGAAGCTCAAGGCGCCGATCGTGAACACCGCCATCCTCGGCGCCATCGCCAGGGCTGACGACATCGTTACTCTGGACAACATTCTCAAGGCCATCAAGGACAAGTTCGGCGAGAAGCTTGGCGAGAGGGCGGGAATGCTGAACGCGGAGGCGGCCAAGGCCGCCTACGAAGCTTCCAGGCACGGCCGCTGCAAGGGGGAGCGCCCCCTGGTGCACAAGGCCGCCTGGCTTCCGCCTTGGGAGGAGATACCCTTCGGCACCGCTCTTCCTGTGGCTAACATGGGCGAGGTGGTCGTGGGGCCGGGCAGCTCGTGGCAGAATCTCACGGGCACGTGGCGCATCCAGAGCCCGATGTACAAGAAGGAGAAGTGCGTGAGATGCTTGCGCTGCTGGTGGGCCTGCCCTGAGGGTACGATCAAGCGCCAAGAGGACGACTACATGCGTTGGGACTACCGCTATTGCAAGGGATGCGGGGTGTGCGCCAACATCTGTCCCGCCTCCGCGATCGAGATGAAGAAGGGGGCGAAGGAATGGTGACCAAGGTGATATCCGCCGACCACGCGGTGGCCTGGGGTGTGCGCTTGGCCCGGGCGGAGGTCATCCCGGCATTCCCGATCACTCCTCAGACCCTGATCATGGAACTGATCTCCGAGTTCATCAACGACGGGGAGATGGACGCCGAGTTCATCCCCGCCGAGAGCGAGCATTCGGTGATGAGCGTGGCCGTCGGGGCGTCCGCTGGCGGCGTCCGCACTTTCACCGCCTCAGCATCGCAAGGCCTGGCGCTGATGCACGAGATGCTCTATGCGGCGCCGCAGAACCGGTTGCCGGTGGTGATGGTCAACGTGAATCGGTCCCTCGGGGCCGCGGCGGGCATATGGCTCGAGCATAACGATTCCATGCCCGAGCGCGAGTCGGGCTGGCTGCAGTGCTACGTCGAGGACAACCAGGAGGCCTTGGACATGGTCCTGCAGGCGTACCGCATCGCCGAGGACGTCCAGATCATGCTGCCGATGATGGTGTGCCTGGACGGGTTCGTGCTCTCCCACACCGTCGAACGGGTGGAGGTCCCTAGTCAAGAAGAGGTGGACTCGTTCCTTCCCAGGTTCAAGCCGATGAACGTGCTAGACACCGACGCCCCGAAGGTCTTCAATCCTATAGTGCCCCCGGACTACGTGATGGAGATGCGCTATCAGCTGGACTTCGCCATGGACTCGGCGCGCGAGCTCGTCGGAAGCGTGGACCGGGATTTCGGGAAGAGCTTCGGGAGGTCGTACGGAGGCTTGCTCGAACCATACAGGATGGAGGACGCGGAGCTGGCCTTGATCACCTTGGGCACCGCGACCACGACCGCCCGGGCGGCGGTGGACGAGCTCAGGGCGCAGGGAAAGAAGATCGGGCTGATCAAGCTCCGCTTCATGAGGCCTTTCCCTGAGAGAGAGCTGAGAGAGGCGACCAGGCACCTGAAGGCGCTGGGAGTGTTCGACCGTTCCATAGCCATGAACCGTTATGGGCCGGTTTTCACCGAGGTCAGGGGCGCGCTCCACGGGAGCGGCATCCCCCTCACCGACCACATAGCGGGGCTGGGCGGCAGGGACCTCACCATGGAGGACATGCGCTCGATATTCTCGATCATCGAGGGGAGCGCCGGCGGCGCTCTTGATAGGGACGTGTTCTGGCACGGCCTGAGGGGGGAGCAGAGATGAGCGAGGAGAGGGACATCACCAAGCTGACGATGAGGGACGTGCCCAACAAGGACTACTTCCTCTGGGGGCATGGCGCGTGCCCCGGATGCGGGGTGGCGATCGCCGTCAAGAACATCATGCGCATCCTTGGTCCAGAGACGATAGTCTACGTCCCCGCGTCCTGCCTGGTGGTCTTCGCGGCTCAGTACCCGACCTCGGCATTCGATGTGCCGTACTTCTTCACCGCTTTCGAGAACACTGGTGCCGTGGCGACGGGGATAAAAGCTGCCATGAGGCGCAGGGGCAAGAAGGCCGTGGTGGTGGGCATGGCCGGGGACGGGGGGACGTTCGACATAGGGCTGCAGGCCCTTTCAGGCGCGGCGGATCGCAACGAGGACATTTTGTACGTATGCCTAGACAACGAAGCTTACATGAACACCGGCATCCAGATGTCCGGTGCAACTCCGTTCGGAGCGTGGACGACCACGTCCCCCGTCGGCAAGGTCATCAAGGGCAAGAGGCGCTTCAAGAAGGACGTCGACCACATCGTGGCGGCGCACGAGATTCCCTATCTCGCCACTCTGTCGATAGCTCATTTCAACGACTTCGTGCGCAAGGTGGAGAAGGCGAAGGCCGTGGAGGGATTCCGCTTCCTGCATGTGCTCACTCCCTGCGTCCCGGGATGGAGGTCGGAGTCCTCGAGGACCATGGAGATCGCTAAGCTCGCCGTCGAGACAGGCATGTGGACGCTCTTCGAGGCCGTCAACGGTGAATCGAGCCTGACCTACAAGCCCACGACCATGCTGCCAGTGACCGACTACCTCAAGCTCCAGGGCAGGTTCGCGCACATGACCGTGGACGACGTCAACGCCCTGCAAAGGTGGCTGTGCATGAAGTGGTGGGTGCACTACAAGGACCAGGTCGACGCGCCGCCGTGCAAGATCTACGAGACGGAGAGGCCATTGGCGCACGACGGGGACCCGTTGCACGGAGTGTGAAGCTGATGAGACTGGCACATGGAAAACGATGCATCGGATAGTCCAGAATCAATATATATCGAGCAATGATATCGTCGTTCTACCTCTTTGGGGGAGGACACGGGGACAAACCAGCCTGAGGGCGGGGCAAAGGCCGCTTCTCAGGCACATTTCATTTCTCGACAATTTGCCTGATGTCTTCATCATGGCCTTTTAAGGGGAATCCATCAAGTGCTGCTTTGCCTCTCGATAGGCGCTCTCGACGATCCTCAAGGTGCATCTTCGGTTCTCTGGCTGGAGCTCGAAGAGGCGGCCGAACTCTTCCAGCTGGTGCTCGAACACCGCTTGGTCCGCAAGGCCCGTGTTCAGCCCGACCACCCTCTTATAGTCCATATACTTGAAGATCTCCCTGGCCTCCTCCAGGTCGTTGGGGTCGCGGAGCATCTGCGTCTCGAACATGAAGTGTCGCCAGTTCGCCGCCCACATAGAATTGATGACATAGGACGGGCCTGGCTGGCCGACCAGGAAGAGGCGGTACTCCTCCTTCCCGCCCAGGGCGGTCCCGAAGCAGTCGTCTATCAACGAGCCGTCCGCATCCTTGAGAATGGTCAATGGCACATGCACGCCATTGGTGATGATCTCCATGTTCCGGAAGGCGCTGCCGCATTGGCCGTAGAACAGCATGACCGACTTGGTCAGCGGCTCCAATGCCTTGACGGCCTTCATCACGTCCTCGCGAAGCGTGGGGGGGCTCTGGTGCAGGCTGATGGGCTTGAGCCAAAGGATGACCGTCAGCTCCGGTGACATCTGGAACTGCTTGAAGTTGAACTCCTCGCCGAAGCTCATGACCAACTTGCTCGGTGCCATCTTCCGGATCTTGTCGGCGATCGTCCTCTCCTGGGTGCCGTCGATGATGAGCACGCGCTTGATGTCCTCATCATGGGAGACGACGTAGGCGATCTCGTCCTCCAGTACCTGGCATCCGACGATGCCCATGACCCCGGTCTTGATGCTGGGGCTCATCGCCTCACCTTCGCGGCCCTCTCGGCGCCATAGCGCTTGGCGGTCAAGGTCATGGTCTGGACGTTCTCGATGGGGGTATACGTCTCAAGGCTGCATCCCGGGGCGACCGCGTCCACCCCCTCGTCGATGCATCTGATCGTGGCCTCTTCGACCGTGCGCGTGCTGCCCATGAGCAGTACCTTGGTCGGGCTCACGTTGCCGATGATCGCCATGTGCCTTCTAGCGGCGAGGCGCTTGGCCAAGGAGATGGGCACCTCCTCATCGATGCTCAGCGCGTCGACGTCTATCTCGATCATCCGGTCCAGCTGCTGCTCCGAGACCCTTCCGCAGACATGGAGGATCGACTCGATGTCGAGCCTCCTCATCTCGTTCGCGATCCGGTCCTCGTAGGGCTCCGCGAACTCCCGGAAGTTCTTCATGGTGAGGAAGTCGCTGTTGGAGAGCGAGTCATCGATGACGATCTGGTCCACGCCCGCCTCCACCGCCTCTCTCAGATACTCGAGAATGAAATCCGTGGTCTTGTGTGAGCAGGCTCTTGAGCAGCGGGGGGTCCTTCTCCATGTCCAACAGGACCTCATGGTCCCCGCGCAGCTGTATGGCCAGCATCAATGGTGATGTTATCCCAATGAAGATGGGGACCTCCTCGACCTCGTCCCATTCCTCTTCGAGCATGCGCACGGCCTCGAGGACCACCGGTACCTTGCCCTCGGTCCTTGGGTCTGGAATCTGGAGCTTGTCCACGTCCCCTGGATGGGCGATCTTATGCTGCAATATCAAGGGCAAGCGCTGGGCGCCCTTGCGCCCGGTCACTACCCCGAAGGCCGAGGTCTCGACGCTCTCATCGAAGGGCACGCGGACGTTCTCGAAGCCTCCCAAGTCATGGGCGGTTATCGCAAGCCTCGCCATCTTGATCGGGTCGTCCTGGACCTCAGGATAGTAGGCCGTCGCCGCTTTCATGAAGCCGATGGTAGCAGCGTGCATCGGGCAGATGACCGGCGGTCTGTCGACCGGTTTTCGGTCAAGGACATTCTCAATGCGTTCCCATTCGTTCAATACCTCAACTCCTCCAAATCGAATATATCCCCACGCTCGAAACGATTGTAAAGATAATTTGCAGGTGGGGTTTATTTCGATATCGGTAACGAGTCCGTCGACGAATCCCTATCCCAAAGACTCCTAAAGTCTGTTCAAGCCCTACTACGAAAGCATATATTCGCACAAGGTCAATCCATCAAAGGGGGAATGTATGCTTTCCGAGCCTCCGTTGGTGGGGAGAGACGAAGAGCTCGCTCGTCTTAGCACAGTACTGAAGCAGGTGCTGGACGGCCATGGAAAGGTCTTCTTCATCTCCGGGGAAGGAGGCATAGGCAAATCGAGGCTGGCGCACGAGTTCGAGAAGAAGGCCACGCTTGCAAGGATGCAAGGTCCTGGTCGGGAATTGCGTCCCCTCCTCGCGCATCAACTACATGCCTTTCCTAGAGGCCTTGAACGGGCTTGCTGAGGAGAAGCATGAAGATAAGACCTCCAAGTCCAAGTTCTTCCAATCGGCGAAGAAGGCCGCGCCCGATCTGATCGAGGCGGTCCCGATCGTCGGCAACATCCTCAAGGGCGCGGCGGTCATGGTCCAGGAGTACCAGGCCTTGGGACAGGACGGCGAGGGCGACGACAAGCAGATGCTCTTCGCCACTCTGCAGCTGCTGCAGCAGGAGTGCGCCAAGCGGCCGATCGTCATGCAGATCGATGACCTGCAGTGGGCTGACTCTGCGAGCGTGGGCATGCTGCATTTCCTGGCGCGGAACATCAAGGACATGCGCCTTCTGGTCCTGGGCATCTATCGTCCGGAGGACATCTTGTTGGACAGGAAGGTAGGCGGGAACCCGTTCCTTGATAGCCTGAGGATCATGCGCCGCGAGAACCTGTGCGACGAGCTCACCCTCAAGCCCCTTGACCGAAGGGGAGGTCAGCCAGGTGGTCTCAGGTATGCTGGAGAAGCCGGTGAGCACAGTTGTGGTCAACCGTATCTACCGGGAGAGCGGGGGCAAGCCCCTCTTCGCCGTAGAGACGGTACGCCAGATGGAGAGTAGCGGCGCGCTGGCCTGCAAGGATGGGAGCTGGAGCGTCTCCGCCGCGGAGACGGAGATCCCGACATCGGTGAAGGAGGTCGTGCTGCGCAGGATCGAGCGGCTGTCCAAGGAGGAGAGGCGCTCGCTGGAGTACGCCTCGGTCATAGGCATGCACTTTGACCCCGAGCTGCTGGCGGACGCGCTGAAGATGGACCGCTTGGAGCTGCTGGAGAGCCTGGAGCATCTCCATGAGGACCATCAACTGGTGAGGGAGGTGGAAGGCGGTTACGTCTTCGAGGAGGAGAAGGTTAGAAGGGTCACCTACGACAGCATCTCTAAACTGAGACGGAAGGAGGTGCATCGAGCCTTCGGGCAGCTGCTGGAGAAGAAGCTGCCCAACGAGTCCCTGTATCCCGACCTGGCCCGCCACTTCCATATGGCCGGGGACGCGCCCAAGGCGGTAAAGTTCTCCCTGCTGGCGGGGCAGTTCTGCCTGGACCGACAAGTAGTGGCGGAGGCTTCGACCTACTTTGAATCGGCGGTGGAGCTCTCGGGTAAGGAGCCATCCTTAATCGAGGAACGACCGCGGGCGCTGGAGGGCCTGGCTGACTGCTACATCACGAAGGATAAGACGCGCGCGGACGCCCTCTTCGAGGAATGTCTGTAGACTTATCACGAGCCGAGAGACAAAGCCAGGATCTCACCGCAAGCAAGCCGAGTGCTGGCTTCCGAACGCCCTGGGCAAGGGGGACGGAAGCAAGGCGCAACACCTTCTGGATTTAGCTCACGATGTTGTGGAAACTGAGCCAGTGGAAATGGCAGAGATCGAAGTCTTGCGAGGGCACCTAGCGCGCTTCAGCGGCGACCTCGAAGGGATGAGACAACATTTCACCGAGGCGAAGAGCTCGTTCGCCAAGATGGGACTAATGACCAAGCTTGCCGACGTCACGTTTATTGAAGTGCTGACTACGCTCCAGACTCGGATACGTTCCGAGCCAGCGAATGCTTGGCATGAATTGAGGCAGATCAACACCGGTATTGATTCCAACCGCACGGACGCGCAGGTCATGATGTGCCAGGGGGTGTTACGCGCGCTCAAAGGAGAGATGAAGGAAGGCCTGGCCGACCTAGACAAGGCTGTGGAGATCGCCTGTCCCCTCGGCAACTTCCGTCTATTGTCCAACATAATGACTTGGAGGGGGTGCGCGCACTTGGACGCGGGGATGATGGACAAGGCCCTGAAGGACTTCCTGGAGGGGCAGGAGTATGCCAGGACCGTGGAGAGGACGTTCGATGCGGCGCTGTTGATACATTACGAGAGCATCTGCGAACTCAAGCTCGACCGGATCAAGGAGGCGGAGGGGGACATCAAGACGGTGATGGACATCGGCGCCACCTACCAAGGTTTCCTCGGCACGGCATTGAGGCGATATTCTGACAACGGTCTCGCGATGCTATTCTCGGCGAAGGGGGATTTTTGTGCGAGCGCAGAGGCCTTCGCACGAGGTCTCGACGGTCTTGACGCCCAACAGCCATTCTTCGCATTCCTGGAGAGGACGTGGAGGCAGGGTTACATGGACGTCCTGCTCAGGCTCGGGAAAATGGATGAGGCAGAGAGGCAGAAGGTGCGTATCAAGGAGCTGCATCTGGCCTATGCCAACGATAAGAAGGTCGCCGAGCTCGTTCAAGACTTTATTATGAAAAAGTCCACCAAATGAGATGGCGGCTCATAGCAACCTATATCTCGCCATCGTAGCATTAGAGCGCAGTTGGGGAACATGCTTTCCGAGCCTCCGCTGGTTGGGAGAGAAGAGGAACTCGAGAATTTGAACACCATCCTTGATAGGACCATCTCTGGGGTCGGAGGACTGGTCCTGATCTCAGGGGAGGCAGGGATAGGTAAGACCAGGCTTGCGAAAGAGTTCGAGAACGGAGCCGAGGAAAAAGGCGTTATGGTGCTAATTGGCGGGTGTCTGCCCTCGGCCCAAATTCCTTACATGGTGTTCCTTGACGCATTGAATGACCTTTTCCAAGAAGCAACCGACAAGAAGAGGCGGAAGGGCAGACTAACCAAAGCGGCGAAGAAGGCTACGCCCGAGTTCATGAAAGCCATACCATTGGTAGGGTCAACCATGAAGGCCACAGCTGCCTTATTGACTGAATACAAGGGTGCATCAGACAGTCAGGAGGTCAGTAGGGAGCATGTGCTGTTTCGGGTCATTGAACTGCTCAAATCCGAGTCAGGGAAGAGACCGTTGATCGTCCACCTCGACGACCTCCAATGGGCAGACTCAAACAGCATCGCTATGCTGCATTTCTTAGCCCGCAACTGCAAGACCGTTCGCGTATTGCTCTTAGGGACCTACAGATCTGAGGAGGTGCTGAACAAGGAGAAGGGGATTCACCCTTTCCTGGAGAGCATCCATATCATGAAGAGGGAGGGACTGGTGGAGGAGCTGAACCTCAAGCCCTTAGGCGAACGGCATCTCAACCAGGTAGTCACCGGGATGCTGGAGAAACCAGTGCATGGGGCGGTGCTGGAGCGTATATTCAAAGAGAGTGGTGGCAGCCCGCTGTTCGCGGTGGAGACCGTCAGGTTGCTGGCAAGTTCAGGGGCTTTCGCGATCAAGGACGGGATATTTAATATCACTGGAGACATGAAGGAAATCATCCCTTCGTCGGTTAAGGAGGTCATCCTCCGGAGGATTGAGAGGACCTCCAAGCAGGAGAGGAAGGCTCTGGACTATGCCTCCGTCATAGGCATGACCTTTGGCCCTGAGTTGCTGGCCGAGGCATTGCACAAGGATCACCTCCTGCTCCTCGAGGATCTGGAGCATCTCGAGACCGATCACCAATTGGTCAGGGAGGTGGAGCTGGGGTTCTCTTTCACACATGAAAAGGTACGTCGCTTCACGTACGATTGCATCTCCAATCTACGCAGGAGGGAGATCCATAGGCTGGTTGGAAATCTCATCGAGAGACAGTTGCCCAATGACTCGCTATACCCTGAGCTGGCGATGCACTTCTATTCCTCACAGGATGGACCCAAGGCTTTCAAATACTCATTAAGTGCAGGCAAATTCTGCCGTGACGCCTTCGCCTTGCACGAGGCGGTTCAACATTACCAGAGGGCTTTGGAACTGGACACTGGAGGCGCGGAGGAGATCCCTGCTCGTATCGAGGCCTTGGAGGGCCTAGCCGACGTCTTAGGCGAATCCGGTGATGCTGAGTCCGCGGCCAAGAATTTCGAGAAAGCGCTCTTGAACCCTCTGACAGGGGCACAGAGGTCTAGAATTCTAGCCAAACTTGCCATGTGCTATGCTCCACAGAGATTGGGGCGGGGGGACAAGAGCAAGAGCCTGCAGCTAGCGGCTGAGGCCAGGGCCATACCAGAGATCGAGGCCAAGACCGAGGCGACGCTCGGGAGCCTGCTGGCCGCCATAGCCATGTTCGGTCAGGATTGGGAGGAGGCCAAGCGGCAGGCACTGCTCTCCGTTGATGCATTCCGGCGTGCGGGGGGAGGGCAGGACATGGCGATCCAACTAACCCTGAACTCAGGCTATTTCATCTCGTCAGGGGACATGGAGAAGGGCATCAATTCATTGAGGGAGGGAGAGGAGCTCAACCGGCAGGTCAAGAGCGTTGTGGCGAAATCCATGATCGACTTCCATATGGGAATGGTGCATCTGCATCGTGGGGAGCTGGATGAGGCTATGCGGCGCTTCGAGACCTATGTAGACATGTCGAAGAAGCTAGGAGAGGATTCCGGGCTGGCCATGGTTCATTTCTACATGGCAATCGCGCAGATGATGCGTGGAGAAGACGCGATGGCTTTGAGGTTTGCCCTTGAAGGACGGGAGTACGCGGAGAGATGCGGTTCGAGATATCTGCTTGCAGCTAACATCGGTGCGCTCACCCACGCCAGCTTCGGTATGGGCGCGAAGGAGGAGGGCATCAAATTCGCCTCTTCCGCCCTGGAGATGGACCAGAGGTTCGATAGGAGCATGAAGGCCACGGGCATCGGGATGCTCCGCATCGCCGAGGCGGAGGGTGCCCAATCGAGAGGAGACTGGGCCACAGCGAAGGAGAAGTACGAGGAGGCGATTGGGATGTTCGATTACTGCCTCTGGGGCAAGCTCTTCAAAGCCCTGTCGCTGAAATGGTATGCGGAGGCGTTGCTCGCCCATGGGGACAGAAAGGAAGCTATCGTGATATTCACTAAAGCTTCTAGCGCATTTGAATTGATTGGGAATAGGAGAGAAGTAATTGGGGTGCCCAATCAGAAAGTTACCCCGGTAAAATAAATTAAAGGCAATCAGCTGGACGAATATTACCAAGCATGGGGTACGAAAATTCATAGTGTTTGACTAGACCAAGGTTGAGAATATGTTGAAGAGCATTCATCCAGTCAGAAAATGAAGATAATAATTACTGGTTCGATAAATTTCGGAATTAAAGAATAAGAAAAATCGAACAGAACTGCGCGGACCAAGATGTAGCTCCATATGCAATAACCATAGGAATGTTCCGAAGTTTCGTATGGCTCGTTAGTCAACGCTGAAAAATACATAATGACAGGAAGCTGGACATGATTATCAATGTCGATAAATTATGAAGTCAGAGCATTATTTATTTTATTACATGAATAATATCAATAATAATCTTTATCTGCCTTTGAGCGCAATTGGATTCTTTGTCGTGGGGAAGATAGCGCATGTGAGAGCTATTTTTCCGGCACTCATAGGGATATCCTTTGCTACAGGGGAAGGCAAGAGGATGGAGCAGGGAGATGTGGGGAGTCCGAGAGAGTTCAAAAAGAGCCGATAGGCTGAAAGCATACATAGCAGCGAGAACCAAGGATGGGAGGAATGCCGTCCTTTCGAGCAGTCATAGCGAACATCTTCTCAAGGGCAGCATCTGGAAAGCGCCATTAAGGAGCGCCATCGTCAAGCATCAAGACGAATCGATTAGCGATAGCTATGGAAAAATGAAACGGCATTTCTCAAATACTTCGTTTTGGACGTTCGCGGTCCTGTTGATGGCCATTATGATATTCTTAGCTTCCAATGTTTCTGCCACATCATCCGATTGGAATATCTCATCTCTCGACACATATGGAAATGTCGGTCAGTATACCTCCATAGCCCTCGACTCCTATGGCATTGTCCACATCAGCTATTACGACGCAACAAATCAAGATCTCAAGTATGCCACCAACGGTGGAGGTAGTTGGGTCTACACCACTATTGATAGCGCGGGATCAGTCGGTCAGTATACTTCCATCGCCCTTGACTCCAACGACAAGGTTCATATCAGCTATTACGACGCAACAAATCAAGATCTCAAGTATGCCACCAATGCAGGAGGTAGTTGGGCATTTTCCACCATAGATGCTACTGCCTACGTAGGACGAGATACCTCCCTCGCCCTCGACTCCAACGACAAGGTCCACATCAGCTATTATGATTCGAATAACGGCGATCTCAAATACGCCACCAACTCAGGAGGGACCTGGGCATACTCAACGCTTGACACCACCAATAATGTCGGCGGATTATCTTCTCTCTGCCTCGATTCGAACGACAAAGTACACGTCAGCTATTATGATGACACAAATGACGATGTCAAATACGCCACCAACTCCGGAGGGACTTGGGCATATTCCGTCGCCGCAGACGAACCCGGACAAATACAATCGACTTTTCTCTCCTTGGATTCCAATAACAAGGCACATATTAGCTATACTGTAGGTAATGCCCTCGAGTATACCACCAACGCCGGGGGCAGCTGGGTTGGAAGTCTCTTGGATTTCAGTGGAACTTATGTAGATGACTCCTCCATAGCCCTCGACTCGAACGGTAAGGCTCACATCAGCTACTACTATACGCGGAATGCTGATGGCGCGAGAGATCTCAGATATGCCACCAACGCCGGGGGCAGCTGGGTCTTAATCACGATTGACACCAATGGCGAATTCGTCGGAACCTATACCTCTCTCGCCCTCGATTCCAACGACAAGGTCCACATCAGCTATTATGATCAAACCAATCTTGATCTCAAATATGCAACCAATGCCGATGAGACAAAAAATTATCAGGTTGTAGATGACCCAGGCGACGTTGGATCGCACGCCTCCATAGCCCTCGATTCCAGTGATAATGTCCATATGAGTTATTATGATTCCACGAACAACGATCTCAAGTATGCCACCAACGCTGGAGGTAGCTGGGTCTACAACACCATTGATAGCGCGGGCATAGTTGGGTCATATACTTCTATCGCCCTCGACTCCAACGACAAGGTCCACATCAGTTATTACGATCAAACCAATGGTGATCTCAAGTATGCCACCAACGCTGGAGGTAGCTGGATTTATTCAATAGTGGACAGTGGTTATTATGTTGGACAATACACTTCAATCGCTGTCGATTCTAGCGGAAAGGCGCATATCAGTTATTATGATAGTCCGAATGGCGACCTCAAGTACGCTAATAACGTTGGCGGGTCGTGGGCAATAACAACCATCGACAGTGCATCAAATGTCGGATTGTATAGCTCAATCGCCATTGATTCCGGTGGCAAAATACACATCAGCTATCTAGACAGTAGTAATAGCGACCTTAAGTACGCCAATAATGTGAGCGGGTCTTGGGCAATAACTACCATCGATAGCGCATCAACAGTCGGCGGATCTACGCACCTCGCTCTTGACTTCAGTGACAAGGTCCATATCAGTTATTATGGTGGTGGTGTCACTCAAGATCTGAAGTATGCCAACAACGTCATTGGATCCTGGACCTTAACCACTCTCGACACCGCAGGTGCTGTTGGTGAATCTAATTCAATCGACCTCGACTCTGATGGCTATGTCCACATCAGCTATTACGACGCAACAAATCAAGATCTCAAGTATGCCACCAACGGTGGAGGTAGTTGGGTCTACACCACTATTGATAGCGCGGGATCAGTCGGTCAGTATACTTCCATCGCCCTTGACTCCAACGACAAGGTTCATATCAGCTACTATGATTCCGTAAATGGCGATTTGAGGTATATCACCAACTCCGGAGGGACCTGGTATATTGAGGCACTCGACTGCTGGGGATATGGCCAATTTAACTCCATTGCCATCGACTCTAACGGCAACGTCCACATCAGTTATTTAGATAATACGAATAATGACCTGAAATATGCCACCAAAACCGGAGGAGTCTGGACTTATACCACTCTCGACAGTACAGGTTCTGTTGGATCATTCACATCCCTCGCATTAGACTCCATTGGTAAAGTGCACATTAGCTACCTTGATGGTACAAATAGCGATCTCAGATATGCCACTAATGCTGGAGGAAGCTGGATCTATGCCACAATCGACAGCTCAGGATTGGTCGGATATGGTACCTCCCTCGCCCTCGACTCCAACGACAAGGTGCACATCAGTTATCTTGATATGTTAAACCGCGACCTAAAATACGCCACCAATGCCGGAGGAAGCTGGAGCTACGAGACAATTGACAGCAGTGGGGACGTAGGCTCGAAGCCGTCTATGGCTATCGACTCCAACAACAAGGTGCACATAAGCTATGTCGATGCAACTAATGGCAATCTCAAATACGCCACTAATTCTGGAGGGACATGGGTATGCTACACCCTTGATAATTCAGGAACCATAGCATTTGAAACCTCCCTCGCCCTCGACTCTAATGGTAAAGTACACATTAGCTACTCAGATGGTACAAATGGCGATCTTAAATATGCCACCAATGCGGGAGGATCTTGGGTTTATACCGCACTCGATAGCGCGGGAATAGTCGGTCAATACACCTCCCTTGCCCTCGACTCCAACAATAAGGTGCACATCAGCTACTGCGATGATACGAATGACGACCTCAAATATGCCACAAATTCCGGAGGCAGCTGGGTTTATTCCACGCTCGACAGTGAGGGAATAGTTGGATGGTATACGTCAATCACCCTCGATAACAGCAACAAAATTCACATAAGTTATCTTTGTCAAATTAGTGGCACTTGTGCCCAGCTAAGGTATTTCTCCGATTTCACTTCAATCCCACCAATAGTCATCATCACATCACCTACTAGCGATCCGACTTATTTGACCACCACCTCAACAATTAGCATAGGTGGTACGGCATCGGATAATGATGATATCGTGCGGGTCGTTTGGTCCAATGCCGCTACCGGAGGGTCCGGTATTGCTTCAGGCACCACTAGCTGGAATGTTCCTTCCGCAGCCTTGAATTTCGGTATCAATGTTATTACTATTACGGCTTACGATGCTGGGATGAACACAGCAACCGACGTCATCTCTATCACCTATGATATTGTCCCCAACGTTCCCACAAGTCTTCTTGCTACTCGTGGTGACACGCAAGTGATCTTGACATGGGCAGCCCCAACCTCCAATGGCGGATCTTCTATAATTAACTATGAAATCTACCGCGGGCTAACATCGACCACCATCACTCATTTCGCTCAAATTGGGAACGTCCTCACCTTTACCGACACAGGCCTCACCAATGGCCAGCCCTATTATTATAAGGTAAGCGCTCGAAACGCAGCGGGCGAAGGGCCGTTGACCAGCTACGTCTCGGCCATACCAAACATCGTTCCAAACGCACCCCAGGACTTCAAGTTCATCAGCGTGGCTGATCGAGAGATCTATCTCAGTTGGCAGCCTCCTATTCCCAACGGTGGCACCGCCGTCACCGGCTATAGGATTTACTGGGGCACATCCTCTGGCAGTCTTACCAATACTCCAATCAATCTAGGAAGCACAGTTCTGAGTTATGTTCTAAGTTCTTACAATGAAGGAATAACTAGCGGTCAAACCTATTATTTCCAAATCTGTGCCAGTAACTCTATGGGCTTTGGCACTAGGACGGGTGAGATTAGTACTGCCACCCAAAGCCCCTACGATAACTGGGACATAACGACGCTCGAGAGAACCTCGGACACATGCAGCTCCATAGCCATCGATTCGCATGACCGTGTTCACATCGTCTATGCCTCCATAAACACTTGTAGCTTGAATTACACCACGAACGCCACCGGGCCTTGGATAACGCGAGTCATCGACTCGTTGCCGGGTTACCAACAGTTCGGATGGTCCTGCTCCATGGCTATCGACTCTAACGACGTCATACACGTGGCCTACTATGACAATTGCAATTACAAAGTGAAGTACGCTCACGGCTCTGGGGCCTCCTGGGTCATTGAGACGATAGACGACCACTCAGGAGGTGACGGGGCGATCTCTCTCGCCCTCGACTCCGCGGACAAGGTCCATATCGCCTATTGCTCGGCCTACCTTGCGGGATTCCGATATGCCAACAACATCGATGGTTCCTGGTCCTCGTCCATGACCACCTTCGATACAACCGTCACATCTGGTGGATGGCAGTCCATCGCGGTGGACTCCTTGGGTGGCGTTCATATCGCATACCACAAATACGACGACAACAAACTTTACTATGTCTCGAAGACAGGGACGTCATTTTCGACACCTATCATCCTTGATGGTGGGGCTTACTATCCCGGATATGTCGGGGTCTCGCTCGCAGTCGATTCCTTAAACAACATCCACGTATGCTATGCGACCGGAAACATCTTGGGTGGTCCGTACACCCTCAAGAACGTCACCAAGATGTCCGGTGGTAGCTGGGGACCACTAAATACGGTCGACTCTTTCTATGATGGCAACTACCCAGTCATTCGCATCGATGCCAGCGACAAGGTCCACATCCTCTATAGCGGAGGAAATGGTGGTTACAATGATGGAGGGCTCAGATACGCGACCAGCACAGCAGGGAGCGCCTGGAACATAATCAGGATCGCTGGGGGATACAGCTACAGATCATTCGATATTAACTCGACGGGCAGGCTCCATATAATCGCGGCTGACCACGGCAATTGGGATTTGTCGTACATCCACGACCCCGGCCAAATCACTTCTTCGCTATTCGGGGGGAACGGTAACGATAAGATACTCGCCATGTGCACCGACCCCTCAGGCAATGTCTGGGTAACTGGATCGACGACCTCGACGAACTTGCCAGTGACAGCAGGAGCTTTCGATACCCAGGGGGATACCACTGATGGTGTGATCACTGACGGATTCATCGCCAAGTTCGATCCGACTTTCAGCGCGTTGCTCTTCTGCACTTATTTTGGGATGAGTTTGATATCGGAGGGGGGCCACAACGACATCGGTTATGCCATAGTATGTGATTCGTCTGGCAATGTCTATGTCGGTGGATGGACACAATCTCTAAGTCCAATCTTTCCCACAACGACCGGAGCTTACGACACAATAGGTGACGAAATCTACGGCGATGCATTCATTATGAAGCTGAGCCCGACAGGAACGGTTCAGTATTGCACGTTCCTTGGGGGAAATGGAGAGGATGCGATCCTAGGGTTGGCCGTTGATGGCACATATGTCTACGCCACCGGTCATACTCAGTACAACGAATTCCCAAGGACCCTGGGAAATAATTTTGCGAACAATGGTTACAAAGACATTTTCGTCGTCAAACTGAATCCGGCAGGAGGCGGCAGCTCTGACCTGGTATGGTCGAGGATTATTAGCGGCAGCGACAACGAGCAGGGGAACGCCATTGCCCTGGACGGAAGCGGCAATGTGTACATATGCGGCGTCAATTCTTACGGGCTCTACCCGATCCTTGCCGGCTCGTACGATACCAGCTTTGGAACAATGGGTTCTACAGACGGCATCTTCGCCAAGATGACCAACGCGGGAGCTTTGACCAACTCATCATACCTTGGAGGTACTGGTGAGGACGAAGCACTGGATCTTGTGGTCGACAGCTCTGGCAATATCCTTATCACTGGTTACTCCTCCTCCACGGTTAATTTCCCGAAGAAGGGTGGCTATCTATCTGCGATCACCTCTGGAACAGAGTTGTTCGTCGTCAAGATTGATCCCACTAAAGGACCCAACGGACTCATTTTCTCCACTTTCCTTTCAAATGCTGGTGATTCCAAAGGGTATAGCATAGATCTCGACCCGAGCGGCAACATTTATGTCGCAGGTATGGTCCAGATTTCTGACTCGATTCCAGTGACCACAGGGGCTTTCCAGAAGACGATTAGTGGTAGGGCGGCTTATGATGCCATGCTCGTGAAGTTCAACCCAAGTGGCTCGAACGTCCTCTACTGCACATACATGGGTTCTTTGATCACCTGGCCGAATGACGAGCGCATAACATCAATTGTGGTCCGGGGCGAGAACGATGTGGTCTTTGCGGGCTACACCTCCGCCAACGGCCCACCAGATCCCTGGCCGACCAGCCAGGGGGCATACGATCGCTCATTCAATGGAGCAAGCTGGGACGGATGCGTCGGCCGGCTCATTCTGGTTCAATCGACCCATGCCGTCGTGATTGACGTACCTTTGGAAGGGGGCCTGTACGCGGGCACAATCACTGCCTCCTGGCACATGAGTCTCGATCCCCCGACGGTGACTTTCCAGTACGCCAGGATGACCGACGGCTTACAATGGGGCTCCTGGGTCAGCACAGGAACGACATCAACTGTTAGCGCCACTGGATATTCAACTGGCTCTCAGAGAGGCTTTAGGGTAAGGGCCATAGATACGATGGGGGCGCAGGTCGCCCTGGCAGAAGTCTTCTTCACGGTCGATGCTACTGGTCCTGTTACTACGATCACATTCCCGACCACGGGCGCATGGTCGGACGCCACCGTCGATTTTGTCTGGTCGGCCACTGACGTCAATGGGATAATGGCATATCAATATCAGATTGACAGTGGTACAGTAAAGAACGACATCGCCCCATTGGGCACAGAAACGACCACAGCACTACTGGCAGGTTCTCACACAATTAGGGTAAGGGCTCAGGATTCGCTTGGTAACTGGGGCTCTTATACAAGCTTGGTTACATTCAATGTGGACCTCACCGCCCCCTCAGCTGCCTCGATCACCGATCCGAGCGTCGGTGAGTGGAACGATGGCAGCGTAGAGATCTCTTGGAATCCCGCGACGGATGCCGAGAGCGGCATCAAGCAATATATCATCTACATTTACAAGGGTGGTCCTCTCGTTCATACATCTGCTCCACAGACAGGCACGAGCTATAGCTACACCGTCAGTGATGCGGGCGAGGACTACACCGTTGAAGTGACATCTGTCAACAACGCTCTTCTCACTGCAGATTCCTCGGAGGTCGTTTTCAAGGTCGATTTGACCGCGCCAGCCGTCACCATCGATGCACCTACGGAAGGGCAATGGCTCGGTAGTACAATCGTGGCTGCGTCATGGCATGTGGATACAGGCGCCCCGGTCACCGAATATCAATATAGCATTAACGAAGGCGTTGACTGGGTAAGCACAGGAACTATGCCATCGGCTAGCATTGACTTCGGTTCAGAGGGCGCGGGCAAGAAGCTCTTGGTCAGGGCGACCAATGTCGCCGGGAGTGGCACGTCCGACCTCCGCACCTTCAGCATCGGCTCCATCACTGTGAGCTCTCCGACTACCTCCGATATAAAGCGGCCGGGGGCCGGTCTGACGATAACCTGGTCCTGGGCTCATCCGAGCGATTTTGTCAACATCGACCTTTACCAGGGAGGCACATTCGTACAGGATATTGACTATGTTCTTAACAGCGGCTCCTACGCCTGGACGGTACCCCTAGCTCTCCCCGATGGTAGTTATGAGGCGAGGGTGCAGAGCGGAACCTACCCATCTATCTACGGCGACAGCGGCAGCTTCCTCGTGCACAGCTCCATGCCCGCGCTTACCATAACCTCACCTTCGACGGATCCGTACTACACAAAGGTCGGAACCCTATCCATGGCAGGGACCGTATCGGACCCCGTAGGCATCAACAGCGTCACATGGACGAACAGCATGGGCGGTTCTGGAACGGCAATATATAATGGTGGAGACGGGACATGGACGGCAAGTGGGATCACGCTCAACCCTGCGGGTCTCAACCTCATCTCCATCCAAGCCTACGACACCGCGGGAAACGTGGCGTGGGTCGACATCGATGTGTACTATGATACCTTCATCCCGATGGCCTTCATTACTTCTCCAACCTCGGGCGAGACATATTACACCAATATCGCCACCATCGCTCTCGGTGGCTACATAACAGAGAACTACGGAATTGTCAGCGTTGAATGGACGAGCGATCGGGGCGGCTCAGGGTCCGGGGCCTACAACAGCGGTGATGGGACTTGGACCATCTCATCCGTAAGCCTTAGTGTTGGAGCTAACCTGATAACAGTCGAAACTGAGGATCTTGCAGGGAACATCGGGTCTGATGTGATTACCGTAACCTATGAAAACATAGCTCCAACGGTCGCAATCACCTCACCCACCAGCGGTCCGACATATTCTATTAACCTCGCATTCATCAACCTCGCCGGAGAGGCTTTCGATGCTTCTGGCATCTTACAGGTCACCTGGTCCAACGACAGAGGTGGCTCAGGCATTGCCAGCATCACCGAAAACTGGAGCGCAAGTGGCGTCGCCCTATACGTTGGCGAGAACATCATCACAGTCACCGCCTACGACCTTGCCGGAAACACTGCCTCGGATATCATCACCATCATCTACGATAATGTTGTACCTACCGCCACCATCACCTCGCCCACCACCGACCCGACCTATTCGACCTCGTCATATTATATCATCCTTGGAGGGTCCGTTTCGGATGATAGAGTAGTGGCGGAGGTCCGATGGTACAACTCCCTCACAGGAGAGATCGGCAAAGCATCCTTAGGAGCATTCGGCTGGTCCTGCTCGATCTCGTTGGACGTAGGCGCTAATGCCCTAATTATCACAGCGTTCGATGCTGCAGGGAATACCGCCGAGGATAACATTGTGGTGACCAGGGTCTCGAGCTCCGAGGAGGTGCTCGAGGCAGCCACGGTCGCTCTACCCTCGACTCTGGACCCGGCCATTGCGTACGATTCGATTGGATGGGGGGTATCCCAAAACATTTACGAGACACTTGTTTGGTACACCGGTTCTGACACGGATGTGCTAGTACCTGTGCTCGCCACCACCGTTCCCTCGGTCGAAAATGGAGGTATCACTGACGGCGGCCTTACCTATGTGCTCCATCTCAGGGAGGGCGTCCTATTCCATGATGGCACAACCATGGACGCCTATGATGTCGAATTTTCTTTGGAAAGGGTCCTGGTAATCAACGATCCATCTGGACCAGCTTGGACATTAGGCAGGTGCACAATTCCGGGTTACAACAACTCCATACTCGACAGTGGTCTGATCGATGCGGCATTCGAGGTCATCAATGCCCATACGATCGAAATTCACCTTATCCACCCCTACGCACCTTTCCTCCAGATCCTCGCTACGCCCGTTGCGAACATAGTCTCCATGGAGTACGTGATTGCCAATGAGCCCGACGTCGCAGGACAGATCAACACCTGGATGACGGACCACGCATGCGGTAGTGGGCCATTCCGCCTAGGCGACATCAATGCAGGAGTTGCGTTGGAACTTCAGAGGTTCGATTCCTATCGCTCTGGTCCATCAATACTACCGGGCATTCTGATAAGTCAGATGACATACGAACAGGCCAAGACCCAGATTGAAGTTGGCGCCATCGACATACTGCTCGACACTCCGCCAATAGCATCGCGCGCTCAGTTCGAGACGTTGAGCAATGTCATCATAGAGGAAGGGGAGCCTGAGTACGGCGTCAACTTCATCGGGTTCAATCAGCAGATCCAAGCCGGCTTGGATCTGGGGACAATCACTTCGGATTTCTTCTCTGATGTTAATGTGCGCAAAGCCCTTGTCCACGCATTTGACTATACAACTTATATTAATGTCGCACTTGAGGGCTATGGACAAAGGACGAATGGCCTCGTCCCCGAGGCCGTCTTTGGATACGATCCAAACATACCGTACGCTACATATAATTTAGGACTGGCAGCCGCTTACCTTGAGAACGCCGGTACCTGGGCGGACACAGGATTCACCATCAAGCTCTACTATAACACAGGTAATTATTGGAGACAGACCCAGCTCGAGATGCTTAAATCCGGGCTTGAAAAACTCTACTTGGATGGATATGTCCTAGGGGCGATACAGGTCGACGTAATTGCATTAGATTGGCCTACCTACGTCGACGCGTGGAACAATCAGAAGTTGCCTACCTACGCTATTGGATGGGCGTTTGATTACTCCGATGCAGACGATATCGTTTCTGAATTCCTGCATGACGATGGTACCTGGGCTCAACGCATCGGCTTTTCCGACTCCGCCATGAGCGCGAAGGTCGACCTTGCCGCTCAAACCATGGACACGGCTCAGAGACTAATCCTCTATAGTGAGATTGCACAGGGCGCCTACGACAATGCCTATTACCTATTCTCGCATCAGACCCAGAGCTACTTTGTTCATTCAAAGCGCGTATTGGGCTATCAGTTCAACCCCATGTACGGTTGCGACTCCCTCTTCTATCAGATGAGCTTCGACACCACAGCTCCCACGATCAAGATCACGTCGCCCACTTCTGGCTCAACCCATGTAACGTACCAGAACAGCATCTATTTGGCAGGCATCTCCTCCGATCATGGTGGCTCGGGCGTTGTTAGTATCGAGTATAGCAATAGCGCAGGAGGTTCCGGAATCGCTACTGGAACAACCTTCTGGAACGTGGATGGGTTGAGTTTGTCCATCGGGGTTAATATCATTACTGTAACGGCCATTGACTTTGGCGGAAACATCGCTACCGATACCCTCGCCGTGACCCTTAAGGCTGCGGCTCCAACCTGGACTTTCATGGTTTACATGGATGGTGACAATGATCTGGAATTGTCGGCGATTAATGACTTCATCGAAATGAGTGACGTCGGGTCCAATGCTGACATTAATATCCTCGTCCTTTTCGACCGAGCGCCAGAGCTATCAGATGATTTCGGTAACTGGGAGGGGACCCTACTCTTCCATGTTTTGCCTGGAGACGTGCCTGACGTGGACCACGCACTGGCGATTGATTTAGGGGAGATGGATATGGGCAATCCTTCGACGCTTTATGAGTTCCTCGATATGGGTCTGGCCCTATATCCAGCTGACAATTACGTCCTGGTCCTCTGGGACCACGGTTCCGCCACCAGGGGAATCTGCAAGGATAAGACCAACTCCACCACAGGGCAGTCAAGCTATCTGAGCCTGGACGAGATATGTAGTGTCCTATCCGAGCACGAAGCAGCCACGGGAATGCATATTGGCCTTCTCGGCATGGATGCATGCTATATGGGCACGACTGAGGTTGTCTATGAGCTAAGGCATAATGCCGATGTCATCGTCGCCTGCCAGGAGGTCTCACCAGCGGATGGGTGGGATTATTCTCCGGTGCTCACCCACCTCAAGGCGAATCCCTGGATGACCATGTTGGAACTAGGTGATGATATCGTGGGTCATTATATGCAATCCTACGCCTTCAATAGCAAGTACGAGACCATCTGTAGCGTCAACTGCTCGGCAGTGGATTCATTCGTGCCTATATTCGTCGCCTTCGCCTCCCAGCTTGTCGATGACGTCTCAATTTATTACAATTTAATTTCTGATAGTAGAGAGACAAGCGAGGAGATGCAGTGGGACTACATGGTGGATATGATTAACTTCTTAGAGCAATTGGAGAACAGGCTTCCGCCTAGCGAATTAAGGAGTAAAGTCATCGAGCTCCATGCTTCATATCTCACTGTGATTCAGGCAGCTGGGAATGGCGATCTCAATCCTGGTGCCAACGGCCTATCAATTTACTTCCCCAAGAACTGGACCAGTTTGGATGCCTCCTATGAGACGATGCATATTGCCTCGCCATACGTCACGAACGTCACCTTCATGGAAGAGACACCTTGGCTTAACTTCTTGAAGCAATTCCTAGGCGACATCCCGACCCCTCCTGGTGTCCCCCGTCAACCCATAGCCTCACCTCTCAATGGAGCAATCAAGCTCACATGGAATAAGGCGGATAGCCACGGGGCGATGATAGATCGATATGAGATCAATTATTACACAGATGGCGTGCCTGAAACTTATCTCGGTCAAACCCCTGATACAACCTTTGAGCATGATGATCTGATCAATGGGCAGTCCTATTACTACAAGGTCGTGGCCCATAACTCACAAGGCTATGGACCATCCACTGATTACTTGCTGGGAATACCCACATCTGCCCCGACCGCTCCCAAGAATCTGAGGGTGACTGCCATCGGGGATAGCAATGTGACACTCGCCTGGGATACCCCCGATTCTATGCCTCCAGGGAGCTGGTACGTCTTGAGTTACGTGCCGGCTTCGGGGGTCAGGGAGATGATCGACAATGTGGTCAGCCCCTACACCATCGAAGGGCTCAAGAATGGCAAGCCATACACGATCTTCATTCAAACGAGGGACGCAGGAAGCTACGGTCCTGAATCGAACCTGGTCGAAGGCTGCCTGCCAGGAATCACGAGTCTGATCGCACCTACAGCCCTTAACACCGGTGAAACATACGAGGTGACATGGGAGCGCCCTGCCTACTTAATCAACGATTTCATCTCACCACCCACAACGTTCGGAGATGTAAACATCTCCTTGTTCTTCGGTGGCTTCATGGTAATATTGGAGGAGTATTATCCTAGCGAAGGTTCATTCCATTGGACCGTCCCATTGGAGCTGCCACAAGGAACAAGCTATCTCTTGGTCGTCGAGAGTTGCAGGTACCCATGGGTCTATGCGGCTAGCCCGTTCATGACCGTCAATAGCTCAGCTCATCCGGAGATAACGGTCACAACGCCTACCAGCCTTGACCGATGGACTTCGGGGCAGAGTTTGCATGTAGGCTGGACTTCCATTGATCTTGATGGGCAGGTATCTGTCTATCTTGTGAGCCTTAACTATACCATCATGCCGATCAAGCTCGGTGAGGACGCTGTATCTTCAGGGTCATTTAATTGGGTCATAGACCCGCAATTGAATCTGGAATCACGAAGTGATTATCAGGTTCTTGTCTGCAGCTCCGACTATCTATGGGTTCAGAACTGCTCGGAGACGTTCTCCATTTGGGATGGAGTTCTGGTGACCAACCCCAGATACGATACTAATTGGTTCGTTGGAGAGACGGTGCTCATCAACTGGAGCACTGCCTATCCAATAGATGACCTCGTCCGTATTGAATTGATTACATATGATGGAAGGGCTTTTATTCTATGTGATGGTGAGCTCAACGATGGTCAATGGTCCTGGGCTATACCGAGAACGTTCTTGACTGATAACGGCTTGGAGCAATTAGGCCAATATAGGATTAGAGTCACTGACCTGACCATAGGGAAACGCGACATTAGCGACGATGGCCTACTCCTAACATCCCGTTTATTGATCACGCTTCCCTACCGCACCTCCACCACCCCAATATTTAACATGACTATGGGATGGAACTATGCCATCACCTGGTTGACCGCATATAATGAGGATCCTACCGGAAAGAGCGTTTCTATCGAATTGTGGGATGACGCAGGTCTTGTGCGGTCCATCGCTACGGTGGTTTCCACGGAATTCTACTATGATCTATTTGTCCCGACCGATTTAAACGAGGACACTGAGTATTTCCTCGTAATACACGACACACTCGATCCCAACATATGGGACCAGAGCCATCGGTTCAAACTTGATTATCAGATAGTTCCACTATCTGAGATATTCCACCGTGTCGGTCCGATCAACAGCTGGGAAAGCGGAACTCAAGATTCCTACCAGAATCTGTATTATGTTGATGGGAAGACAGTGATTGGTAGGAATACGAGCGTAGTAGGTAAATACAACAACCTAGACCCAGGGAAATACAACTACCTAGACCCGGGGAAATTCAACACACTTGATCCCGGTCGATACAATTTCATCGATCCAGGCAGGTACAACTACCTAGACCCAGGGAAATACAACTACCTAGACCCAGGGAAATACAATACCCTAGATCCAGGTAAATTTAACACCATGGACCCCGGAAGATATTCCTTCTTAGACCCTGGCAGATATATTTGGTTCGATCCTGGCCGTTATAACTCATTGGATCCTGGCAGGTATAATAATCTCGATCCAGGGAAGTATAACTTCCTCGACCCAGGCAAATATAACTATCTCGATCCAGGGAAGTACAACTTCCTCGACCCGGGTAAATACAACACCCTAGATCCCGGGCGGTACAACACCATGGATCCTGGCAAGTACAACTTCCTTGATCCTGGCCGCTACAGCTTCTTCGATCCAGGGAAGTACAACTTCCTTGACCCAGGCAAATACAACACCCTTGATCCCGGGCGGTACAACGCCATGGATCCTGGCAAGTACAACTTCCTTGATCCTGGCAAGTACAACTTCCTTGATCCTGGCAAGTACAACTTCCTCGACCCAGGCAAATACAACACCCTTGACCCAGGGAAGTATAACTCCTTCGATCCTGGCAAGTATAATTACCTCGACCCAGGCAAATACAACACCCTTGACCCAGGGAAGAGTATGGATTTGGACAGCGTCGATGCTAAGGTCTACGGTAGATCGGACATGTACTGGTCCCCAACGTATGAGGCCGTATACGACCAATTGTACACCAATACTACCTATATCATCTTCAACAATGGACCGGGCCTATCCAAGGGCGACCTTAAATTGGATTTAGAAGCCTCCGATGGCAAGCTCTATCCGATTGTTAGCAAGGTCCCTGCCGATGCGGACTATATGTTCAACATGCCCTTCCTTCCGGAGGGCGACGCCAAGCTCAGGATAACGAACACCCTTCACCCAGAGATAAGCTTCGAGTACGATGTCCACGTGAATAATGGCCAAAACGCGGAGACACCCAATCAGGCTTTGGCGACCCCGGGAAGCGGAAGCGCGATGATATCTATTGGTTTATCCACAGGCGATACAGCGTTATACAACGTCTATCGCGTAGAGCCTGAGATCATACCTGAAGAGGTTCAAGAAGGCTCCATCGTAATGGCCAAGTCAACCCTTTATTCGAACTACTTCACCGATGGTGCAGAGCAGAACGAACAATTGATGGGGTCTGAAGACCTTGGCCAGGTCTTGACTGGGTATCAGATCACCAAATTGAGCCAGCAGTTATCGGCAAGTCAGCAGGCGATTGTGGATACGGGCCTTGTCGACGGCATCACCTACTTCTACCTCATCTACAAGGTCATCGATGGCGTGGAGAGCGATCAGTTCACCATCGTCGAGGCCACACCGACGAAAGAATATGCACCATATCCGCTGGCCAGTCTGAAGGCCTCTAGAATCACTGGAAACACCGCCACGCTCTTCTCCTTCGACGCGTCAGATTCCTACGACCCGAAGTTCGATAAGAGCCTTCTACTTGCATTCTGGGAGTTCGGTGATGGAACCTATCGGGATTGGAGCTTCTCCATGATGGTGGGCCATTACTTCACTTGGTCTGGGATTTACCATGTGACAGCCTGGGTAATGAATCCCGATGGATACCTTGTCCCGGTATCATGCCTGGTGATGGTCGATGACACCCCTACTACGACCCTAATAATGGGTTCGAACCCAGATGGCAGCAATGACTGGTACCAAACATCGCCCACTTTTAAGCTTAAAGCCTTCGATGTCCAGGGATATGAGACCACCACATGGTATGCCATGGACGATGGTGCTGGAGCCTCCATCCCCTTGACCATGTACGTGGCGAATAGTGACATCTCCTTCCCCCACGAGGGAATCTGGACCGTGCAATACAACTCGACCAACTACCTGGGCTATGCGGAATTCCCACAGGCCTATGTAGTCAGAATCGACCATTCAGAGCCAACCACCTCACACACCCTAATTGGCACCCTCGGGCAAGGAGGATATTACTCCACGGACGTAATGGTGAGCCTGGCTGCCATTGATAGCGGAAGCTCTGGAAATCAAAAGACATTTTATAGTACCAACGGCGCAGATTTCATGGATTATACTATCTCGCTCACATTCAGTTCCTCCTCAACCATCC
Source organism: Methanomassiliicoccaceae archaeon (assembly GCA_963827135.1). Lineage (GTDB taxonomy): Archaea > Thermoplasmatota > Thermoplasmata > Methanomassiliicoccales > UBA472 > JAJRAN01. The sequence continues at coordinate 7,998 of CAWGZX010000007.1, read as the reverse complement.
ATTACTATTCGATAGACTTCGCAGGGAACGTCGAGGAAGCCAAGACGGTCTCCTTCAACATCGACAAGGTAGATCCATATGTGACAATTACGAATCCAACAGAGGGCAGCAATGATTATGATGGGTCCGTCACGGTGGAATGGACAGGGGATGGAACTGGGTCTCAAGTGAGCTACGAAATAGACTACGGTTCTGGCTTCGCACCAGCCTCATCACCTTGGACGCGCTCCTTCCCTAGCGGAGCCTATAGCATCGCCGTGCGGGCAACAGATAATGCAGGCTTGACTGCCTCGTCTATTGTGCATATCAATGTCGACATTGACCTGACTCCACCCGTGACGTCACATACCCTGGCCGGCACCCTCGGAGCAGGGGGATACTATTCTACAGATGTACAGGTTGAATTAACAGCTACAGATAGCGGAGCTGGCGTCGACAAGACCTACTATAGCACAAACGGCATCGACTATTCTGAATACTCGACTGCATTCACCTTCAGCGTCTCGACTACGTTATACTATTATTCAATAGACAATCTTGGAAATGAAGAAATTGCACTGATCGTGTCGATAGCCATCGACAAATTAGCCCCTACTGTGATGATTTCCTCGCCTAGTGACTATTCCTATGATTCAGATGGCTTGATTACTATTGTTTGGAGTGGAGATGGCACTGGCTCCGTGATCAATTATATGATTGATTATGGAACAGGCTTTGCGAGCGCGACGTCACCATGGACACAAGCCTTGGCAGACGGACTTCAAGCCATCTCTATAAAGGCCATCGATGGAGCAGACAACGAGGCCATTGCTATAATCCATGTCACAGTGGACACAAGCCCACCCACTATGCCGGTTATTACTTCGCCCATTACCGGCTCTTGGCTTGGAAGTACATTGTACGTGGAATGGACCGCAAGCATGGACACGGGCAGCGGCATCTCCCATTACATCGTGACCTTTTACAGAGATGGGTCTCCCGTCCACACATCAACTCCACTTGTGAGCACTAGCTTTGATTGGAACATGGGGACGACCGGTGATTATGACATTATGGTGAGCGCGGTCAACAATGCAGGGCTTGTTGCAGACTCTTCGACGGTCCTAATCCACGTTGACATAACACCACCCACTGCTCCAGTCATTAATTTCCCACGGTCAGGAGAATGGACCAAACCGTCCATAACAGTCTCTTGGTCTCCAAGCACTGATACCGGAAGCGGTTTGGACTACTACATTGTCAAATTCTTCAAGGAAGGCTCACCTGCACATACCTCAGGCCCCATAACCATGACGAACTATCTCTGGACTGCGCCCTCGGATGGAAGCTATTCCGTAAAGGTAACTGCCTATGATAAGGTTGGACTCATCAGGGATTCGACGGAGATCGCATTTGGTGTCGATTCCACCAATCCGACCTTGGAGATAACCTCGCCAACGGACCAACCCACCTGGCTTACCAACCTAGGTGTAATATCACTTGCTGGAACGTGTTCCGATGTCGCTGGTATTTATAAATTAATTTGGACTAATGACCGCGGCGGCGGAGGAAACCCCACAGGAACAACTAGCTGGACAATCACCAGCATCACATTGTATGCTGGGGTGAACGTCATCACCGTTACGGCCTCAGACAACGCCAATAATCTCGCGACTGATGTGATAACGATAACTTACGACAACGTTCCCCCTACACTTACTTTCAACTCGCCAAACAACAACACATGGCTCAATGTAGACTCCGTGCTCGTGAGCTTCGCAAGTGATGGAACTAGCTTCGAACAATCGACCGACGGAGGTACCTACACCGCTTGCAGTAGCACCTCGGCAACATTCTCTAGCCTAAGTGATGGCACACGCAATCTAATGATACGCGCGACGGATCTCGCTGGGAACAAGCGTACATTCTATCTTAGTGTGAACATAGACACTGTCCAGCCAACGATAACCATTATTTCACCTGCATTGGACCCGTATTATACAGCACAATCCATAATTGATTTGACTGGTACTGCTTCTGACAACAATCAGATACAAAGTGTCACTTGGCACATAGACGGGCATTCAGGGACCGCGATTGGGACAACAGCGTGGAGCATTCAATTGCCCCTGAGGCCTGGAATAAACAACATAGTTGTCGTGGCGCACGATTTGTCCGGCAATACGAATAGCGATACCATCACAGTATACTACGACTACCGGAAACCGACGGTCATCATAACCTCGCCCACCAGCGATGCAACTTACTTGACAACCCTTACCGCCATCGATCTGAGTGGTTCCGCCTCCGATGACTTCGGAGTCGTTAGCGTAATATGGTCAAGCGACCGTGGTCACAATGGAGTCGCAAGCGGTATTGCCACGTGGACCGTAAGTACCGTCCCGCTTGAACCTGGAACAAATGTCATTACGATAACCGCTTCTGACGCAGCGGGTAACTTCGAGACCGATGTAATCACCGTGCAGATCGAGTACACCCTGACCATCGTCAGTGCCCACGCCCCGGTGACCAAGTCTCCGGATCAGGAGCTCTACACCTACGGCACCCCGGTCACCCTCACCCTCGGCACGGTCGAGTCCGGCTGGACCTTCACCGGCTGGAGTGGCAACGTGATCGCAGGCGTGGTGACCATGAACGCTGACACCACCGTCACCGCCAGCTTCACCCAGGATCAGTACGAGCTGACCATCGTCAGTGCCCACGCCCCGGTGACCAAGTCTCCGGATCAGGAGCTCTACACCTACGGCACCCCGGTCACCCTCACCCTCGGCACGGTCGAGTCCGGCTGGACCTTCACCGGCTGGAGTGGCAACGTGATCGCAGGCGTGGTGACCATGAACGCTGACACCACCGTCACCGCCAGCTTCACCCAGGATCAGTACGAGCTGACCATCGTCAGTGCCCACGCCCCGGTGACCAAGTCTCCGGATCAGGAGCTCTACACCTACGGCACCCCGGTCACCCTCACCCTCGGCACGGTCGAGTCCGGCTGGACCTTCACCGGCTGGAGTGGCAACGTGATCGCAGGCGTGGTGACCATGAACGCTGACACCACCGTCACCGCCAGCTTCACCCAGGATCAGTACGCAGCTGACCATCGTCAGTGCCCACGCCCCGGTGACCAAGTCTCCGGATCAGGAGCTCTACACCTACGGCACCCCGGTCACCCTCACCCTCGGCACGGTCGAGTCCGGCTGGACCTTCACCGGCTGGAGTGGCAACGTGATCGCAGGCGTGGTGACCATGAACGCTGACACCACCGTCACCGCCAGCTTCACCCAGGATCAGTACGAGCTGACCATCGTCAGTGCCCACGCCCCGGTGACCAAGTCTCCGGATCAGGAGCTCTACACCTACGGCACCCCGGTCACCCTCACCCTCGGCACGGTCGAGTCCGGCTGGACCTTCACCGGCTGGAGTGGCAACGTGATCGCAGGCGTGGTGACCATGAACGCTGACACCACCGTCACCGCCAGCTTCACCCAGGATCAGTACGAGCTGACCATCGTCAGTGCCCACGCCCCGGTGACCAAGTCTCCGGATCAGGAGCTCTACACCTACGGCACCCCGGTCACCCTCACCCTCGGCACGGTCGAGTCCGGCTGGACCTTCACCGGCTGGAGTGGCAACGTGATCGCAGGCGTGGTGACCATGAACGCTGACACCACCGTCACCGCCAGCTTCACCCAGGATCAGTACGCAGCTGACCATCGTCAGTGCCCACGCCCCGGTGACCAAGTCTCCGGATCAGGAGCTCTACACCTACGGCACCCCGGTCACCCTCACCCTCGGCACGGTCGAGTCCGGCTGGACCTTCACCGGCTGGAGTGGCAACGTGATCGCAGGCGTGGTGACCATGAACGGCTGACACCGACCGTCACCGCCAGCTTCACCCAGGATCAGTACGCAGCTGACCATCGTCAGTGCCCACGCCCCGGTGACCAAGTCTCCGGATCAGGAGCTACCTACACCTACGGCACCCCGGTGCACCCTCACCCTCGGCACGGTCGAGTCCGGCTGGACCTTCACCGGCTGGAGTGGCAACGTGATCGCATGGCGTGGTGACCATGAACGGCTGACACCACCGTCACCGCCAGCTTCACCCAGGATCAGTACGCAGCTGACCATCGTCAGTGCCCACGCCCCGGTGACCAAGTCTCCGGATCAGGAGCACCTACACCTACGGTCACGCAGGTGCAGCCTCACCCTCGGTACCATCGAGTCCGGCTGGACCTTCACCGGCTGGAGCGCCAGCCTGATCGCATGGCAAGGTGACCATCAACGGCAGACACCGACCGTCACCGCCAGCTTCACCCAGGATCAGTACGCCGCTGACCATCGTCAGTGCCCACGCCCCGGTGACCAAGACTCCGGATCAGGAGCTCTACACCTACGGCACCCCGGTCACCCTCACCCTCGGCACGGTCGAGGCCGGCTGGACCTTCACCGGCTGGAGTGGCAACGTGATCGCATGGCGTGGTGACCATGAACGGCTGACACCACCGTCACCGCCAGCTTCACCCAGGATCAGTACGAGCTGACCATCGTCAGTGCCCACGCCCCGGTGACCAAGCTCCGGATCAGGAGCTCTACACCTACGGCACCCCGGTCACCCTCACCCTCGGCACGGTCGAGTCCGGCTGGACCTTCACCGGCTGGAGTGGCAACGTGATCGCAGGCGTGGTGACCATGAACGGCTGACACCACCGTCACCGCCAGCTTCACCCAGGATCAGTACGAGCTGACCATCGTCAGTGCCCACGCCCCGGTGACCAAGTCTCCGGATCAGGAGCTCTACACCTACGGCACCCCGGTCACCCTCACCCTCGGCACGGTCGAGTCCGGCTGGACCTTCACCGGCTGGAGTGGCAACGTGATCGAGGCGTGGTGACCATGAACGGCTGACACCGACCGTCACCGCCAGCTTCACCCAGGATCAGTACGCCGCTGACCATCGTCAGTGCCCACGCCCCGGTGACCAAGTCTCCGGATCAGCGCAGCTCTACACCTACGGTCACCGCGGTGCACCCTCACCCTCGGCACCGTCGAGGCCGGCTGGACCTTCACCGGCTGGAGTGGCAACGTGATCGCAGGCGTGGTGACCATGAACGCTGACACCACCGTCACCGCCAGCTTCACCCAGGATCAGTACGAGCCTGACCATCGTCAGTGCCCACGCCCCGGTGACCAAGTCTCCGGATCAGGAGCTCCCTACACCTACGGCACCCCGGTCACCCTCACCCTCGGCACGGTCGAGTCCGGCTGGACCTTCACCGGCTGGAGTGGCAACGTGATCGAGGCGTGGTGACCATGAACGCTGACACCACCGTCACCGCCAGCTTCACCCAGGATCAGTACGAGCTGACCATCGTCAGTGCCCACGCCCCGGTGACCAAGTCTCCGGATCAGGAGCTCTACACCTACGGCACCCCGGTCACCCTCACCCTCGGCACGGTCGAGTCCGGCTGGACCTTCACCGGCTGGAGTGGCAACGTGATCGCAGGCGTGGTGACCATGAACGCTGACACCACCGTCACCGCCAGCTTCACCCAGGATCAGTACGCCGCTGACCATCGTCAGTGCCCACGCCCCGGTGACCAAGTCTCCGGACCAGGAGCTCTACACCTACGGCACCCCGGTCACCCTCACCCTCGGCACGGTCGAGTCCGGCTGGACCTTCACCGGCTGGAGTGGCAACGTGATCGCAGGCGTGGTGACCATGAACGCTGACACCACCGTCACCGCCAGCTTCACCCAGGATCAGTACGCAGCTGACCATCGTCAGTGCCCACGCCCCGGTGACCAAGTCTCCGGATCAGGAGCTCTACACCTACGGCACCCCGGTCACCCTCACCCTCGGCACGGTCGAGTCCGGCTGGACCTTCACCGGCTGGAGTGGCAACGTGATCGCAGGCGTGGTGACCATGAACGCTGACACCACCGTCACCGCCAGCTTCACCCAGGATCAGTACGCAGCTGACCATCGTCAGTGCCCACGCCCCGGTGACCAAGTCTCCGGATCAGGAGCTCTACACCTACGGCACCCCGGTCACCCTCACCCTCGGCACGGTCGAGTCCGGCTGGACCTTCACCGGCTGGAGTGGCAACGTGATCGCAGGCGTGGTGACCATGAACGCTGACACCACCGTCACCGCCAGCTTCACCCAGGATCAGTACGCGCTGACCATCGTCAGTGCCCACGCCCCGGTGACCAAGTCTCCGGATCAGGAGCTCCTACACCTACGGCACCCCGGTCACCCTCACCCTCGGCACGGTCGAGTCCGGCTGGACCTTCACCGGCTGGAGTGGCAACGTGATCGCAGGCGTGGTGACCATGAACGCTGACACCACCGTCACCGCCAGCTTCACCCAGGATCAGTACGCAGCTGACCATCGTCAGTGCCCACGCCCCGGTGACCAAGTCTCCGGATCAGGAGCCTACACCTACGGCACCCCGGTCACCCTCACCCTCGGCACGGTCGAGTCCGGCTGGACCTTCACCGGCTGGAGTGGCAACGTGATCGCAGGCGTGGTGACCATGAACGCTGACACCACCGTCACCGCCAGCTTCACCCAGGATCAGTACGCGCTGACCATCGTCAGTGCCCACGCCCCGGTGACCAAGTCTCCGGATCAGGAGCCTACACCTACGGCACCCGGTCACCCTCACCCTCGGCACCGTCGAGTCCGGCTGGACCTTCACCGGCTGGAGTGGCAACCTGATCGAGGCGTGGTGACCATGAACGGCAACACCAACGTCACCGCCACCTTCAACCAGGATCAGTACGCCCTGACCGTCGTCAGTGCCCACGCCCCGGTGACCAAGACTCCGGACCAGTCACCTACACCTACGGCGAGGTGCAGCTCAGCCTCGGCACCATCGAGGCCGGCTGGACCTTCACCGGCTGGAGTGCCAGCCTGATCGACGGCAAGGTGACCATCAACGGCAACACCGAGGTCACCGCCACCTTCAACCAGGATCAGTACGCCCTGACCGTCGTCAGTGCCCACGCCCCGGTGACCAAGACTCCAGATCAGCTCACCTACACCTACGGTCAGGAGGTGCAGCTCAGCCTCGGTACCATCGAGGCCGGCTGGACCTTCACCGGCTGGAGCGCCAGCGTGATCGATGGCAAGGTGACCATCAACGGCAACACCGACGTCACCGCCACCTTCAACCAGGACAGTACGCCCCTGACCGTCGTCAGTGCCCACGCCCCGGTGACCAAGACTCCAATCTGCTCACCTACACCTACGGTCAGGAGGTGCAGCTCAGCCTCGGTACCATCGAGGCCGGCTGGACCTTCACCGGCTGGAGCCCCAGCCTGATCGATGACAAGGTGACCATCCTCGGCAACACCGAGGTCACCGCCACCTTCAGCCAGGAACAGTACGCCCTGACCGTCGTCAGTGCCCACGCCCCGGTGACCAAGACTCCGGATCTGCTCACCTACACCTACGGTCAGGAGGTGCAGCTCAGCCTCGGCACCATCGAGGCCGGCTGGACCTTCACCGGCTGGAGCGCCAGCCTGATCGACGACAAGGTGACCATCAACGGCAACACCGACGTCACCGCCACCTTCAACCAGGATCAGTACACCCTGACCGTCGTCAGTGCCCACGCCCCGGTGACCAAGAATCCGGATCGCTAACCTACACCTACGGCAGGAAGTGCAGCTCAGCCTCGGTACCATCGAGGCCGGCTGGACCTTCACCGGCTGGAGCGCCAGCCTGATCGACGACAAGGTGACCATCAACGGCAACACCGAGGTCACCGCCACCTTCAACCAGGAAGAGTACGCCCTGACCGTCGTCAGTGCCCACGCCCCGGTGACCAAGAATCCGATCAGCTCACCTACACCTACGGCAGGAGGTGCAGCTCAGCCTCGGTACCATCGAGGCCGGCTGGACCTTCACCGGCTGGAGCCCCAGCCTGATCGATGACAAGGTGACCATCCTCGGCAACACCGAGGTCACCGCCACCTTCAGCCAGGAACA
>CAWGZX010000006.1:0-384800 GCA_963827135.1 Methanomassiliicoccaceae archaeon | reverse complement strand
GAACAGAAGTATCGTTGTTTCCCGCCTGCTTATGTTGCCGACGAGAACGGCAAACCAATGCACAGTTGGCGAGTGCTGATTCTACCCTATCTCAAACAGGAAGCTCTGTACAAGGAGTACGACTTTGCCGAGCCCTGGAATGGTCCCCATAACTCTCGCCTGATGGCAAAATGTCCCGCGGTGTTTCATTGTCCTGAGGCGGGTCATCAAGATCCATTGGCAACCAACTATGTGGCCCCGGATCCATGGGCGACAAATTATGTGGCAGTTGTTGGCGATGCAACGCTATGGCCTGGAAGCAAGTCGGTGGGATTACGGGACATTAAGGACGGAACATCCAATACGATTATGTTTGTGGAGGTGGCCGATTCGGACATTCGCTGGATGGAACCGCACAACTTGTGTTTCGAGCGTGCAATCGTCGGTATCAATGTTGACAAGCGGCATGGAATCAGCGGCTATCACAACGGCAGGGCCAATTTCGCGTTTGCCGATGGTTCCGTCCGAGAATTGTCGGAAAAGTTGTCCCTCGAAACGCTCAAGGCGAGTCTCACAATTGCCGGAGGGGAGAAGATCGACGAAGGGAGTATCGAGACCTTTCCGTCTCTTGTATCGGTGAGCACTCCCGCTTGATCACTCTGGGCAAGCAGGCTCTTTGGGGCTATAATTTGGAGGCTGAGTATTCCTTTCTCCCGATGCCACGCAGCGCGACAAGGTATCCTATGAGGAATGTAACGGCTGAAGTCCTCAACCAAGCCGTGGAAACGGCACGCGAGTACGGGGCGACCGAGCTGATCCTTTTGGCAGCGCCCTGGATCCCCACCGCGCGCCGCGGGATATCGACCTTGCCTGTCGAGGCGTCGCGGCTGGGAGATATTTGGCCTGGGCGCCGCTTTGGAGGAAAGACTCCGAATGCCGAGTGGACCTCTGTACCGTTGGACAAGCCCAGCAGATTCGGTCGATGGATCGAAGCCCACGGAAGAAGACTGATGTGAACCTTGACGCACTCCGCGAGGAGATCTTATTCAGTTGAAGCTGATGGAGCAACCGTCGACGAAATGGAACCTTCGAACGGACATCGGTTCAGAAGCCAACGTCGAGAGGTGCGGCGCCACTGCGTTTCGCGATTTCTATTGGCGTGGAAAACGTCTCTGAAAAGGATTTCACGATTCTTGCTATAGCGTCCCAATGCCTGCGGCGAAGATTGGCACGTCGAATTGTTCAACCACTTTTGTGTGCCGGGTTCCGGGTCGCCCATTATCTTCGACGACGACAAAACAAGTCGTTTGCATACCGGAAGTTTCGCGCATGTGATTCGTCATGGCTACGCGACTGCAACTCGATTGGGAACGCATGGCGAAGGGGTCGAAGAGCGTGGCCGGATGCGTATACCGCTTTCAAGGCGCGGCTTCATGCCTGTTTGGCGTCTCGACCTAACCGAGCTACTGAACATCCTGGTCGTCGACGACGAAAAGATCAAACGCATCACCCTGGCCGACGATCTGGCCGCGCAGGGGCACGAGGTGGTCACGGCCGCCGACGGCGAGGAGGCCCTCGAGAAGCTCGCCGCCGGGCGGTTCGACGTGGTGGTGACCGATCTGAAGATGCCCAAGCTCGACGGCATCGAACTGCTGAAGCGGATCAAGCAAGGCCCGCTGGCCGACATGGAAGTCATCATGATGACCGCCTACGGCAGCATTCCCGTGGCGGTCGAGGCGGTCAAGCTCGGGGCGTTCGACTTCCTCACCAAGCCGTTCCGCAACGAAGACATCTTTCCGCTGCTGGCCCGGATCGAGCGGCAGCGGCAGGCCGGCCGCCGAACCGCGGCCGCCGCGCGCCGTCCGCCGCGGCCGACGTCGAGGCCGACGATCGTCGGCCGCTCGGCCGCCATGGACCGCGTCAAGCGGATGGTCGAAATCTGCGCCAAGACCGACGCCAACGTGCTGCTGTGCGGCGAGACGGGCGTGGGCAAGGACCTGCTGGCCACGACGATCCACCGCAACTCGCACCGCCACGGCTTCCCCTTCGTCAAGGTCGGCTGCACGCTCTTCCCGCCGCAACTCATCGAGAGCGAACTCTACGGCCACGAAAAAGGCTCGTTCACCGGCGCCGAGCAGCAGCGCAAGGGCCGCTTCGACCTGGCCGAAGGCGGCACGCTCTACCTCGACGACGTCGACGACATCCCCTTGGAGCAGCAGTCGAAGCTGCTGCGGGCGATCGAGGAAAAGGTCTTCGAGCGCGTCGGCGGCACGCACGCCCATCAAGGCCGACGTGCGGATCATCGCCTCGACCAAGCGGAACCTGCTGGAGAAGATCGCCGAGGGCACGTTCCGCGAGGACCTCTACTACCGGCTCGACGTGCTGCGGATCAACATCCCGCCGCTGCGCGAGCGGCTGGAGGACGTGCCGCTGCTGGCCGAGCATCTGCTGAAGCGCATCGCCGGCGAGCGGCCCTGCCGCATCGACCCGGACGCGATCGAGCTGCTCGCGCGGCACGACTGGCCGGGCAACGTCCGCGAGCTGTACCACACGCTGGAGCGGGCGTACCTGGTCGGCGGCGGCCACATCACGGCCGAAGTTCTCGCCGGCCGAGATCGGCGGGCCCGACCCGAACCAGCGGCTGCCCGTCGGCGGTTTCCAGGCGGCCATCGACCAGGCCGAGAAGCAGCTGCTGCAAGACGCCCTGCGCAACTCCGGCGGCAACAAGACGGCCGCCGCCGCCGCGCTGGGCATGAAGCCCTCCACCTTCCGCGACAAGCTGGCCAAGCACGGGCTGGGATAAGGTCATTCTGAGCGAAGCGAAGAATCTGCGGCGAGGCAAGAGATCCTTCGCTGCGACTCAGGATGACGATGCGAGTCAGGATGACAAATGGCCTTTTCTGCGCAGCACAAACACGGTGTCGGACAGCTCGTTGTTCAGCTCCAGCGGCTGGTCGATCTCGTACCAGAAATCGTACACGTCGCAGAGTTCCAGCGACGGCACGCGGCCAGCAGCCGGCGAAACTGGGCGGCCGTGTACATGCGGAACGGGAACTCGTCGCGCAGCCGCACTTCTTCTCCGCCCGTCGCGCACCAGCAGGCTGACGCGGAGCGTCTCGATGCGGCGGCGGCGGTCGGTCGCCAGCACGCGAGCGTCACGGTCACCTGCGTGCGGCCCTGCCGCTCGGTCCAGCGCTCGATGCACTCCTCGGCGGCGTCGGGCGGCAGCAGGTGGAAGCCGAGGATGTAGATGCCGCCGGGCCGCAGGCTTTCGGCCACGCACTCCAGATGCCGGCGGGCCGCCTGTTCGGTCAACAGGTGGCGGAAGCTGTCGAACGTGCAGTAGGCCGCGTCGACCGGCGCGGCCAGGCGGAAATCGGCCATGTCGGCCCGGAAGATCGTCGCGCGGAGTCGCCGCCGGGCCAGCCGCCGCCGCAGATACTCCAGCGACGGCCGGCTCAGATCGAAGCCCGTCATGCGGTAGCCGCGGGCGGCCAATTCGGCCACCAGCCGGCCCGTGCCGCAGGCCGGCTCCAGCAGCCGCCGCACCGGAAACGGGCAATACTTGCGGCAGGCCGCCTCGATGAAATCGGCCTCCAGCCGCGTCTCCGAGCGGAAGGCGATGTCGTAATACTGCGGATAGTCGTACCAGTTCGCTTGAAGGATGGTCGGCCGGGTCATTTGATCAATATTGTTTCAACACCTTTTCTCCGCTATTTCTTCTTTGCGTCGCGGAGAATCGGCGACTCGGCAAGGGTAAAGAGAACGACCTCCTCGCCGGTTGCGGTGCTGATATCATGGTGCAGGGTCAACACCTTGACGCCGGTGATCTCCTGGACCATCGCTTCCATGACCGGACGGGCCGTTTCGATCAGATGGGTCCGCACTTGCTTCAACAGGTCCCGCCCCTTCTCGGCCGAAAGCGACTTGACCAGATGCTGTTCGGCCGCGGTCAACACGCCTTGAAGGCGGACCACGAGGAGATCGCCGAGCAGGTGGGCGTGAATGTCCTTGGGTCCCCGGCCCATGTAGTCCTGCTCAAAGCGACTGACTCCTTCACAAATGGCGGCTTCGATTTCTCCCTGTGTTTTCATGGCAAGCTCCGTGGCAGCTTCATTTTCTCCTGGTGTTTTCATAGCGACCTTGAGTGTGCCCTTCCGGTGAGGGGTGTGGATGATGCTAACTTTCGCACTTGGCGACGGAAGATCAATAGTCGGTTACTAAAGGCACTATGGGTAATAGAATAGCAAATTCGGAGAAAAAGCAGAAGTCCTGGTAGTGGGTCAGTTTGAAATTTTCGCCGGTCGGGGTGGCGTGACTTCGGGCAGCAGGTCCACCATTTCCTCGATCGTCCACTTGTGGTCGGTGATTCCCGCCTTCATGGCCGGGGTCATCGGAGAGTTTGGTGGATCCGGACGAAGTTGTGGTAGAAGAACGTGATCGCCAAGCTGTACTCCAGCATTTCGGCCTTCTTGGAGAAGGCGTTGGTCAGCCGGGTGAACCGTCGGTTCTGCATTCGGATATTGAGGTTCTGCCGTTCCGTGTAGCTGGTCGAAATGTGGTCGGGGTCGGGGTTGCCCATAACGACCTTCTTCTTGGTGCCGTTGCACTTGGCGGGGCTGTATCGGGCCTCCGGGCCTTCTCGCCGTGGCCCGTAGAGCTTCTGGAGCATGGCGAAGTCGATTTCCGCAAAGTAGTCCAGTAACGGCGTCCAGGTAGAGCCGATTGCCATCTGTGGTTAGTTGGACCCGATTGGCAAGCCGCTCCTGTACGTCCCGGATGAAGGCGTGGGCGTTGGCGGCATCGCGGGCCCCGAGCCGCCAAGCGATCATTAGCTTGGTGTCGGCGTCCATGGCCGTCCAGGTCCACATGATGCCCACGCCAGGCTCGCCCCGCATTTCGTCGGGCAGGTTCTTGTCCTTGGCGTAGCAGAAGCACCATATCTCGTCGCACTGGACCCGCTGGGACTTCACGTTTCGCAGCACGTTGTCGTGTACTCCATAACCGCTTTGCCCAGTTCGCGGGTGAGCTTCTGGATGGTGTTCTTGGCAACCCCCGTCATTCGGGTGGTGGCTCGGATGGAACAGCCGTCAACCAGGCATCGGATGACGGCACAGCGTTGTTCGTGGGTTAGTGTGTTCATGCCTCTATTATACTTGAGCGGTCAAGCATTGTCAAGCGGTTGATATCTATACGTAACATCTTACCACAATTGATGTTACAACTCAATTTATGAGGTGCATTGTTGTATTTGTGTGCGATTGTTTGAACGCTAAGTATCGGTTACTAGGGCGATTGACAGCCTTGGTGACAAAAAGTATACTTAACTACACGATAACAGGTGGCTTGTACACGACGAGGACAAAAATGACCGACACAAGTTATGGGGAGATGCAAAAAAGCATTCATGCTAGGGACTGTTTTCAAGCCAACGTCCCCCATAAATCGGGATGATCTTTTCACTGGTCGCACATCCCAAATACGGAGATTTGTGGATGCGATCGATCACAAGGACAACATGCGGTTCTTTATGGAGAGCGTGGTGTTGGAAAAACGTCATTAGCAAACATGATATTTTCCCGCATTCGATCTCCGCAGTCCGATGTGCTTGCGCCACAAATCAACTGTATGACTTCGGATACTTATAGCGATATTTGGAAACGAGTATTCGAGGAGATTTCTTTTAAGGCAGAAACCGAAAGAGATTCTGTTACATTAGAGAGAAGAGAAAAAAGACTGCTAAAGGAATACACAGGCTCTTACTCCGATCAGATTTCCCCTGACATTGTGCCCGACGCGTTCTTTCCAATTTTGGTTAAGGTGATTTGGTAGTCATAATATTGGATAAATCGATACATGCAGAGCGTAAAAATTCGCAATGATCTCTGACACGCTGAAAATTCTTATCTCGACCGAGCCCCCAGCCACCGTTGTCCTTGTTGGTGTTCCGATGATGTTGAGACTCTCGTAGCCAACCAGCAGGTCTCTTGAGCGATGTCTTCGGCAGATTCGTATGCCACGTATGTCTTACAGGGAATTAGAAACGATCGTGACACAAGGGCTTCTAAAACCAATATGACAATCGAGCCTGTGGCGCTGGATGAAATTACCCACCTGTCGCGTGGACTGCCCCACTATCCACACCTTTGGGGCCTTCATTCGGGGGAGACTCGGTCCTTGACGATAAGAGCCTATGCGTTTATGAGAAGCACGTGCAAATTGCTGTCAACGCATCGGTTGACAAGGCACAGGCAACAATCCAAGCCGATTATTCAAAAACCATCTCAAGTTCGAGAAAGGAAGCATTGTACAAAGAGGTTCTCTTGGCATGTGCTCTTGCCGAAACCGATGACCTAGGATGGTTCTATCCCAGAGATGTAAGAAAACCGCTGGAACGCATTCTCGGGCGTACTTTACCAAATCTCAGCCTTTGCTAGACATCTTCATACGTTTTGTGAGGTCGGTCATGGTCCGGTTTTGGTTAAGGACACGAGATCAGCACGGCCACGATATCACTTCGACAATCCTCTTATGCAGCCATACGTTTTGATCCGTGGCCTAGCCACGAACCTTATTTCAAAGGATGATCTTAAAGACAAGAGGGAGGACCCAAAACCGGGCGAGTTGTTTTAGGCCTCTTTTGGACTCCATCGTTTTTTTGCGGCCTTCCTAGCAATTGCCTTTCGTTGCTCGGCCGTCAGCTTGGCGGCCCTGGCCAGTCCGCCCTTTTTTCCGCCCAACTTACCCAGGGCCACCGCAGCGGGGTTCTTTTTCTTCGCGGCCTTGGGTGGCTCGGCGTCCGGCACCACGGTATCCAGAATGTGCCGGGCTAGCTGAAATGGATCGGTGGGTGTGCTTGGGCGTTTAGGCATGTGGAATCATACCACTACCCTACAGCGGGGTCAAGTCGATTCCAGAATTCCGCGTTTCAAACTGACCCACTACCGAAGTCCTATTGCATTCCCCGCTCAGCGGCGTATGATTGTAGCAGTGGGAGAGTCGCGAAGCACTTGATCGCGGCTTTTCCAATGAAGTTGTCGGATGACTAGATGAAGAGCAACCCGGCCGTGCCGGGGGGCTCGTTCGCGAGTAAGCCGACGTGGTCGAATACCTTCGGGTGTTCCGCCACGTCGGCTTTTTTTGTTCTTGGCGATGTAAGACGTTCACAATCACTGCGGGAGGGAATCCGATGGAAAAGCTCGATCCAACCGTGGCGCAGCAGATCGCCCAGGCGGCCAGCGCCTTCGAGCAGCAGCGAACGGGCCACGCGCCCAAATCGGTGACCGTGGTCCTGAGCGAGAACACGCTGGTGATCACGCTGCACGGGGCCTTGTCGCCGGCCGAGAAGGCCCTGGCCAAGAGCCCGGCCGGCGCCGCCCAGGTGCAGGAGTTTCACCGGCAGCTGTTCAACGACTCCGCCGACTCGCTGCGGCAGGAGATCAAGAGAATCACCGGGGTCGAGGTGCGCGAAGCGACCGCGGAAGTCGAGCCGACTACCGGCACCGTGGTGCAGGTGTTCACGACCGGCACGATGGTGCAGGTGTTCCTGCTCGCCGGCAGCATACCCGCGGGCAGTTGGAGCGGGAACGGATTAGGCGAGTCAATCACAAAAAACGGAGGTTTTGCCATGTTAGTTCTATCGAGGAAGAATCGGGAGTCGGTTGTGGTCGGCGGGGCCGATGGGTTCCATCGCCTGCTGAAAGTCACGGTGCTCGGTATTCGAGGCACGAACGTGAAACTGGGCTTCGAGGTCGATGCCGATGTTCCCGTCCATCGTTCGGAGGTGTGGGAACGAATCCGCGCCGAGGCCGGTCAGATCGTCTGACCGTGTCGTCGAGTTGGACATGTGTGAAGGAAAAGACAACATGAGAACTCTATTGTTTGTGGTCGTTTTGCTCCTGGTCGGCATTGTCGGCGTGGGTTTTTACCGAGGTTGGTTTCAGCTTTCGACGGATACCGCGGACCAAAGGCCCAGCGCTACGATTACTGTGGACAAAGACAAAATCCACGCAGATGAGCAAAAGGCCAAGGACAAGGTGCAAGGCTTCGGGCAAGAGGCCAAGGAGAAAATCGGCGACCGGGCCGGCAAGGCCAAAGAACCGGAACGCCGACCCTGAGACAACGTTGCGCTTTTGAGATGCTAATCGCGGGCCGTGCTGGCATTTCGCCAACTTGGCCCAACTGTTTGTGAAGGAGAACTTGACATGTTACAGCTTGCAGTCATGTTTCTGGTGATCGCTCTGATCGCTGCCTTTTTTGGATTCGCAGGAGTGGCAGCCCTTTCCTGGGAAGGGGCGAAGATACTCTTCGTTATCTTCACTTCCTCATCGGCCTGTTGGCATGGATCCGTTTGGGGGACCATGGGGTCATAACCACCATCAGGATGTTCCAGTTCTTTCTGCTGACCTCCCTCGTGGGGGCTTTCCTCTATACTGTCTATGGCTATTTCTACGGCATCGAAGGAGTTTTCATCGGGATGCCTGGTCTTGGTGGGGAGGTCAACCCACACCAAGACCCGTTCGCGGCGGTCATAGCATTCGTAGCTATGGGGCTTGCCCTATGGGGCGTCCAATTGGCCATCATCTGCGGGGCCTTCGGAACGATATGGTTCGCAGGGCTAGTGATCCGACGCCTCATGCCAGGCATCCTTAAAGGAGTCAGATTGGCGACCTTCACGAGGAAGGACAACATCCAGACGAAGCTGATGCTCTGGCTAATGGACATTCCGGACATGCTGGACCTATCCAAGCTCAAGGTCGAGGTCGAACCTCCTAGAGCCAGATTCCCCTGGGAGCGATTCTATCGCGCCATCTTCTGGGAGATATTCCTTGGAACCATCATGGCCATCTATATCTCGCTGAACCCGCTGCTGCTCGAGAGCCTGGACGTCGTGCTGTTGTTCAGCGTGCTTGGGTCGATGTCGACGATCATCCCCATCATAATCATACCATGGTTTGCCCTCCTGGCCTTGAGGGCGCGCATCCCAGGCATCATCAGGGAGTTCGAGCTTTTCCGAGGGATCCGCTCGCGCATCCTCCAGACCTTCGTGGCATTGGGCACGATAGTTGTCTTCATCCGCCTCGCGCTGCAGGAGCATGATATCGGGACGATGGTCAACTCCTTCATCAGCTACTATCTTCTTCTGGGTGTGTTCTCGGTCTACTACGCTTTCGTTTACTTCAACTTCTTCGAGGGGGACCTTGCGAGGGAGACGGAGAGGCGATACCAAAACCTCAAATGACGAACTTGCTCGTCTCGCCATAGTTCATAAATTGGTACCTAGGTCAGGAGAGAAGCAAGCGCGTCTGGGAAGCCCGCCGCCACCAGGAGGGGGCGCCGAAATATCTGGACGGCGAGAAATACCTTGCAAGGGCTCGCAACCCCGAAACCAATTCAGGCGCGCAGGAAGTCGTCCGCATACAGCTTCTGGTTGAGGAGCACCTGCGCCGCTTTGACGGCGTCCATGAGCTCCTTGTCCTCGGGGTCGAGGATGGCAGCGGACAGGCCAGCGCCCATGAGCATGGCCATGTAGGTCCTGTTGACCAGCGGGCGGTCCTTGGTGCCGTTGGAGACGTTGCTCAGCCCCACCACCGTGCGCGGCGGGGCTCGTTCAGCGTTTGGAACATGCGCACCGCCTCGATGACCTTGGCGCCCTGGTCCTGTGCCGCCTTGGTGGGCAGCACCAGAGGGTCGAGGAACAGGCGATCTGGCATGATCTCGTGCTCCATGGCGGTGGTGATCATGAGCATGGCCATCTCCGCCCTAGCCTCCGCGGAGTTGGGCACGCCGCGCTCGTCCATGCACAGGCAGATAACCTCGGCGCCATGCTCCCTAGCCAGAGGGAAGAGCTTGTCCATCTTGGCCCGCTCGGCGGTGGTGGAGTTGATGATGACCTTGTTCTTGGCGGCCGTGATCCCAGCGGTCAAGGTCTTGATGCCCGGTGAGTCGATGCACAGAGGAACGTTGGTGACCTCTTGCACGGTCTTGACCAGCCATTCCATGGCGGCCGGACCGTCGTCCCTGCCCGGGCCGGTGTTGATATCCAAAGCCTGGGCGCCGCAATCCAGTTGTCGCAACGCATGCTCCTGCACCCATTTGGCATCACGGTGATCGATGGCCTTGGAGACCGATGTGAAAAGCCCGTTGATCCTCTCAGAGATGACGTACATCTAGTTCGGACGATTGAAAGCCTCCGTCCGATAAAACACTTTGTAGAGGGTCTGGAGGGCTAGTTGCGCGTCCTCGCTACTTCTTCTTCCCGACCTTGTCCAGAACGAGGCGGCTGAAACCCGTGACCAAATCATCCACCAAGCGCTCCTCGGAGGTGCGCCTCCTCGTAGTGGTCTTCTTTTTCGTGGTCTTCCTCTTCTTGGTGGTGCGGGCGGTCTTCCTCTTGGTCGTCTTCCGCTTGGTCTTCTTCGCGGTCTTCCTCTTCGTGACCATCGCTGTCCATCATTCGCACGTTGAACCTTAAGGTCTTTGGAGTCTGAGCCTCAAATGGAGAAGTTTATTTCCACCGGCGCAATATCCTTCCGGCATACTATTCTGATATGCCACATAAGGGGGCGTTTGCATTGGTTCGGGTCGAGAGGGCGCTGTTGAGCGTCTCCAACAAGGAGGGTTTGGTGGACTTCGCCAAGGGCTTGAAGGCTTTGGGAGTGGAGATGGTGTCCACCGGAGGAACGGCGGCCCTCCTCGAAAACAATGGCATCAGAACGGTCGGGATCTCCGAGGTCACCGGTTGGCCGGAGATGCTTGATGGCCGAGTGAAGACCCTGCACCCCGCGATCCATGCTGGCATCCTGGCAAGGAGGGACTCGAAAGAGCACATGGACCAGCTGACCAAAGCCAACATCAAGCGCATCGACATGGTCGTTGTGAACCTCTACCCATTCAAGGAGACGGTCCTCAAGGGGTCGTCTCTGGAGGAGATAATCGAGAACATCGACATCGGTGGGCCTTCGCTCATCCGTGCCGCGGCCAAGAATCACCAGGGAGTGGCGGTGGTGACTAGCCCCGCCCGCTACACTAGCTTGTTGCAGGAGATGACCGAAACCAATGGCAGGATAAGCGAGGAGACCTTGCGCGCCCTGGCCCTCGAGGCCTATCGGTCGACTGCCGTCTACGACGCCATGATATCGTCCTATCTGGCCAAGGTCTTCCCCGGGGAGATGTTTCCTTCGACAATCGCTATGGGCCTGGACAAGGCCTACGACCTGCGCTACGGCGAGAACCCCCAGCAGACCGGCGCCTTCTACATCGACCCCTTCGTCACCGGCGTGTCGGTGGGCAGGAGCGAGAAGCTGCACGGGAGGGAGATCTCTTACAACAACATACTGGACCTGGAGTCGGCCCTCGAGCTCTTGAGGGAGTTCCCTGACCGGCCGACGGCCGCGGTCATCAAGCACACCAATCCATGCGGAATCGCCTCGGCGGACAAGCTCGTGGACGCTTTCGTCATCGCCTACAACGTGGACTCATTGGCCGCCTTCGGCTGCGTCATCGGCGTCAACCGCGAGGTGGACATCGCCACCGCGGAGCAGATAGGCTCCCATTTCGTGGACTGCGTCATAGCGCCAGATTATTCGCAGGAGGCCTTGGCCCACCTGAGCAAGAAGAAGAACATCCGATTGCTGCGCACCGGAGCGCCCATCGCCCACGATGAGAGGCCGGAACTGAAGATGAAGAAGGTGAAGGGCGGCCTGCTGGTGCAGACCGCGGACGTCGAGCCCTTGGACCCAGGAACCTTGAAGGTGGTGACCGTGCGCGCCCCCACCGAGGAGGAGACCAGGAGCATGCTCTTCGCCTGGAAGGTCTGCAAGCACGTCTGGTCCAACGCCATCATATTGGCGAAGGGGGAACAGGTCGTGGGAATAGGCGCGGGGCAGATGTCCCGCGTGGACTCCAGCATGATAGCCGCTTACAAGGCCAAGGAGAACGCGCGCGGCGCGGTCATGGCCTCGGACGCCTTCTTCCCATTCCGGGACGGCATCGACGAGGCAGCGAAAGCCGGGGTCACCGCCGTCATCCAGCCCGGGGGCTCTATCAGGGACGACGAAGTCATCAAAGCCGCCGACGAGCACGGTATGGCCATGGTCTTCACCGGGGTCCGGATCTTCAGGCATTAGCGGAAGATGTAGGCGAGGGGTCCTCCAAGCTCGGCAAGAAAGATATACTCGGTGCAGCGCTCTTTATCACGGTGATATCGGTGGGGAACGAATCCGATGTGATAGAGAGCGTCATCCAGAAAGCCAGTACGACCAAGGGCATGATAAGCACGGAACGCAAGTACGACATTATCTTCACCAACAACGGCATAGCCTTCCTGTTGGTGGAGGGCGCGGTCAAGACCGGCATTGGCGGCTTCGGAGCGGCCGATGTCTTCATCAACAAGGCGTTGTCGGACAAGAAGATCCAGGACAAGAGGGCGGCGTACGGCGGACTCACTCTGCCAGAGATGTTGAGCAAGAGCGACAAGAACGTCTACTATCTCTACTCGGACGTGAAGAGCGTGAGCGTGAAGAAGAGCATGATGGGCTGCACCATGAACTTGGAGGCGGGCGGAGAGAAGTACAAGTGCACCTTCTCCGGCAACCAGATGGACACGGCCAATCAAGCTGTCTCCAAGCATCTAGCGGTCAAAGCGCTATAACGACCAAAAAGACGCCGCGCTCATAGCCTATGGTCGCCCGCGCATCGAAATACGCATATCATAGGCGATGCCTTCTACCCCTAACGCTCGAACGATATTTTCGAGCCGAACTACCTTAGGTAAGGAGTGTAAACCATGAAGACTTCGCTGGGAGCCAGGACGCTCCTTTATCCTACGCCGGCAGTGGTCCTGGGGAGCTATGACAAGAATGGCAGGGCGAACGCCGCCACGGTGGCCTGGGCAGGGATCTGCTGCTCCGCACCTCCGTGCGTCTCCATCTCATTGCGCAAGGCAACCTACAGCTACGGCTGCATCCTTGAAAGGAAGGCCTTCACCGTCAACGTCCCGTCCGAGGACCTCGTGGCCAAGGTCGATTACCTGGGGATGGCCAGCGGCAAGGATGAGGATAAGCTGGCCACGGTCGGCCTCACACCGGTCAAGTCCGTCCTGGTGGACGCTCCTTACATCAGGGAGTTCCCGCTGGTGCTGGAGTGCAAGGTCATCCACATCACCGAGATCGGCCTGCATACCCAATTCATCGGCGAGATAATGGACGTCAAGGCCGAGGAGTCGATCCTGGACGAGAAAGGGGCGACGAGCATCAAGAGGACCAGGCCATTCCTTTACGCCCCAGACGACCGCAACTACTATGGAATCGGCGAGCTGGTCGCCAAAGGGTTCGAGGTCGGCAAGAAGAGCGCCCCGTAGCTAGGCCACGAATTCAAAGCCATCTCACTTCTTCCCCTCACCACCGTTCGGCTTTCTGAAGAAACAGGCCTCGACCTCGCAAGCCTGAGACTCCAGCTGGAGCGTGGTGTGCGAGATGTTGAACTTCTCCTTGAGGATCCGTTCACAGTCCTGGATGACGCATGAGCAGGTGGAAAGCGGTTGGTCCATCACCTGTATGTGTGCGCTGAGGGCATAGATGCCAGAGGCTAGGGTCCAGGCGTGCAGGTCATGGACGTCCACGACGCCTTTCACCTTCAGCAGCTCATTCCTTACCTCAGCGAGGTCCACGTTCCCCGGCGCGAACTCCAGGAGGATGTAGACGCTCTGCGAGATGATGCGGTACGACCCGTACAGTATGATGACGCTGATGGCTATGGAGATCACTGGGTCCGCCTGCTGCACGTCGAAGAGATAGACCAAAATGGCGGCGACGATCACTCCGACGGATGAGAGCAGATCCCCGAGCACGTGGAGGAAGGCGCCCTTGACATTCAGGTTCTCTTTGGCCTTCTCCCTGAGGATCAGTACGCCGGCCAGATTGGCAACGAGGCCGATGACCGCGATCACCAGCATGAGCCCGCCCTCGATCGGCTGAGGGTTCTGCAGCCGGACCACCGCCTCGTAGATGATGAATAAGGAGACGCCCACAAGCACCACGCCGTTCACCAGGGCGACGAGGATCTCCACCCGCAGCAGGCCGAAGGTCTGGCGTTCGTTGGCCATCCTCGTGGCCATGTAGCTCGCCCATAGGGAAAGTGTCAAGGCCAGGGCGTCGGTGAACATGTGGCCCGAATCAGAAATCAGCGCCAGGCTGCCGCTGAGCACCCCTCCGGCTAGCTCTATCAAAGCGAAGGTGACCGTTATCGCCAGGGCCAGGAGCAGGGGCCTGCTCAGGCCTCGGGGCTCGTGGTGGACATGTCCCTCGTGCTCGTGCACGTCGGATTAATTGGTGCACAAGCTAAATGACATTGTTGCCATGGGTTTCGGTCCCGGCCTCAATGCCAGCATCCATTGAGGGGGACGATTAAGTATTGACACTCTAATCCATGCGTCGGATGAGGCACAAGGTCAAGTTCAAGCCCGACGACGTGGAGGTCGTTGTCGAGAGGGGCACAACCATCCTCGAGGCGGCCGTCGCGGCCAAGGTGGACATATCCACCTCTTGTGGAGGGAAAGGCACCTGCAAGAAATGCCGTGTGATAGTAGAAGGGCCGGTCGAGCGGTCGACCCAGAAGGCGTTGGACAAGGACATGGCCGATAAAGGTTATGTGCTCGCCTGCCAGAGCTTCGTGGTCGGGGACATTGTCGTCTTCGTCCCGGAGGAGGCGAGGATGAAAGGTCACCAGATCCTCAAGGCTCACCGCGACCTGGGCCTGGGCAAGCTCTCCCCTTTGACCATTATGAAGGAAGTGGTCATGGAGCCTCCCTCCCTAGTTGACAACATCGCCGACCTCGAGAGGCTGGCCAGATCGATCGATCAGAGGGAGTCGTTGCAGGTCCCGCTCAGCATCCTCAGGGAGCTGCCTGGGGAAATCAGGGAAAGTGGTTGGAAAGCCTCGGCGATCATGCTCGCGGACGACCTGGGCGGAGGCTTGGTCTCGTTGAAAGGACCGAAGGATGCCTGCCACATCGGGGCGGCCGTGGACATAGGGACGACCACCCTGGTGCTATCCTTGGTGGATATGGAATCGGGGAAGACCATCAGCACGTCCTCGGACTACAACCGCCAATCGAGGGCGGGGGACGACATCATCGCCCGCATCACCTACGCTGAGGAAGGAGGGCTGGAGGAGCTGCAGGAGCTGGTCCTCCGGACGATCGACCACCTCCTTCTCGAGGCAAGGGCGTCATCCGAGCGTCCAATAGCAGGGTGCGACGTGACCGCCCTCTCCGTCGCCGGCAATACCACAATGGTGCATCTCTTCCTAGGCCTAGACCCAAGGTGGATCAGGTACGAGCCTTACATCCCGGTCACCAACATCCCTCCCCTTGTCCGGGGAAAGGACCTGGGCCTTGGGATCGCTCCGGAGGCGCCGGTCTATATAGTCCCAGGTAGGGCAGGCTTCGTCGGAGGGGACATCACGGCGGACGTGCTGGCCTCGGGGATGCATGAGCGCAGCGAGCTGAGCCTTTTGATCGACGTCGGCACCAATGGCGAGGTGGTGGTCGGCAACGACGAGATGTTGGTCGCGTGCTCCACCTCGGCGGGACCGGCCTTCGAGGGCGGGGAGGTCGCCAGTGGGATGAGGGCGACCCTGGGGGCCATCGAGAAGGTCCGCATCAGTCAGGACCTGGAGCCAGAGCTGGACGTCATCGGGAAGAGGGAGCCGCAGGGAATATGCGGTTCGGGGCTGATAGACCTGGTCGCCCAGATGTTCCTCCGAGGGCTGATCGACAAGAAGGGGCGGATCCAGGACCTCGACCCCGATAGGACGAAGCGCGGCGATGAGGGAGCATCATACGTCCTCCGCCAGTGTTCAGGCAATGCTGGAAAGGAGATAGCTATCAGCGATGCCGATCTGGCAAACATCATCCGCACCAAGGCAGCGGTGTACGCCGGCTGCAGCGTCCTCCTCAAGGCCATCGACAAAGGGTTCGCGGACCTCGAGAGGGTCTACATCGCCGGAGGCTTCGGCAACTATATCGACGTCGAGAACGCCGTGACCATCGGCCTGCTGCCCGATCTCCCCAGGAAGAAGTTCGAGTTCATCGGCAACGCCGCGCTTGCCGGGGCCTTGCTCACATTGCTCTCCAAGGAGGAGAGGGCCAAGGCGCTCCAGGCGCATGAGGACATGACCTATGTGGAGCTATCCACCTCCCAAACCTTCTTCGACGAGTTCTCCTCGGCGTCCTTCCTGCCGCATACCGATGCCGAGAGGTTCCCCACAGTGACCAGGCGATCAAAAGCTGGATGAGAAAGAGAGGAGCCTAAGGGTTCTTTTGCGCCCTGAAGGGGGAAGGACGGTCGCCATCTCGACGATATTATTCGTCAGACCTTGAGGCGCAGGCGATCTAGCGCCACGAAAAGGTTATGCGCCCCTCGGCATCTGTGAGCCTCATGGAATGGAATTGCCTGCCCACTTGCATCGGCTCCCTGCCTCACCTCAGGCCGAATCAGGCGGTGGACGTCGCGCTGCGCCACGTGAAGCACATCCCTTACTGGCCCCAGCTCCCGGCCATCGGGTTCGAGGAGAACATGTACGCGCAGTTCGCCACGCACCTTCCTGGGGTCAACATCGATGCCCAGGCCAAGAGGATCAGCGTCGACCTGGAATCATATGACGCCGAGCGCTTCTACGAGGCGGTGCTGGGAGAGGACTTCCACTACTTCGAGTACCCCCGGACCTGCTTCCACGGCCTGTACGAGCTCCTGGAGGAGCGGGAGCTGCCTAAGGAGGCCCTCTTCCTCAAGGGCCAGGTGACCGGCCCGATAAGCATGGGCCTGCAGGTCTTCGACCAGAACGGCAAGAGCGCCATCTATGACGAATCCTACTCGGAGATAATCAGGATGAACCTGAACATGATGATGCGCCAGCAGGAGTTCATGCTGCGAGAGAAGCATCCCAACACAATTCTCTTCCTGGACGAGCCTTCGCTTTCCTTGATCGGGACCCCGTTCGCCGCCGTCTCCCGGGAGCACGTCATCCAATGGATCGACGAGGTGCTTCAGGGGGTGAAGAGCGTCAAGGCCCTGCACTGTTGCGGCAACACCGACTGGCCCATGGTCCTCTCGGCCAATATCGACGTGCTCTCCTTCGACGCCTACAACTATGGCTACACCATCGGGCTGTACCCGGACGATGTGGCGCGCTTCCTGGAGAGGGGAGGGTCCATCGCCTGGGGCATCGTCCCTAATGACGAGGAGGCTTTGAAGAAGGAGACCCCGGCCACCCTGGTGGAGAAGCTGGAGAGGGAGATGTTCAACCTGAGCTCCAGGGGCATCTCCATCGACCTAGTCCACAGGTCCTCGCTCATCACCCCGCAGTGCGGTCTGGGGAGCTTGAACGACGAGAGCTCGGTGGATAAAGCCCTCCATCTGCTGGTGGGCACATCGGAGGCCATGCGCGCCCGGCACTCCCTGGGGTGAGGGATTGAGCTTCCGGATCGCGGTAGCGGGAAAGGGAGGAGTAGGCAAGTCCACCATTTCCGCCCTCATGGTTAGGGCGTTGCACGAGCGCACGGGCAAGGTGGTCATGGCCGTGGACGCGGACCCCAACTCCAACCTGGGCCAGAAGCTGGGGTCGGAGGCGGAGCGCACCATCGGCGAGGTGCGCGAGGACCTGCTTAGGAACGTCGATGACCTTCCCGTGGGACAGAGCAAGCAGGAGTACATCGAGTACCAGATGCGCATGGTCACCGTCGAGGGAGACGGGTTCGACCTGCTCTCCATGGGCAGGCCAGAAGGGTCTGGCTGCTACTGCTACATCAACAACATCCTCAGGACCTTCCTCGATCTGGCCATGGAAAGGTACGACCATGTGGTCATAGACAACGAGGCGGGGATGGAGCACCTGTCCCGCAGGACCACGAAGCGCATGGACGTGCTGGTCATCGTGACCGACTACACCAAGGTCGGGGCGGAGACGGCGCAGCGGTTGTTAGAGCTGGCCAAGGAGATGGAGATAGAGGTCCGCTCGACCGTCCTGCTCGTGAACATGATGCCGCCGAAGGAGAACGCGGCCTTGGAGGACGCGATCGAGGGCTCGGGGTTCGACACGGTCGTGAGGGTGCCTCGGAGCGAGGAGATCGCCAGGCGGGCGGAGGAAGGCTCGTTCCTCTCCGACCTGCCGTCCAGCGATCCCACTTACCGCGCGGTGCAGGTTTTCGTCAGCTCCATAGCCTAGCCTAAGAAGAAAAAAAATATGAGGCCCACCTGGGATGCCGCTGCCCGATGTCTCCCAGGGGTCCTTGGGGTTTCCAGTCTCACTTGCCGTACTTGGCCCAGTAATCCGCGAAGAGCGCCTCGTCGGTGGGGATCGGCTTGGGGGTGGGCAGGATGCGAGAGACCCACGTCAGGTTCACGAACATCCTGGCGTTGACGTTCTCGGTGGTGATGTTGCGTCCCCAGGTGCCGCAGGACAAGGAGAGGGTGAACGGCAGTCCGTTGCGCGGTCCGCCAGCGCCCTCGTTCATGTTCTGGTTAACCATGACGCGCCCGGTCTTGGTGTTGAAGGCCAGCTCGTCCACGTGCTTGTCGTTCTTGGTGTGGATGCCGCAGCTGTGGCCCAATCCCTGGTACGCGGTTATCTTGTTGACCCAATCGACGGCGTTCTTGAACGGGTCGTGGTACTTGTAGAGCGCGAGCACGACGGACAGCTTCTCGCCCGAGAACGGGTGCTCAGGTCCGGCCCCATCCTCCTCGACGACCAGGTAGGTCTTGCCCTCTGGCAGGTTGATGCCAGCTAGCTTGGCGATGTGCCCAGCCGATTTCGCTATGACGTCCAGGCTCGGGATGGCGCCACCGGTCGGCCACATCACCTTCTGCAGGCGCGCCTTCTCCTCGGGCGTGCACACGTACGCGCCCATCTTCTCCATCTTCTCGACCAGGGTCTTGTAGATGGACGTATGGGCGACCACGGAGTTGTCTGCTAGGCAGCTGGTGGCGTAATCGAACAGCTTCCCGCGGGTGATCATCAGGGCAGCGTCGTCCAGATCAGCGGTCTCGTCCACTATATGCACGGTGTTTCCGACCCCCACTCCGTACGCAGGGGTTCCGGAGCTGTAGGCGGACTTGACCATGTCGACGCCACCGGTGGCGACGATCAGGTCGGACTGGCGCATGAGCTCCTGGGTCTTGGCGATCGAAGGCTTCTGGATGATCTGGATGAGGTCCTCAGGGACACCGATGGCCCTGCAGCCGTTGCGCATCAGGTTGACGGCCAGCTCCGATGACTTCTGGGTCTTCGGGTGCGCCGCGACGATGATGGCGTTCTTGCCCTTCAAGGCGCACAAGGCCTTCATGGGCGGGGTGGCATCGGGACCGGTGGAAGGGATGATGGCGGCGACGACGCCGACCGGCTTGGCGATCTTGACAAGCTTCTTGGCCTCGTCTACTTCCACGACCCCGACCGTCTTGATGCTCTTCATGTCCTGGATGGTTCCAGTGACACGAAGGCGGATCTTGGTGATCTTGTCCTCGATATTGCCGAAGCCGCCTTCCTCGACGGCGAGCTTGGCAAGGGCTTCCTTTTCCTTGACCACGGCCCAGCCAATGGCCATGACCAGCATGTCCGCTTGGGCTTGGTCGTAGTGCTCGATAGCTTTCATCGCCTGACGCGCTTTCGCCATCATCTCCGAGATCTCTGGCTTCGGATCCGGTTTGGGCTCAGGTGGCTTTGCAGCCGCTGGAGCGGCAGGGGCAGCATCTGGTGTAGGTGTCATGAGCGCATCAAGCGGAAACTGCCTACTTAACTCTTGTCTACTACTATTGCATGGTTTTACGGATGATTTCACAACCAACTCGGGAAGAATGCAGAATTCCCGTAAAAAATCCCAATTTTCTCCATGGTGTT
Source organism: Methanomassiliicoccaceae archaeon (assembly GCA_963827135.1). Lineage (GTDB taxonomy): Archaea > Thermoplasmatota > Thermoplasmata > Methanomassiliicoccales > UBA472 > JAJRAN01. Next base: position 364,928 of record CAWGZX010000006.1, on the reverse strand, counting down.
AATAAAAATCTCCGGGGACGTTAGGCATGCGCGCGAGTATAGGATCGGCTAGCCAAGGTTCTTCAGGAACTTCGGCAGACCCGAGGATTCCTTCGGGCCTACGATCACCTTCATGCCAGAGAGCTCCTGCAGCTTCCCGCTCATGCGCGAGACCATCCCCGGCATGACCAGCACGTCCGAGTGGCTCTTCTCCCTAGCGCCCGACGACTCGAGGGCCTTGACCACGATCTCGGGGGTGAGCTTGCCCGCGGAGAAGGCAGTCATCACGCTCAGCCCCTCCGAGTCCACCACCAGCAGCCATGCTGAGACCTTCGACTTCTCGATGTCCGCCAGCACGGTGAAGTAGGTGAGGGAGAAGTTGGTGGTGAAAAGGATGGGGGAGTCATCCTTCGCCCCGTTGACCGCGTACATGCCGGGCTTGACCTGGATGGGGACCTGCGGGTCGGTGTAGATGTTCTGGCGGAGCACGAAGAGGGGAAGCGCCTGCGCTTCGGTGAGATCCTCGAATACCACCAGGCTGCCGTACTTCATGACCGCGAGCATGCCCCTGAGCACCGCATCCTCCCCCTTGCCCGCTTCCACGAGCATAGGGTACCCGAGCCCGCGGAAGATCTTCTTCACCGAGAGCTTGCGGGCCATGGAGCTCCGCTCCAGCTGCTCCTTGAGGTTGTGCGCGCCCAGGTCCAGCACGAGGTCCTCGACCCCCGCTGCCTTGGCCTTCGCCACCAGGTCGGCCATCTCGTTCAATCCCCTGTCTTCTATCAAGGACAGCGGACAGCCCAGCTCCTTGGCCACCGCGGCCATGGCCGCCAGGTTATGCTGGTCCGCGCCGTGTAGTAGAGGCTTCCTGGCCGCCACCTTCGACGCCGCGGCCCTCATGCGCTCGGGGGAGCGCGAGACCAGGACCAAGGGGAGGTCGCAGGCGGAGGCGGCCTCCTCGGCGGCGAGCGCGAACCTGGAAGCGTCATCGGACTCGTCCTTGATCGCGACGGCATCGAAGCAGAGGGTCTGGCCCACGCGCTCGAAGCGCATTGATTCGATGGCCTCGACCCGCTTCCGGATATCTTCATGGGAGGATCGGTCCGAGACCGTGAGCGCGAACGCCGTGGGATGGAAGAACTTCTTCTCGTGGCGATAGAGCTCGGTCTCATCACCCATCTCGATGACCTTCTTCCCTGACCCGAGCCTGACCAGGCGGACCGGAGGCGCGGAAGAGGCGGCCAGGGCGGCCTTGCCCTCATCGGACACGAAGGGGCAGTCCTCCAGCTTGGCCTTAGAGTTAGCGAGCTGCATGGCGAACGCCAGGCAGGTAGGGTAGTTGCACTTGCCGCAGTTCTTCTTCGGCAATTGCTTGAAGATCTCGATGGCGGTCGGCATCTAGGCGCCCCCCATGAGGTCGTCGATGACCCGCCTCACGACGCCAGCGGCGCGCGGCGAGCGCATGATCAGGGCGTCCGCACCGGAGACCAGGGCTGCCACGGCGGTCGTGGCTTCCCACCACATCGCCCTCTCCTCGAGGCCGTCGTGCCCCTCCAGCTCCTCGGTGGCCTCCTTGGCCTTCCACGCCGAGGTGGTGTCGCATATCAAAGGCACCTGGAGCATGGAATCGCCCATCAGGGCGGCGAGACGTATCCTCTCCATCACCGAGTACGAGTACTCGAGCCCCATCCCCAGGGCAGCGAAGAGCGGGTCGAGGACGATCCTGTCCTTCCTTGCCCCGAAGTCGGTGAGCAGGATGTTGATCTGCTTGCTCAGGTTGACGTCCAGATTGGCGAAGGATATCACGGCGTGGTCGTTGGCCATGGCCGCCGCGGCGATGCTCTTGTATGCCGCCTCCTCCGCATGGCCGAGCAGGAGCCGCTCCTTGGGGGCGGTGTTGCTCACCACTTCCATGACCTTGGCGTCCTTCTCCTCGTGCCCAGAGCCGTACACTATCAACGGCAGGTCCACTGCCCCCAGCACCCTTCGGACCGTCTGCGACGCCTCCTCCGGGGAGCAGTTCAGCTCCTCCGGGTTGGTCGAGTGGAGCTTCAGGCAGATCATGTCCGCGCCCTTGGAGGCCCAGGCCTTGGCCCAGGAAACGGGGTCGTCGGTGGCGCCTGCGAACTCCTTGAGCACCAGCTCGGACATCTCGCCGGGGCAGTCGATGACCTCGCCGGCGATCAGGGGACGGTTGGGCATCGCTCCCTCGTAAGAAAGGAAAGGCATGCCCGTCTCCCCGCCGAGCGCGAGCCTCTTGGAACGCGAGCCGCCTTCGTCCGCGGTAGCGCCCAGCGTGACCACGCCTATCTTGCCCGTCCACCTCTCCTTGGGTACTGGTACCTCTGCCATCTCCTCACCTTGAAAGTCATTGGATAAGCGGGGGCATCCTCAGGGCGGGATGGTCCACCTTGGCCATCCACTCCACCAGGCCCTCCGCCGTCTCGGTGATCGTCTCGTCCGCGATCTTGTCCACGAAGTCCGGCTCGCCCAGCTCCTCGGCGCGCTTCTTCAGCACCTCGTGCATCTGGGTCTTGAGCTCCTTCGGCATCCAGGCGATGCGGAGGAATCCCCCGTCCGCGGATATGAACTTCTTCGAGGTAATGTACTTGCGCCCCACGCCGATGAAGCCCGGTGTCTGTTTACCGCCGCCGATGCTCCCGGCCAGGGTGGAGAACTTCATTCCCACCGGTGTCATCCCCGGATACTCGCGGCTCACCAGGATGACCGCTTGAGCGTCCGCGGTCATGGCTACTATTACCTCGAAGCAGCCGCAGGAGGTCATGGGGTCCTCCATCATGGTGTAGGCGTTGAACCTCTCCAGCTTGCCGTGGGTAAGCTCATAGACCGCTTGGTTCACGCCCCTCCACTGCCCTTTGGCGGCGTCAACAGCATCTCCTTTGAGGATAGGCTGGTTCGGGCCGGTGGGCGCAATCTCCTTGGCCGCCTTGGCGTCGAGCCAGTTGATCGCCCCGCAGAGTCCGAGGCGCTCCGGGGTGATGATGCATATATGGTCTGGAGCGAAGCTCTGGCAAAGCGAGCATGTGAAGAAAGCATCCACCGCCTCATCGGTCAGACCAGCCAGACGCTGGTCTCGGCGACCTGTACTTCTGCTCTGCGAATGGCAATATCTGCTTGGCGCGCTCCTCATCGGTGATGATCGTTACCTGCACCCTGGACACGATGTTGCCGAACTCCGCCTTCAGCTTCGCCACCAGGATGTCCCCGAAGTGCTTGAACCGGAGGCCGGCGCGCGACCGAGGACTTAGAGAGCCTGACCCAAATGGTGTTCCTCTGGCCGGTATGCCACGCGCCTTCCGCGTAGTTGACGAACTGATGGATGCGGCGCTCCAGCACTGACTCGAAGTCCTCCTGCATCCTCTTTCCGTACACATCCACGATGATGGCCAGGGGGGTCTTGCTTCCTTCTGGCAGGTCGTCCACGTCCTTGCCGATCATCGTGATCTTGCCGTCCTCGACCTGGTCCTCGGGGAGCATGCGCAGCAGCTCGAAGGCCAGCGTCTTCGCCGCCCCGCCCGCCTCCACGTAGGTGTCGGGCCTGCGCACGGTCTCACCCTCGAAGGCCGGGCCATAGGCGACCGGGACGTCGACATGGGTAAGCTTGACCTGGATCCCGCGAAGCTCGATCGCCGTCTGCACCATCTTCCCGTACTCGGGCTGGGAGACGAACCTCTCCGGAATCGCCTCGACCTCCTGGTCGGTGATGGTGGGCGAGCCGTTGAGCAGGACGGCGAACTCCGCCGCCGCCTTGATGGCGTCGATCGGGCCGAGCTGCAACACGAAGACCTTCGGCCTCCGCTGCAGGTACTTCTGCAATCGCTCGCGGTCGCCCCTTTGGACGTTGCCGAAGGTCAGCGCCGCCCGGATGGCGAAGTTGAGGGCGTGGACCACCTGGGTGAATTCTCCGACCGGGTAAAGCATGACGTCCAGGCCCACCTTGACGCCCATGTCCTGCAGCTGGCGGATGGTGTCGAAGGAGGCGATGATGAGCATGCCCTTGGATTGGCAGTCGCGCACCACCTTCAGCAAGGATCTCGGATCGCTGGCGCTGCCCACCAGCACCGCGCATCCCGGAATGGTGTCGTCCACGAACGCCACTCCCAGCTCCCGGAGCACCTTGTCCGGGATGAAGCCGCAGAATCCAGTGCCTTCGTACGGCCTCTCCGTGGGTATGTACTTCAGGGCCTCGATGACCTCGGCGGCGACCATGACCGCCTCCCCGGCGGCCAGGGCGTTCTCGTAGGTGTCCTCCTCCTTGATCAGAGAGCGAGCCTGGCCCAGCACGCTCGGAATATCGGCGAGGCGGTGCACCTCCTTCCCTTGCCAGGCGAAGATGGATGGCAGCGAGTAGCCGGTCTCTGGGAACTCCACCTTCTGATCGTATCCGTAGCGCTCGATAGCCACGGTGAGGAGCTGGTCCGCGAAGCCGGTGGCGATGATCGCGCCATCGATGGCCTTGGAGTAGAGGTCTTTGGTGGTAAGCGTGGGACCTTTCTCCGTCTGATAGCGATGCTCCAGCCGGAGCTTCCAGCGCCGGCGTTCTATCTCGTTGAGAAGCTTGCCCGCCGCCAGCTCGGGCGAGGGCTCGAAGAGGAAATGACCTCCGAAGACGTCCTGGGCGGTGTTCGTGAGTACCTCGGTCACCAGCGAGGATCCGTAGATGTAGTTGATGGTTCCGACATGCACCGGAAGGCCGAACGCTACAGCCCACGTCCCAATGGACACGGCCTTCTCATGGTTCGCCTCTGGGGCGCTGACCGCGAAGGGGATGGAGCTCACGTCGGTGCCGAAGTGCTTTGCTAGTTCCGTGGCCAGGTTCATGGCCCGGGTGTTGTCGACGCATGATCCCATATGCCAGATGGGGGGAAGGAGGACGTTGTTGGCCTGCGCCAGCTCTCCCAGGAACTTCCTCAGACCAGGTCCTGCGTAGAGCTCCGTCGCCTCCGAGGACAGGTAGCCGTTCTTGGCGAAGGCGCCGGCGGAGCAGCCGGTGGCCAGCACGAGCACGTCCTTCCGGAGCAATTCCCGCGCGATGGAGAGATGATTGAGGTCCTGCTCGGCGCGATGGTTGTTGCATCCGGCCATGAGCGCGATGCCTCGCAGCTCCCCCGACCTGAGAGCATGGATGAGATGCATCCACGGGTCCTCCGGCGTGAGCTTGGATAGCAGGTCCTCTATCTGCTCCATGGAGAATCCGGCGATGACCTCGCAGCGGACGTCGGGGATGTCGACCGTCGCCGGGTCGCGGCGCTTGAAGGCCTCGATGGCCATGTTGATAATGGCGCGAGCGCTCTCCTCGGCATCCTCCTCGCGGAACTGGACGTGCGTGTCATAGGGTATGTGCACGTTGGCCATGGTGGTGACCATCTCGGTGTTGGCGCACTGGCATATCTCCGAGAGGGAGGGCATGATGCATTGGTAGTCGGCCACGAGCAAATCCACAGCTCCAGTCGCCAGAGCCAGCTCCTGCGAGGCGAAGTTGGCGGCCATGCTGACGCCCTTGCGCATCAGGGTCTCGTTCCCGGTGCAGCAGATGCCGACGATGTTGATCCCGGAGGCCCCAGCCTCCCTGGCCTCGCCCTCCATCTTCTTTGCTACATCGACGATCACCTCCGACAGCAACGGATTGTGGCCGTGGATGGCGATGTTCACTGTATCCGCCTTCAACGTCCCCAAGTTGGCCTGGGTCCTCACGAGGCGAGGCGTGCCGAACAATATGTCCGAGAGGTCGGTGGACAGCTGCATGCCGTCGTAGTCGGCGATGGCGCAGGCGATCCCCCCGAACAGGATGGGTATGGGGTCGGCGTCGCAGCCGAGCGATGTTCGATGCATGACGTCGGAGACCGCATGGTCGATGTTGTTCGGTAATAGTCCGAAGGACTCCAAGGCCTCCTTGCGCTTGGGCGATATCGTGGAAGTGGTGAATCTCAACGGGGTGGGGGAGAAGCGTCCGAAGTCCTCGAGGGCCTCGTTCACCACCTGCTTGGCCAATTCGTCCATGGTCTTGGAGGCAGGGTCGATGCCCAACCTTCGGGCGACCCGCCTCAGCTTCTCCACGTCCTTGATCGAATATGATCTGGCCTTGCCGTCCAGCACCTTGACCATGGTCTCGGCGATGTGGCGGCCGTGGCCGGAATGCGCCGCAGCGCCCCCCGCGATATGGCGGATGAGGTTCCTGGCCACGATGGTGTAGTCCCGGGCGCCGCAGATGCCCTTGTCCGGCGTGCCCTTGAAGGGGTTGATGCGGCAAGGCCCCTGCAGGCAGTGGTCGCAACAGACCCCGAGCTCCCCGAAGGTGCATTGGGGCTGCATCTTGTCATATCGGTCCCAGGCGGTCTCGATGCGCTTGGCTGCGGCGATGTCGATGCCCTGCTTGGCGCCAGCGTCGCAGGTCTTACCCTCCCGCTTCGAATTCTTGGAGACCATTTCTTGCCGACCTCTGGGATTGATCGGTAACGGCTTGAAGCAATGCGCCGTTGCCGACTTTCGAAAAGTCTGCGGTTATAAAATGGTTGGCCTGGGAGCCTAGCATTATGCTCAGCGGCAGCAGACCAAACGGATTTAACCCTGCTAGGGCAATCCAAGCCTTGATGACGCTTCTGCGAGATGCGCGTCCAGTCCACACTTATTCGATAGTCGCCAGGGACCCGGAGACCGGTGAGATGGGGGTGGCGGTGCAATCGCATTGGTTCTCGGTGGGGACCGCGGTGACGTGGGGGGAGGCAGGAGTGGGCGTCGTCGCCACCCAAGCCATGTCCAATCCCTCCTACGGGCCGAACGGCCTGGAGCTGATGAGGAGGGGCGTCAGCGCCGAGAAGGCCCTGCGCTCCCTGCTCCGCGAGGACCCTGGAAGGGAGGTGCGCCAGGTGGCCATGCTCGACGCCAAGGGCAGCGTTGTCGCTCACACCGGAAGGAAATGCATCCCCTGCGCCGGTCATCTGGTCGCCACGGACTTCTCCGTGCAAGCGAACATGATGCTCAACGATCGGGTGTGGCCGGAGATGGCCAAGCGCCTCCGGAGCTGGAAGGGCTCCCTGGCCGAGAGGCTGGTGGCAGCCTTGGAGGCGGGCGAAGAAGCTGGAGGAGACATCCGGGGCAGGCAGTCAGCCGCGCTCCTCGTCGTCAAAGGCCAAGGCACTGGCCGCGTCTGGGAGGACCGGGTGGTCGACCTCCGCGTGGACGACTCGAGGGAACCGCTCGACGAGCTGAAGCGCCTGCTCAAGGTCCATCGCGCCTACCAGCACATGAACATGGGGGACGAGGCGATGGAGCGGGAGGACATGCAACTGGCCATGAAGCACTATTCCACGGCGGAGGCGCTCTTCCCCCGCAACCTGGAGATGAGGTTCTGGCACGCCGTGACCTTGGCTAACAACGGCAGGCTGGACGATGCCCTGCCGATATTCCGATACGTGTTCGCCAAGGACGAGGATTGGCGAGAGCTCGCCTTGCGTCTGGTCCCGATCGGGATGCTCAGGCTGGACGAGGATTCAGTGGAAAGGGTCAAAAGGCTCTAGATCAGATTCATTCGATGACCATCAGGACCTTGCCGCCATCCACGCTCTCGCCCGGCTTGGCCTTGATCTCCTTGACCGTGCCGGCGATGCCGGCAAGGATCTCGTTCTCCATCTTCATGGCCTCCAGGATGACGACGAGGGTATTGGCCTCGACCTTGTCCCCGACCTTGACCTTGACGGAGATGAGCTTGCCCGGCATCGGCGCGGTGATGTTGCCCGCGTCATCCTTGGCGGAAGGCCCCGAATCCTCTTCCTCCGCATAGGACTCTCCCTTCTCCAGCTCGATGATGGGCGCGACCTTGGCCTGGACCTTGCGGTCCCCCAGGCTCAGCTCCGTCCCCTCCTCCAGGGAGCCGTCGAAGCTCACGGCCATGAACTCGCCGTTTATCATCAGGCCCCCTTCCTTGGGGACGCACTTGTAGACGGAGTCGCCGATGGTGACGCGATAGTCGCCTCCGTTCTTCTCCACCGTCACCTCGTGCTCCTGGCCGTTCAGTTGGATCTTGATCTTCAAAGGATCCAGCCTCCCCCGTTCACCGATTCGCGGCGGGCGACCATCTTCCACATGTCCAGCTCTCCTCCGGAGGCGTCCTTCTTGGACTTGGACCGCTTCTCCGCCTGGGCGACGAAGAGGGCGGCGATGGCCGCGATCTCCCGCCCGTTGGCGCCCTTCTCCATCATCTCCCTCTCCTTGAAGAAGTCGATGGCCACCTGGGGGAACAAGGCATAGGACAGGACGTCCTCCTCGCCCCGGGCGTATTGCTTGACTTCCGCCGCCAGCCTCTCGAACTCCGGGGGCAGCAGGTCCGCTGGCCTGACGGTGATGGGCTTCTCGTCGCCGATGATCTTCTTCCTGATCTCGGCGGATATGGGGGCGGGCGTCTTGCCGTACATCCCGCGCACCAGGTTCTTGGTCTCGTTGGTGCAGCTCTTATACCTCGCTCCCATGATCACGTTCAAGGTGGCCTGGGTCCCGACGATCTGTGAGGTGGGCGTGACCAATGGGACGTAGCCCAGGTCGGCCCGCACCCTCGGCACCTCCTCCAGCACATCGTGGATCTTGTGCTCCTGCTTCGCCTCCTTGAGCTGGGTGGCGAAGTTGGACATCATGCCTCCGGGTATCTGGAAAATGAGCACGTCCGTGTCGATGGCCGTGGTCTTGGACTCGAAGTCATGGTACTTCTTCCGTACCTCGTTGAAGTGCTCGGCGATCTCCGCCAGCTTCTTCAGGTCCAGGCCGGTGTCGTACTCGGTGCCGTGGAGCATCGCCACCAACGACTCCGTGGGAGGCTGGGACGTCCCCATGGACAGCGCCGATATGGCCGTGTCCACGATGTCCACCCCCGCCTCGATGGCCTTCATGTAAGACGTAAGAGCCATGCCCGAGGTCATGTGCGAATGGATGTGGACGGGGAGGGAGGTCTCCTCCTTCAGGCCCTTGACCAGGTCATAGGCGTCGTGCGGCGAGATGAGCCCGGCCATGTCCTTGATGCAAATGGTGTTGGCGCCCATCTCCTCCAGCTTCTGGCCCAGCTTGACGAAGCCGCCGATGCTGTGCACCGGGCTGATGGTGTATGATATGGAGGCCTCGACCACCGCGCCCAGGCGCTTGACCGTCTTCATGGCCATCTCCATGTTGCGGACGTCGTTCAGGGCGTCGAAGACGCGGAAGACGTCTATCCCTCGGGCGTGTGCCCTCTCTATGAACTTGACCAGCACATCGTCGGAGTAGTGGCGGTAGCCGACGATGTTCTGCCCGCGCAGGAGCATCTGGAAATGGGTGTTGGGCATGACCTTGCGCAACTTGGATATGCGCTCCCATGGGTCCTCCTTGAGGAATCTCAAGCAGGTGTCGAAGGTCGCGCCGCCCCACATCTCCACGCTCCAGTAGCCGATCTCCTCGATCAGGGGGGCGATAGGAAGCATGTCCTCGGTGCGCATGCGGGTGGCGAGCAGGGACTGGTGAGCGTCCCTGAGCATGGTGTCAGTAACCTTTACCATGTTTCCACCTCAGAGCGGCATGTTCCCGTGCTTCTTGGCGGGCCGCGCCTCGCGCTTGCGGTCTAGCGTCCTCAGGGCGTGGATGAGCTTGATCCTGGTCTCCTTGGGCTCGATGACGTCGTCGACGTATCCCTTCTCCGCCGCCACGAATGGATTGGCGTGCTGCTTGCGGTACTCGGAGGCGAGCTCGTCGCGCTTCGCCGGGGGGTCGTCGGCCATGATCAGCTCCTTCTTGTAGACGATGTCGATGGCCGTCTCCGGGGACATGACGGCGATCTCGGCCGTCGGCCAGGCCAAGGTGATGTCGGAGCGGATGTGCTTCGAGGCCATGACGCAGTAGGAGGGCCCGATGGCCTTCCTCGTCAGCAGAGTGACCTTCGGGACGGTCGCCTCGCAATAGGCGTACATCAGCTTGGAGGCGTTGCGGACGATCCCGCCCGCCTCCTCCTCGACCGAGGGGAGGTAGCCCGGCACATCGACCATGGTGATTATCGGTACGTTGAAGGCGTCGCAGAAGCGCACGAAACGCGCCGCCTTCCTCGAGGACGCGTTGTCCAAGGTGCCCGCCAATACCGACGGATGGTTGGCCACGACGCCAACAGGCTGACCGTCCAATCGGGCGAAGCCGACGATGATGTTCCGGGCGTGCTCCTCCTGGACCTCGAGGAAGTCGCCGTCGTCCATGACCCTACGGATGACCGCCATCATGTCCAACGGCTTCATGGGGTCCTCGGGGACGATGCTGTTCAAGGTCTCCTCGACCCGATCCGGCGAATCCTTGGTCTGCGCCCTCGGTGGGGACTCCAGGTTATTGGACGGAAGGAAGGACATGAGCTTCTTCAGCCTTCGGACACATTCCGCCTCGTCCTTGGCCACGAAGTGCGCCGCCCCGCTCTTGATGGCGTGAACATTCGCCCCGCCCAGCGTCTCATTGTCGACGTCGACGTTCTGGACCAGCTTGACCACGTCCGGCCCTACCATGAACATATGGCTCGTGCCCTTGACCATGAAGTTGAAGTCCGCCAGCCCGGGAGAGAAGACCGCGGTCGCGGCGCAGGTCCCCATGACCATGGATATCTGCGGGACCACGCCTGAGGCGATGGCGCTGCGGAAGAACATCTCCGAGTAGCCGGCCAATGCGTCCATGCCCTCCTGGATCCTCGCTCCGCCGGAGTCGTAGATGCCGATGACCGGGCTGCCGTTCTTGATGGCCAGGTCGACCATCTTGCAGATCTTCATGGCGTGCATCTTGCCGACGGAGCCGGCGAAGACGGTGAAGTCCTGGGCGTAGATGTAGACCGACCTGCCGTCGATGGTGCCATGCCCGGTCACGACCCCATCGCCAGGGATGCGGTTGCGCTCCATGCCGAAGTTGTGGCACTGGTGGGTGAGGAAGGCGTCCAGCTCCACGAAGCTCCCCGGATCCAGGATGGCCTCGATGCGCTCGCGGGCGGTCATCTTGCCTTGCTTGTGCTGGCGCTCGATCCGCTCGCTCCCGCCTCCCACGCGCGACCTGCGCCTGAGCTCCTTGAGCTCCTTTATGTCCTTGCGCTCCCGGTTGTCCTCATCAGCCATTGACGCCTCTCACCGCCATTTTCGTTATGAATCTTCGAATTCGTATTAATCCTTTCTTAGTGTTTCTACTGCCAATTCTTCGCTATTCGTTGTCCGGATGCTCGTTTCGTTGACCCAAGAGAGCCTCAACACCAATCCCTCATCGCTCTTGAGCACCAGAGCGCCGTCCGGCGCTAGGTATAAGGCCTTGCCCCTGAACCTTTCCTTGCCCACGGTGGCCTCGATCTCCTTACCTAGCGTGCAGGAGCGGACGACGTACTCATCCTGGTCCAACGCATCTTGCAGGAGCGACATATAGAACTTTTCCAGATTGCGGAGCAATGCTTCGAACAATAAGTCGAGGTCCACGTCCCTGCCCAGCGTCGTCCGTAGAGAGGTCGCCCCCTCCTCGCGAATGTGCTCGGGCGCGGAGTTGACGTTCAATCCGATGCCGACGACCACGAGGTCGAGGTGCGTGCCCTTGCTCACCCCCTCGACAAGGATGCCTCCGACCTTGCCCCCATCGATCATCAGGTCGTTCGGCCATTTGAGCTGGACCTTGATGCCGCAGACCTCCTCGATCGCCTTGGCCACTGGGACGCAGGAGAACACCGTCATCCTAAGCAGCTCCTGCCCGCGCATCTTCGGCCGCAACAGCACCGACATGTATAGGCCGCCCTCTGGCGAGGACCAACCCTTCCCCATGCGCCCCCGGCCCGAGGTCTGGCGCTTGGCTAGGACGACGGCTCCCTCCTCCTCGCCCTCCTTGCCCAGCCTCTTGGCGACGTCGTTGGTGGACGTCGCCTCATCCAATCGCAGGACCCTACGACCGACGATCATCTTCTCCCTTCCAATTATCAGAGCTCGATGCGCTTGAACCCCGCCAGCTGGAACTTCCCTTTCAGCTTGGTGACGTGCGCTTCGGTCTTGGACCTGAGCGTGTCCAGGTCGCCGCCCTTGTAGCCGCTGATGTCCGCCACCACGGACAAGGACATCGTATCATAGTAAACGAGGACCTTGGTCTTCACCGAGAGCAGGTTGATGTCGTGGGCGGCCATGGAGCTGGTGATATCGAAGATCGCGCCAGGCCGGTCCGGGATGATGAAATCGAACTGCACCAGGTCCACGCCCTCCTTCAAGGGGCTGATGGACAGCACCCACGAGTCCTGGTCCGCGACCATTATGACCGGGGATCCGTCCCCCACACCCTCCAGAGCCTGCAGGTATTCGGCAGGGAGCTCGTACTCGCCCTCGCGGATCATACTAGGCGTCTTCTGCGCCCTCTTGATGGTGCGGACCTTGACGCTCGAGCCAGGGGCGATAACGCCCTTGGTATAGCGCTCGCTGATCTTCGACCCCTCGATGACCATGGAGTCCGTCTTGGACAGCGTTGATGATTTTTGCCTCTTGAGCGCGTCGAACTCCTCGCGCAAGCTGGCCGAATCCCCGTAATAGGAAAGGTCGACCATCATCCTCCACACCATGCAGACGTCGGAGATCATGCTGAGCGAGACCGAGTTGAGGATGTCGATGTTCCTCTCCCCCAGGAACTTGGCCACCTCGGCGCAGGCCCCGGGCACATCGATCAGGTAGAAGGTGACATTGCATATCTCGCGGTAGTTCTCGGGCCCGATGGTGGATAGGACGATCTCGTGGCTCACTTTTCCATCATGGTCGTACCTGAACATGGTACTGAACACTTGGCTGCCATCCACCAATCCCAGAGGACGGCCGATTCTCTCGCTTATCCTGACCTTGTTCCCCCGGAGCTTACCGAAATCATAGATCTGCATTCTTCCGACCAGAGCGCTGCAATGAGCTGGTGCTTGATAAACGTTGTCATGCCTATCTGGCGCCTTCCTTTTTAGCAATAAATACCGATGTCCAGGCCCTCGGGGCCCTTGGGAAAAACGTTCAAATAGCCGGACGGCGGTCAGCCGGGAGCAATAGGTAGGGCAATACCTAGTATACATCTACTAAGGGATCCAATGAATGAAGCGGTGAAACACGAGAAGTTGAGCCTCAAGGGCAACGGCATTATCCTTGCTATACTCGCGGCCATGGCCATGATGGTCATGTTCATCGAGATCATGCTGGTTCCGGCCCTTCCCCACATAGCCATGGAGTACCCGCAGGATAGCGAATGGGTCTCCTGGGTCCTCTCCGCCTATCTACTGAGCGGGGCCGTCGCCACCCTGCTCCTTGGCCGGTTCGGTGACATCTACGGCAAAAAGAGGGTGATGATCTTCGCCCTCGCGGTGTATTGCGTCGGGCTCATTGGCTGCGCAATCTCCTGGTCCATGGGCTCCCTGATCGTGTTCCGGGCGGTCCAGGGCGTCGGGATGGGCGTCTTCGTCCTCGCCTTCGGCATAATCAGGGACACGTTCCCCGGCCGGTTGATACCCGTGGCCATAGGCCTCGTGAGCGCCATGTTCTCCGTCGGGGTGAGCATCGGGCTCTTAGGTGGAGGCTACATCGTCTCCAGGCTATCGTGGAGGGACGCGTTCTACGTCGTCATACCGCTAATGATCACGCTGACCTTCCTGGTCTGGTGGCTGGTCCAGGATAAAAACGAGGTCAGGAGGAGGGAGAAGATCGATCTGCCCGGCGCCGCCCTGGTCAGCGGCGGGGTGCTCTCCCTGCTATTGGCCATGACCCAAGGCCAGGAATGGGGCTGGACCGACCCGCTGATCCTCGGGCTCTTCGCCGCCTCGGCCGTCCTCATATGCGTGTTCATCTGGTGGGAGATGAGGGGCACGACCACTCCGATCGTCTCCATCAAGCTCATGCGGGTTAAGGGGATCGCCGGGGCGAACATCGCCGCCCTCTTCGTGGGCATGTCCATGTTCCTGATCTTCCAGACGCTGCCTTTCTTCCTGATGTCGCCCGAGGAGGTCGGGGGCTTCGGCATAACCGACTCCTTCATGATCGGGGTCTACATGTTCCCCAGCGCGATAGCGCAATTGATATTCGCCCCTCTTGCTGGCAAGTGGTCCAGGAGGTTCGGGGCGGACAAGATCCTGATCTCCGGGCTGCTCATCCTCTGCATCGGGATGATCATGATGACCCTTTGGCACTCGACCCTGACGCAGGTCATGCTCAGCGTCTTCGTCACCGGCGTGGGCCTCGGCTTCGCCATGGTCTCCTTGATCAACGTGGTGGCGATGGCCTCACCCAGGGCCGAGTTCGGCGTCGCCTCGGGCATGAACACCCTGTTCCGGGTGGTCGGGGGTTCGATCGGTCCGGTCCTGGCGGGTGTCATAACCACCTCCTTCCTGGTCAGCTACACGCCGCCTGGAAGCCCATTCCCCATCGAGATACCGGGGCTGGAAGGCTACCTGCTCGTGTTCATACTGGGCGGGGTCCTGGCGTTCATAGGGGCAGTGGTCTGCATAATCATGCGGCCGGGGCACGGGCTGAGCTATGACGAGGATCACAAATTGACCAGCGAGGGCGAGGCATGATCGGAAGGGGCCACGTCTACAATGGCAACCGCATCAGCAGCATGCAGTTCCTCATGATCGTCATCCTGCGCAAGGGGCCGATGTACGGGTACGAGGTGCTGAAGGCGATGCGCGAGGAGTTCTCTGGCCTTTGGGAGCCTCAGACCGGAGCCGTGTATCCGGCCTTGAAGAAGCTCGAGGAGCATGGATTGCTACGTTCCGAAGCCCGCGAAGGAAAGGACTACTACCACATCACCGATGAGGCCAGGAAGTGGCTGGAGGAGCGATTGTCGAGCATGTCCAACGAGGTGCTCTTCATGTCTCGCTACTTCCAGGTCATCAGCGATGCGGCCATGGAGATGGCAGGGAGCCCGGACGGACATAAAGGGATGCCTCTCCTCCCCCCTCACATATTGTATCTGGTGGGCGAGGAGGTCGACTCGCAGGACAGGTTGAAGCATCTCCGCAAGGTGCGGGAGATGCTGGTAAACGGCTTAGCGGACATGGACAAGGAGATCGAAAGATTGGAGAACAAGGCCAGGGAGGATTGAGATGACAGCCATAATCGAGGTCAAGGACCTCGTCAAGGTGTTCGACGGGAAGATACGTGCCGTGGACGGCGTGACCTTCGACGTCCAAGAGGGCGAGATATTCGGCTTCCTCGGACCCAACGGGGCGGGCAAGAGCACGACCATCAACATGCTAGTGACATTGCACAGACCGACGAGCGGCATCGCCAAGGTGATGGGCCTGGACGTGGTCAAGGATGCCAAGAAGGTCAGGCAATCGATAGGCCTGGTCCCGCAGGACCTGACCGTGGACGATGACCTTTCCGGCAGGGAGAACATGATGCTGCAGGCCGACCTCTACAACGTCAGCAAGAAGGACGCGGTGGATAGGATCAACGAGCTTCTGAAGCTGGTGAACCTGGAGGATGCGGCCGATCGCAGGGTCAAGACCTACTCAGGTGGGATGCGCAAGCGTCTGGAGCTCGCGGAGGGCCTGATCCACCGCCCGAAGCTCCTTTTCCTGGACGAGCCGACTTTAGGTCTCGACATCCAGACTCGGGCGACGATGTGGGACCACATTCGCAAGCTGAAGCAGGAGCACAACATGACCGTGTTCATGACCACGCACTACCTAGAGGAGGCCGACAATCTCTGCGACCGGATCGGCATCATAGACCGCGGCCGGATAATGGCCCTGGACTCTCCTGCCACATTGAAACGATCCTTGGGCGGGGACGTCATCCAGATGTCGATCGACGACGGCAGGGACTTCACGCCGATGTTGCAGCAGGTCCCAGGGATACTCGAGATCAAGAAGGAGGGATCGGAGTACCGCGTGAAGGTGCTGAAGGGGGACACGGCCATGCCCGGCGTCCTAAAGGCCATCAACGACGCCGGCGGGACGGTCACCTCGGTCACCCTGCAAAGGCCGAACATGGACCAGGTCTTCCTCGAATACACGGGTCGCTCGTTGAGGGATGCGGAGCAGACCGAGTCCTCGGACATGGGCAAGAGGTTCGCCAGAGCCCGGGCGGCCCAAAGGAGGCGCTAGCATGTTGCGAGAGACATGGGCCCTCTACATTCGGGAGATGAAGCACTGGTACCGTGTCAAGATCCAGATCTTCATGGCGCTGATCCAGCCCATCGTCTGGCTCGGGCTGTTCGGCCAATCCTTCAATTTCACCAACCTGATCCCAGGCGGCATCCCGGGGTACGATCCGTCCGCCATCCTATCGGGGGCGCCGGACTACTTCTCCTACCTTGCGACCGGGATGCTGGCGGTCATCGCGCTCTTCACGACCATGTTCGCGGGGATGTCCCTGGTCTGGGACAGGAGGTTCGGCTTCCTCACCAAGCTGAGGGTCTCGCCCATACCGAGAGGCATAGTCCCAGTATCTCGGACCGGCTCCGCGGTCACCCGCGCTGTCATCCAAGCCCTCATCGTCCTGGTCATCGCCCTGGGCTTCGCCTACATACCTGGCCTGGTCGGGCTCACGCTCAGCCCGGACTTCAGCATCGTCGACCTGCTCGGGATGGTCCTGGTCCTCACCCTGTTGGCCATAGGCTTCTCCTGCGTGTTCATCTCAGTGGCGTTGGCGGTGGAGAACCAGGAGACGCTCTTCGGCTTGATCAACCTGCTCAACCTCCCGGTGATGTTCGCTTCGGCGGCCCTCTTCCCACTCAGCTTCATGCCGACCTGGCTTCAGGGCGTGGCCAAGGTGAACCCGTTGACCTGGGCCGCGGACGCCTGCAGGACCTTTGCCTTCCACAACCCCACCCCGATCTTCCCGGTGTGGCAGGAGGTCCTTTACCTGGGCATCTTCGCGGCCATAATGGTCACCATCAGCATCGTGGTGGCGCGTAGGCTTCTGGATTGAAAGAAATCGCTTAGGGGCTCCGCCCCCGGATCTTCATTTTTCATCTCTTGACGAGCTTGGCTTTCAGAGAGGAAACGGCCGCTTTCACGTCCTCGATGCCCTCGGCGTCGATGATGGCGGTCCCTTCGAGATCGGCCTTGACCAGATTGTCGTTCCTGGGGATCTCCCCCAGCTGCTCCAAGCCTATCTCTCTGAGCCTCTCCGAGACGAGGCGCGACTCGTCAGGCGTCGATACCTTGTTGGCGACCGCCACCAACCTCTTGATCTTCAGGTCCTCGGCCAATCTCTTGATGGAGGCGGCGGTCTCCAGCGAGCGCGCTCCCGGCTCGACGACGACCAGCATGGCGTCCACGGACCTCGCGGTGCCACGCCCCAAGTGCTCCAGTCCCGCCTCCATGTCCATGAAGACGACCTCGTCCTCCTCCAGCAGGAGGTGGTCCATCACCCGGCGCAGGAGCGCCGATTCCGGGCAGTAGCATCCGTTCCCTCCCTTCTGGATCGTTCCGAGGACTAGCACTTCGACCTTGTCTGGCCCTTCCACGGAAAGCGATTCCGTCAGGTCCCCGACCTCGGGGTTCATCCTGAATATACTTCCGTATCCGGCGCCAGGCTTGACTCCCGTCCTCTCCTCGATAAGATCGAACATGGTGGACAAGGGCTTCATCCTCTCCCGTTCCTTAAGCGGGATCCCGACCGCCACCGCCAGCGAGGGAGAGGGGTCGGCATCCACCGCCAGGACCTTCACTCCGTCCTGAGCCAGCATCCTTGCCAAGAGGGCGACGACGGTGGTCTTTCCCACGCCCCCCTTGCCCGAGACCGCGAACTTCAGCGCCATTCAATCCCTCGCGAAGACGATGCCATGGCTCAGGAAGTTGGCCTCCTTGAACCTCACTCCCTTAAGCTCGATCCTCTCGCCGATGATGCTCGTGCATATCACGACGCCGTCATCGGTCACGATGCGCGCCACGTCCCTCAGGACCTCGCGCACCTCGTCGCCCTCCTCGAGGAACACCACGGACTCGCACATGGTGCCCTTGACGAAATCAGCGGGTACTTAACTCTTGTGAAAAAAAATCAGAGCTTAGTCTGCGCCGGGTCCGTCTTCGCCGCTTCGACGTAGACAGGCTCGATGCCCTCGGCGTTGAAGATGTACCGGACCGGGACGCTCCTCTTGAGGCCGGTGCGATAGCCGCAATATCGGCAACGATAGCCGAGGGTGACCTTCCCGTCGAATATGGTCCTGTTCTGGATCCGTCGCATCCTCTTTTTGCCGCAGACCGGGCAAGGGGTATTGCGGCTCTTGTCCTCCAGCTCGCGGGTCTGGATCTCCACCTTGGCGAGCTTGGTCATGAGCGTGACCCGGCGGACCCGCTCCTCGGACGCCGCGTACTCCGGGTCCATCTTCTTGAGCTTGAGATTGACCAGCTCGGCGAGCTTGGCCTGCGAGATGACCGTCTTCTGCTCTCTAAGAGCCTCCTTGATGGCCAAGGCCAAGATGTCTGCCTTGGGTATCTTGTAGGTCATCCCCCCTTGGATGCATCTATATGTACAGATAATTTTCCAATCCTCGTCTGGCCGGATGCTTCGTCAATTGCCAGCACGTGGCACATAATCGACTTATAGACAGGCCTCCAATCGTCGATGGGGCGAGTGCGATGCGGAGATGCAAGGTCATAATCATGGGTGCGGCGGGACGCGACTTCCATAACTTTAATACATTCTTCCGTGACAACGATAGGTACGAGGTGGTGGCCTTCACCGCCACCCAGATCCCTAACATCGAGGAGAGGCAGTACCCATCGGACCTGGCGGGCAGGATGTACCCGCAAGGGATACCGATCCATTCCGAGGGGGAGCTGCCCGAGCTCATCCGGCAGCATGGCGTGGAGCAGGTGATCTTCGCCTACAGCGACATCTCCCATGTCGAGCTGATGCACAAGGCGTCCATGGTGCTGGCGTGCGGGGCGGACTTCCGCCTGATGGGCAACTCGCGCATCGTCCTCAAGTCCATCGTGCCGGTGATAGCGGTATGCGCCGTGCGCACTGGCTCGGGCAAGAGCCAGACCACGAGGAAGATATGCCGCGGGCTGCGGTCGAAAGGGCTCAGGGTGGTGGCGGTGCGCCATCCCATGCCCTATGGCGACCTTTCCCTGCAGGCCATCCAGAGATACGCCACCTATGACGACATGGACTCTTACGATTGTACGATCGAGGAGAGGGAGGAGTACGAGCCCCTGATCGACAACGGCATCGTGGTGTACGCTGGCGTGGACTATGAGCACATCCTGCGCGAGGCGGAGAAGGAGGCGGACGTCATCGTCTGGGACGGAGGCAACAACGACATGTCGTTCTACGCGGCGGACCTATACATCGTGTTGGCGGACCCGCATCGTCCTGGGCATGAGCTGCTCTACCATCCTGGGGAGGCGAACGTGCGCCGGGCGGACGTGGTGATAATCAACAAGGTGCAGACCGCCGACCGTCAGGACATCCTCAGGGTGAAGGACAACGTCTCCAAGATCAACCCTGGAGCGGTCATCATCGAGGCCGCGTCCCCTATCTCGGTAGATGATCCAAGTCTGATCAAAGGGAAGCGCGTACTAGTGGTCGAGGATGGGCCGACCCTCACGCATGGCGAAATGACGTACGGAGCGGGGACCATCGCCGCCGAGGATTATGGCGCCGCCGAGATAATCGATCCCAGGCCTTTCGCGGTCGGATCCATTTCGGAAACATATGCCAAGTACAAGCACATCAAGAACCTGCTGCCGGCGATGGGGTACAGCCGCGAGCAGATCCAGGAGCTGGAGGACACCATCAGGCGGGCAGATTGCGACACGGTGGTGGCGGGAACGCCCGTGGACCTAAGAAGGGTGATCAAGGTGGACAAGCCAATCGTCCGGGTCAGGTACGAACTGGACGAGATCGGACATCCTACTTTGGACGAGCTGATCGAGGAGAGGCTGGGTCCTCGGTTCAGGAACCGAGCCGCTCGAGAATAATGACTTAAGGCATGATGCTACCAAAGCGTGAAATATCATACAATAGATGATGTGCCCAGGCGGGGGTAGCCAAGCCTGGCCAACGGCGCAGGACTTAAGATTCTGTCCCTAGCGGTTCAAGGGTTCAAATCCCTTCCCCCGCACTCTTTCTCTTTTTACTGGATGGTGTGTATAATCATTAATCGACATTGGATTTAAATCGCTCACAATCCAAGGCAAATAATCTTTTATTCCCGTATCTAATACGACATCCGGGGAAGTGGGGGACCTAAGGGTCCGGGAGTGGTCTTAATTTGGGCTGGAAATCACCTAGCCAACAGAATCGAAAGCTGCAAACGTTCTACTGAGTCCCCTTCCATCCATTGGAGGGAAAGATACGAGAAGGAAAGTGAACAAGTTACACGTCATACGTGCAGGGACGGTTTTCGGGGCTTTGCTATTGGCCCTTCTCTTTATTGCGGCCGCCCCGGCGTCGGCGATGTCAGGCCATAATGCAAAAGGGAAAGCTGGAAACTTCGCATCGGTCACCGCGGCTACGGGGGGCTTTACAACTGATCATCAGTTCTACGCGGTGGACACCGATCCGAACGACCGCTACGATTACCTCTGGCTTCAATACAGCATCGAAGCTACTGGGGCGTTCGAGGGCTATTGCTATGAGTACCTTCAGGCACCGGCCGGGAATACCATCTATTGGTACGGGGTACCGATAAGCATGAACGGAGGTATCCAGGTCCAAGAGGAACGGTTCTCGGGCTCCACATTCTCCAACAACGGCATCGATGGACCCTACACCATGTACCTATCGCTGCAAGATGGATATGGCACGGAGATCGCCTCCGCGACCTTCGATTCTCCGACCTATTACGGGAACGAATTCGAGTATGCGCGCTTCTTAGGGGACGCGAGCGAGAGCCCGATCACTTCGACAGGTGACGCTCCCTACACAGGCCTGGTTATTGAGGGGGACGTGGAGGTGTCGGTAGCTGGCACGTACTTAGCATATTGCTGGTTGATAGAGTCAAACTGGGTCGGGCAGGTGTACGCCGATGGTCTATTCTCACTGACCGAAGGAACAAACCATATTCAGTTGTCGTACAGCGCCGCAGATCTGCAATCCCTCGGCAATGATGGGCCTTGGATGATCCAGTTCAACCTGATGGACAGATTCTACCTTTCTGCGGATTGGCGCTTCTTTGACTCTCGCCCGTATCTGCTCTCGGACTTCTCCGGGGGAGTCACGCCTGGCTCCCATTTCACCGAGCCGATGACTTCGTACGGGATGAACCTTGATAGCGATAAGCTGTACGAAGGCCTAGGAGTGGATGTGGACATCGAGATTACCGAAGCGGGATACTACCTCGTGGACGGGCTCCTGTTTGTGGACATCTGGGGAGGCATCGATGTGGGTTACGCTAAGACTTCGATCGAGTACTTCGAGGTCGGGACACACACGGTGCATTTGACGTACGATAGCTACGGCCTCGCCTCCAGCAAAGTCAATGGGCCATATCACATGACCCTGTGGCTGTATTCGTATTCAGGCTATTGGCCCGAACAACTGGACACGGTAAGCTTCGACACCTCAGCCTACAGAGCGAAGGACTTCCAACCGCCACACCTCGATGTCATGAGGGTTAGGGACGAGAACAATCATCATGGACAGGTACAGACCATCGATGTGGTGCTGTATGGCAGTGAAGTAATGGACGCCAACTCGATCGAGTCCTATTGCTATCTGATCGGTCAATCCATGAACTCTGTGCCTTGCCAGGGAACAGAGGTCAGGGACATGAACAACGATGGGATGAATGACCTTGTTGTTCATTTCGATGCGTCGCAGGTCAAGGGCATAGCACCGTCGAGGCACAACCTGCTGTTCCTAGTGGTGTTCACTCCGAACGGAGCAACGGCACTCGCCATCAAAAACTTGATAGTCTAAGGATTTGGAACCCCCTTTAAACGGCCGTAATACGGCCATTTTCTTTTTCTTTCTCAAAGAAAATAGTAACAACATTAGTTTAAGAATAGAATACCCCCTCCAGCGATGGCCCCCTATTAAGTTGTTAGATTGCTCGCTGACAGACTTCGCCTGTGACGACTGTCCTAATGGGTGGGCTGAGCCCGTTTGACGGGCTTTCGGGCTCTCGCCGTCCTCCGGAGGCTCGCCCCTGATTATCGGTATGGAAGAAGGTCGAAAAGGACGAAGCCCACGGATGCGACTGTTATCTTTCTTGATATCCATGATAGTAAAGAGTAATCGGTGATTCCTTTATGCGTCAATCTAGGATTATTATCCCGAAAGATAATAGTATAAAAAGATATCTATAATTCCATATTATTATAACATACTGGTTTAGGCTATTGTGAGCATATTCTAGTTTGATTACTATGAGAAATGTTTTATATTGCAACAAAGAAATATGCGATGAAGATTGAGCCCTAGGATGGGTTCTTAGGAGGACAGAACACGATGAGGATCTGGAAAGAAATTTCACGGATCGAGCCTATTCACCATACTCGGTGTGGTATGTTTTGCAACCATTTTGGTGGCTGCTGCCATACCAATGGGTTCAGCGACTTGGCAAAACAATGCCCAAAATCCGGTGCTAGTTTGAGTAAGATATGACTATTGCGACACATGGTCGGTACCGCTCTGATTGCCAGCCCCACCGTGAACCAACCGTATGAGTTCCAAATTAATGTTCTTGGGCATGTAACCGTGGCCAATTGTATTCTGACAATTGAAATAGTCTCAACGGCTGGGTATTAGTGGAAGAGGATGTAGCATCCTTGCAATTTCCTGGACTACATAGTTTCGGGGTCTACAAACTGTCAGCGAAACTTCTGGCCTCTTGACACTATGGACCATCACATCGGTATCTCGATTTAACACCGACGTCAGATAATGATTTCGATTTCAGAATAACACTACCGGACTTTGCCGGTACTGATATGATGTTAACTGCCGAAGTAACTCAACTCTAAACCCTTTAACCCAACTCCTTTTTCCTTTTTCCCTTTTCTTTATTTCCTTAGCTTGTCCATCGATGGCTCACGCTATTTCGCGTTATCTTTCTCAGGATCCTCGCCAAAGACCTGCCCTTCGAGACCGGGCTCAAAATCGAGACAATATACCTCGGTCCCTCCGCAATAAGGGCAAACAGGCTGATGGATGTCCAACTGATATCCCCCCCGAGGGAAGCCGAAGACCTGGATAAGACGCGTCCCATGAAACGTCTGGTTGTAGAGCTTGGCCTTCCATTCCAACATATCCTTTGGCAACTTGACCATGTACTTCGTCATGTATCGCAGCAGAGCTCGATGATCACGAGAGATACGCTTAGCCGGGCGGATATCGACTACGTAAGAATCCTTAGTTATCCGCTTCCACGCTTCGGAGAGCTTCTTTTGCTCTATGTATCCCGAATCCATGAGCACATGGATATGAAGATTGCAGCAACCGAGGTCGTCGATCTCCCCAATCTCCAAACAATATACGCCCCTCGAGTCCGGATCCCAAATCTTATTCTTGCCTAATTTCCTAAAATCGCTACGCAGCTTACGCACCGCCCCCTCGGGTCAAAGGTCGACGCTGAAGCGTCAGGGTGGGAATTGATTCTCAGATCAATGGCTATTATCTCGTTGATTGTTAGTTTCTTGGTCATGGGAGTGGCTTTTTATGTTGTTATCCTGATGGTACCTCTAGGTCTATGGGAGACCTATCAAGGTTATACCTCGAGGACTTTGGCCTTCTATGGTGCCATCGTATCCTGGCTATCGTTCTTTATCATATTCTTTCTTGCATATTTCTTATTCATTAAAATTAAATCAAAGAGCATAGGGGTTTAGCCCGAACTTCACACCATCCCTGAAGGAGCTCATATCAAGATTACATAGGTTTCGCTTGGAAACGTCCATCTATCGAATGGATGTACATGGTAAGCAATGCTATCAGCCATGGATTGGGGTCATCGTTCTCCCGGCTTATGACATTAAATTTGGGAGGGAGCTCCTTAAGTTTGAAGAATGAATGAAAATCAAAGGTCGTTGTCGCAATTTTTCTGTCTTTATTATCAACAAAATCATAGTACATGTTACAATTTGGATCACGCAAGGAGTCATATCTCTTAGTTATCTGGCACGGTTGGAATCCTTTTAATGAACACACGATTGGCCCTAGGCTCCAGTTGATGTTCTTAAAAACATCGATGCCCCAATCCAATACCCCAAGGTTTACACCTTCACTGGAAAGGATCTCAGTATGATGATAATTTCTTTTATCGACCTTAAAGGTGATATCTCCTTCAAGATAGCTCCCTTCATAATGGCCTCTAGCATTACCATAATAACCGACCGTTTCCAAAAAACAAGCAATTTTATCCAATGGCTTTTTTCTTCTGGAGGGTTTAATCCTCCATATCCCAGAATTCTCATTGATTTTAATCAATTCAGCCATTTAGTGTGAATATGCGGCCTTAACTGAATAATCTTATCTTAACTGCCTCTGCGATTCATACGTATGAAGCTAAAAACAAACCCCACTCAAATGGATGGAATCTAGCGGGATCTAATCTTAAGATGCTCCCCCCTACCCCTGATCTATCATCAAAGTAGTAAGTAAGCCAAAATGCCGCCGGCAATCAACATACCCCAAACGACGGCTATCATGATAATTAGGAACTTACCATCCATCTCTTTGGTCGGCATAGAATAGTCATGAAATGATTCTGATCATGAGGTTAATAATATATTCCCCGAACCTCACAGCATCCGCTCTACAAATTCTGGCCCTCCTACCTGAAGTAGGAAAAAAAGGAATCAGGGAAGGGGTTTCGTCACTTCTTCTTCCGCTTGAAGAACAGGAGAAGGAGCAACAAGAGGGCAACCCCCACCACGGCTACAATCCCGATCAATAGCCAGTCCATTCCGCCGTCGTCTGGCGCCTCATTGGGGGTCATGGTGAAGTCGCCTAGCTCCCCGCCCTCGTTGGTCACAGTGACATGACCCGAGTAATCGTCCATACTTGTCGCGGAAATGTCGATGTCATGTTGTCCAGGAGCAACAGAGCAGAAGAACCAGCCGTCCGTACCCGATGTCGCCTGCACGCCATCGATATCCACCTGTGCCCCTGCAATCGGGTCCCCATTGTCATCGAGCACTTGCCCACTGACCTGGACCGTGAACTCCACCACGGTGAACTGGAAAGGCACGAAGCCCGCTACCAGATTTCCGGCCAGATCCATCCCGGTCATGCTGAGGCTGTGCGTCCCCGGATCCAAGGTGACCGTGGCTGTCGCATTCCTGTCCAGGAGCGAAAAGGTGACCGGGACTCCGTCCACTTGGCCATACACGGCCCTCATGGCCTCGCTGAAGGTGATCCGTAAAGTTCCGCTGGCGTCCGGTTGCGACCAGGAGTTCGCCACGTCGGACGGCGGAACAGTGTCCACGGTGACGAGCCGGGAGGTGCTGTTGCTATATCCAGCATTGTTGAAGACCCTTAGACTCAGGGTATGTGCGCCATCAGGCACTCCTACGAATACGTGGCTGATGGCGTCGCCCATGAACACCCAATCGCCAGTGTCAAGGCACACCTCCGCGAAGTCTATGCCCGAGACCAGGTCGCTCATGGTCCAGTTCATGGTTATGTCGCTGGTGTTCTCGTACTCACGAGTGGGTGAGGTGATGGTGCAAATAGGATGATGTTCGCTCCAGGTGGGAACGCAACTGATGGCGGAAGTCATCAACCCTTCCCCAGCTAAATTACTGGCAGAGACGGCGTAATAGTACGTAATCCCATTGCTCACATTCTCGTCCAGGTAAGAGGTTACATTTCCCAGCAACGCCAAAGGCGTCAGATTCCCGAGGTCAGGACCGCGGTACACAGTGAAATTGGTGATTGGGCTGCCCCCATCGGTGGACGGTGCCTCCCAACTGAGGCTAATAGACGCATCGCCGACAACGGCCGTAAGGTTCTGAGGGGCCGATGGGGAGGTCTGTTCAGGTGCGATCACGATCTTGAACATGCCATAGTTGTCGTACGCATCTGTATCTATGGTCCTGAAGCCGATATTCTCCCCCTTACCAACTACTTTGAATTCATACTTATGGGTTGGAGTGTAAACGTCGCTCTCAGGTCGAATACTGGTTGTCCACGAAACCCCATTGTCCAAACTTATCCTGAATGCACCGGGGGAAGGCAAGACGGTGATCCCCAATCCGTTCGCGTAATCCCAGCCATAAATGACTGCGAAAGCCCAGAAGGGGTCCATTCCCACCCTACCTGTCCCTCCATTACCAGGATACATAGGCGCTTCTTCATACGCACCTACGGGGGGATCTTCCACACTTTGCCAATGGCTTGCTCCCCAAGGGCTCCATGTTCCTTCGACGGTAACCACATATGTCTTTCCGTCGGTGAGAGGATTCTGTGAGAAGTCAGTGGGATAATAATCTCCGAAGTTATCGTGCCATAACGTCTCACTCTCGATCGCTTGGACAGATGCTGAGGCAGAAGCCTCACTCATAAGTGCACAATCATCATTTTGAATCAACGGCAACGGAGCGATGCTGACTAGGAGCAACAGAACCGTGATCACTGGCAATGCTAAGGCTCTAATTTTCAACCCCCCCTTCACCCTTGCTGTTTGCTATCATGCTATTGCAAAGATGTCCGCTTCAAAATAGTGCAAAGTCGACTATTTAAATTTGTTATGTTCCTTCAACTGCCGCCTAATCCCCCTTTCAGGACGATTCGGATCTAAAACTTTGCTTCTCTTGCTCCATCCCAGTAATATTGAAACAGATCCTTACACCATTTTTTCAATTTGGGGTCCGTCCCTATGAATCCGCTATAGTCCAATTTTCCATTCCTATCCGGAAGGCCGAAGCCCGAGATTCTATCAGTCGCTATCACTAAAATATTGATATTATCTGAGAATCTCAATTGAAGCCCTAAGGGAATTGAGTGGTCGGAAGCTACCATATCAATAGTCGCCCTCGGTAGGATTGCTTTAAAGTCAAAATCCTTACCAATTTTTCTGGCGATTAGAGGGGTTATGCTCGTCACAATTTTATTCGACGTCAAATATATGAAATCATGGGCCTCATTTAGAATGCGCTCGATGTTATTTAGACCGTCAGCCGGCTCGCTATAATATTCCGCTTTGAAAAGTTCGCCCATTCTTCCGATGAATTCGTAAGGGATGCCAGAGTAATCTCTTTCACTAAAATATCCGTTGTTATTGGAAATAAAATCAAGAACCGGGATTTGAGACAAAACCAGCCCCCCATATGATGTAAGGTGGTACCTTCCATCTTCATCCTTGTTTATCAGTAAATCCTCGCTCATTCTTTGCAGGTGTCGGGAGGTTTCAGGAGGGCTTAGATTCTGAGATCTTGAAATTTCTGTTAGCCTAAGGTTGCTATCGCGCAACCTCATCAATATGTCCATTCTCTCTTTGCTTGATAGCTCGAAGAGCAGCCTATTGAGTTTCTCCAACTCTAACACCCCTTCTCGGAATCATTCTTATTGTTCATAAATCCTAAGCATTGATTTCAAATTAGTTTTTTAAAAGAATGTCAGATGAATTAACTGGGTTCAAGTTTAAAACCCCCCGGTGCCGGCCAGAGGGGATCTTATTCAAACAAATGGTGGGGAAGTTGGAGAAGGTCCACACCTCTGGCCAACCTCTGGTGATTAATGAAAGCCATATTTAGTGTTAACTTAGACTACCACGCTAATTAATGCTAGAAATTTTCGTGCTCTGGATGTTGTGTGGAGAACATAATATGCGCTATGATGCCAAGATGGTTCAGGTCCTCTAACCTGTCTGGCATCCACTTTATCATAAATCGATAATGTAACCACTATTTTTTTATCTGATGACTAGCTCGATTAATGTGGGGAGTGCACTCATTGGCATCAAAGCATTGGTCGTCTGCTTGTAACATGACGGTTGATAAAGGGATGGTATTGCCTCGTCTAAGGCGTGGGATTCTCTGTCGCGGTTTGATGGGGGAAAGATGAGATTCTGTCCGATGGATAAATGCATTCACTATAACACGACCACCAAGTATCCCCAGAAGTGCTATTATGAACCACAATGCTGGCGAGGGGCGATCGATGGTCTGATTGCGATTTACAAAGGCGTTCAAGAAGGACGCGATCGCTCAAGCCATCACATGAAGGAATAAATCAAGGTTCCAGGACCTTTTGTCTATAATTCTCTGTCAACCATAAAAATATCCAAAGATAACTCGAATCCATTGAAATTACAAAAAAAACAAAAGTCATCGTCGCTGCTCGTTCTTCTACAACTCTATCCCATTGCTAAAGAATCATCAAGCTTCTCCCTGTCGTAAATTGTGACACTGAAACCATTGCTCTCGGCTGGCGAGCCCATATTCATTTTTATAAAGAATAAAAAGAAAAAAAAGGGGTCTTACGGTTTTTTTACAGTGATTTGAACCATGCCTTTCTTTACAGCGCCGAGCAATTCCGGAGTGATCGGCTGCCCATTTTGGCCAAAGTCCCCCCATTCAGTTTCACGTATGATGCAATAAACGAACGGCAGCACGTTCTCCCTGGGTTCTGGGCGACTTTCGATTTCTGCGACCACCTCTGAAACGCGTCTCATCATCTCCAATTTCCCCTCTTTGCTGATGGCCCCTTTTATAATATCGATTGTTACAACTGGCATCTCTTATTCACCTCCCCCTCCCAACAAGAGGAATTTATTGTTGTAAGAAGGCTGCAAACTCATCCAAGTTCCCTACCAATTAATGTGGTGTTGGCCCCCCCTATGTATGTTGGCACAGTCATGTACGCTGATTGTCGAAGAAAGAAGGGACCTCCAGTCTTTTTTTACAGTCCTAGCTAAATAGCACAACAGAACCGATATCATCGTCGATCTCAAGCTCAAGATCATCCTGGCTAGGAATTATATATTCGGGTCTGGATTATTGGTATCATGGAGAGGGGCATATTATGGCTGATCTCGGGGACACTCTGATTTTGGTACTGGGATTGGTCTTCGTTGTAGGAAGCATGCTAGCGATGGGCTTGAGCCTGACGATAGGCAGGATCATCAAGCCACTCAAGAATTGGAAATTTGACGTCCTCGCGCTCCTTGTAAACTTCGTCATCGTGCCAATCGTCATCATTGGCCTTGCCAGTATCATCTCTTTACCTGAGGACGTAAAGGTAGGGATGATAATCATGGCCTTTGCAGCGGGAGCACCTTTCGTCCCTAAGTACGTCCATTTCGCCAAAGGGGATACTGCCCTAGCGGTAGGTACCATGACGTTGTTGATGGTGGTCGCCGCCATAATGCTGCCGCTCATGCTGCCCTTGGTTCTGCCTGGCGTCGAAGTGAGTGCTTGGGAGATAGCGAAGCCGCTGATATTCCTTATGCTGCTTCCTCTTGGTATTGGACTCGTAATCAAGAGTCGTTATGAGCAGTTCGCGGAACATGCCGCGAAGCTGTTGATCTCAGTTACGACGTTGAGCGTGATCATCCTACTTTTCCTATTCTTCGCCGTTTACTGGAACGAGATCGCAAGCACTTTTAGAACGGGGGCCATCGCCTTCTCGATTTTCTTCGTGTCATTCGCATTGGTGGTTGGATATTTTGCAGGGGGACGAGAAAAGAGCTCCAGGCAAGTCCTTGGGATCAACACCGCGCAGAGGAACATCGGTGCCGGTATCCTTATCGCGGATATCAACTTCGTGGATAAACCGATGGTGGGAATTACCATACTTATCCTGACATTGGTCTCAATGGTAATACTCATGGTTGTCTCAGGAGAATGGGGTCGCAAGAAAAAGTGATCGAATTCGGAGGTATGGGAAATGGCTCCAGCTCAATTCAGAATCCGAACCTGAAGCATCAAGATGGAAGGACGGTTCACACCGAGAACAATTTGGTGCTCAGGTATTTTTCACCCCGGTCGGGAAGGATGGTCACTATAACGCCGGAATCAACCTGCTTGGCCATCTCGATGGCGGCGTACATCGCGGCACCGCTGCTCATCCCGACGAAGATCCCCTCCCGCTTGACGATCTGACGGGTCATTTCGTAAGCCATTTCGGTCTCGACCATGATGGTGGTGTCAATCTGGGTAGGATCATATATAGCCGGGACGATGGCTTCCTCCATATTCTTCAATCCCTGGATATAATGTCCCTTGACAGGGTGGGCGCAGACTATCTTTATCTTCGGATTGTGTTCCTTCAAGGCCTTGCCCACTCCCATTATCGTACCAGATGTGCCTAGCGCGGATACAAAATAGTCCACTTTGCCTCCGGTCTGCCTCCAGATCTCATCACCGGTCGTCTTGTAATGAGCGTTCTTGTTGTATTGGTTGGAGAACTGGTCCGGCATGAAGTACTTCTGAGGGTTCGCCTTGACCAATTCCCTCGCCTTCCTGATGGCACCGTCCGTGCCATATTTTCCTTCGCTCAAGGTGACGGTCGCACCGAATGCCTTGATCATCTGTCGCCTCTCTACCGAGACGGCGTCGCTCATCACAATTTCCACATCATACCCCTTGATTACACCGATCATAGCTAGTGCCACGCCAGTGTTTCCCGACGTTGGTTCGATGATGGTCTTGCCTTTGGTGAGGGAACCTTCCTCCTCAGCCTGACGGATCATGCTCAGCGCGATCCTGTCCTTTATGCTGCCAGTAGGGTTGAACCCCTCGACCTTGGCGAATATTTCCACGTTCTTGTTAGGGTTAAGATTGTTTATCCTGACCAAGGGTGTATTGCCGATTGTCTCGAGGATATTATTTTTGAAATCAGGCGATGGCGTTTTCATGCGATCTTCTCTAGGTGTAAGGGGAGGGTGATTAAAATAAATATATCAACTGTTAAGGAGTTTTTCCAGGCATCAGCTGAGGGTAGGGTCTCAAAAAGTAAGAAGAATCCTTTGCCGAGGCAAACAAGCATCGAGTCGAAGTCATTGGGCGAATGAGCGCTCAATCTCTCCTTTCAAGAAGTCCTTGGTCTTCTCCCCAACGGTGGAAGCGCTGATCTTCCCATTGTTGAAGATCACGAACGTGGGCGTGCTCTTCACCTCATACTTTTTGACGAGGGGCATGTTCGTCGGCGTGCTGACCCTACAGAATTTCATCTTGTCCTTCAGATCGTTGCTCACTTCAGCGTAAACAGGGATCATGTTGACGGAATGGCTGCAGGTGGTGCGGTAGAACATCACCATCACCTTGGGGTTGGACTTGATGAAATCATCGAAGCAGCCCTCGTCCAGCTCGACGGTCCCGTCCTCGTTCGCATGAGGGCAGACTTCCTTCTTCTTGAACCAAGACATCCTAATCGAGCATCGTTTAGCCTAGCGGGGTAATAATTGCGTCGATTCCTCAGATTATTGTCACGAATGTTTGGGAGGAGCGTTCATCATTCATGGACCTCAAATTCCAATGGGTTCATGAAAAATAAACAAACGAAGCGCCTTGAAGGAAAAAAAGTAAGAAGAGAAAAAATTATGAGCGTGCTCTTTTCGATCACGCCCTTGCCTGGATGCCGAAGAACAGGGTCCATGCCAGCAGGGACTTGGATACCAAGCTAAGGATGATGTAGCCCCTCTCGCCGACGAGGTAGTCCTTCCATCTCCCCTTCTTTCTGTACTGCAGCACCATGTTCAACGGGAACGAGATCCAGAACAGGAGAAGGGTCGCGGTGGCAATATACACGAAGTCAGGTATGTTTCCGGAGTTGTCCATCGCCGCCCCGAAGAAGTACATCAATACCGCTATCCAGGCTATAGCCCCGACGATCGAGCCGAAGATGAAGTTCGTCCAGTCGGTCTTCTCAGTGTACTGGTTCTGCAGCTCCATGGACAGCCCGAACAGGTTCATAGCTGCGTTACATCCGATAAGTAGTATGATGGCGGCCGCGTCGTTCAGTCCGCTGAGGAGCGCGATTATCACGATCATCAGCGAGGACGAGATCGCATACTCGTACCATCGGGCAGGGTTCATGCCCTTGCTCAGGTTCCTCACATACCACTTGTATCCGAATGTGGCGACCGAGTAATGCGCGATCGCCGATATGAACATGAAGGCCGCGATCATCGGCCCCAGAGGCACCTCGAACAGCACATCTTGGTTGGGTATAGGCCCAACGCCCTCCTGGAACTTGAAGAAGTTCGTGGTGATCGGCACCCAAACCTCCTCTGTCAGCGCGAGCATGATTATACCCTGGATCAGGTGCAACGTGCCCATCACCAGGTTCCATTTCTTCAGCTTCACGTATTTCGGATCCTTCGGATCAGCCTCGACCTTGGTTCCCTCCACCAATAAATCACCTTAACCCCTTGATTCAAATGCATCAATATTTAGTTCTTCGCACATTCAATCATCCACTTCGAAATAATCCACGGGGCTAAACCTTGCTCGATCTATCAAGAGCCAAAAATCAGAGGACGGGTTCGAGATGAGATGCGCTAGATGCGGAAGGTGCTGCGTAGACACAATGATGGAGCTCTCCGAGGAGGACATCCTCAGGCTCAGTGGACTAGGTCATAGGAGACAGGACTTCTGCATCGTCGGCGCGGACGGGATAGCGCGATTGCGCAACATCAAAGGCAGATGCTTCTTCCTCTCTCAGGACGGAGATGTCTGCATAGTCTATGCTCAACGGCCATTGGGATGCGACATCTATCCCGTGAACTGCGACCAGCATGGCCAAGTCTTCGTCGACGATTTCTGCAGGGCAAAGAGCACTGTGACAGAGGATGAGTTGCGCGCCAAAGGGGAGATGCTGAGAAGGCACATTTCCATCATCGATAAAGAAGTCGAAGGCCGGAAAAAGAGGAAGAGGTAGGGGGCAGCCTCCTTCACCATCCGTTGTGGTGCACCCTGTCCTTCTGGAACCTATCGACCTGCGGCGCTTGCTTCGCTGGATATCCCAGGGGGACGAGGCAGAAGGGGATGACGTTCTCCGGCAAGCTCAGGAGCTTCCTGAAGCCCTCGACCCGCTCCTTGATGGGATAGACGCCGGTCCAGACCGAACCGATGCCCTTTTCATGCGCCGCGAGCAGGATGTTCTGCGCGGCCGCGGAGCAGTCCTGTACCCAGAAGCCAGGGTATTTTTCCTTGGTGGTATCGCCGCAGACCAATATGGCGGCCTGGGCCTCCTTGCACATCTTGGCGTTGGGGTTGGCGTCGGTGATCCTGTCCAGCGTCTTGCGTTCGTCGATCACGACGAACTGCCATGGCTGCTCGTTCCCCGCCGACGGCGCGGACATGGCCGCGCGGAGCAGCTCCTCGACGATCTCCTTGGCGATGGGCTTCGAGGTGAAGCTGCGAACGCTCCTCCTGGTGCTAATGGCCTCCAAAGTGTTCATCGTCCGCCTGATTGGCGGCCGTCGGAGAAAACCCTTTCGCATTCTAGTTCGACGGAGCCGCTGGTCCCGGCCTGAGCCCCTCCCGCACCGCTCCCTTGGTGTGGAACGGCCGGATGCCATCGCGCAGCTGGGTGCGCACGTTGGGATTGAGGAGGTTGGAGAAGACTATCCTCCTTGCGGTTTCGTTCCGCAGTAGAATGCTCATGAGCTCCACGACCCCCTTACGGCTCCACCACCCCCTCAGCCATTGGGAATAGGCCTCGTCGACCATGCCCTGCAGGCGGTCCTTGTCGAAGGGCGCGGTCCCGTACTCGTAGATGCGGTGGTTGGTCCTCCACTCCTCCGGGCCGATCAGGCCTTTCTTGCACATGTCCTCCCAGATCTCCGTGCCGACCAAGCAGTCCAGGATGTTCACCTGGACCGCGTGCGGCCTCGACCCCCGGATGAACTCGATGGTCTCCGCCACGTCCTCCTCCCTTTCGACCGGCGCGCCGACGATGTACGATGTCACCACCAGCATCCCCGCGTCCTTGGCGTTCTCGATGGCCTTGGCCGTCTTCTCCGGCGTGATGTGCTTCTTGTAGTAGCCAAGCGTCTTGGTGGAGGCGCTCTCCGCGCCGAAGTAGATGACGTTGAAGCCGGCCTTCTTCATTATCCGCATCAGCTCCTTGGAGGCGGAGTCGACCCTCCCCTCGCAGTAGAGGGCCATGCGTATCTTCCTTTCCTTGATCAGCTCGCAGATGCGCTCCGCCCTCTTCGGGTTGTGAGTGAAGTTGTCGTCGACGAAGACGCAGTTCTCGTATCCATCGGAGCAGATGGTCTCCAGCTCCTCCACAACGTTCTCCGGGCTCCGGGGTCTCCAGCGGTTGAGAGAGAAGGCGGCGCAGGAGCAGTAGATGCATTTGAACGGGCAGCCGCGCGAGGAGGAGATGGTGGTGAACTTGCCGAAGGTCAGGGGCACGCCTTGGTGCGTATATCCGTACTTCAGGTCGCCGAGCATATAGCGGTCCGGGAAGGGCAGAGAGTCCAGGTCGTCGATGAGGCGGAACGGCGTTTCGGCGAACCTTCCTTCTTTGAGATAGCACACCCCGTCGACATCCAAGGGCTCCTTGCCCAGCTCCAGTCGATCCAGGAGCTCGACGAAGGAGCGCTCGGCCTCCCCTCGGACAACGTAATCGATGAAGCGGTAGTTCCTGAGTATGTTTTCAGCAGCGAAGGTGGCATGGTACCCTCCCAGCACGATCCTGCTCTCAGGCAGTCCATCTCGTACCCGCTCCAGCACCCTCACCGCGTCCAGGAAGGTGTGGGTGGAACAGTTCAGACCTACGATATCCGGCGATTCGCCGATTATCTTGGTGACGAGGGCATCGACGTCCATGCCGGCGCAGAAGGCATCGCAGACCACAACCTCGTCCTCCCTCTCCTCCCTAAGGCTGGATGCCAGATAGAGCAGGCCGAGCGGCGGCCATTTCTCCGTCGTTCTGCCTGGCGGGGTGGAAAGGAAGACCTTCAAGCGTTCACCGCCTCGATCGCCGCTAAACTTCTAGGCAGCCTCCTACCTTCAATGTATCCATCCGTGGCTCATCGAGAAAGCTCATCCGCCCGACGCACAGCCCTCGCGACCTCGACGGAACGGGTGAACATGGGCATGTGGCCCGTGTTTTCGAGCATCACCAGCTCGGAATGGGCTATTTCAGAATGCATCTTGATGCATTGTGTCTCCGGAGGAACGTTCTTGTCCTTCTCCCCTACGACCAGCACGATCGGGAGCTTGACCTCTCCGTACCGGCCCTCGACCGCCTTCAGCGTGGCCAAGACGCATTCCAGGTCCTCAGCCTCGGCCCGGAGGGAGGATGGTCTCAGGGCGAGCGCCACCCCGACCTTCCGGTAATTCTCCGGTATAGGGTCTGGATCGAAGGTGAACTTGAGCAGCCAACGACCGACGAGACCGCCGAGAGGGAGCAGCAACGTCCAAAGGAGGACGGTGCCGACGTACTTCCGCTTCAGCGCCCGGAACAGTCCCATTATCGGCACCTGCTTCCCTTCGAACGAATGCACCACTCCTGAGAGAATCACCAGGGCGCTCAGGTCCTCGGGGGACCTCACCGCCATGTCCATGAGCACCGCCCCAGCCGACGAATGCCCCATGACGATCGGCCTCTCCACCCCCAGCTTCTTCCAGGCCTCGCGGATCAGATCGCCATGGACGGCGCAGCTCTCCTGCTTCCCAGGGGGTCTTTCGCTGTAGCCGTGGCCGGGACGGTCGAACGCCAATACCCTGAAGTCCTTTGAGAGCTCGTCGATGACCGACAGTCGGAAATCATTAAGAGAGCCGTTGCTGCCATGGACCATTACCAGCGGCCGGCCGGAACCCTTCTGGTAGTAGTGCAGCTTGGTGCCGCGTACCTCGACGAACTCGAACTTCGGAGGCAAGTGCCTCTTATTGGACCATAGCACCAGGGCCGAGACCAGCACTAGTAATCCGATGATGATCAATACCGCTAGGAGAATCCAAAGCAAGACCATGGCCGCGTGAAAGCGTTACCCATGCTTCAATTTTCCTAGGGAAGGCGCGAAGTTGCCTTGATAACATATTTATTCCATCGGCTCCAAACTGCCACGTAACTTGGGGGCTCAGCTTTTGCTCGTGGAAAGGATAGAGTCAGAGGGACTGGCGCACTTCTCGTACATGGTGGTCGGGGGGAGCAGGGCTTTCGTGGTGGACCCGCGCAGGGATTGCGAGGTCTATCTGGACATCGCCAGGAGGGAGGGCGCGCGCATTACCCACGTCTTCGAGACCCACAGGAACGAGGACTACGTCATCGGCTCCATGGAGATCATGGAGAGGACCGGGGCCAGGGTCTTCCATGGGCCTGGCCTGGACTTCGATTATGGTGAGAGGCTCAGCGACGGCCAGACCTTCTCCTTCGGCCATCTCCGGCTCCGGGCCATCCACACTCCCGGGCATACCGAGGAGAGCATGTCCTTTGCCTTGATAGACGAGGGCACCGGCGACGAGGTGGTGGCCGTGTTCACCGGGGACGCTCTGTTCGTGGGCGACGTCGGTCGGACGGACCTGCCTGGGCCGGAGAAGAGGGAGATGCTCTCGCATGCGCTCTTCCGCAGCCTGCACGATAAGATCCTTCCCCTCGGCGATGGTGCGATCGTTTACCCTGGCCATGGCGCCGGGTCGGTGTGCGGGGGCGACATAAGTGAGAGGGCTTTCAGCACCATCGGTCTGGAGAGGGAGCAGAATCCCCTGCTGCGCCTGACCGGGCCAGAGTTCGTCAAGGACCGGATGGAGCAGAGGCTGGACCGACCTCCCTACTTCCGCAAGATGGAGGCCATGAACCTGCACCAGCACAAGGCCATGAGCGGTCTGCCGGACCCGCCCGCCACCTCGCCCAAGGAGCTCAAGGCCGCCCTGGAGAAGGAAGGCGTGCTGTTGGACCTGCGCATGCCGAACAGCGTCGCAGGCGCCTACGTCAAGGGGGCGATATCTATCTGGATCGATGGGCTGGCGGCGTACGCGGGGTGGCTGCTGCCCTATGACCGGCCTATCTTTCTGGTGGCAGAGGACCTATGCCAAATTGAGAGAGCGGTGCGCATCCTGGTACGCATCGGTTACGACCACATCGCAGGGTACCTTAGAGGGGGGATGACCCAATGGATGAGGGAGGGATTCCCTTACGAGGTGCTGCCTACGATGAACGTGGCGCAGACCAGGGACTTGGTCAAGAAGGGAAAGGCCATCATCTTGGACCCGCGCCCGGGGCACGAGTACGAGGAGATCAGGGTGCCTGGTGCCAAGCACATCTTCGTCGGCGAGCTCGGTTCGAGGCTCTCGGAGGTCCCCAGGTCCACGCAGCTCGCGTGCATGTGCAGCGCAGGGTTCAGGGGTGGCATGGCCGCGGTCATGCTCCGCAACCTCGGCTTCGAGGGCGCGTTCAATGTCCTAGGCGGGATGGGGGCTTGGAAGGCCGCGGGCTTCGAGGTCGAGGAGTGAGCCCCGAGGCCAGCACGATTTCGTTATTAAGTATCGGCGCGCTCCAGATAAGCAAGTTAATAACAAATGATATAAATGTTAATAACTTATCTTTCGACCGAAGATGTCCACGAGCACTAGAGGACCCCCTCGCACTTTGGCCGCGATCTTGGTCGTGGCGGTCATAATCACGGCGAGCGCAGCCGCCTTCGTCACCTTCGCTCCTCAGGTAGATAGGTCAGGCAGGATGCAGGTCGTCGCCACGTTCTATCCCTTGTTCTATCTCAGCAGCCAGATCGCTGGGGACAGGGCGGACGTGCATACCCTGGTCCCGGACAACGTCGAGCCTCATTCCTGGGAGCCCACGCCGTCCGACCTGATCGAGGTCAGCGAGGCGGACGTGCTGGTCTTCAACGGTCTAGGCTTCGAGCCTTGGATGGAGGACTTTCTCGGCACGGTTGACAACCCTGACCTTTTGACTGTGGACACGAGCGTAGGGGTCTCGGAGCTTGCGGAGGAGGACCCGGACCACGGTGGCCACGACCCGCATTTCTGGCTCGATCCATTGAGCGCCAAGGTGCAGGTGGAGAACATCCTGCAGGCCTTCGCCCTCGCCGACCCGGCCAATGCGACGTTCTATGCCGAGAACGCCCTGGCGCTCGAGCAAAGACTGGACCTGCTCAACGAGGACTTCATGGCGGGGCTAGCTAACAGGACCA
This sequence comes from Methanomassiliicoccaceae archaeon, assembly GCA_963827135.1. GTDB lineage: Archaea > Thermoplasmatota > Thermoplasmata > Methanomassiliicoccales > UBA472 > JAJRAN01. The sequence goes on along the minus strand of CAWGZX010000006.1, from coordinate 326,951 downwards.
AGAACGCCATCATCACCACGCACGAGGGCTTCAACTACCTCGCCTCGCGCTACGGCTTCGAGGCCTACGCCGCCGTCGGCATCTCCGCCGACCAGCAGCCGAGCCCTCAGGACATCGCGAGGCTGTCGGACCTGGTGGTGGACCTCGGGCTCGGTTACGTCTTCTCCGAGCCTACCTATCTCGATGCGATAATCGAGATCATCGCCAGCGAGACCGGGGCCCAGGTACTGGTGCTGGACGGCCTTCATAGCAGGACCGGCGTGCACGCGCACATGGACTACTTCGAGATGATGCACGCCAACCTGGACAACCTGAAGGTCGGTCTGGAGGTCTCACCTTGATATGATTGATAATGGAAGTGGTTGTAAATGACGGAAAAAGTGGTCGAGGTCAAGGACGTCACGGTGAAGATTGGTAACCTGGTAATCCTCGACAAGGTATCGGTGGACGTCGAGGCGGGGGACGTCCTAGGCATCGTCGGGCCCAACGGCGGAGGCAAGACCACCTTGCTGAACGCGGTCCTGGGCAACATCCCCATCGAATCGGGCGAGGTCCGCCTCTTCGGCACCGAACTCCGCCGCTTCCGGGACTTCCATCTCGTAGGATACGTGGCGCAGAACGCCATACAGTTCGATCCGATATTCCCCGCCACGGTCCGGGAGATCGTATCGTTGGGGTGCCTCAACCGCTCCCAGCTCGGCAGGCCGCTGAAGAGGGGGCAGAAGGAGGAGGTGGACAAGGCCATAGACCTGATGGGCCTCCGCAACGTCGCCGACCGCAAGATAAGCGACCTCTCGGGAGGGCAGAAGCAGCGGATATTCATCGCCAAGGCGCTGGTCCGCAAGCCCAAGCTCCTCATCCTGGACGAGGCCACGGCGGGATTGGACGCCTGTATGCAGGACCATTTCCACAACCTCCTGCGCTACCTGAAGTCCGAGTACAGCATAACGGTCCTGACCGTCAACCACGACCTGTCCGGGGTCATCTGCCAGGCCAACAAGCTGGCGGTCGTCAATCGCCAGCTCCACTACACCCCCATCACGCCCGGCTTCGATCCATCCAAGATGCTCCAGCAGGCCTATGGCGAGCATTTCACCTTCATCTTCCATCACGACCACAGCAGCTGCGCCGAGGCGGAGCAGCGGCCGATCACCATCCAGGGCGGGGGCGGATGAGATGGTCGATGTCGGCGGTCTGTTCGCGTACGAGTTCTTTCAGAGGGCCTTCCTCGCGGGCATCTGCTCCGCCCTGCTCTGCTCCGCGCTAGGCGTCTTCATCGTGCTGAAGAGGGCGTCCCTCATCGGAGAGGGCATCGCCCACCTCTCCTTCGGGGGCATTGCCATCGGCCTGGTCCTGGCCGTCTACCCGATGTACACCGCTCTGGCCCTGGCCCTGGTCGGGACGCTGATAATCTCGCTGCTGAACCGAAGCAAGATAGTCTATTCGGAGACGGCGATAGGCCTGATGTTCTCCGCGGGGCTGGCCATTGGCGCGGTCCTCGCCTCGGTCGGGGGAGGGTTCAGCATCGACCTGTTCTCCTATCTTTTCGGCAGCCTGTTGACGGTCACCGCCCAGGACCTTGCGCTGATAATCCTTCTGACAGCCATCGCGCTGATCTTCGTCGGTGTCTTCTACAAGGAGCTGGTGCTGATGACCTTCGACGAGAGGAGCGCTCGCCTCTCCGGGGTCCCGGTGATCGCCTTCGAGGTCGCCTTCAACGTTCTGGTGGCGTTGGCGGTCGTCGCCTCGATCAAGATCGTCGGCGCGCTCCTTGTCTCGGCCCTGCTCATCATCCCTGCCGCCTCGGCGATGCAGTTCTCTAAGTCGTTCAAAGGCACCATGCTCTCGGCCTTGGCCTTGGGGCTTTCAGTGGTGATGATGGGCATGCTCGTCTCGTTCTACTACGACCTGGCCACCGGCGGAGCGATCGTCATCGTCGGCCTCCTGGTATTCTCGCTCTGCGTGGGAGTGAGAAAGCTCTTCCGTCTGGGAAAGAAGGAGCTAGCTCCTGACACCATCTGCGCTCATGGAATGCAGGAGACGCGCTTCGAGATCGAGCAGAAGCAAGGGAGGGACGGCGCCTAACCAATCGTGAACCCGGCGATCGCCTCGGATTAACACCCCCTCTCCAGCATCTAGGAGGAGGAAAACCCGGGTTTCTGTCAAAAAAGTTGCATATTTTTCAAAAAATAGTATAATAAAAATGCAAAAAATGAAAAAATGTTTCATATTAACATACCTATAAACATGGTCGTGGAACAACGTTTCACCTGGCTCAAGACAAGGATTATATACAGTTAAATGCACTCACGAGCCGGGGATTCCAAATGGGCTATGAAGAGAATTTTCCACCCGCGGATATGAAGTGGCATGCGAATGCCGCCAAGCGCTTTGCGAGCCCCTTTGTGGATAATCCACATGACAGGATCGACGTGGACGCGATTATTTTGTCCCACGCCGCCGTGGCATGTGGATGGACCATTAGGGACTTCTATGAAAAACCAGAGCTAGGAATACACTGTGTCGCCTATGCTTCCGAGCTCTACGACCTGCTATCGGTGACGCACTGGTTCTATTCGTTGCCGTGGACACGTGAGTTGGGATTGAAGCTGGTGTACAAGGACACCCTTCCTCCAATATCCACTGGACCGATCATTTCGGAACCAGGCGACGTCGACAAGCTCCGGGTTATGGATAAGGAGGAGCTGAAGAAGAACTTCACGCAACAGGAGTTCTACCGCCTATACGACTATACGGCTAAGAATCTTGGACAGACCTTGGTGCCAATCTCTTACGGCTTCGACCTTGTGGGCGCGTCTGCCGAGCTGTGCGGAGTCGAGAACTTCATCATGTGGACCTTCACCGAGCCCGAGGCGGCGAAGAAACTCGTGAGAATCTATACTGACACCTCAGTCAATGGTGCAGCCGGACTTGCGGATAAGTACGGTATGGCCATGTTGATTGTCGGGTCCGTGCTGGCCAACAACGACATCTTCTCTGACGACGCGGTCGAGGAGTATGGCGCCAAGTCGATGGGTTACTATGTCGACCAGTGCTTCAGGAAGGGTGCTGGTCCGCAGGTGTTCTACCACCTGTGCGGCAACCACGAAACCGACTATAAGAGGTTCAAGGACAACCTCGTGTGGTCCCCGTTCACCGTGTTCCACGTCGGCTACAAGGGTAAGAATGTCTTCCCATCCAAGCTCCTAAAGGAGGAGTTTGGTTCGATGGGGACAATCATGGGATCGGTCGACACCAAGCTCATGATCAACCCAAGCCCGATAGCGGTTTACAACCAAGCGAAGGAACAGTTGCTTGGAGGCCGCGATTCGCCGAAGGGCTACATCCTGGGCAACTCTTGCGAATGCCCGCCATACACCATCCCGGGTAACATGCACGCATTGGTGAGAGCGGCTAAGGACTTCGGTACCTACGGGACATGGTGAGGTGAAAAAGATGGACTTCAAAGCATCAGACCAGGTCAAGGAGACCATCGGAAAGAGAGGCCTCAAGGTAGATGACGTGATGGATGTCGTGAAGACGGCTGAAGGTGCAAACAAGAAGATCATCGACAAGAGCACCGGCAAGGTCATCGCCAAGAAGGTCATCAACAACGTGACCGTATACGCCGACTACAACATCGAGAAGGGCATCCTAAAGTCTCACGCCAACGTGAACTCAGCCTACTCCCACCGGATGACCCTGGGGAAGATCGTCAACGCCACCGCACCATCTCCATACATGTGCGCTCATTGTAACGTACAGGCAATGATCGGCACTGCGGAGATGAGCTATATCGGCGTCTCCAGGAACGGACCGGCGGTCGTCTGCCCCAAGTGCAACGATGTCTGGGTCGAGGAATACCTCGCCACCAAGACACTGGCTGCCGCCGAAGGGCTCTTCGAGAAGAAGAAGGCGTAAACCCTATACAGGCCGCATAGCGGCCTTTTCATCTTTTCTTTTTCCATTCTCCCTTAGCATCGGCTCTAACGAATCAGCGTATTCTTCGAAAGGTTTAATGTTATCCGATGTGCTCAGGGGCTGGTCCAGGTGTGATAGATGAGCGATAAGATAGGTGAGACCAACAGCCTCTGCCCAGAGTGTCTCAAGACCATCCCTGCGGTCAAGATCGCAGAGAACGATAAGATCTACCTAGTCAAGAAATGCCCGGAGCACGGCGAGTTCAAGGTGCTAATCTGGACTGGCGTCAAGGACTACCTGGACCTCAACCAGTACAGGGCGGAGTACTCCCGACCTGCGAAGTTCGCCGTCCAGGAGAAGGACGACTGTCCGCAGATCTGCGGCCTCTGCCCCGACCACCGTCAGCACACCTGCCTGGTGGTCCTTGAGGTCACTAACTCATGCAACCTGAAGTGCCCTATCTGCTTCGCCAGCGCCAATGAGCACTACCGCTTCCACCCCTCGATGGACGAGATAAGGAAGATGTACCAGACCATCGTGGACTTCGTCCCGCATCCGATCTGCATCCAGATATCGGGGGGCGAGCCGACCATCCGGGACGATCTTCCGGAGATCGTGCGCATGGGCAAGAAGATGGGCATCGACTACATCGAGCTGAACACCAACGGCGTCCGCCTGGGCGAGGACATCGAATTCCTCAAGTCCATCAAGGAGGCGGGCGTCGAATCGCTATACTTCTCCTTCGACGGCCTGCACTCCGACATCTACATGAAGACCTGCGGCAAGGACCTCCTGCAGGCCAAGCTCAAGGCCTTGGAGAACTGCAAGAAGGTGGGGATGGGCGTCACGCTGGTGGTCGTGGTGTCCCCGAACATCAACCAGGACCGCATCGGCGAGGTGGTGCAGTTCGCCAAGAAGTGGATCCCAACCGTGAAGGGCATCCACTTCCAGCCCCTGAGCTACTTCGGCCGCTACCCCATCGACCCCGACAACAAGGACCGCATCACCATACCCGACCTGCTGCGGGAGATCGAGAAGCAGACCAACGGGGAGCTGAGGGCTGACAACTTCATACCCACCTCGTGCTCCAACGTCCACTGCGACGCCAAGTCCATGAGCGTCCTGATGGAGGACGGGACGCTGTTCCCGATGACGCACCGCGCCCTCGGACCGCCCAAGGACACCAAGGAGGTGGCGCAGAAGACGCGCAAGGAGATCTCCGACCTGTGGCGCTTCATCGAGGAGAAGCTCGGGGACGACGAGCCGGCGGAAGAGGGCTCCTGGGCTGGCTTCATCGAGAGGGCCAAGACCAATTACTTGACAGTGAGCACCATGGCCTTCCAGGACGCGTGGACCTCGGAGACCGAGCGCTTCTGCAACTGCTGCATCCACACCGTCACCCCGGATGGCAAGCTCATACCCTTCTGCCTGTTCAACATCAACTCCAAGCAGGGCAAGACCATCTATCGGCACGAGATGTGGTCTAAATACGGGAAGAAGGGCTCCGACCTCTAGGTCGAGCCTGGAGCAGAATAGGAGAACCCTAGCGCTTGGAGTTCTTGCCCACCGACTTGTAGTAGTTGTCGATGATCTTGTTCATGTAGACGGAGACGTTGCGCTGGCCCAGCTCCGTGGGTACGATGGGGCCATACAAAGGGAACTCCAGGTCGCAGCGCAGGCACCTGGCCTTCTCGCAGTTCAAGGCTGCCTTGCTGCAGCCGACGCAGGCAATGGCCCGGGACTGGAATAGGCTGAACTCGAGGCCACAGCGTGGGCATTTGATCTTCTGGGTGGTCTTCATCAGCCGAGGTGTGACCCCTGCCTGCCTCATGTGCTCGGTCAATGGCATCTTAAATCCCTGGCGTTGAAGGGCGTGCCTCTACTTAAATCCTACTCGCGGTCATCTGGACGAGCCGAAAAGCTCATTCCAGCTCCGTCCGCCTCGGCTCCATGTCCGGGGCGAAGATCACCTGCCATCGCAGGAACGGCTTGAAGGGATGCGCTGAGAACGATTCCGTCGCCCGAAGCCCCTCCACCAGCTGCGCCGCCCGGCTATGGTGGAAGGCCACGAGCATCTCCTGCTCCTGGACCAGGCCGAACATGCGGTCCCCCATGCAAGGGAGATCGACGACCAGGTTGCGCCCCTGGTAAGCGTGCGCTATGGATGAGCACAGTGAGGATTGGCCGGTGATGGCGCTATTGACCTCCTCTCCGGATTCGAAGGCATAGGCGATAACCATGCGCAAGGCCTGCGCCGGAGTGACATAGAGTACCACCACATCGGGCTCCAGAGGCGTCAGGTCCAGAGGGGCCATGATCATGGCCTCGAAGATCTTCTCGCTCGCACCGAGCACGCCCATCACCTCCTGGATGTGCTTCCCCGCCTCCGCATCCTTGGCGTAGCGCCAGGCCAGCTCGCCGTCGCTCAGGCGGTCCGGGGAGCGCATCAGCCCGGTGCAGGCCGCCCCCCAAACGCATTTCATGCCTTCGGACGAAGCGCCCACCACCCCGTCCTCCCTATAATAGCGGGCGTACGCCGCCATATGGCAAGGGGCGGTGGCCGGGAGCTGCTTGAGCCCTCTGATAGTGGAGAGCTCCTTGACGTCCTTGAGCAGCCTGACCGCCACGGGCGAGGAGGCCAGATTGCAGTACTTCCGGATATCGTCCGAGGCCCGCTTCCAGTTCATTGAGGGCACCAATGAGCCATCCATCCCCAGACTATTTACAATTTTCATTCTGAGCAGGCCCGACCGATCGCATCATCAATCACTAGTCCACTAACCTACTCCTCGCCCATTGAACAAACAATTTAGCCAAGCATGGCCATTGCCCCGCGGTGAACCCTTTCAAGCGCCTCCTGCTCGTCATCGCCCGCTCCAGGCTCTCCTCGTCCAAGCTACAGGAGGGGTCGCAGCATCCCTTGGAGGATTGGATCTGCGTCAAGGTCGCCGCGACCGCCAAGAAGGAGCCCGAGCTTCGCAAGGTCATCGGCCGCGTGCGCCCAGAGGAGGTCGACGCGCAGGCTCTTCGCGAGTACCAGCTGTTCCGGGTCCGCCATCAGATGCGATACACGTTGGAGAACAGCTACTATTACAAGGCGAAGTGGGCCAAGGCGGGCCTAGAGCCCTCCGACATCCGCGAGTTCGAGGACCTGCTCAAGATCCCGTTGACCGAGCCAAAGGACCTGGCGGAGGACTCCATGGGCTTCCTCTGCGTCTCCCAGACCAAGGTGATGCGCGCCTTCACCACCTCGGGGACCTCGGGCACCCGGAAGCGGCTCTTCTACACCCGTGGGGACGTGCTCAACATCGTGGACGCGATCGCCGCCGCCCTCAAGGACGTCGGCATGCGCAAGGACGACACCCTGCAGATAATGTTCCCTACCGTGGCCTCTTGGGACCCTGGATTGATGCTCGAGAGCGCATGCAAGGTCGCCGGCCTCAATGCGGTGAACGCGTCGATGATCGACATCGGGGAGCAGCTGCGCATCATGCGGGAGAGGAAGACCACCATGATGATCGGCCTGACCTCCTTCCTTTATCGCCTCACCGTCCTGGCCAAGGAGAAAGAAGACCTGCGCTCCTTCGGGATGAAGGCCATCATATGCTCCGCCGAGCCGCTCCCCGAGGCGATGCGCAGGGAGCTGGAGCAGGCCTGGGGCTGCAAGGCGTTGAGCCAGTACGGGATGACGGAGATGGGGTTGGCCACGACCATCGAGTGCCAAGCCCAAGACGGCCTCCACATCGACGCCGCCGATTACCTGGCTGAGGTGGTGGACCCCGAGACGGGCGAGCACGTGAAGGACCGGACGAGGGGCGAGCTCGTATGGACCAGCCTGTGCTTCGAAGGCTCCCCCCTCATCAGATATCGCTCCTACGACCTGACCATGCGCATCGACCCGCCCTGCGGGTGTGGGATGCGGACGGTGGGCAAGATAGGCAAGATCACGGGAAGGATGGACATGCAGTCCAAAATCGGCCTCGGGGACAAGGTCTACCCGCACCTCTTCGACGAGGCCGTCCTCAAGGTGCAGGGAGTCCTAGGCTACCAGGCGGTAATCGAGAGCTCCGGTTACAAGGACCTGATCCGCTTCAGGGTCGAGTACAAAGGCGACCCGAAGGAGGGCAGGAGGCAGGTGGAGGAGTCCTTGCTAGGCCTCGACGAGTTCAAGGCGGGGATGGAGAACGATCTTCTTGAGCCTCCTTTGGTCGAGATGGCCCCCCCGGACCAGGAGCACTGGGTGCCGAAGAGCCTTACCCTGGTGGACAAGAGGAAGCGGTTCGATTGAGGTATGGCGATGGCCGAGCTGGCGCAAGAGAACATCTTCAGAAGGGCGAAATGGCTTCAAGGGGTATGGTCCAGGAACTGGCTGGTCCTGGTCATTACCTATTCCTTCGTGCTGGCCATCCTGGGCATCTTGATCTTGCTCCTCGAACCATGGCAGGCCAAGGCCCTGGTGCCCCTGTTCTTCCTCTATGCCGCGCTTCCGTTCCCGCTCATCTTCGTGCGCATCTTCAAGGGCAAGAACCTAGCGGAGCACGGGAGCGGCAACATCTCGCTCTCCAACTCCTTCAGGGTGGGGGGTTGGGCCGCCGGGGTCCTAACCTTGCTGGGTGAGGCGTCAAAGGGATTCCTCGCTCCCCTGGTGAGCTGGGCCTTCTTCTCCTCTGATGTGAACGTGTCCGCCGGCCTCTTGGCCTCCTCGATGCTCGGCACCTTCTACTCGCCGTTCCTCAAGGGCAAGGGTGGCCTGGGAACGACCCTGGCCATTTGGGGCCTGCTGTTCATCTCCCCCTGGTCCCTCCTGGCGATCCTGGGGATAATGGGGCTCCTGCTCCTGGTCCACAAGGACACCTACCATGACATCATGGCGGTCTTCTGGCTCGCGCCGGTGGTGATCTATCTCATCGATGGTAGGTGGCCAGTGGTCCTGGTTGCGCTGCTATACGCCTGCATCTACTCCGTGCGGATGTCTAGGAAGGGGGACGAGTTCTCCCACGGCATAAGAATCGCGAAAAAATAGCATCTAGTCGCCATGAATCAGGTAGCGATAGGTTTATTGCCCCTAGGTCCAAATGGCCGGTTCTATGGATTTGCCCAGCCTGATCTTGGCCCTTTTAGCTGGAACGCTGTTCGGAGCCGCCTTGGTAGGTCTCCTGACCTGCAAGGTGAAATGGATGGCGCCTTTTGCCGTGCTGTGCGTCGCCCTCCTGGCTTCTGCGGGGGCCCTGGTCTACCTCATGCCCAGCGGGGACCGATGGCTCGCCGCAATAATGGTGGCGATCGCAGGCGTCATCGGATATGCTTTCACCACCTTGTGGTTCCTCAGTGGCGATAGGCCGAGGGAGATGCCCTCGCTCATCAACAGTCCACCCTCCAACCCCGGACACCTTGCAGTTGTCTACTTCTCCCATGGAGAATCGGAGCAGTACGACCAACTTGCCTGGCTACACCAGTTCCGGGAGTTCGACGATCAGAAGCTCAAGTTCATGCCTCGCCTCGCCAGACCGTTCTTCTTCACTGTACTGCGCAGAAAGTACATGAAAGGAAGCAGCCGTCACTGCTCGATGCACTGCCAGATGATGGCGAAGTTGGAAGAGGACTACCGGAAGGACGGCCTCTCGGATGTCAAGTTCTACCTCTCCTTCCTGGATGCGGAGCCGCGCCCGGACGTGGCGGCGGCCAAGGCATTCAACGAGGGCGCCAAGACCATCGTGGTGGCGAACGTCTTCCTGACCGTCTCCAATCACACGGCCGAGGGGGACGAGCTGGTGGAGAAGCTGCATCTTGAGAAGAGGGGCGTGAAGGTGCTCTACACCGAGCCCCTGTGGAACTCGGCGCAGTTGCGGCAGAGCTTCATCGAGAAGGCCAACCTCGCCATACCTCCTGAGGAGAGGGGGACGACAGGGGTGCTCCTAGTGGGACATGGTCAGCCCGACGAATGGGACGTGGAGTTCGCCACTGAGACCGAGCACGAGAACCGCTTCCGGGAACAGCTGAAGGACGACTTCGTTCAGCAGGGATATACGCCGGAGAACGTCCGCCTGGCCTGGATGGCGTTCAAGGAGCCCAACACCACTGACGCTGTTAACAGCCTCGCCGCCTCTGGCATCAAGAAGATGATCTTCTTCAGCGCCGCCATAAGCGCGGACGGCATCCACAGCCAGAGCGACATCCCAGAGCTGGTGGAGAAGGCGAAGGCCTCCAAGCAGGTAGAGGTGATCGATCTGGGCGCATGGAACGACCACCCGCTAGTGATCAAGGCCATCAGGGAGAAGATCGAGGCCGTGCTGGGCAAGGCCGGCTGATGCTTTGAACCAAAGTGGAAATTGTTAACGACCAGGCGTGGCACAGGCGAAATTCTTTTAACGCCGTGGCCTGCTCACGGACGCACATGAAGCTCGGCGTGGTGTCCGTCCAGGGCGCCTTCCCGGAGCATATAGTGAGCTCTGGCAAGGCCATGCGAAGGCTCGGGGTCAAGGGGGAGGCGAGGCCAGTGCGCCGCCTCTCCGACCTGGAGGGCGTGGACGCCGTCATCATCCCCGGCGGTGAGAGCACCACCATCGCCAAGCTGCTGTGGCGCTTCGGCCTCCACCATCGCCTGGTGGAGATGGCCAGGCAAGGGGTCCCGATCATGGGGACATGCGCCGGCCTGGTCCTCCTGGCCAAGGAGGGCGATGACCAGGTGCAGAAGACCGAGACCAGGCTCCTAGGACTGATGGACATGGCCGTGGACCGCAACGCCTTCGGAAGGCAACGGGAGTCCTTCGAGGCTGAGCTGGACATAGAGGGACTCGATTCCCCATTCCCAGCGATATTCATCCGCGCACCAGTTATAACGCGGACCTGGGGCGATTGCAGGGTGCTATGCTCCTATGAAGGCAACATCGTCATGGCGCGCCAGGGGAACCTCATCGCACTGTCCTTCCACCCTGAGCTCTCCCACGACACCCGCATCCACGAGATGCTGATCTCCATGGCAAATGAATGAGAGATCAGCCTTTTACCGCCCGGATGACCTCTTCCAGCCCCTCGATGTAGCCTGATCCTTCCACCAAGGTCCCAGTGACGATGATGTCCGCGCCCGCCTTGCGTAGAAGCGCGGCCTGCTCCGCGGAACGTATGCCGCCGCCCACTATTATGGGGATCCTCAATTTGCTTTTGACCGCCGCCACCATCTCCGGGGGGACCGGCTCCGGCGCCCCGCTTCCCGCCTCGAAATAGATGAGGTCCATGCCCATGAACTGCGCCGCTAAGCCGTACGCCACGGCCATCTTGGGGTCGTTGCGCTTGACCAGCTCGGCCTCTCCCACCTCGCCGACCTTCATCCCGGGCTCGACGATGACGTAGCCCATGGACACCGGCTCCACCCCGATCTTGGCCACGATGGGCGCGCCCATGACCTGCTCGCCGATGACCATGCGGATGTTGCGAGAATTGAGCATGCTCATGAAGTAGATGGCGTCAGTGTAGGGCGAGATGGCGTGCGCGCCAGATGGGAAGTAGATGACGGGCACCTTGACCGCCTTCTTGATGGCCAAGGCGGTCGCGTCCAGGTTCTCCTGGGTGACGTCGGTCGAACCGCCGATCATGATGGCGTCGGTGCCGAGCTTCTCCGCGGCCGCGGCGATTTCCGCCGCCTTGTCGGGATGCTGCTTGGCCGGGTCTATGAGCGTCATGTGCATGGTCTGCTTGGCCGCGAACCTGGCCATGATGTAATCCTTGACCTTCATGATGTGAGACCTCCGATGAGGAAGGCGATCAGGGCGACCAACATGCCGTACTTGGCCCAGGTCTGTCCCCGCTTGGGATTTTGGAAGTGAACTATGGATGAGTATATAAAAATTGCATCCGCGACCAAGACGGCCGCCAGGTACTCTATCCCGAACAAGCCGTTCCAGTAAGGCAGGAAGCTCAGCGCCACCGCAGAAAGGAAGGCCGCGCTCCCGATGATGCCAGCGTTCCTTCGGCCGATGCGCTTAGGCAGCGTGACCCGGTCGAAGTCGCCCTCCATGTCCTGTATGTCCTTCACGATCTCCCGGCCCAATGTGGCCAGGAAGCCCATGGCGGCGATCGCCACCGTCCGCTCCATGTTACCAACGATCGCCCCGCCCAGCAGGAAGAGCCCTCCGGTCAGGAACGCTATGGAGAGATTGCCGATCAAGCCCATGGCCTTAGTCTTGAACTCGTACAGGATCATGACCACGATAGCGGCCAGGACGATCAGGATGGACTCCAGATTGCCCAGTAGCAAGGAGGAGCCCACGGACACCACGAAGGCGATGACGGCGATCCAGAGCGCCGTCTTCGGGCTTATCCTGCCGGAGGGCACCGGTCTCTCGGGGTGCGCCAGCTTGTCCACCTCCCTATCAAGGTAGTCGTTGAGGGAGTTGCCGCCAGCGACGAAGCAGAAGACCACCACCGCTCCGATGAGCATGTCGTACCAGAAGTCCAGGAGCGAGGTCCCTGTGGCGATGAGGACCGCAAGGAACAGGCCCACCACGCCCATGACACAGTTGCCGATACGGATGAGCTGGGCGAACCGATTCACGGCGTCATCAATCCCCTTGGCCGTTAAATATCTTTTTACTGGGTCAGGCGCGGAGCGAGCTGGCGCCCACCTGGGAGGGATTATATAGTTGCCCTTTTGTTAGTGGCCGCGGTACATTGGATCAAGCTGCTGAGATCTCCCTGATCAGATCCACCGTGGCGAAGTTCTTCACGGTCTACGATATCAAGGTCAGCTACGATGCGGTGGAGGTCCTGGTCTCACCGGACCTGGGCAACCTCGAATCCAGCTTCGAGAATTTTCGCAAGGAGATGTACGGGAAGGGGTACATCCCGATCCTGGATTACTCCCAGGGGGAGTACAGGATCACGGTAGTCAGGAAGCCCCCCGCGGCCAAGAAGCGCATCTGGATAAACCTGATCTTCCTCGCGGCGACCTGCGTTACCACCGTCTACGCAGGAATGATATTGTGGGCCAGCTACGTAGGCTCCACCGATCTGTACAGCCTTGACAACATCATCTGGGGGGTGATATCGTTCGCCATTCCTCTGATGCTCATCCTTGGCGCCCACGAGCTCAGCCATTACTTCATGTCCAAGAGGCACGGGGTCGATGCCTCGCTGCCCTACTTCATACCGGCCTGGCCGCCCATCGGCACCTTCGGCGCTTTCATCTCGATGCATGAGCCGATGCCCAGCAAGAAGGCGCTGGTGGACATCGGTGTCGCGGGACCGATAGGTGGGCTCCTGGTCAGCATCCCTATCGCCATAATCGGCCTGTTCCTGAACCAGGGGGCGACGCCGCATGCTCTCGTGCCGCCGGCCGGTCAGTTGGCCATCAACACACCCTTGCTCTTCGATTTCTTCCTCTGGCTGGTGCCGTTGCCGCCTGATGTGTCGTTGCACCCGATGGCCTTTGCCGCATGGGTGGGGCTGTTCGTCACTGCGATCAACCTGTTGCCCGCTGGACAGCTAGACGGCGGTCACATCGCCCGCGGGTTGCTCGGAAAGAACGCCAAGTTCCTCAGCATCGCCACGGTCATCGTCCTCTTCGTGCTCGGGGTGATGTTCTACACGGGCTGGCTGCTGTTCGCCTTCCTGATCGCCTTCCTGGGCTTCACGCATCCGGCGCCATTGAACGACGTCAGCAGGCTGGACACCAAACGCATCACTGTGGGAGCTTTGGGTATCATGATACTGATGTCGAGCTTCGTCTTCGTGCCGCTGTACGTGGTCCCGAACTCGGCGACCTTCGACCTTGAGGTCCAAGGATCGAATGACACCGTCGCCGTCGCGGGCGGGACCGCTCTCTTCTACATCGACCTCGACAACACTGGCACCATGAACATCACCGTCCATATGGACGTCTTGGATCTGCCGGAGAATTGGAGCGCTCTAATTTACGTCGCAGGCAATTCCACCTTCGAGGCCAGCGAGAGCCTGAGCCTTACGCTTCCCTACGATTCCTCAGCGACGGTGGCGCTGGAGGTCTTGGTGCCTGAAGGCCAGGCCCCAGGCGATTTCGGTTTCGTCTTGAGCGCGTCCTCGGACGCTGATGGAGCCTCCGAGACCACTCAGGTGGCACAAGGCTTTATGGTCCACGTCTCTTGAGCAGGCAATAATGCCGGTCCAAGGAGCGGTGGACGCGCTGGACATGCTCCTCGACCTCGACCAATCTCTCTGCGCCAGTGAACGCATAAGGCAGCACAATCCCGGCGAACCTCTTGGGTGACAGCACCTCGCCGATCGCCCTGAAGGCTCGTGCATGGAGATCCTTCACGGGCTCCTTCATGGTGCTGGACGATCTGCCGTACGGAGGGTCAGTGGCCACCGCGTCCACTTCCAAGAACTCCTTGGCGGCATCCTCGATGTCCATCACCTCCAGCCGATGGAATCTGGCCCCGAAGTGGCGCATGTTCTCCTCGCAGCCTTCGATCATCTCCGAGGAGATGTCCGAACCGATAACCTTGGCCCCAATGAGGGATGCTTCGAGGAGCATGCCTCCGGTCCCGCAGAACGGGTCCAGCAAGGTCTCTCCTTCCTTAATCCTCGTCAAGTTCACCAACGCCCTGGCGTGACGGGGGTGAAGGGAGATTGGCGAGAAGAAAGGTCGGCTTCGCACATGCCGCGCCTCGAACTGCTCCCTATCCACCTGCATCTCGTCCAGGTAGAGGTGGAGTTGTTCGGACCAAAGCACGCGGAGCTTGAGGTCAGGATGGATGAGGTCGGCCTTGCGGCCTTGGGTCACAGCCATGCCCACCTTGTGCATGATGCGGTTGGCCCCTTCTGGGCTGCCCTCTCCCTGGTACCTTCTCACCCGGACGGCGATCGTTCCAGGAGGAAGCTCGAGCTTTTCTGCGAACCTCCCTGCCTCCTCTGGGTGGCAGGATCCCAGGTAAGTCCCTGCCCGATGGGCGAGCGCTATCCTGGATATGACCACGTCCATCTTGCTCGAGGGCAATGAGCATATGGCGTAACCGGCACCACGCGCGGTCACCTCGCACTTCGGCCCTGCGACATCCAGGCAGGCCTCGAGCTCGGCCAGGGGTAGAGTGGGATGCTCTCCGGAGAGCTCGAAGAGGTATTCGGTTTCGCTCATCCTCTGCCAGGTTAAGGGCTTAGTCCCTTATGCCTTCTTCCGATACCGAGAACACCGCCTCGGCCTCTGGCAGGTTGGGCGAGTCGATCAGCCTCGCGATGCGCTTGCCTCCCTTGCTCTTCCTGAGATAGATACGGAACGTAGCCGCATGCCCGACAATATGCCCGCCGATGGGACGGGTGGGATCGCCAAAGAAGGCGTCCGGTTTCGCGGAAACCTGGTTGGTCACAGCGATCACCGCATTGTTCAGGTCCCCGAACCGGAGCAGGTCGTGCATATGCTTATTGAGCAGCTGCTGGCGCTCCGCCAGCGCGCCCCTTCCCACGTACTCGGCGCGAAAGTGCGCAGTGAGGGAGTCCACGATCATCAGGGTGACCTTGATCTCCTTCGCCTTCTCCATCGCCTTGTCCACCAGCAGCATCTGGTGCGATGAATTGAATGCCCTGGCCACATGGATCTTGTGCAGGGTCTCCACCGGGTCCATGTCCATGGCGTTGGCGATCTGGACTATCCTCTCCGGTCGGAATGTGTTCTCGGTATCGATCACTATGACCTCGCCCTCCAGGCCGCCCTTCTCGAAGGGCATGGTGGCGTTGACGGCCATCTGGAAGCAGAGCTGGGTCTTGCCGCTGCCGAACTCGCCGAAGAACTCCGTTATAGCCTGGGTCTCGAAACCTCCTCCCATGAGCTCATCCAAGGCCTTCGAGCATGAGGTCAGCTTTTTCAAGTTCTGCCTGCGTTCCAGGATGACATCCCCGGGCTCGAAGCCTCCCACATCCGCTGCCTGCTTGGCCGCGGCGATGATCTTAGCCGCCGCAACCTCGCCTATCTCACATGCCTCGGCGAGGTTCTTCGGTGATTCCACCGCGATGGACATGAGGTCCGAATAACCGGCATCACGTAGCTTATCTGCAGTTGCGGGTCCTACTCCAGGCAACTCTTCTAATTTCTTCTCAGCCATTGATGCACCTACCTTTATCTTATCCTAAGAGGGCTTATAAACGTGCAAGGGGGTTGCACGAAAGTACCCTCCCTTGGACATTTTAAACGATATGCCCATAGATAATCGATAGGTCTGCAATAAGCCTAACCGACGCCCGCTGGACGTTTGCTGAATTCGGATATGGCATTCGAAAAGGTTTAAATCCCTGCCACCTCTTGCGGGTGAGTATGGCCAAGAAGAAGAGGAAGGAGGAGCAGGAGGAGGAGAAGTACGAATGGACTCCGCCTGACTTCGATGAGAAAGGCTTCCTCCAGAAGGACATGCGGGGGACCAAGGCCCTCTTCATCTCCACGCTTCTTGGTCTAGCCCTCGGTATCATAGCTTATCTGACGACGGGGGTCAGCGCGTACATAGGGATCGTCGTCATCTTCGGCGGCGCTCTCCTGCTCCGCTTCGTATATCCATTCTTCAAGATCGAGTTCAAATCCCTCGAGAAGAAGACCCTAGCGGGCAACTACATTCTTCTGATCTTCCTTGCGCTGGGCGTATGGATCATCCTGCTCAATCCGCCATTCAGCGATCAGATACCGCCGCAGATAATGGACCAGAACACCTTCTTCGTGCAGGATGGGACGGTCCACCAATATTTGGGATCTAGCACCCCGATAACTGCAGACCAGGACCTGACCAACATCACGGTCGACGTCCGCGACAACGGGAGGATTGCCTCGGTGCAGATAGAAGTACATGCGTCGACCGCTGCGGCTGGCACGTTCACTGATATGCAGTCCACCGATACGTACGGACGTTACGAGTTCAAGGATACCTACCCCATGGTCGGGGACGGCTCGTCCACGCAATACGTGTTCACGATAAAGGTCACTGACGGCGTTGGCTTCACTGCCACCCAGACCGGCAGCTTCGTCGTGGTCCCGGCCTAAGGAGCTCAGCGGTCCCACGGGGCGGTCTTGTCGAGCAGCTCGGTAATCGAGCCCCTCGCTCCGCTCTTGAGCAACTGCGCATGAGAGAACACGCGCATTCCTTTGAGCCCTTTCATCTCCTTTCCCAAGGCCGCCTTTTTCATCTCATGGTCCAGCAGTTCCTTAGCCGTGCGATGAGGGCGCTTCACTATCGCCACCCACCTCCCGTTCTCGATGAAAGGCCGTACCAAGGCCGCATCCATCCATTTATCCAAGAACTGGGCGCCGTGCTCACTGGTCACCGGAGGCCCCATGTGCTTCATGGCCGCAGGGAGCCTGTCTCCCTGAAGCTCCATGATCAGGTCGATGGTCCTCCCTGCTACGGAGTAAGAGCGATCCAGCACGACGAAGCCAGCGGATTCTAGGGTGCTCTGCATCCCTTCCAGGGTCCTTCGGACCTGTGGATACAGATTGTCCTCCGTCAATCCCGGTCTGGGCAACCGTACCATGATCAGCTTCGTTCCCCTTGCCCTTATCTCCCTGACGATGTGCGTCTGGCTCCAATCCTGTCTCGGCACAGGGAAGAAGAAGTGCGAATCCGGCTTGCTCAAATACTCTCTGCTAGCCCGGATGAACATGGTCATGTTCTGCAAGGAGAGCGCTGAGGCTACGTTTCGCTCCTTGTCCACCGGGTCATAGAATGTCATGGGTGAAGCGAACTTGCGGCCCCCTCCCTCGGTCAAGGTCAGGACCAAACCCTCCCTCCAATCCTTTGCAGCCCTCAGCGTGCCTTCGAAATCGCCATATATCAGGATCAGAAGCTCGACCAGATATCCCGAGAATCCTTGGACCTTAGCCTCGGCGCTGTAGGCTCCAATGCCCTTCATGAATTGCTTCAGCAGTCGCACCTCATCGCGCTGCGATCGCTCGAGGTGGGACAGGATGTAATCCGTGTGGAAGGGGGTGCGGTCCACTGCGGACTTCAGCTCAGACGGGTCGTCTATGGAATAGCATGGGACGATGTCCACCTCGAAGCCCTTGAATGTTCCGTGGATGTAGGGGTGCTCGGCATACCTCTCCTCCCCGTCCAGAACCTTCCTTCCCAAGGCCAGACCGTGCTTCTCCAGTTCGGATCTGGGAACATCCGGTGGGAAAAGGATGAAGACGTCCAAGTCAGGTGGGAAGACATAGGTGTCCTTGGCCGTGGATCCGACCAATTTGACACCCAATGGATATGGAACCTTCTTGGTATGCGATCTGACTTCCGCTAAGACCTCCTCTACGGTCTTCTCGACTTCTCGCCGTTGGGCAGGACTGGGTGAAATCCTCCGAACGACCTCGTCTTTCAACTCCATTATGTCCATGATTATGCCAGAGGTCCGATAAAGCTTCGCCGATGGGAGAGGTTTGGTGTCTAAGGTCGATGTTTTGGTGGGGGTTCAGAACAGATGCTTAGGAGGAAAGTATGAGCCACCGACCTCAGACACCGATTTTCCACCACCCTAGTTCTTCTATATAAACGTATCTTACAAGGTGAGGCATGTAAACGTAGGATTTCTGCCCTCGATAACCGCAGAAGGTGGAACGGACCCTTCACCACTCACGTTCCTTCTTCCATTCCCCCAGAACCGAGGCCATTATCAAATTATAGTCCAAGCTCGGGGGCGACCTTCCTCATGCCCTCCAGGGAGACGACCAGGAACTCGTCCTTGGGTATCCCGATCTGCTCGCATTGCATGATCCTCTCCCGGCTCACTCCCTTGGCGAAGTCCTTGGACGCGAACTTCTTGACCAGGGATTCCGGTCTCACGTCATTCAGCTTCTTAGAAGGCATGACCAGGGCGCAGGCGATCACCAGTCCGGAGGAGGCATCGGCGGCGATGAGCCCTCTCTTCATGTCCGTGTCCACGGGGACCTTGGTGTGCTCGCTGTTGTGCGCTAGGATGCACTGGATCGCCTCATCATCCAGTTTTCCCTTGAGCAGGTCCTGAGCTCTAAGGCAGTGGTCCTCAGCGCCGGTGCAGACCTCGAAGTCGATGTCGTGAAGGATGCCGATGAGCTCCCACCTGTCCTGGTCCTGACCGAGCCTGAGCGCGGTCTGCCGCATCACCGCCCCCACGGCGATCATGTGCTTGACGTTGTTCTCCTTCCTTACGTACTGGCGCACCAGCTCCAGGGCCTCTGCGCGGTCCATCCTAGCACCAATGGTAGAAGCGGTCCACGACTATTAATGGGAAGCGCCGGCGCCCTTTCCTGCCTGATGAGGAATAGGATGAAAGAAGTCATTTTATCGGCTCCCCTCCTCGTGTTTACTCTTCTTCGTATTCAAAAAGGCAATGGATAAGAAAAAATCCCCGCCTGCGATCCATCTCACAAGCTGCTTCTGAGCCTACGGACAGTCACGCCTTTGTTCAGTGACAAGGTCATGAAGTCCTCGGCGGCCACCGTCCGCACGCCAGATTCCTCCTCCACGAACTCGACCTGCCTCTCGACTCCGTCATGAATCATCTTGGAGCCGAAATGAGTGAGGATGGCCAGCTCCGGCCTGATCTCGTTGGCCATGGTGGCCGCGTCCTCGGTGCTCATGTGGTGGCGCACACGGGACCTCAAGGGTCTTGTGATGTTCATGATCAGAACCCTCGCACCCTTGTGGTCATCGAGGACCTCATGTCTGAGCTCGGTGTCGCTTACGAAGGAGACATCACCAGACCGGGTGAAGAGGCGGAACCCGATGCCGTCCGGGTCGCTGTGGAATGTGCGGGTCGCCTTGATCCTCAGCTTCCTGACCACCACCTCGTCCCCGGGCAGGAAAGCCACGACTTTCGGGACGATGCGCTTATGATATTCCGATATGGCTGGCCCATAATCGTTACTACCGACTATGGAGCTTCGACTCCCCCCCAGCGCTCCGCGGCGGGAGAAGGAGCACGCGGTCATCCCCTCCACCATCACCTCGGCATCGCCATAGTGGTCGGGGTGGCAATGGGAGATCAGGATGGCGTCGGTCTTCGCCGGGTCCAGCCTCCTCTCCCGCATGGCCATGGCCGCCCCTGGCCCCGGGTCGAGGTGGACCCTCACCCCATCCTCGATGTATATCCCGCCCGTTCGACGCACCTGGTAGACGGTGGCGAACCTGCCGCCCCCGGTCCCGAGGAAGGTTATCTTGGTCATTGGTCATATTCCGAAACAGCTAGGTCCTATTAACCATGAGGGCTCAAATGCAATAGTAGCCAGAAAGCTTCATAATCGCTCAGCTGAATGGAGCTGCGATATCGATGAGCAGCATTCTGGTCAAGGGCGGGCACGTGGTCACGCAGAACGCCAAGAGGGATGTCGTGGAAGCCGACGTGCTGATCGAGGATGGGAGGATAGCCAAGGTCGGCAAGGTGAAGGGTTCCGCGGATGAGGTGATCGACGCCCAGGGCGACATTGTCATGCCAGGCCTGGTGAACGCCCACACCCACATCGCCATGGCGGTGATGAAGGGGATCGCCGACGATCTGCCCTTCGGTGATTTCCTGGACAAGGTGTTCGCCGTGGACGCCAAGCGCCAGGACCGGGACATCGATGCGGGAGCCAGGCTCGGCTGCCTGGAGATGATCCGCTCCGGCACGACCACCTTCGTGGACATGTACTACGCCGAGGACGTCATCGCTCGCGCCGTCGAGGACTCCGGGCTCAGGGGCGTCCTATGTTGGGCGGTGCTCGACCAGCAGTTCACAACCCAGAAGGGCGTCCCCTTGGACAACTGCAAGCGCTTCCACGCCTCGCACAAGGGTCGGAGGATGGTCATACCTGGGATCGGCCTTCAGGGCGTTTACGTCTGCAGCGAGGAGACCTTCATGGGGGCCAGGGAGTTCGCCATGGAGAACGACCTGCTGCTGCACTTCCATCTTTCCGAGACGAGGAAGGAGGTCTACGACCACAAGGGCAAGACGGGACGAAGGCCCGCGGATTGGCTCTCGGAGATAGGCTTCCTCGGCCCACAATGCCTGGCGGCCCATGCGGCCTGGCTCACCATCAACGAGGTGCGAGCGCTGGCGCGTGCCAAGGCTTCGATCGCCTCATGCCCCGTTTCCAACATGAAGCTGGCGACGGGCGGCGTCGCCCCCATCCCCGAGATGCTGGCCGAGGGAGTGAACGTGTCCTTGGGGACCGACGGCTCCACCACCAACAACAGCCTGGACATGTTCGGGGAGATGAAGACCCTGGCCCTGCTGCAGAAGTCGAGCCGCTGGGACCCGACCGTGGTGCGGGCGCAGCAGGCCCTGGACTTCGCCACCTGCGGCGGGGCCAAGGCCATCGGGCTGGGCGGCGTACTGGGTTCCATAGAGCCCGGGAAGATGGCGGACATCATCATCCTGGACGGGTCATCGCCGAACCTGCGGCCCATGCTGCCAAGCAACATCGTGGCCAACATCGTGTACGCAGGCGGCGCTGGGGACGTCAGGACGACCATCTGCGATGGCAAGGTACTGATGCGTGACAGGAAGATGCTGACATTGGACGCGAGAAAGGTCCTAGAGATTGCCGAGGACGTCGGTCGCGAGCTGCTTGGCGGCTGACCCTCAGCTCATCCTCAAGCGCATGAGGAACGCCGTCCCCTTGGGATGGTTGTCCTCCACGTTGATGGTCCCACCATAGCGCTCCACGACCTTCTTCACGATGAACAGCCCTAGTCCTGACTGGCCGCTCTTCCCGTACTTGTAGCCTTCCTGCCAGATCTTGGGCTTCACATCATTGGGGATGCCGACTCCCTGGTCGGCTATGCGCACCTCGCAGAACCCGTCGTTCTGAGGGGCGATGCTGATGGTCATGAAGTCGCTGCCCGAGTGGTTGATGGAGTTGTTGATGATGTTCTCGAAGACCGAGCCGAGGGCGTCGTCCGCCAGAACGTAGCCTTCGCCCCTGACCTCGAAGCGCATCTTAAGGCCGATGAACTTCCTGACGACGTCGTCTACAGTGGCGCGGAGGTTCATCATCTTCATCTCCTTTGGCGAGATGACGACCTCCACTTCCTTCATCTTCTTGATGATGTCTACGGAGCGATCCACGGCGTTAGTGGCCGATGACAGGAACTTCTCATCCTTCTTCATCTTGTAGATCTCGAGGGACCCGCCTATCACCGTCAGATTGTTTAGGATGTCATGGCGGAGGATGCTGTTGACCACCTTGAGGGTCTTGTTCATCTCCTCCATGTTCCTCTTGTCGATGGCGAACTCGATGATCCCAGGCAGGGAGATCTCATCGAAGTGCCACATGATGGCATGGTTCTGCGCGCCCATTTGGATCGACTTATCCATGCGGGCCAGGTCGCTACCGTCGGTCAGAATGGTTATCGGTATCCGCGGCACCTTCTCCTTGAAGCGGCCGAGGGCGTCTAGGCCAGCGCAATCCGGCAGGTCCAGGTCCATGAGGGCGCAGTCGTACAAGCTCTGGGAGGCTTTGGTGATCCCCTCTTCCAGCTTAGGGACGTAAGCTATCTCAAAACGGATCTTCGGGGAGCGCGTCAGGATGTCCAGGACACGGTCCCTCCTCTCACGGTTAGCGACGATGAGCAGGACCTTGATCGTACCCCTGGACATGATGGAGCCTCGAGCGGTGCAGTATCGATGTGGCACCTGGAACTCCTGTTTAGCTTTCGCCGTATAAAAGGCTTCGTCGTTGATGCTCGGCGCTGATAATCAGGCCACATCGCTGGGATCAACAGGTCATGCTCCGCGTTCCAAGCCGCTTCCTAGAAGCAGAAGCGGCGCCTCGTTGGCATATCAAATCTTAGCAGCTGGCGCTTAGGCCACAGGGGCGAAGATAGAGAAGTCCCGACTCCCGGATTTGAACCGGGCGCCTGCTGATAACGGCTGGTGACCGGCGTGCCGGAAACCTACTACAGTCAGCCGCTCTAACCAGACTGAGCTAAGTCGGGTACGAACCCTATTACGGATACCATATTTGAAATTTTGTCCGAGCTCGCATGCCATCTACACCGTCCTTCCAAGCACCATTTGGCTCGTCGGCAGGGCAGCATTACATCGATTGATTCGGCGAAGACAATCTTTATATATTCTACGAGTGTTACCAAATGTCCGACAAAAGGGGTCTAAACGACCTCTAATGTCTCCAGGGTGCGGAGATGGAAGACAATGATCTGGAGAAGGTCACTTTGCGCCTGCCAGCGAGGTACATAAGAGCCCTCGATTTCCTGGTAAAGGTGGATGACTTCCCCTCTAGGTCCGAAGCGATCCGTGCCGCCATTCGCGACTTCACCTATCAAAGGGTGGAGCTGGTGATGGACAAGGTCAAGAAGATGGAGGACGCAGAGAAGACCTTGGCGGCGATGGAGACCTTCGAAGAGAAATACCTTAAGAAGTAAGCCTGAGAGAATGGGATGGGATGCACTTTCCTCAGTTCAAGGATCACGATTACCTCCCCCCTTTTTTTTCTTATCTCGTACGGCGGGCGCACGGCCTCTGATCAGTCAGTCTGGCAGGAAGAGCCCCGTTTCATGAGATACATGTTCTCGTAGACCTCGAATCCGAACCGCTCGTAGAGCCTGAGGACATCGTCCTTGCAGTAGAGCATGGTGCATTCCACCTTCCCCAGAACGGGATGCTCGAAGATGGAGTCGAAGATCATCCTAGTGAGCCCTTTGCCCCTGAAGTCGGGGCTCACGACCACGTCCAGGACCACCGAGCGATAGACGTTGTCGGAGATGACCCGGGCGAAGGCGCGGAGGCGCCCCGTGGCATTCTCGACCACCCCGAAGAGGTACTTGGCCTCGGCCAGCATCCTTTCCACATCCGCCTTGCGCCTGGTCTGGGCCCAATATGTGTGCTGGTACAGGTCCATCAGGTCATCGACCTGATCAGGCGTCAGCGAGCTCACGACTTCGAAGGGCATCTCAACGCACCTCCCAGTCCGCCGCGCTTATCCGATATAGCCAAGGTCCTCGCGCTTCGGCTCCTGCGGGGTCTCGATCTCCTTGAGCTTGGAGGTGATTAGGTCGATCTGCTCCGCCTTGCTCTCCAGCTCCTTAAAGTCGATCTCCACGGACAATATGGATGCCAAGACCCTGAGCACCGCCTCGGCCCCCTTGGGGTCGACGAAGTAGCCGGAGGTCTCGCCCATCAGGCAGACGGCCTTCATGCCGTCGATCTTGCCCAGCCCGAGCAGGAGGCCGCTGGCTCCCACGATGCCGCTCCCCGGCTCGCCCTTGGAGAAGATGACACCCTTGCCCTTCATCTCCTCCACCAGCTCCATGTCCGTGGCCGCGCCGAGGACCCGCGGCTTCTCGATCATCTTGCCGATGCCGTAGCCGCCGAGGGTGAAGATCATCTTGACCTTCCATTCCTTGGCCAGCTCCAGGACGAAGTCCGAGAGCTCGTACTGGCCTTCCGGGGTCAAGCCCTGGTAGTCGCCAGTCAGGAATATGATGTCCGGGCGCTTGCCCTCGCCCTTGGAATAGTACAGCGAATTGGATACCAGGCGGATGACGCCCTCATCGTCCAAGAGGACCTGGGGCGGGAAGAACTTGGAATAGATCTCGGCGAACTTCACCGCCTTGACCTGCTCCACCATGTGCTCGGCGGCCAGCTTTCCTACGTTGCCAACGCCGGGCAACCCCTCGATCATGACTGGCGACTCGAGCTCGACCTTCTCGTAGTAGACGACCTTGATGTTATCCATTGCTCTCACCTCTCTCCTTCTTGAGCCTGCGCCGGTACTCCCCGTACCTGTCCTCGGGCGAATATCGAGGGGGGACGGGAACGATCGTCGGCGCGCCGCACATCTTGCAGGCTGGCTCAAGAGTATATTCCAGGCACGCCGGGCACTTTCTTAACGAGGTCTTCATCTTTAACCTTTCCTTGGGGAAGATGCTGAGCTAGGTAGAATAATTTGCCCCAAAAATCACTTGGCGTCCCGATGGAAAGCGCCCTCGCCGCCGCACTCCTTGATCTCCTCGATCATGGCCTCGGTGACCAGGCGAAGCTCCTCCTCCGCCACTTTGTAGTCAGGCGCGGAGATGACCACGCGATACCGGGGAGCGCCGACATATTGGACCTTTACCTTGCTCTCGGATTGCGCGGTGCCTTTCATGATGGCCCGCTTGATGCGGTCCACGCCATCGGGCGCCGGGCACTTGAGCTCCATGATCCCGGATATCTGCACGAACGGAGGCGTGACGTTCTCCCTCGCGACCTCGTAGAAGACCTTGGTCCAGTCGCCAGATAGGTCGTTCTCCTCCAAAGCGTTCTCGTTGGCCGCGCAATGCTCGTAGGCCGAGTAGAGCGTGCCGAACTTGTCCACCATGTCGTCAGCGAAGAGGTCGTAGCATTGCTCGACCGTGGTGCCGAGCCGCTCGGCCACTATCTCCAGCAGCTTCTGCGCCTTGGTCTCGTTCTTCCACTGCTGGATCTTCTCTCGGCGCTGGTGCTCGTTGACGGATTTCAGCGAAAGATCGATATGGCCCTTCGAGGTGTCGACCCCCAGGACCTTGCACACGACCTTCTGCCCCTCGCGGATGTAGTCGCGTATGTACTTGACCCATCCCGTGGCCACGTCCCTCACGTGGACGAAGCCCTCCTTGTTTCCGTACTCGTCAAGAGTGACGAAGGCTCCGAAGTTCTTGACGTTCTGGACTGTGCAGACGACCAGCTCGCCCTCTTCCGGGAACTCGGAGACCCGAGGCATTTAGTCTACCACCTCAAGCAGCTGCCCCTTGACCGTCCCGTTGCCCCCCTTGGGCTTGATCAGGGTGGAGCCGCAGACGTGGCACGTGACCGGGGTGGCCGGCCTCTTGAATGCGACCTGCTCGTTCTGGCAATCCGGACATTTGACCTTCACGAAGTTGCTGGTGTGGACCATGTTAATCACTCCGCCAGCTCGAACTTCTTGGCGCGGAAGCAGGTCGTCTGGTGCGCCTTCTTGCACTTCTTGCAGCGGTATCTGAGAGCGACGCGCTTGGTCGGCTTCTCGCGGCCCTCGGGCTTCGGCCTGGGGAAACCGCCGTAACCAGACGTGGCGCGCCTGAATCGTCTTTGCCCCCACTTCAGCTCGCTGGCCTTCTTCTTCTTGACCCTCTCCACTTCGTGCTCGTTGTGCTTCTTGCAATAGGGACAGTAAGTTTCGATGTTCCTGGGCATCTTCATATAGGTTCACCTCGGAAGCAGGATGCCCTAATACTCATTTCATATTTAAGCCAAGCGCCCTTCCCAGAATTCCCACCCGCCATAAAGGTGTGTTCTGGCAATAGGCTAAGACGAGCGCCGGATAAATTCCAGGTGATTCGATACCGCTTGATATCCCTATGCGCAACTCCGGATATTCCTCCAAATCTATGCCCTATTCGATCGAGGCTTCTCAGGATATGTTGATTATAGATATAGTACGACGGCACATCATTAACAATGTTAATAATCATTGCCTTGGCCAGTATAATAAAGGCGAAAAATCGTCTCACGATAAATATCGTATCTTTTTTATAGCAGTGGCTATTTTTCGAAGTTTCGCATGAGGAAAATGACTCATTCTGTCCTCGAGATAGAATTGTTTAGCAGACAGAACCAGATGGTAGCCAGGCATTGAATCTTATCTTAAATAGAAAAGGGTATATATCCTAATAATAATATTTGTCAAGGTGAAATTTATGGGGGAGAGAGGCTTTAGCAAGAAGGACGAAACCCTGGTGGAGATGTTGATGAACACCGGGATGCCCAAGAACGTGGCGAAGACGCTAGCGTTCCTGCGCAAGAAGGAGGAGACCACCTCCGTCGAGATCGAGATATCGACTGCCCTGAGGCAACCTGAGGTCTCCATCGCCATGCAGGAGCTGAGACGTAGGAAATGGGTCACCAAGCGCGACATCAAGAAGGAAGGCAAGGGCCGCCCGGTCCATGCTTACAAGCTATCGATCCCCTTCGACAAGATGGTCGAGGCGCTTGAGAAGGAAGAGAGGAAGAGGATAGAGCGCATCGAGGCCAACATCGAAGCCCTGAAGACCGCGGTCCAGACCGCTCAGGTCTGAGCCGGGTCACTTCTTGCTCCTTATCTCCACCCCTTTTGCAGAGGCCACGACCACCTTGGTGGCCAGGTCGATGAACAGACCGCTCTCCACCACACCAGGTATCATATCGATCTCGGCCTCGAGGATCTCGGGATCCTCCATCTTGGCGAACCTGCATTCATAGATCAGATTGGCGTTGTCGGTGACGAAGGGCGAGCTCCCCCCCTTCAAAGACGCTTTGCATCCAAGCGACTCCAGGGCGTCCTTGGTCCGGAGATGGCCGAATGGCACCACTTCGACCGGTAGTGGAGTCTTCGTCCCCAGGACCTCGACCAGCTTCGAATCGTCGATAATGATGACCTCCTGCTTGGAGGCGAAGGCGACGATCTTCTCCCTCAGCAAGGCACCCCCCATCCCCTTTATGAGATTGAACCGGGGGTCCACCTCGTCCGCCCCGTCGATGGTCAGGTCGACCTCGCTCACCTGGTCCAAGGTGATGATGGCAATGCCGACCTTCCTGGCGAGCTCCTCGCTGGCCTTGGACGTCGCCACGCCCCTGATGCGCAGCCCGCTCGCCACCCTCCTGCCCAGGCCTTCGATGGCGTAGTTGGCGGTCGAGCCCGTCCCCAGGCCCACGACCATGCCGTCCTTCACAAGCTCGATCGCTGCCTCAGCCGCTGCCTTCTTCCTGTCCATGGCATCACCCCATCAGGTTCTTCTCTATCAGCTTGACCAGCCGATCGATGATGAACTCGTTGATCTCCTCGCCAAGCTTGGCCGTGGCCTTGCTCGAGTCCCCGGCCATCATCTCCGGCATGCAGGTCTCGGGGTCGGCGACGATCATGTACTCCTTGTCGATGAATTTGCCCCGCGGCCTCTCCCCCTTCACCAGGTCCGGCCTCAACGCCATTATCCGCGACGTCTCGATCAGACCGCCATGGCCGTCCGGCCACTCCTTGTCCTCTGGGAGGGGGAACTTGTAGGCGATGTCGTAGTCTGTCAGCACCATGAGCCTCATGCTCGAGCGCCGGACGAAGTCCTCGGCCGCGTCCCGGACGGCGGCCATGTGCAGCGAGCCGGCGTGGCCGCTGATGAGGACCGCGCGCCTCACGCCGCTCCTCTCCATCGACTCCAATATGTCCGCGACCAGAGCACGCAGGGTGTCGTACCTCAGCCCCATCGTCCCGGGCATGTTCCTCGTGGACGAGTGGTGACCGTAGCGCAACGGCGGCATGACCAAGCCGTCCAGGCGGTCGGCGAGGGCCTCGCACAGCGCCTCCGGCTGGAAGGAGTCGGTGCCCAAGGGCAGATGCGTCCCGTGCGCCTCCGTCGCCCCCAGGGGCAAGAAGACCACCGGGTTCTTCCTAACGAACTTGGCGAACTCCACCGACGAAAGCTCCTCAACGCGCATCCTTCTTCCTCCTCGCTTCCTCCACGTCCACCAAGGGCGTGCCGCAGACCGGGCAGACCCCCTTGCCGATAGGGTCCTGTCCGTATTTCTCGACGAGCTGCTTGCGGATCTCCTCCAGCCTCTCCTTCTTGATGCTCTTGCCGCACTTGGCGCAGTACATGACGCCCCTGGACGGCGATGCTGGGATAAAACCCTAACCTATCGTGGCAACGCGCAAATACCCGCAGCTCATACCCTTCACGACCATGAGGCTGGCGGCCCTGTTCTCCGGTGGCAAGGACTCCACCTACGCGACCTATGTGATGGAGCAGCAGGGCCACTCCGTCCCCATCCTGGTCAGCGTCCTTCCCGACGACCCTGATTCCATGGTGTTCCATACGCCCAACCTGCACCTCCTCCCGCGCATGGCCGAGGCCATGGGAAGGGAGCTCGTTACGGCAAGATCGGACGGCAGCGAGGACGGGGACCTCGAGGCGCTCGCGAAGGCGCTCGGACCCCTGGACGTGGAGGGGGTGGTCACCGGCGCCATCGCCTCCGACTACCAATGGGACCGCATCAACGGGGTGTGCGAGCGCTTGGATCTCAAGGTGTTCTCCCCCCTCTGGCGAAAGGACCCGGAGGCGCTGATGCGCGACCTCATCTACTCCGGGGTCAGGGCGGTGGTGGTGGCGGTGATGGCCGAGGGCCTGGGCGCCGAATGGCTAGGACGGTCATTGGACGCATCGGCAATCGATGACTTGCTCGAGCTGCAGCGCAAGGTCGGCGTCAGCCCGTCGGGCGAGGGAGGCGAGTACGAGAGCCTGGTCGTCGATTCTCCCATTCATACGAGGAGGCTGGAGCTGGTCGAGGCGGAGCGCATCGTCTCCCGTGACCGGGCCCGGCTGGTCGTCAGCAAGCTGGAACTGAGGGAAAAGCCATGACCACGCACAGGTTCGAGGCCGAGAACAGGGAGCAGCTCAAGAACGAGCGTCGCAGGAAGATGCAGCCGGCGGAGGGGATCTTGGAGAGGGCGGCGCCCACGCGGGACGAGGTCTGCGCCGACATCGGCTGCGGGACCGGGTACCTCACCTTGCCATTCGCCATCCGCTGCCAGGTGGTCCTGGCGGTGGATGCGCAGCGGGAGATGCTCGCGGACCTGATGTCCTCGGCCGGTGAGTTCGAGCGCCTCAGGATCGTGCCGATACAGGCGCAGGCGAGCGAGCTGCCCTTCTCCGGCGGATGCCTGGACCGCGTCCTCATGGTGAACATGCTGCACGAGGTCGAGGACCGCCAGGCGTTCGCTAACGAGGTGGAGCGTGTACTACGTCCCGGAGGCAGGTGCACGGTGGTGGACTTCCAGAGGAAGGAGACCTCCTTCGGCCCCCCGCTGCATGAGCGGATCGAGCAGGCCGACGTCCCAGGCTATTTCCCGAGCATGCGCGTCGCCGACCTTTGGAGCTTCGAGGAGTTCTATCATTTCGAGCTAGTGCGCCTATGAGCGGCGCTCGGAGGCTACCTTGGCCGAGATGCTGAGCACCTCATCATAGTCCGGCTCGTAGGAAGGGTCGTCGGCCACCCAGACGTACCGGGCTCTCATCTCTCCATCGATGATGAAGATGGCTCGGTTGGACCTCCCTCGCATGTAACCCTCCTCCCCGCACAATATGCCGAATTTCGCCGACACGGCGCCATCGAAGTCGCTGAGCATGGGGAAGGGGACGCGCATCTGTTCCTTCCAGGCGGCGTTAGACATCACGCTGTTGGTATCGCAGGCGCAGAGCTGCACTCCCGCCTCGTCGAAGCTCGGCTTCATGTCGCGGAATGTGGACATCTCCACCGCGCACATCATGCCCCATACCGAGACGATGAATATCATGACCATAGGACCAGAGCGCACATTTTGGCTCAATCGGAAAGGAGCGTTGATGTCGTCTGGCAGTTCGAAGTCTGGCACGGTCGAGCCTTCACGCAGCGTGGTCGACTCCTTCATCCCTCCTGGAAGCGACCTCATCCGTTAAAATGGATTCCTATCGGGCGAGCCATTTTTATCCGGGCAGCATCTTCTAGGCCGAGGAGCTAACATGTCCGATCTGAAGAAGGCGGCGGAGGTCGCGGTGCAAGAGGTGCTCGGGATCAAGGAGGGCGAGGAGGTCCTCATCATCACCAACTTCGAGGGGGACGTGTTCCCTATAGCTAGGGCGCTCTACGAGGCTGCCCTGTCCGTGAAGGCGAAGGCGGTGATCATGGTCCAGCCCGATAAGACGCAATACGATTTCGCCGAGCGGTTCGTGCTCGACGCGGTCAGGAGCGCGCCGGACGTCATCATCTCGGTGTGCGCGCACAAGGTCGGGAAGGACCCCTACGGTATGAACATCGGGTACATGGGCCGGGACGGCAGGAAGTACAACCACGTTTTCGACCTGGTGCTCGATGGCGACAGGCGCAGCCGCAGCTTCTGGTCGCCTGGAGCGACGGTGGACATGTTCGAACGCACCGTGGCCATCGATTATAGGTCGATGCGCGAGACCGCGGCCAAGCTGAAGACGGTCCTCGATGACGGAAAGGAGGTCCGGGTCACCTCCCCCGCCGGCACGGACATCGCCTTCTCGATCGAGGGACGGAAGGGCAAGGTGGATGACGGCGACTTCAGGCTGCCTGGGACGGGGGGCAATCTGCCCTGCGGTGAGGCGTACGTCTCGCCCAAGAACGGCACGGCCGAAGGGGTAATCGTCTTCGACGGCACCGTGGACCTCATCCCGGACGCGGTGATACCCAAGACCCCGGTCAGGGTGGTCTACAGGAAAGGGTTCGTGACCGAGGTCACGGGCGGGGAGGAGGCGGAGCGGCTGCTGGAGGTCATCAGGAAAGGGGAGGGGATGGCCAGGGAGGTCGGCAAGGTCGAGGAGGAGCGCAACGCCCGCGCCTTGGGGGAACTTGGAATCGGCATCAATCCGGCCGCCACCATGACGTGCAACATGCTCGAGGACGAGAAGGTCTGGAGGACGGTGCACTTCGCCATCGGCATGAACCTGGACAACGACGGGAACGCCTTCATCCACCAGGACTGTCTGGTCAAGAGGCCGAGCGTGTGGGTCGATGGGAGACAGATCATGAGGGACGGGGACATCCTGATCTAACAGGTGCTGGGGCATGTGCTGCCGCAGCTTATGACCAAGAACGAATGGATGAGCTGCTGCATATCGATGGACGAGAGGAGTTCACAATATGTCTGGCTCCTATGGGAAAGGTCTGACCCTCCGTACAATATGGGAAGCTATCCCATATGAAGAACCCTGAGGACAATGGCATCTCTCCTAGCCCATCACGAAGGTGGTCGAAATCGTAATTGCATAAATAGCGATGAGGAGGACGACTCGGGCGATGCATCGTCGATTATAACGTGACGTCTGATCATTTATAACGCGTCACGAACCCTCAAAAAAGGAATCACAAAGAAATGTTCGGGGATATCATTTCAAGCAAAATCCGCGGATATTAAAGAATTCCATATTTAACGGCGATTAATCGTATTAAGTATGTTAAAAATCGGAGAATTACTTATTAAATATTACTAGATTTATAGTAACATAATTAATGAATCTTTTTCATTATCAAATTGGATAACATTCCACTTAATCTGGCATGTGATATTTTCGCACGCTTATATTAACGAATCTTCATAATCTTTTTTTAAAAAGGTTTATATATTTTGTACGCAGAACTATAGGCAACACCGTCCTTCTTGAGGGGGAGGACAAATAAGGAGGGAAAAACGAATGAATATGAGCAAAGGCAAGGTCCTAGTCGCACTGTTGGCCACAGTGATGATGGCGTTCAGCGCCGTACCATTGGTCAGTGGTATCCCAACAGCTGGCGACGAAGTGACAAGAGACACTCTTGACCCGAGTGTGCTAATGGGTCTGAAATTCGATTACAGGCCTTATTCGGACGATGGACAATGGGATAGATTCCCGAATGAATGGAACAGCCCCGCAGATGGTGGTGCCTGGGCAGGAGAGATGAACGTAACCGTGACTGGTTTGGGACCAATCCCAGATGATAATCCAACTAGATTGGGTGAAGAGTACACGACGTTCTGCCTAGACTTCTATATGCCAATCCAAGGCGGGGATGTGCTGGAGGTTGACAGCGATCTTGAAAACATATTGTCCCCTGGCGAGGCATTGATTGTGAACTACATCATAGCCACTTTCGTGCCTGAGAACGACCTACAAGGAGCAGCCATTCAATGCGCTATCTGGCATTATACCACTGAGGAGTACGGAACATTCGCCGCAGTGGTTGCGGCTTTGCCCCCAGCAGGTGCTAGGGATTTCGGTGACATCCAATACCAGTTCATGACCGACCCTGACCCGGTGGACCCTGTGAACGACAAGTATGACGCCAAGATCAACACGGTCTCTTACCCCGCATTTGCTGCGGACCCGAGCGTTCTGAGGGACGCTGCCTCCGACATCATCGATGCGGTAGAGGCTGCGAAGCCGGATCTTAGCTACCCATACTCGATCTCGATCGTTCCTGATACCCAGACTGTTAATGTGGGTGATGTTGCATCCTTGACAATTACGGTTCTGGACCAATATGATGTGCCGTTCGAGGGGGCATCTGTCTGTGTCAGGTTCATGTATGAGTCAGATGGAATATGGGGAGAACTTACGGGCACGACGGATGCTAATGGAGAGATCCACGCATTGGCACCCTCAGATATCGAGGATACGTTGACACTTATCGCCTGCATCCGCGGCGGTGAGGCGGTATGGATATTCGATCCGAATGAGCCGATGGTGATCCAGTCTCTGGTTGTCCCAAGCTGCCCCTGTGATTCCGCTACAGTCATCTGGGAGCAGAGATGCTACTACCCCGATGGGCACACCCCGGGCTTCTGGAAGAATAACGCCAGGAAGTGGCTCGAGTTCAACAGTGGAGAAAGCAAGAAATACGTCGGTTACCAGGTTTGGTACGAAGACTATGAAGACTACCTAGATGCCATCACAGGCATGTATGGTGGCGACTTCTCCTGGCTATCCTTCACTGGAACTACCGAGGAGAAGCTGCAGAAGGCCTACAACATCCTGAGCTATGGCGGAAGTGATCCGGAGAAGAAGGCTCAGAAGCACATGTTGTCCGCCCTGCTGACGGTCTTCTGGTATGATGACCAGATGGAGGACGGTACAGCTTGGTACCTTGCTGGTTGCGTTAACGTGTGCGGCGAGGACATGAACATCGCTGACGCCATAAGCGCGATGCTCTCGGCGTACGACTCCGGCGACTTTGAGCTAGCTCATGAGATCGCTGGGGCGTTGAACGAACAAGGCGACAGCTAAGAGCCTAGAAAGCGAAAACATTAAAAAAAGAGGGCGGGAAGCCCTCCAATTTCTCCTTTTTTTATTTCTCATTGGTGGCCATGCCTATCGCTGCAGGAGCATCAAAAGAATTATTTCATCGACATCTAGTGCTAAGAAGTCGACCAACCATATCAGGCCGAGAGGAGAATTCGGAGAGGTGAGTCTGAGCGATGGCCGATCATAGAATACCAACAATCATCTTTGCCATATTGTTGATCTGCGGAAGCTTCCTTGCTATGTTGCCTGTGGCTCAGGCAATCTCTCACGCTGCCCCTGATGTCGTGGTGGAGGAACAGTCGAATCAAGCACCGATTCTGAATGTATCGGGCATGATGGCGGGGTACTTCACTGAGAACCGAGGGCAATTCGATCCAACCGTCACTTTCATGGCATCGACCGAATTCGGGAAGGTCATCTTCTATGAGTCAAAGGTCCAGTATTCGTTGGAGTTGCGGGATGATACCGGAATTGGATGCTCTCAGGACATCTTCCTGACGTTCCCAGGTTCAATTGCTACAATTCCAAAGGGTGCAGGATTGGAGCCACATCGTACGAACTACCTTCTAGGTGACCAATGCAATTGGCTCTCGGGAGTGCCCAACTACCGCTCAATCGTATATCAGGATCTTTGGCCCGGCATCGATTTGGTCTATTCCTTCAACGAGAAGGGATTGAAGTACGAATATCGGATCGACCCATTTGTCGACGAGGGCATCATCAAGGTCAGAGCGGATGGCGCCGAATTATGGTCTGAACCCAGTCGCCTGACCTTCGTCACGTCGCACCAGCGGCTCTTCGACGGCGAGCTAATGATCACTGAAGGCTCTTCATCATCGCATCTCGAGGGCCGTTTCATAACCTATGGAAATGAGATCGCTTATGAGGTCGAGGGCAGGGACCGGACAAAAAACCTGACAATCGACCCGCTGGTCTATTCAACGTACATGGGAGGGTCCGGCAACGACTACGCCAATTCAGTTGCTGTGGACTCTTCTGGCAACGTTTACGTGACCGGTTATACCGGATCAACCAACTTTCCGACATCTGTCGCCTACCAGGCTTCGATTAACGGTTCGAACGACGCTTTCGTCCTCAAGCTTAGCTCTGATGGTGGCTCTTTGCTCTACTCGACCTACATCGGAGGCAGTGCGAACGATGTGGCGAGGGCGATAGCGATCGACCCCTCAGGCAATGCCTACGTCACGGGGTACACGGGCTCCACCAACTTCCCCACATCCAATCCCATCAGACCGGGCAACAACGGCATGGAGGACGCCTTCGTGCTCAAATTGAGCTCATCCGGAGGCATCTTGATCTACTCCACATACATGGGCGGGAGCGGGAACGACATCGCGAATGGAATCGCCTTGGACAGCTCCAACAACGCCTATGTCGCTGGCACGACATCATCGACCGATTTCCCCGTCCTCAATTCGTATCAAAGCAACAACAGAGGGCTCGATGAGGCCTTCGCCTTCAAGCTGAACAGCGCAGGCAGCGCTCTCACCTATTCGACCTACATCGGAGGCGCAGATGAGGATTATGGCAACAGCATTGCGGTGGACAGCTCGGGGAACGCCTTCGTCGCTGGTAGCACATCCTCGACCAACTTCCCCACATCCAACGCGTATCAGTCCAGCAACCATGGCTTCGGTGACGCCTTTCTTCTCAAGCTCAGTGCCATCGGGAGCACGCTCCTGTTTTCGACATATCTCGGGGGGGCTGCTGAAGACGTGGCCAATGCAGTCATCGTAGGGGCTCAGGGGAACGCATACGTCGCGGGCTCCACCTACTCTACCAATTTCCCAACCCAGGCACCATACCAGGCGAGCAACGCGGGGAACGAGGACGCCTTCATCGCGAAAATGGGCGCTTCTGGAAGCTCTCTGGTCTATTCCACCTACATAGGCGGAAGCGGGAGCGATCCTGCTTATGGGGTTGCCCTCGACTCTTCCGGGCTCGCAAGCGTGGTCGGCCGCACTTCCTCGACTAACTTCCCCACCATGTATCCACATCAGGGCACGAAGTCGGGCAGCCTGGACGCCTTCGAGCTCAAGCTGAACCTCACCGGGGGTAGTCTGGTATACTCCACTTACATCGGGGGAACGAGCAGCGACGTGGCATACGACATCGCTATAGGTCCCTCTGGCGCCGCTTATGTCTGCGGCATCACCTCATCCACCAACTTCCCCACCTCCATCCCGTACCAATCGAGCAATGCAGGCTCGACGGACGCCTTCATCCTCGAGGTCGCGCAGCCTTGTCTACCGTCGGCCCCGACAGGATTTACCGCGACAGCGGGGACGGGCCAGGTAGCTCTAGCATGGCAGGCTCCGGCCAGCAACGGAGGCACTACGATAACCAAGTACAGGATATATCGTGGCACGTCCCCCGGCGCGGAAACCTATCTCACGTTCGTTGGCAATGTCCTAGCATATACCGACACATCCGTCGCCCATCAGGCATACTACTACAAGGTGGCGGCGGAGAACCTGGTCGGTCAGGGACCCCAATCCGCGGAGGCAGGTCCGGCCACGCCCACGACCGCCCCGGACCCGCCCGCCAACCTCGCGACCACCCCAGGCAATACCCAGCTTGTACTTACATGGAACCCACCTGCGAACGATGGCGGCCAGCCCATCACCAACTACAGGATCTTTCGGGGCACGTCCCCGAGTGGCGAATCGTTGCTGTTGACGGTCGGCAACGTCCTAGCCTACACGAACACCGGCCTGACCAACGGCCAGACCTATTACTTCGTGATCACTGCGATCAACTCGGTGGGACAGAGCAGGATCTCCGACGAGGTATCGGGCACTCCCGCCACGGTCCCCTCTTCGCCACAATCATTGGCCGCCTCCCCGGCGATATCCCTTATCAACCTCACCTGGTCGGCCCCGTCGAGCAACGGCGGCAGCGTCATCACCGGTTACAAGTTCTATCGTGGCACAGCTCCGGGCGGAGAGACCTTGCTCACCACGCTGGGCAACGTCCTTTCCTTCACTGATTCAGGGCTTACCAATGGCCAGACCTACTATTACAAGGTCAGCGCCATCAACTCGATGGGCGAGAGTGCGCGGTCGATCGAGGCTTCGGCAATGCCTGGTGCGGCGCCGAGCGCCCCTCTGAGCTTGACCGCCATAAGTGGCAGCTCTCAAGCAACCCTCAACTGGTCCTCGCCCTCCAGCAACGGCGGCGTGGCGATCACGGCTTACAAGGTCTATCGCGGCACGACCTCGGGAGGAGAGACGCTCCTTACCATGCTGGGGAACGTGCTCACCTACACTAACACCGGCCTCACCAACGGCCAGACCTACTATTACAAGGTCAGCGCCGTCAACGGCGTCGGCGAGGGACCGCTCTCTAACGAAGCATCCGCCACGCCGATGTCCACGCCGTCCGCTCCAATGGTCACCTCCGCCATCCCCGACATATCGCAGGTGGTCCTCGTATGGACAGCTCCCGCAGACAACGGAGGCACCACCATCACCGGATACAAATTGTACCGTGGTGCAGCCTCTGGGAGCGAGGCATTGCTCACTACACTGGGCAACGTCCTCACCTACACCGACACAGGGCTCACCAACGGCCAGGTCTACTATTACAAGGTCAGCGCTTCCAACTCCTTAGGCGAGGGCGCTCTCTCCAACGAGGTCTGGGCGACCCCCGGAGCCGTGCCTTCCGCGCCGCAAGGGCTCGTAGCCATCGCCTCCGATTCCAGGATCGACATCGCTTGGTCCGCGCCATCCAGCAGCGGCGGGAGCTCGATAGACGGCTATCGGGTCTATAGAGGAACGGTTTCCAACGGGGAGTCCCTGCTGACCACATTGGGCGGAGCTGCCCTTTCCTACGGCGACACCTCCCTTACGAATGGCCAGATCTACTACTACAGGGTCAGCGCTCTCAACGTCATAGGTGAAGGCCCCCTATCCATCGAGGCCTCTGCCACCCCCGCCACCCTTCCGACATCGCCGCTCTCCCTGACCGCGACAGGAGGTAACGCCCAAGTCTCTCTGACCTGGTCAGTTCCAACGAACAACGGCGGCAGCCCTATCGCTGGGTACAAGGTCTATCGCGGCACGAGCTCGGGAGGAGAGACGCTCCTTACCACGCTGGGGAACGTGCTCACCTACACTAATACAGGCCTCACCAACGGCCAGACCTACTATTACAAGGTCAGCGCCGTCAACGGCGTCGGCGAGGGACCGCTCTCCAACGAAGCATCCGCCACGCCATCCACCGTGCCTGCCCCGCCATCCAACCTTGTCGCGGTAAGGGGCGACGCGCAGGTCGTTCTCTCCTGGAATGCGCCAGCCAGCAACGGTGGCAGCGCCATCACTGGGTACAAGGTCTATAGGGGGGAGAGCCCTGGCGGAGAATCGTTACTGATCGAGATCGGGAACGTCCTTACCTACACTGACACCGGCCTGCTCAACGGCCAGACCTATTTTTTCAAGGTGAGCGCTATCAACATCGTAGGTGAGGGCGCGCTGTCCAGCGAAGCCTCGGCGACCCCGGCCGCCGTGCCCTTCGCGCCTCAGAGCCCGACGGCGACATCGGGCAATGCTCAGGTTGTCCTTGGCTGGTCGCCGCCATGGAGCGACGGTGGTAGCCCAATAACCAATTATACGGTCTACAGAGGAACGGCACAGGGCGGCGAGGTCCTTTTGACCACCCTGGGCAACGTGCTCACCTTCACAGACGTCTCTTTGACCAACGGCCAGATCTATTATTATAAGGTAAGCGCGATGAATGACGTCGGGGAAGGGGCGTTGTCCACCGAGGTGTCGGCCACGCCCGCCACCGTGCCCTCCGCCCCGCAAGGCCTTACCGCCACCCCTGGCAACGTCCAGGTGTCCTTAGCCTGGTCGACTCCTTTGAGCAACGGTGGCAGCGCCATCACCGGTTACAAGGTCTACCGGGGAACGAGCCCAGGAGGCGAGTCCCTCCTTACCACATTGGGGAACGTACTGTCCTACGTGGACACGGCCGTCACCAACGGCCAGACCTACTATTACAAGGTCAGCGCCGTCAACCAGAAGGGCGATAGTCCTCAATCCGATGGGGCATCGGCCATTCCCGCCACCACCCCATCGGCCCCGACCGGGCTGACCACTGCCAGGGGCAACGCCCAGATGACATTAGCCTGGAGCGCGCCAACGAGCAGCGGGGGCAACGCCATCACCGGTTACAAGGTCTATCGCGGCACGACCTCAGGAGGCGAGGTCTTCCTGGTCCTGCTCGGCAACACCCTGTCATATGTGGACACCGGGCTCATAAACGGCCAGATATACTTCTACAAGGTCAGCGCCGTCAACGGGGTAGGGGAGAGCGCGCTTTCCAACGAAGCCTCTGCGACCCCGGCCACGGTCCCGACCACTCCGCAGATCCTCGTGGCAACGGCCGGCAACTCCCAGGTGGCCCTGACATGGTCGGCGCCGTCGAGCGAGGGCGGAAGCGCGGTCATCGGCTACAAGGTCTATCAGGGGACGTCGTCCGGTGGGGAGGCCCTGCTGGCCACCCTTGGAAACGTGCTCGTCTACACCAGCACCGGCCTCGCAAACGGCCAGACCTACTACTTCAAGGTCAGCGCATCCAACGCCGTCGGCGAGGGGCCACTGTCCATCGAGGCGTCAGCGATCCCTGCGACCACTCCTTCTGCTCCGATGATCACTTCAGCAGTTGCCGGTAACGCGCAGATCGTCCTCGGCTGGAACGCACCTTCCAGTGACGGCGGGAGCGCCATCACCGGCTACAAGCTGTACCGCGGCACGACATCTGGAGGGGAGTCGCCTATCGCCAGCATCGGAGCCCTCGCATATGCCGACACCAATCTGACCAATGGCCAGGCGTACTATTACAAGGTCAGGGCCATCAACGTCATGGGCGAGGGCGCTCTCTCCGAGGAGGTCTCCGCCACACCCGTCACCCTGCCTACGGCACCGAACGGCCTGGCGGCATCCTCAGGCAACGGGCAGATCGTCCTGTCCTGGTCAGTTCCAGCGAACAACGGCGGCAGCTCGGTTACGGCCTACAAGGTCTATCGCGGCACGAGCTCGGGAGGAGAGACGCTCCTTACCACGCTGGGGAACGTGCTCACCTACACTAACACAGGCCTCACCAACGGCCAGACCTACTATTACAAGGTCAGCGCCGTCAACGGCGTCGGCGAGGGACCGCTCTCCAACGAAGCATCCGCCACGCCATCCACCGTGCCCTCGGCGCCACGTGGGCTGCAGGCCGATGCCGGGGACGGGTTCGTGGGCCTCAACTGGACCGCGCCCGCTTACATGGGCCCGGGCGCTCTGACCTATCACCTGTTCCGCGACGGCGCGCTGATCTGGAGCGGGGTAGGACTGGAATACGCCGACGGCGGGCGGACGAACGGTGTGACCTATTCATACAAGGTGGCGGCGCAGAATTCCATCGGCTGGGGGGAGAACAGTTCCCTGGTCCAGGCGACGCCGAGGGCGGTGGACACCGTCCCTACCCCCCCGCGCGGTCTGGCTGCCACACCCGGCGTTATGTTAGTGGACTTGAACTGGGCCGCTCCGTACTATGTCGGACCTGGCACTCTGACCTACCATCTGTTCCGCGACGGCGCGCTGATCTGGAGCGGCACGGCCACGTCCTATAGCGACTCGCCCTTGGCCAAGGGAGGGCAGCTCTCATACAAGGTGGCGGCACAGAACTCCATCGGCTGGGGTGCGAACTGCACCGCGGTCCTGGCGACTCCTGTCGGAGCGCCAGACGCCCCCTGGGGCTTGGTAGGAACCGCGGGAGATTCTCAAGCGTCGTTGACCTGGAACGCCGTGAATTATTCCGGGCCGGGCACCCTGACCTATCACCTGTTCCGTGATGGGGCGGAGGTCTGGACAGGCATCGCCACGCATAGTGACGATCTTGGCCTGAGCAACGGCCAAAGCTACGCTTACAAGGTCGCGGCCTCCAACTCCATAGGCTGGAGCGCGAACTCGTCCAGCATCAGCGTGGTTCCGAGGGGCCCACCGAGCGCGCCGAGGGGACTTCAGGCCATCGGAGGCGATGGGGCGGTCGTTCTCAATTGGACCTCGCCTTCGTACGCAGGGCCAATTCCATCGACTTATCACCTGTTCCGCGACGGGGTGGAGGTCTGGAGCGGCGGCGCCCTGTCCTACGTGGACGCCAGCCTGAGCAACGGGCGGACCTACTTGTACAACGTGGCGGCATCGAATCCGTATGGCTGGGGGCCGAACTCCTCCATCGTGGGCGCGACGCCGCAAGGGCCGCCCACCGCCCCCTGTGGGTTCGCGGCATCTCCTGGCGATGGCAAGGTGCAGCTGAACTGGAGCACGCCTTCCTATATCGGTCCAGGGACCCTGGCCTACCATCTACTCCGGGATGGGTTGGAGGTCTGGAGCGGGATAGCATCGTCGTACTCTGACTCGGGCCTGAGCAACGGCCAAAGCTACTCGTACAAGGTGGCCGCTTCCAACTCCATAGGCTGGAGCGCCTTCTCATCCAGCATAGATGCCACGCCGCAAGGCCCCCCCGGTGCGCCCGATGGACTGGTGGCTTCGCCGGGGAACGGCTTCGTCGAGCTCAATTGGACGGCTCCGACATACTCCGGGCCGGGGGTCCTGACATACCATCTGTACAGGGACGGGACATCGATCTGGAGCGGGCAGGGGCTGTCGTGCACCGACGGCCCGCTCGTCAACGGCGTGACATATCGCTACAAGGTGAGAGCGTCCAACGACCTAGGTCAAGGGGCGAACTCCTCCGAGGTCTCGGCCACGCCTGTGCTGGCGGACACGGTGCCCTCGGCGCCGAGGGACCTGGTCGCAGTCCCCGCTCCAGGGGCCGTCGATCTAAGCTGGGCGGAGCCTTCTTACACGGGGCCGGGGATGCTGACGTACCATCTGTTCCGGGAAAGCTCCCTGGTCTGGAGCGGCACAGACCTCTCATATCACGACGCCCCCCTGGCCAAAGGTGTCCTTTACTCATATAAGGTGGCGGCCTCGAACTCCATCGGCTGGGGGTCCAATGGCAGCCAAGCGACCGCCTCTGCTCTAGGGCCGCCGGATGCGCCCTGGGGCCTGACCGCCGCAATCGCCAGCTCCCAAGCCTCGTTGAGCTGGAGCGCGCCCAACTACTCGGGCCCTGGCGACCTAATCTATAACCTCTTCCGCGACGGCATCCTGCTCTGGAGCGGGACGGCGACCGATTGTGTCGATATTGGTCTGACCAATGGCCGGACCTATGTGCTACAAGGTAGCGGCCTCGAACTCCATCGGCTGGAGCCCCAACTCCTCGAGCCTGAGCGTGATCCCACAAGGGCTTCCGAGCGCACCTAAGGGCCTAGAGGCGGAATCTAGCAACGGCATGGTCCAGCTCAGCTGGGCCGCGCCGGACTACCTTGGGACGGGAGAGCTGACCTACCATCTGTTCCGCAACGGCGCCCTGGTCTGGAGCGGGATCGGACTGGCCCATTCGGACACGGGGCTGGCCAACTTCGTCACCTTCACTTACGAGCTATCGGCCTCGAACCCCATCGGCTGGGGCCCGAACGGTACCGCTGTCCAGGCCATGCCCCTGCCCGACGAGATGACCCCGAGCGCCCCCTACGGCATCGAGGTCACGGAGGGAAATGGCAACCTGACCCTGGCGTGGGATGCGCCCATCTACAGCAACGCTTCCTCGATCGTGAAATATGTCGTCCACTATGGAACGGCTTCCAGCTCTTTGCCTATGCGGGTGGAATCCATACAACCTTTCTCCGTCATCGACGGCCTGGAGAAGGGCCGGACCTATTATCTGGTGATCGCAGCCCAGAACAACGCGGGCTTGGGTCCGAATTCAAGCCAAGCCATAGGGACGCCCTTCGGAGTGCCCTCCTCACCGTCTGGTGTGAGTGCAGAGGCGGGAGACGCCTACGTATTCCTGAGCTGGACCGCTCCTGCGTACCAAGGGCCCGGTCCGATGGCATATCATCTTTACCGCGACGGCGCCCTAATCTGGACGGGCGCGTCTCTCAGCCACAATGACACCTTGCTGACCAACGGAGTGGCGTATCACTACCAGGTGGCGGCAGAGAACTCCATCGGCCTAGGTGCCATCAGTGAGGAAGTCTCCGCCACCCCCAACGAGGGGCCGGCCCCTCCAAGCGCCCCGACGGGGCTGAACGCGACACCAGGCGATAGGCGCGTCACGCTGACTTGGTCGCCTCCTGCGGAGTCGGGGAGCTTTGCAGTCATCGGCTACAAGATCTACCGCGGGTCGCCGCCGGACGGGCTGATGTATCTGACGACGGTGACGGCGACATCGTACTCCGATGGGGGCCTGATCAACGGCCAGGACTACTACTATCAAGTATCGGCCTACAGCGAGGCCGGAGAGGGGCCCGCCACCGACCCGGTGCACGCAGTCCCGATGCCCGGCGGCTCGAGTGGCTTCGACACCACCCTGCTGATCGTCCTGATCACCGTGGCGGTCGTCGCGGTCGCAGCGGCGGTGGTGCTGATGAGGAGAAGGAGGTAGGCGGCGGACTCATCCTTCGTTGGCACGCTTGAGCACGCGGTCGCCCACCCCGAGGCGCTCGTCCAGCTGGTGGATGCCTGGCAGTTTGCGCGCCTTGGACATCATCATTAGGGAGCCGCGAAGCACCTGAATCGCGGGAAGCATGCGCTCGCGCGTCTTCATGTGGTGCTTGTAATCCTCGTCCCCTCGCAGCAGGTCGTAGCCCTTGAGGCCACGAGCGCGGAGGTCCTCCATCACCAGCATGATGATGAGCTTCCCTGGCGAGTAATCCTTGAATCGATCAATCATACCGACGCGGTATCCCCGCGCGACATCGCCATCCAGCAGGACAAGGGATTGGGCCGCGACTTCGTTATCGATGAGCATCTCGTGGATGAGGCCGGCGCCGTTCTCCACCACATACTTGCCCATCTCCACTAACTGATGTGCGTTCCTTTGGTCGCTGAAGATGCTCCCTCCCTTCCCCCTCCATCGTTCCATGTGCTGCTCCACGTAGAGGCACATCGCCCGCTCCGCCTCTGCCCCGTTCTTGGCCAAACGGACCTGCAACCTACCCTCACGCTGCAGATCGTTGCGGATCCTCCTGAGCAACCTTCGGCTGTTGCTGCCGAACTTCGAGGCAATTTCCCCTTCGACGGGGAACTCGTAGAAAAGATTGCTCACCTCCGGGAAGGGTTGCCAAGAGAACTCCTGCTTAATGAGCTGGAGAAACCTCTCCGTCGACGGGGTAGGGTCAAGGGCGATCAACTGCATCAAGTTCCATTTAACCCTCCCCACCCCTCGGACGAGCTCCTCGAGTACCGCATCATCGGCGTCCTTGGCCATGACCGACATCAGGCTGTAGCCAAGGATCTCCTTGCCGAACCCGACCATGTTCAGGTTGCGGACGGGCAGGCCGGCCATGGATTGCCTTTGCATGCACATCGGTGCGATGCCTACTAGGGCTCCATGGTCCTCCACCATGACCACCTGTGGCTGCGCGGTGCCTTTGAAAGCCTCGAGCCAGATGCGGACCAGGTCGAAGCTGGTGAAAATGGAGGAACGGCAATCGAGGCGCAGGTTCTCCCACTCCTTCCTGTAAGGGTCCAGCTCAGCCAGGGAGGCGACGATCTTGTGCTTCATCCTTATTTTTTTATTGCATATCAGCTTATTAAATATTCCATGTGATGTTCGCTGGCCGAGCTCGAGAAGGTATCGGGCGATGTCTTGTTCATCAAATCCGGGAGTCATTGACTGTGGGAGCAGATCAATAGTCCCCTCCAGACCAGTAGCATATACCATTCCAAAATTCTATGGCGGGATGAAACCGGAATGGTTCTTCGCATCGGACCATATGGAGCCTGAAAGGCGACCAAGGGATTATCGCCCGGAATTACATACTAGGGCCGATGAGCCTGGAAGTTAAGGAGATCGGCTCCTTCGACGAGTTGATGGGCCTCGCGCCGCGTTGGCGTGAGATCCTTACCAGCAGCGGCGAGGACGACGTCTTCCTGCGCCCCGAATGGATCAAGTGCTGGTGGAAAGCCTGGGGCGACCTGCACGGGATATGCTCCATCGTTGTGCTCCGGAACGAGGAGCTGGTCGGCCTAGCGCCCTTGATGTTGTCGTCTAGGGGTCGGGTGAAACGCTGGACCAAGCTGCAATTCCTGGCCACGGGCCCTTCGGACCATCTGGGCGTCATATCGAAGGACGATGACCCGGAAGTGCTCGACGCGATCTGGCAGCATGTGAAGGGAATGAGTTCCTGGGACGTGCTGGAGCTTCGCGAGCTATGGGCGTCCGCACCGACCCTCTCATCCTTCCAGCGCCA
This sequence comes from Methanomassiliicoccaceae archaeon, assembly GCA_963827135.1. Taxonomy (GTDB): domain Archaea; phylum Thermoplasmatota; class Thermoplasmata; order Methanomassiliicoccales; family UBA472; genus JAJRAN01. Next base: position 281,975 of record CAWGZX010000006.1, on the reverse strand, counting down.
CTTCCCCGAGTTCGATTCGGTAAAGGGCGTGTCCCTCTACGCGGACCTCTCCATTGGGGAGGAGGCATACTACGCTTCGTCGCCCCAGATCGAGAAGCATCGTAAGCGCTACTGGAAGAAGCTAGTGAGGGAGCATGGTGCGGAATATCGAGAGGTCCGTCCGGGGGCGGACCTACTTCCCCAATTGCAGGAGCTCAAACGGCTGAATCTGAAGAGGTGGAAGGACGAGGGGACGAGCCCCTTCGCATCGCCGAGGATGGTGGATTTCTTGACCTATGTCGTCGGTGACGACCCCGGGGCACTGGGGGTGACCTTCAAGGGCATCCATATCGAGGACAAGGTGATCGCATTGAACCTGGGCTTTGAATATAGGAAGAGGTACCTCTATTACATTCCAGGTTACGATGAGGAATATGCTCGCTACTCGCCTGGGTCGGTGTTGAGGGCCAAGATCCTCGAGGCATGCCTGGAACAAAGGTTCGACCAGTTGGACTTCCTACGCGGGTCTGAGCAGCACAAGATGCAATTCAACGCGAAGGACAGGGGACTGATGAGCGTGCGAGTCGTTCGCAGCGGCGTCGTGAGAAGTTTTGAGGCGAAGCTGAGGGAAGGGGATTTCTCATGATGTCGGACAGACTGATAAAGAGAAAATTGGGGTGATCAAGAGGAATGGCAAGACCAAAAAGCCTTATCGCTTATTTTTCGCGCAAGGGAAATAATTATGTGGATGGAAAAATAGAAAACCTCCCAATTGGAAACACGGAAGTGATAGCGAAGAAGATCCAGGGATTGACAGGTAGCGAAATTTTCAGAATCAGGACGGTAATGTCCTATCCAGATGATTACACGGAAACAACAAATGTGGCACAGGAAGAAAAGAGGGGAAATGCCAGACCCGAGCTTACAGAAAAAGTAGAGGATATAAATTCATACGATGTGATTTATATAGGGTATCCGAACTGGTGGGGAACGATGCCGATGGCATTATTCACCTTTTTCGAGTCGTATGATCTCTCAGGAAAGACCATCGTTCCTTATTGCACGCACGAGGGTAGCGGAATAGGAAGCAGTGAACGCGACATCAAGAGGCTGTGTCCGAAGGCCAAGGTGCTGCCCGGCTTAGCGATCAGAGGTGGCAGTGTGGACAGAGCAGACGAGGATGTTGCTAACTGGTTAAAGAAACTTGATTTGCTGCCATGAACGAAATTGCATAGGATGGTCTGAAGCTTAGGAAAAGGCATATGGAGGCGTTGGCCTAGACCACGCGGGCTATAACGGCCTTGCCCCTGAAGGTGTTACGGCAGAGGTCCGTGGTGACCCTGCCCGCGTCCTTCCTGACAATTTCCACATGTGAATATCTCTCACCCATGGTGATCCTTCCCACATCCCGGGGGGACAGGTCGGTACCGGTCCTCACCAACTTCACGACCTCGCCCTTGCTGAGTTTATCCGCGTTCCCGAAGTTGATCTCGATGGATGTTCCTCTGTTCGCAGGCCTGCGCCCGTTCTTCCCTGCGGACGGGCCCGCGGGTGCTCTTGCCTGGGAAAAGCTCTGGACCGCGACGACCTTCGTGATATCGAGCTCGGGCCTGGGGACGATCTTTACGTTCAACGGATCGATGGGCTTGCCGATCCTGGACTCGATGTCCCTGATCATGTAGCGCTCCTCTGTCGTGAAGATCGATATTGCGGTGCCTTCCTTTCCCGCTCTTCCGGTCCTCCCTATGCGATGAACGTAAGTGTCTGGATCGTCCGGTGCGTCGAAATTTATGACACAGTCCACGGCGTTGATGTCCAATCCCCTGGCCGCCACATCGGTGGCCACTAGGACTCGGATGGAACCGTCCTTGAAGCTGTTGATGACCCTTTCCCTCTTGTTCTGGGCAACGTCCCCGTGTATCGCGCCCGCGTGGTAACTATATGCCAGCAGCTTCTTCGTGAGCTGATCGACCTTGCGCTTGGTGTGACAGAACACTATGGCCTTGGGGTCGTTCAAGTCGAGGATCGTGCAGAGCGCGTCGCGTTTCTCGTCCTTGTTGGCTATGATGTAATATTGTTTGGTGAGGTCAAGCACGGGCTCGTCCTTGGAAACGAGTATCTCTTGGGGATTGACCATCTGACGCATCGCCAGACGCCTAATATCTGGCGACATGGTCGCGGAGAACAGTAGCGATTGTCTCTTCTTCGGCACCTTCGATAAAATGAAATTGAGATCGGGAGCGAAGCCCATGTCGAGCATGCGGTCCGCTTCGTCTAGTACGACGATCGATATCTTCGAAAGGTCCAGGTCATTCCTATTAATGAGGTCCTTGGCCCTGCCGGGCGTCGCCACTACGATGTCCGTGCCCGTCCTTAGCTTATCTATCTGGGGCCCGATGCCCACTCCCCCGTAGATAGGGATGCACTTATGGCTGGTGAACTTAGAGAGCTTAGATAGCTCCTCGGAGACTTGATTGGCCAATTCCCTTGTGGGGACGAGGACCAAAGCGGATGCGGTTCTCATCCCGGGCCTGATCCTTTCCAGTATTATGGAACCGTAAGTGCCGGTCTTTCCCGTTCCAGTCTGTGCCTGGGCGAACATGTCGCTGCCTTTGAGGCCTACCGGTATTGCTTCTATCTGAACGGGTGTGGGTTCTTTCCAACCCATTTCGCTCATTGCCTTGATGATTTCATTTGATATCTGTAGATCTGTGAAAGTTGTCACGATACCCACTCTGTTGTGAAAATGAAAAACGGCCTGTAACAAAACAGACGGACTTTCTAATTTCATTCGGTGTTTGCGATTCGTGTATTTAAATGTGCGTACATTGACCTACTAATTCCCCATTCGGAGGACCATCCAGATAGGGCGAATTTTTAGTTTAGGGACAAATGAAATAGTGCTAGATGATGTGAATAGTGGGTTGCCCGAACTTATCTTATCGACTATCCAGTAAGTCGTGATTCGCGCTATTCTCTCGACGGCTTCTCATTTCAGACTTATCTAGTAATATATAATATTTGTTCAATTAAAAGGAGTAGAGTGCTAACCCGCTTACCGTTTCCTTTTCTTCGGCAAATAACGAACGCGTGTATGCGAACGTACCTAGAGGGTTGGGAGTGGAAGTAAATCGGGCACCGAATTGAAACCCATTCTTCCCACTTTTTTCATATTCATGAACACAGGGGTGCCACGAGGTTCAAGGGGAGCCGAGGAGGGCGTTGGCGAATGCCTCCACCTTCTTCTGCCAGCCTGCTTCCAGAGGTCCCTTCAAGCCGTTCACATAAACCTTCGTCTCGCCCATCCTGACCAGTCCTTTACCCAGCAAGATCTCGTTCATGATCGAGATGATATGCTGATAACGACCTACTTCCTCTTCTGTAGGCATCTTACCGGTCTTCTTATCTGGCTTAGGTGAAGGCTCGGTGGTCAGGATGGCATACCTCGTCCCTGTGGGCAGGTTGACCTTCTCCAGGAAACGTCGCATCTCCTTGATCGGTTTGCCGAAACGCCCCGGCGAGCTGAAAACAAATAAGTCCGCAGTGGGCATCGCATCCGGCTTCATGCTGTCAATGTGGTGGACTTCCACCGTCACCTCTTTGGCGGCCATCTGCTTCTTGAACTCCTCCGCCACCGTAGCTCCATTACCATACACTGATGCGTGAAAGTACTCGATTTTCATTATAATTCCTCCATCTAGAATGGATTCGATATGTAATTCTTCCTTTCGTCAGGAGACAAAAACACTTTACTCTTTTCTTTCTTCAACAATCGACGAGCATTATGATGCAAGCATTTTTCGTGGATTACTCACTTGATTTTGATGGGGATGGGGGGCAGAGGTGGATGGTATGAGCGATCAAGAGAATTTTGCTGATCCAACGGGACAGACTCCCGAAGCATCTTCTGGATATCCCGTTCCTTTTTTGAGATATTATGTCTTTGAGTGCGCTACGAATGTATTTCGATCGCTATTAGGCGAGGTAGGGGCGAACCCAATCCTCGAGGCTTCCAGAGAATATAGCAAGGTCTGGGGGATAAACATAGCCAATATGGCTAGGCAGAGGTTTGGATTGAAAGGGAGTGAACTCGAGGATTTGGCTTTGTCCTATTACTGGGTACACTATTGCACATCCTTTGGTCATGTCAAACCCTTGGAGATCAGGGATAGAGGAGCAATCGTCGAGGTGTATGCATGCCCCGTCACCGAAATCAATGCTCCGCCTGAGATTTGCATCGCTATGTCCCACAATATATCAAGAGGCCTGTGCCACGCTATGAACCCAGAGTATGAGTTTGTTTTTACTCATCACCTAAGTAACAACGATGGCCGTTGCCGCTACATAATAAAAAGAAATCGAGCAAGGTTAACCTGGACGACCTTGGCAATTTGCAGAAGACCATCCCGCTGAATTTATCACAGGATGAAATAAATATGGTCTCAGGTGGAGTATGCTATGCTTCGTTGAACATCTTCACCTCTATATCCATCGATTTGATAGGCTCAGAACGCACCCTGGAGCTGGCCTTGCCACAAGCAAAAATGCTTGGAATTAAAGTTGGCAAGAACCTGATTGGTGGTTCAGGAGGGGATGGTAACATCCAGACCATCAGGGAAAAGCTCGATTTCCTCGGTTCTATGCAAGGTCATATTGGAACCCCCGTGAAATTAGTCGGCTCTGGATTGGAGAGGGAGATTAAGGAGTGTCCGTGCAAGGGCAGCTCGCCCGAGGTCTGCAAGCAGTTCGAGGCCATTTCTAATGGAGTCTGTGAGGTTATTAATCCCGATTTCGAGTTCGCTTACGACCGTACGATGAGCGAGGGCGACACTACATGTCATTGGGTCGTGAGGAAGAAAGCCGTTGATAAGGAAGCGAAGATAATGGAAGCAATAGAAGACACCTCGCTTGGTTACTGAAATCAGTTAAGGGATGCCGTGAGGCTCGGGCCTTTACCAATTATTATCTAAAACGATAATGCTGAGTATGTAATAAGTAACGATTGAGCGGATACTGTTATTGCCGGGGGAACACGGAACATAATGTCACTCTCCTAAGGGGGGAGAGTTATTGGAACCCATCCAGTAAGAGTTTAGTCCTCCGACCCCCGGCACTTTTTGTTGATCTATGAAGAATGCCGTGAGCTTCGGGCTGCGTTGTTGGGAGTATGATTAAGAGATAAGACCGCTGCCGGGGGCGCAGGGGCAAAATATCACTCTAATAGGGGGAGATGATACGACCCATCCATTTGTCTGGTCCTCCTACCCCCGGCAGAAGAAAAACCAATATCTCGATACTTAAGACGAATTCTCCCAGTATCAATCTATGAAATGCATTCTTTAGCCAGTTTAATCCCGTCCCTTTGCCTCAAGATATCCCTCGTCCAGTAGCATCTTGACCTCGATCACCGTGAATGATGATCTAACCCTTCTTCCCGCCATGTCCGTCCAATTGAGGCATCAGAGCGAAGCAACGACCCGAAGGCATTATGCTGCAATTCAAAGGGCAAAGGCTACGGAGTTGCTAAGAGGCGCAGGTAAGGAAAGACCGGTATTCGTCCCTAGGCAAGTACCGGATACCGTGTCAAAGTTTGACATGGAAACCCCGTTATTAAAATCGAATTTTGACTTACTGGATGAAGCGAGTGGTGGGTCTGCCCGAAGTCACCATTACGCACTATCCAGAAGCACAGATTTCTTCTTGGAATTGACTTCATAATTTAACGACTCGAAGGCCAAACACTTTCCTTTCTTTCTTTTTATGGATTGCGGATGCCATGAGGTTCGGGCCTTAAAATATGGTGATGGATCTGCCGAACTAACCACAACGACTGGCCAGTAATCGCGACTCCAAGTCAATAACGGCTATTCAAGCGTATCTTGAGCTGTAACCCTTTACCTATCCCTTTTCTTCTACTCTTAGGTAAACTGACGTTAACTTATGTAAGTGTGTATTCGAATCTGCCATCTTCCCGGCTTAGTCCGCATATATTGATTAAAAAGATACCTTGCGGAATCTGAGCTTCTCCCGCTACGTTCGTTGAATTCATTCTGGAGAGAGCATAATTATAGGCGAATGGCCCACCCTCCATCATGGAACACATATCCCCTTCTGAGAAGCCATAAAGGCGGATATTGCCACCCGTGATGTTGAAGTTCATTATCGCGCCATCGGTCCATATCCACCAACCCTTTATAGAGCCCCGATTGGCACTTACAACTCCGGGATTAGCTTGGTACGAACTCTCGATATAGTTCGGAATTGCCCAAGCGAATGGGTTAGTGTTGCCCGACATGGCGTCAGCATTATTGGTCTGATTTAGCACCAAATCAAGATGGAGGCCAGGTCCATTTATCCGATAGCCGTAGACGACGTTGGGGTCGATACCGAAGAAGCTCACCGAAGCCAGGTCGATCCCTTCGGGTCCGGGTATGAACCCAAATGTCCAGACCACGTTCTTGATACCGAACGGGGTTGAAAATTTGCAGGTGCCCATGTCAAAATAGAAGGTGATGAATTGGATTGCAGAATTGTTTAGCCTCTCATTGAGCTCGGGATTTGAGGTGTTGAAATCCCGAGACTGCCAGAACGAATTGTCAGGGAACTCGATCTTAAACGAGCCGTTGACGAGACTCCCGTTGTAGGAGCCCAGAACGGAATAGATGAAATAATCGCCATCATGCACACCTTTTTGGCTGAACAAAAGAGAATTGTAGTCGGTCTGTTTCGGGGAAAAATAAATGATCGATGATGCGACAAGTGTGATGATGATTAACACTGAGACGACGAAGAGAACGATGTTCCGCTTCTTGTTGTCCATCCAACTCCCTTGCAATTAAATTGTGGTCGGGGATATTAAGAATTGGTAGGGATGCCGTGAGGTTCGGGCACTTCATTCAGCTCGCCCTGGGATTTTGAGCAAGTTATTGGTCCATCTTCTGCAGTTGGATTATCGCCAGATCCATTAATTGTTCATCCATTGATGGCCCTATAGATCCTGGCACAATCAAGTAAGTGCATATTATACTGCCTTTCTGAAATACTAATCCTGGACATTCATTTCCATTCAAATAAGAAAAGCCCCGATCTCCAATATGAACGACCGAATAATTGGTAACATATGTCGATGATGATATCCCAGAGTCAATAATGTGGAATCCCTGGTTGCAATCGAAGGTCGAATTGAAGACTGTCAGTGATTCTAGGCACCCCATGGCATAAACATCAAAAAAATATTCCAGAATGTTGACGGCCTGGCAACTTATGTTGACAAACATATCAGAAAAATACGAATAATAATAAAAATCATCTTCCTGAGGATAGACCTTCCATCCAGTACCTAGGTCTTCAGAGCTAAGAATCATTTTCTGAGCGAGATTTGATTCAGGGCTTTGAGGCTCTTTCAATATTAGGGCTAAGATTAGTGTTGATGGAACGATTAGTATGATGACAACGATTGCCGCAATCTGCTGCCTCTTGCTAACCATCTAACTCCTCGCAATTAAATTGTGGTCGGGGGTATTAAGAATTGGCAGAGATGCCATGAGGTTCGGGCTGTTCAAATTTTCTTAAGCGACCTCAATAGCTTATACTTAACATGATATACAATATTCGGTGAAATAATTTGGTGAAACTACCCGAAGAAATATTCGCACTAATCAACGATAAGAGCGCAACAAAGGTATTGGGAACGAAGTCGTCCAAGGGGGACGTGCATGTCATCAATGTCGGAGGTTCAGGTGCGCTGGATCCAGAGACCATCTTCATCGGTGAGATATTCATGAAGGTCACAGGTCAGAACCTCCAAGATGCCAAGAAGGAAGGCTCAAAGGTCTCCATCTTAATCACCAAAGGCTATCAGTCCTTTGAAATCAGGGCTTCGGTGAAGGATCATGTCACTTCTGGGCCGGTCTTCGAGAAGATGAAAGGAGTTTTCGCTGCGATGAAGTTCGACCTTAAGGGACTTTGGCTGCTAAAACCCGAGGAAGTCTGGAACCAAAGCCCGACATGGGATAAGGGAAGGAAGATTGCCTGAGGTCCAAGCAACATAATCGAATAATATTGTACATTAGATCTCTGTCCAATGAGGCAGAGTCTACCCTTTCTCCCCATTTTTGGAGGAGGGGATGCCGTGAAGTTCGGACTGTGAGAGTTGAGCATAAATCTCTTTCTTTTTCTTTTCAAAAATATTAATGGAGAGTCTACAACTTATTTTATCGAAGATCAGGGAGGGGAACGATATTTAGCGGAATCTGATGATTGGTTTGCCTGAGTGTACGCAGAGCCAATTCGCCTAGCGGGCATCTACCAATAAAGTTAGGGTGGGGGCCGACTATATACATCAGGAGTGTCTCTGGCATACTCAAGAGGAGTGATTTATATGGGGTCTGAGGGTAAGAAGGAATTCGGTAGGCTCATGATGATGGCCTGCCCCTTGCTCGAGGATGAGATGATATATAATCTGACCACCGACCCTGATGATAAAAGGATATTCCTCCTGGCGAACAAGAATATTAAGACGCTTCTCCCCAAGCTTAAGTCAAATAGCGTCGAGTTCGAGCAAATCTCTGAGGAGGATTTTTTCAACGAGAATGCGAATGTACCTAGAGAAGGGTACAACATCATCATCTGGATGATGGATCTCGGACTCCACTCGGAGCCCAAGGCCTTAGCTGAGGAAATCCGCAGGCTTATGCTTACAATTCCCGATCATGCCGATGGCATAGCGCTCTATTATGGGCTTTGTGGAAACGGGCTCGAAGGAATTCGGGAATGGAGTAGGGAGAACCTGCCGATACCTATGACGCTTTTCACCGATAGGGAAGGTAAGCTGTGCGACGACTGCATATGCGTGCCATTGGGCAGCAGCGAAAAATACCTGAATCTTATGAAAGAGCATACCGGTGTGATGTACCTAACGCCCGCCGTCGCCTGCAGCTGGAAGGAGTTCCTCGACCACACCGAGCTGTTCAAAGGCCTCGATAGGATAGATATGAGTCGTAAGGAGTTCATGAAGCTCATGCTCGATATGGCTGGGTACAAGCAGTGCTCTGAAGATCCAGACCAATCTGGGAGACCAGGTAAACTTCCATGAAAAGTGTGAAGAGTATGCCAAAGAGTTAGAGTTAGAACTAATCGAGCTCGAGGGTGGTTGGGTATCTACGGAGGTCGCGGACCGCCTGTATGCTGAGGCAAAATCTTTCCTCCGGGAATGATGCGCAGAAGAGGAAGTTCATTCACGTTTTCGCAAGCGACCTCTAAAGCAAATACTTGACTCGAATTACACGTTTTGGGGTATTGTTATTACCAACTATCGTATCCAGAACATAGTAGCATCTGCAGATTTAGGTACGCAACTTGATCTTAATCAACTCACGGTCAGAATGAACGGGGCGCAATACGACCCTAAAGCTTTCCCAGGATTGGTCTTTAGATTATCGGACCCGAAGACCGCGACCCTCTTGTTCCATAGTGGTAAGCTCGTTTGCTCTGGTGCCAGGACGTTGGAAGAGGTAGAGCGCACCATTGGAGTGGTGGTAACGAATGTTAAGAAGGCTGGTGTTCCTATCATTAGCCCCCCCACATTTGAAGTGCAGAACATAGTCGCAACGGCCGACATTGGATCACCTGTTAATCTCACTTCGGTGTGCATAACTATCGGTCTAGACAAGGTGGAGTATGAACCGGAGGTATTTCCTGGCCTGGTTTATCGCATGCATGATCCAAATGTCGTCGTTTTACTCTTCGGGTCGGGAAAACTGGTATGCACCGGAGCACGAACACCACAGGATGTCAAGTCAGCAGTAATTAAGATTACTGGGGAATTGCGTTCAGCAGATTTATTGCCTTAGCGGTACACAATCGCTGAGATTCAGGGTCATTCCCTGACTTCCACATACCCCTCCCCCTTCAGCATCTCGATCTCCTTCCAGTATGGATGCCGCGAGGTTCGGATTTCTAAGAGGTTGATACTTAACATTTCCAAATATCTAGATCTCGATTTCAACTAATCACTGGAGTGAGAGGCAGGACAATGGCTGATTATCTAATTTGTCTCACCAAGTACCATAGGTTCCGAAGTCCCTTGCTGCCTGAACAAGCGCGAAGACGTTGGCGGGTAGCGCGTTCGGGGGGAGCTCGCACGCCGTACCTAGGATGTATCCGTTCTGGCTATCTCTTCCCCCTATGATCTGCTGTTTGGCCTGCTCGTAGACTCTCTTCGGGTTAGGCAGGATCATCATCTTGGTGTCGACGGAGCCCATTATAGTCGCAACGTCGCCATACTCCTTTGCCAGGACATCAGATGGGAATACGTTCCTCCCACTGTACCCGATGTGGAAGATAGTGAAGGGGGTGAATATCAAACGGTCCTTAAACAGTTTGTAGTCGGTTTCGTGATTACCGCATAAATGATACAATATCTGGGGACCAGCGCCTTTTCTTAAAGATTTATCAACGAAATCATGGAGGTAATTCACTGATAGCTCGTTCACGTCCGTATCTGAGAATATATCATTGTTGGCGAGAACGGAGCCGGTCGAGATCATGGCCATCCCATACCTATTGGTCATCAACTCCGCTCCATTGACCGCCGTTTCTGTGTACTTCGACACGAGCTTATGGGCGGCATCCCTCTCGGTCAGGGACCACATAATGAAATTTTCGATGCCGCACAGCTGTGCTCCCCCGCCAGTAAGGTCGGAGGTGTACGTCATGGGGACGAACTTGTTTGGTGTGTGCTGTTGTATGTAGTCCTGGGCGCGGGTCATCAGCTGACCGGTGAAGCCGTTCTCCATCTGCTTCAGGTCTGGAACCTCGAGCCTGTCGACCGCCTCAAGGCCAATGATAGAGGGCTCCTTCACCACCGGTGGTAGGAATGGCTGGAACTGCACCTTTGCACCCATCTCGGCCACCCATGGAAGCGAGAAATACCAGTGGGTCATCGGGATGAGATCGTACATTTCGGAGGCATTGGTCACGCACGCCGCGCCCAGTTCGGGCTTAGTATAGAAGTCGTTGATCGTGAATCCCGAGATGACAGCTGCGTGGGAGAGCATCATCGCGTCCACGTCGATCCTATCGAACTTCGAACCGGTGAAAGGACTAGCGAATCTTTGCTCCGCGTGCTTATGCCATTTCTGGTTCGGTGGGGGTAGGATTGTCCCAACCTCGACGGTCATGCTTTGACTTTCGTGTAACTTCTCCGAGATTTGTGGTTCCGTCATGTCTTGACACCCCGTCACTGGTCGAGGACCATGCCCCCTATGACACGGTGGCTCTTGAGAATCGTGCCGCACTTTGGGCAGCTATGATTGGTCCGGGTCACATCTATCATCATGGCATTCGCCGCGACATAGTCATAGAACAGGAGGCTTCCTTGGCTTTCAACCAAGCTCTCCTCGTTCCCTTCCCATTCGCAGTTGTAGCACCTCATGGAATTCACTCGATCGATCCGGCAATCTCGGAGGACCCTATTAAAAAGTATCGGGGGAGTTCAATTTCTTCTGAACTATTCCGACCAGATTATTAATGAGGCCTCTTGATCTATAAGCATCGAGCAAAGCTCTACGCCTACCAGAAGACTGAAATTGACCAGATACTAGGAAGGCTAATGAAGAAGGTCGAGACCGCTTATGAACGAGAGATCGACTTCTCGAACCATACTCTGCGAAGAACGAGCGGAAGGATGCTTTGGAAGGCGAAGGTCCCCCTTGAGGTCATCAAGGAGATTCTCGGGCACCAGGACCCGGTGCAAACGATCCGGTACTTAGGCCTCAATCTTGACGACCAAGACGAGGCAATGAGTAAGCTCGCCCAGTATCAAAATTCCCTTGCACCTGAGCCAGATGAATTGGTGGACCGATCGGGATTTCTGTCCGCGAAACCTGTCTGGCTTGATGTTCAAAATGCCCTAAATCGGGCAGATCACCTTCGGGGAAAGCTGGAGAAATGATTGTAGTGAAACCACTTAACCATCTTTTTCTCTCTCCTCTACAACTAACCATTCTAACTATCTTATCATCTGGATAGTGGGTTAGATGACGGTTAGATATGGTTAGTTTGGGTTAGGATGCCGTGAGGTTCGGGCTACGAGATATGCTGGAACGCCCCCCCTGGTCAAGATGGATTAGAAATATTGCTAAGATGTTATTGTGTCAGTGAAATCGTGACAACGCTGATAGTCTATGCTTCGACTTCGGGCAACACCCGCGCCGTCGCTGAATACATAGCTGGGAAGACCGGAGGGAAGGCCGTCGATGTGAAAGGATCATCGTCCATCGACCTGAAGGACTACGACTCGGTCGTCCTGGGAAGCCGTATCCACGCCGGCATGATCTCCGATGACATCGCCAAGTTCGCAGCGAGCAATAAGGATACCTTGGCTACCAAGAAGGTCGCTCTGTTCATTTGCTGCTATATGAAAGGGGACAATGCGGTCAAAGAATTGAACCAAGCCGCGGACAGCCTTGGCATCAAGAACAGGGCTTATTTCAACAAGGGCAAGAAGGTCCGCGAGAACCCCGAAGAGGTTGACTCCTTCATATCGAAGCTCTGACCAAACGGCGGTAGGGGTATCGCCCGAAGGCCTGTCCTTAATGTGTGTTTACTGGGCGCATTCTGATACGACATATCGCTGCTATGCACAGATAAAAAGCGATAAGGCCATCGAGGATTTGAATAATCTATTCCTTCCAAAGGAGGCAGCCAGCAATATCAATCAAGACCTCCTCAGGGAGCATCCAGACAGTAAAACATTTTTAATTCAAGGAGAGAATATAAGTGCTGGATGAAGCGAGTGGTGGGTCTGCCCGAATTTGAATCGGGGTCTCAGGCTCCCAAAGCCCGAAGGATGGACCAAGCTACCCCACAGACCCATGCATCAAGCTTTGCCAGGCACTCTGGCCAATAGCTATCCGCCCTCGGAAGATATGCCCGCTCCTATATTATCGTTGCTCGAAGCAGTCGACGAAACCTTTTCATCGCTTCTCTGCCTTCATTATGCAAATGAACAAGCTGGTCATCGCGCTAATCGCGTTGGCGATAGTGGCCATCTCCATCATCGCCTTCGCTGGATATGCGAACCTGATGGTCAACAAAGGTTTCGAGGCCGATGACCTGGCATCCCCCGATCCGACAGTGATAGCCCGCCCGCTCGGCCAAGCGCCCACCCCCGCTACGGTCGTCCCTCAGACGGCCGATTGGGGCGTGTCCTGGGAGATACCTGAGGATGGTGTCTATTCCGACTTTGGAGGCATACTGTGGCTCACCCTGAGGAACTATGATAGCAAGGATATCTGGGTCTATGGGATGTCATTTAAATGGACCGATACGGAGACCACCTATTCCCGGGACACCGGCGTCCTGGCCATGGCGAACGAGGACACGCTGGTAGGCATCCTACCCTTCGGCGCGTCGCTCGAACCTGGCACGCATTCATACGAGTTATCATTAGAAATCGCCGTGCAGAGCCATTCGGGCGCTTGGTACGATTGGGGCGTTCGTTCCTTGAGCGGCACGAATCACATCGAGGTGCTGTCCACCTATCCCTCCTCCAACTGGTCCACAGAGGCCAACCCGACATACTACTACGACAAGCTGAACGAGAGGCTGGACGGAGAGGCGGTCAGCGCCGTCATCGCCCAGATACAAGAGGAACACCCAGGAGAATACAACATCCTCCAGATCTGCGAGGCGTATGAATGGGTCCACTCGCATGTGGAATATGTCAGCGATGCCGGCGATTACTGGCAGAGCGCCGAGGAGACCATGAGCTCCCTAACCGGCGATTGCGAGGACCAGGCCATTCTCATGGCCACTATAGTCAAGGGGCTGGGCGGGAACGTGCGCCTGAACATCATCAGCGGACACGCCTTCCCGACGGTGTTCGTTACCGAGAACGAGAGCGGTCTGACGGCGGTCGAGGCGTCGATTGACAGCTATTACTGGACGCCTTCCGGCTCGCTGCGCATCAACTATCTCAACGACGAGCTGGGATATTGGTTGGTGATCGATACGGCCGGGGAGCCCTACGTGGGTGGATTGCCGGCCCTGAGCCGCTACGCCTCCACCGACTCCGCCGCAGGGAATTGGTCCTTCTCCAGCTCGAGCTTCCTGATAACGGTCGATGCGACCGGCAGGACGTCCTCGGCGCCTGACCTGTTCTAATGCCTCAGGTAATCGAGCCATCAACCAGATGAATGGCCAAGGATCTCCTTGACCGCCCGCCTCATCGCCTGCTCGCTGTTGAGCTTGGGGCTCCATCCCACCGAGGCGAGCTTGTCGACGGACAGCAGCATCTCCTTCACGTCGCCGACCCAGCCACGACCACCCTTCACGCCCCCGGTCCAATGGTACTTGACATCCTGAAGCCCCATCTCCTCCACCACGATGTCGGCGATCCTGAGCACGTTCATGCGGTCCCGGGACCCGATGTTGTAGATGTCCACCTGGCCCTTGGCCTTCTCCGCGCCCACCACCATAGCCTCCACGCAGTCGGACACGTGCACATAGGACTTGTTCGTGCCTGGCTCGGCACCAAGTATCTCCAGGTAGCTAGGCTGCTCGCGCAGCTTTCGGATGAAGTCGTGCAGCACGTTGTGCGTGCTCCTGGTCCCCACCACGTTAGCGAAGCGGTACAGCACCGCGTTCATGTCGAAGGTGTGGCAATACGATGCGATCAAGGCCTCGCAGGCCAGCTTGCTCGCCCCGTAGATGGATATGGGCACGAGCGGCCCGTAGTCCTCGGGCGTGGGGATGACCGTTGTCTCGCCGTAGACGGTCGAGGTGGAAGGGAAGATAAAGTCCGTCGCATCGCCCTTGGCGCACTCCTCCAGGAGCCGATAGGTGACCTCGATGTTCTGCTCGAAGTGCACGCGGGTGTTCGAGGCTCCCAGCCTCACATCGGGATTGGCGGCGAAATGGCACACCACCTCGACGCCCATGAGCAGATGCTTGAGGTCGATGTTGAGCAGGTCACCCTCCACGAACCTGAAGTTGCTGTCCTTCAGCGCGATCTCCATGAACGCCTTCCGTCCAGCGGAGAGGTTGTCCACTCCCACCACCTGATTGCCCAGGCGCAGCAGCTCGTCGGTCATGTGCGAGCCGATGAAACCGGCACAGCCTGTCACCAGCACCTTCCGTCCCCTCATCCTCATGCGGCATTCCTCCCTAGGCTCATCCCAATTGTCTCGCCAAGCTCTTAATGGCTTTTCCCCGGTGCGATAAGAGGTTCTTCTCGGCTAATGGCATTTCGGCGAAGGTGCGCTCCTCGTTCTCGGCAGCGAAGATCGGGTCGAAGCCGAATCCCCCCCGACCGCGCATCGTGCTTATGATGCGGCCTTCGCAGGTCTCCTTAAGGACGATGTCCTCGCGCCCCTCGAGGCTGCAGCCTATGCAGCATTCGAAGCGGGCGGACCGGTCCTCTACACCTTCCAAGAGCTTCAGCAGCCCTTCGCATCCGAGGGTCCTGAGCGCGTACGAGGAGTAGACGCCAGGGAAGCCCTTTAGCGCGTCCACGAACAGCCCCGAGTCGTCGAGTATGAAGTCCTCGACCCTCCTCTCGCGGACCTGCCTCATGCAATCTGCGACGACCTCCTCGAGAGTGTCCGCCTGGACCTCCTCCACGTCCAAGGGCAGATGAGCGACCTCGTAGCCCAAGGGCTCGAGGGCGACCCGGAACTCCTTGAGCTTGCCGGGGTTGGAGGTTATCAGCTGCACCTTCCTCATGTGTACCGCCCTCGTTCCTCGATGTCCTTGATCTTGGCTACGACCTTCTTCGCCTCAGCATAGTGCTCGGAGTAGGATCTCTGGACGACTTCGAACTTGTGCGCTCGCTCTGAATGAGCGGACTGGAACGCCTCCTTCAGCAAGTGGAGGTCCACGCCCATGTCCTCGAGCTCCGCGTTCCTGCCTCCCAGCGAGAAGTCGATGAACCATATCTTCCCGTCTCGGAGGATCATGTTGGAGGTGGTGAGGTCGCCATGGGTCATGCCCGACCGGTGCATGAGCGCCACCAGCCGGCCGATCTCCTCGCAGATGCGGTCGGCCTCCTCATCGTCCGCCTTGAGAAGGGCGTCCTTGACCCGCTCGCCGTCGATCTCCTCCAGGACCATCTCGGCCTCCTGGACGTCGATGTCGTAGATGACGGGGGTGGGCACCCCGCACCTCCTCGCTTCCTGCATGAGGCGGGCCTCGTTCCTGGTCCTCGACGCCCTCAGGCTCGAGTCCAGCTCAGGATGACGGTAGCCCTTCACCACCCGGCTCTTGACCATGACCTTGCGGCCCTTCCAGACGCCTCGACGAATTTCCGCCTCGGCGCCGCGCCTGACCACTTCCACGCGGTCAAGAAACGCTCCGCCGCTAATAATCTTTTCAGCCGGTGGCGTTCTTCGCCCTCCCGAAGAACTCGTCCAGCTCCCGCGCCAGGTCCTCAGAGCATCTAGGGCGGTGCTCCTCAGGCAGCGCCGTCGAGACGGGAGGGAGGAGGTACCTCTCGTCCAGTAGGACGATGGCCGCCCTGTCCTCCTCCGAACGAATCGCCCTTCCGGATGCCTGAAGCACCTTCGCGATGGCGGGATAGGTCTGCGCGTACAGCTTGGCCCTGGACCTCCCGAACCTCTCTGCCAGACGCGAGGTCAGCGCGTCCTGCTCCTCCGACGGCGGGGATAGAGGCAAGCCGACCACCAGCACCGCCGAGAGCAGATTGTCGCAGAAGTCCACCCCTTCGGTGAAGCTGCCTCCTATGGACGCGAAGAGCGCCCTATCCCCCTCCCTCCTCATCTCCAGGATCATGGCCTCTCGCTCGTTCTTGCTCAGGTCCTTGGAATCGGCCAGGATCTCCTTGCTGAAGGTGGAGCCGCGAAGCTGGAACATCACCGACGACATGAACTCGTAGGAGGGGAAGAAGGCGGCCAGGTTCCCTGGGACGTGATCGCACGCCTCCCTCAGCCGGCGAGAGATGCTCTGGTACATGCCCTCGGACCTCTGCTGGAAGCGCGAGCTGATGCCAGGCACGGCCAGGACCAAGCGGTTCTCGCTGGGGAAGGGGGAAGGATACCTCCTGCAGGCCGAACGGTCGGCGATGCCAAGCAGCTCGGCGAACATCTCTGGAGGATGCAAGGTGCCGCTCATGAGCAGGGCGCAGCGGACCCTGTCCAGCACCATAGCGGAAACTAGCGAGGGCTCGAGCAGGCGGCAGTGGATGTAGGGAGTCTTTCCACGGACGAAGCGCGCGCTGCCCTTGCCGAAGGCGGACCATAGGGATAGGAACCTGACGAGCTCCTGCGGCTTGGTCCGGGCATCCTCCCCCAGCTCCTCGGCGAGCTCCTGCGCCAGGCCCGAGGACCCGGTCCCGCATCTGCCTTCCAGGATGTCCTCCAGCTCCCAAGGGTCGACGCTCCTCCTCTCCCCTTGCCTGCAGATCTCGCGGAAGGCGTCGCGCACCGCCTCAAGGTCGTAGCGGAGCCGCCTCAAGTGGGGGTCCGCCAACGCCATGGAGACGGCACGCTCGTCCAGAGCAGCGCTGTGATTGTCCATGATCCTGGTGGCGAGGTTGTGCGCTTCGTCCACCACGAGCAATGTCGAGGCGGCCTCGCGCGTGGTCCTTTGGAGCAGTCCATCGCCCATGGTGAAGACCTGATTGAAATCGCATACCGCCACGTCCGCAAGCCTCAGCGCCTTCAAGGCTGCGAGATAGGGGCAGGCGCCGAGCCTCAGGCACATGCTCACCGCCTCTTGCACATGCAAGGGATAGTCCAGGAGGCGCTCCACCGCCTCCTCCACCTTTGAGTTGCGGAAGTAGCAGCTGGCGCCATCCATGCATGGCGACCTTCCGCCCTTCCTCTGCGCCAGGCACATGCTCTCCCGCGCGACGATATCGACGGCCCTCATCTTTCGCCTCCTCCATATCTGGCGAAGGCACTCGATGGCCGCAGCATGCTGCGACTGCTTGGAGGTGAGGAAGAAGAGGAAGCCTCCGCGGGGAATCGAGCACTCCAGCCCGGCCGCCAACGAGACGGCGGTCTTGCCCATGCCCGTGGGAGCGTGTGCCAGGAGGTGCGTGCGGCTGGCGAAGCAGTTGCGCGCCTCCTCCAGGAACTGGTCCTGGCCCTTGCGCGCGGCCGCGAACGGGAAAAGGTCCAGCGCCTCCTTGTCCTGGCGGACGGGCTCGGTGGCTTCCATGCGCTTCGAGGAGCTAGCTAGCCCGAGTCATAGATTGGCGCTAAGCGTAGGCTTCCTGCAAAATAACATATTGCTCCAGCCTAATCCGCTGAACCATCATGGCCGAAGTCCAAGGGCCCCCGAACGGGAACCGCACCGCCTGGAGCATGGCGCTCATCGTCTTCACCGTGACCCTGGCCGCCTACATCGCCCGCGTCAACGTCAGCGTCGCCCTTCCCTACATCAGCGAAGACTTCGGCTGGGACAGCGTCGAGGCCGCCCTCTACGGCGGCCTCCTGCTGGGGATATTCCTGGCTGGCTACGGGCTATCGAACATCTTCCTCAGCCCGCTGGTGGACCATTTCGGTCCGAGGAAGAGCCTCTTGGTCGCGGTGGCCTGCTTCACCATCCTGACCTTCCTGACCGGCCTGGTAGGGCTGATCTTCGCCTTCCTCATCATCGCCCGCATCCTCCTTGGCGTCTCCCAGGGCATAGTCTATCCGAGCGCCAGCAAGGTCACCCAGGCCTGGTTCCCCTCAGGCAGGCGGGCCAAGGTCAATGCATTGCACCTGAGCGCGATGGAGTGGTCCAACCTCCTGGTGCCGATATTCCTGATACCGATCATCATCCTCACCGACTGGAGGTACGCGTTCTTCGCCGTCGGCATCCTCTGCGCCTTGGTGCTGGTGCCATTGTTCTTCCGGCTTCGGGACTGCCCTGATTGCGAGCGCGTCCGAAAGCACGAGCACGAGCAGCCCTTGGGGCAACTGATGCGAAAGGCCATGGGGGACCTGAGGGAAGCGTCGAAGATCAAGGGCATCTTCATCCTGGCCGCGGCGGACGCCGCCGGTAACCTGGTGTGGTGGGGAATCTCCCTCTGGTTGCCGAGCTATCTCCTGGCCATCGGGCTGAGCCAGACCGAGGTCATATGGGTCGCCTCCCTGCCCTACCTGGGCGGGGTCGCCGGGCTGTTGATCGGCTCTTACCTGAGCGATAAAACCGGAAAGGTGATCATGATCTCATTCATCTTCCAGCTGTTCGGCGGCCTGGCCGTCCTGCTGCTGATAGGGACGACCACGGCGGCGGCGATCATGATGGTGCTCGCCCTACTGTTCTTCTTCAACGCGCTCCTGCCGCCCAATGCCTTCACCCTCTTGCAGGGCATAACCCCGCCAGAGCTGATGAGCAGCGCCACCGGCCTGATGAACGGCATCGCGGTGGGCATGGGCGTCTTCGGGCCGATCGTGCTGGGGATGGCCGTGGCCGCGACTGGCAGCTACAGTGCGGGCTTCATCGTAATGGCGCTCATGCAGTTCCTGTCCGCCATGCTCTTGCTTTGGTTCTACGGCAATCAGCGGAGGACCGAGACCAAGGCCGTTTAGATCGAGCACCTCTGACATGAGATCTTGGGTGATACGTGGAAGAATAAACCATAGTTAATAATGAATTAATACTACGAAGTGCAAAGCTCCACCTATGATCGAGTCGGAGCCTAGGACGAAGTATTCCGTAAGAATCGAATATGTCCTGGCACTAGGCCGCATCCTTCTCGGTTGGCTGTTTCTTTGGGGCTTTCTTGATAAGACATTCGGACTGGGATATGCGACCTCACCATCGGATGCCTGGATCAATGGGGGCTCTCCGACCGAAGGATTCCTTCAGTTTGCGACCAGCGGCATTTTCCAGGACCTCTATAACAGCATGGCCGGGAACGCGGTTGTGGATTGGATGTTCATGTTGGCGCTGCTGGCGCTGGGGATCTCACTTATTTTAGGTATCGGCATGAGAGTTGCTACATACGGTGGGACGATATTCCTGTTGCTTCTCTGGGGAGCCAACGTGCCTCCGGTGTACAATCCGATCATCGATGAGCACATAATCTTCATCGCCCTGCTATGGATACTCTATAAGATGAAGGCAGGCAGATACCTCGGTTTAGGGACCTGGTGGTCAAGGACCGGTCTTGTGCGGAGGCTTCCTTGGCTGGAATGAGGGCCACAGGCTAATCCTACATGGGATTTCCATGGCCGCCATCGGTGGTGCTCGTTTGAACGGTTTGGAAGGCGCCCAATCACTCGTAAGCCCCAGGGCCAGGTATGTCCGGAAGAGGCGGTACCATGGCGGGCCTATTGTGCTCTGGATGAGCCGGGACCAGAGGGTGGAGGATAACTGGGCGTTACTTTTCGCCGCCGAGATGGCCAACCTTCACCAGACCTCGCTTTGGGTGGCGTTCTGCCTTGTCCCAGGGTACCTGAGAGCGGCCTTCAGGCAGTATCACTTCATGATCAAAGGACTAGAGGAGATGGAGCCCCGCATGCGCTCCCTCGGGGCACGGTTCATCCTATTGGAGGGGGCGCCAGAGATGAAGATGCCCCAATTCCTCCACAACATCAAAGCCGGGATGCTGGTGATGGACTTCGACCCGCTCCGGATCAAGAGGGAGTGGAAGGGCAGGGTGCTGGCTGGGCTCGACATCCCGGCCTATGAGGTCGATGCGCACAATATCGTTCCCTGTTGGAGGGCAGCGGGCCGAAGGATCATGTCCTTCGCCACCTTCAAGGAACGGATAACCCCCATGCTGGCCGAATGGCTGATCGAATTCCCCCCATTGCCGAGGATCGATAGTCAATGGACTCAAACCGGCCCCTTGATCGAATGGGATGAGGCCTTGGAGAGGGTGGGGGCCGACAAATCAGTGGGGCCAGTTCAATGGATAAGTCCCGGGGAGAAGGCGGCGCACCAGCGCTTGGAAGCATTCGTGGATGAACGCCTAGCATCATACCCGAAAAAAGCGCTGGACCCGACCGCGCGCGGCCAATCGGACCTGTCCCCATACCTTCATTTCGGTCAGATCTCCCCACAAAGAGTGGCGCTCGCGGTCCTCGGGTCGGATGCGCCTGAGGCCTCGAAGGAGGGGTACACCGACAGATTGGTGGTGCTGAGGGAGCTGGCCGAGAATTTCTGCCTGCATACTCCTTGGTATGACAGTGTGGGGGCGTTTCCCACCTGGGCGAGGAGGAGCATAGACGAGCACAGGGATGACGAGCGCGAGCACCTCTATAGCTTGGCGGACCTGGAGGGAGCGCGGACGCACGACCCTCTATGGAACGCCACGCAGACGGAGCTGGAAAAGATCGGGAAGATAAGGGGCTCCTTGCGAGAATATTGGGCAATAAAGATCCTTGAGTGGAGCCCGAGCCCGGAGGAAGCCTTCGAGGTCGCGATCTACCTTAACGACCGGTACGGGATGGATGCCAGGGACCCGAGTGGTTACACTGGCATCGCCATGGTGATCGGCGGTTTGTACGGCAAGCCCTGGGGATCGAAGGACGTCGTCGGGAGGATCAAGCGAATGACGTATACTGGGGAGAGGCTGAGGTACGATGTCCATGCCTATATGGAATACGTGAAGAGGCTGTGACCGGTGTTTTCCGGCAAGAAGTCGTTCGGCGAGGGCTTGTGAATCTGGCGCTGCGAGGCAAGGGTTGCTAGTCTTAGCAATGATTATCATTCCTTAGGAGGTTCCCTGTTATCGTGGATAAGGTCCCATTCGGCTGCGGTTCCTTGGATGAGCTAATGGAAGGTGGGGCGGAATCGGGTAGCGTCACCCTCATCTATGGCGAGGCTGGAACGGGCAAGACCAACCTATGTCTAGTCCTAGCCAGGAACATTTGCCGGAGCGGTAAGAAGGTGGTCTACCTGGACACCGAAGGTCTGAGCCTGGAGCGGTATCGCCAGATATGCGGGGACGACTACGAGTCGGTCCTCAAGTCCACGCTGGTGTTCGAGGCGCATTCCTTCGATGACCAGGAGAGGATGGTGGACCGCGCCATTAAGCTAGCCGAGGGGAACGTGGACGTGGGCATGATCGTGGTCGATTCCATTTCCATGTACTATCGGCTGACAAGCAGGGAGGACAAGGGGGAGCGCAAGTCATTGACCTCCCAGAGCCTCAAGCTCCTAGGGGTGGCGAGGGGCAAGGATATTCCGGTGCTGATAACCTCCCAGGTATACACGGACGTGGAGACGGGCACGTTCGAACCTCTGGGCGGGCACTCGCTCATGCATAACGCCAAGGCCCTTCTCAAATTGGAGAAGGTGTCGATTGGGAGGAGAAGGGCGGTGCTGATGAAGCACCGCCATATCGAGGAAGGCCGGAGCGTGGAGTTCCGGCTGGTCCGAAACGGGATCGAGTGCTGACCAGCCGATCATGGGAGCTTGGACTTGTCCGAGCGTTCTTCGAGGCCCCTCAATGCTCCCTTCCCACGGAGAAGTCGACCAAGGCGGCGAGGAATTGCTTGTCCTTGCTCTCCTGCAGGCAATCCAGCTTCTCCTTGGCCTTGGCCGCGTAGTCCAGGGCGATGTCCTTTGCATGCTTGATGGAGCCGGTGCTCTCGAAGAGCTCGATGGCCTTCTTGACCTCGGCGTCCGTCGCCTTGGCATTGCCGAAGGCCTTCAGGGCCTTGGCGTTCTTCCTCCTGCCACTTGCGCCGAGCGACTCGAGCGCATGGACGGCGATGAGGGTGCGCTTGCCGTTGCGGATATCGCTCCCGACCGGTTTGCCGAGCGCCTTCTCGCTGGCGATGAGGCCAAGTACGTCGTCCCAGATCTGGAATCCGATGCCCGATAGCCGAGCGTACTCGTACATGTCCTGGATCTGGTCCTCGTTGCCGCCTCCGATGATGGCACCGCCCTCGGCAGCGCAGGCGAACAGGACGGCGGTCTTCTTCTCCACCATCTCCATGTACTCGTCGACGGTCACGTCCGTCCTGCTCTCGAAGTCGATGTCCATCTGCTGGCCCTCGGCCACGAGGAAGATCGCCTCGGACACGGATTCGAAGAGGCGGCGCAGGCGCTCCCCGTCCACCGGGGTGGTGGCGAGCACCTTGTAACCTATCGCGAACAAGGCGTCCCCGGCGATTATGGCCGTCGGCATGTCGTAGAGGACGTGGACGCTCGGCCTCCCTCGTCGGACCGGGTCGTCGTCCATCACGTCATCGTGGACCAAAGTGAAATTGTGGATGATCTCCAGGCAACACCCGAACGGGAGCGCGTCAGCGCCTTTCTTGCCCACCGCCTCGGCCACGGTCATGGCCATGAGCGGCCTGAGCCTCTTGCCCCCCGCCTCGGGATAATGGCGCATGGCCTTGCGCAGCTTCTCGTACTTCCCGACCTCCAGATACTTGAGCAGGGGGCCGTCGATCTTCCTCGCCCTCAGCGCCATCTCCTTCGCAACGTCCATCCTCGTCACCTACTGGTTAAGCCATTCCCTGGTCTCTCCGGTCAGGATCGCCCTTTGCTTGCCAAGCGCCGCCACGTCCTTGCTGCCGGTGAGGAACATGGCCGCCTTGAGCTCCGCCTGAACCAGGCTGAGCCTCTCCACGACCTTCTGCTTGGACTCCAACGCTTCGGAGAGAACCGCTCGCGCCATGCCCGCGCAGCTCGCCCCCAGGGCGATGCCCTTGGCCACCTGCAGCCCGTCCATCACCCCTCCCGAGGCGATCACTGGTATGCCCACCTTGGCCCATACGACGGATACCGGGGCAGGTATGCCCCACTCATGGAACGTGTCCCCTAGCATGGCGGAGCGCATGTCCTCCGCCTTCAGGGCGCGGTGCTTCTCCACCGCGGAGAACGATGTTCCCCCGGTTCCAGCGACGTCCAGGCCTCGCACTCCGATGCCCATGAGCCTCCTCGCAACCTCCTGGGACAGACCGGCGCCGGTCTCCTTGGCGATAAGGGGGAACTCCTTGCACGCGGCTCGCACGGCGTCCACGCACCCCTTGGCCCGGGTGTCGCCCTCGGGCTGTACCACCTCCTGGAGGAAGTTCAGGTGCACGGCCAGAAGATGAGCTCCGGTCATGTCCATCGCCGTGCGGAGGGAGTCCTTGCTGAAAGGCTCCTTGCCCTTCTGGGCGATGAGCTGGGGCGCGCCCACGTTCCCGATCCTCAAAGGCACGTCGTGCTCCTTGAGCACCCTGTAGCTGCCGTCGTCCCCGTGCTCCAGGCCCGCTCTTTGGCTCCCCACCCCCATCCCTATCTGCAGCTCGGCGCAGGCCGCGGCCAGGTTCTCGTTGATCCTCTTGGCCTTGGGATATCCGCCGGTGATGGCAGTTACTATGAGCGGGAATGAGAGCTTCCTGCCGAAAATCCTTACCGAGGTGTCGACCTCCTCCAGGTCCACCTCTGGAAGGGAGCAATGGACGAGCTTGACGTCGTCCCAGTAATTGTAACCGGTGGAGATGTCCTCCTTGAGCGCGACCTCGATGTGGTCCGCCTTCCTCCTTTCGATCTGCCTCATGCTTCACCTCCAACGACCATCGACCCCTTAACCTTCTCGCCATCCAGGGCCGAGGCGAGCCTCCCTGGCACCAGGCCGTTGATGACCATGGTCGTCTTGCCGAGCTCTGCCAACGAAAGCATCGATTCCAGCTTGCCGTAGATGCTGCCGGTCACGTCGGTCACGCGCGAGGTGCGCGGCATCGACTCCAGCGTGGAGCGGTCCACCCTCTCTATGAGGGAGGCTCCCTTGTCCAGGTTGGGGTCGGCTGTGAAGACGCCGTCCACGTCGGCGCAGAAGACGATGAGCTTGGGATGGAACTCCTTCGCCAAGAGGTACATCAGCTGGTCTCCAGAGCAGATGCCGAACTTGCGCTGATTATCGAGCACGACGTCCCCGAAGGTCACCGGGGTGATGCCCAGGTCCAGATAGCGTCGGAAGAGCTCGAGGTCCATGCTCCTGAGCAGGCCGCCCTCCATGAGGGCGCAGGCACCGGGCGGGATGGAGGTCGCAGGGATGCCGGCGCGGTCCAGGGACAGCATCACCTCTCGGTTGAGGTCCCTGACGTCCTGCTGCACCTTCGCCACGCCGATCCGCTGCGAGTCCTTGAGGTAGCCTTTCTGCAGCTGGTGCTCATGCGCCAGGAGATGCCCGAACGAGCCTGCGCCATGTACCAGGATGATTTGCTCGCCCGAGGAGGCGATCTCCCTCGCCAAGCGGTCCGTGCTCTCTTGGTTGAAGGAGCGGTAGCGGGCCTTGTCGGTGATCACGCTCCCGCCCAGCTTGACCAAGGCCAAGGACATGAATCGAGGATGCGTGCCAGATTATTAAAACATCTCCATCGCCTAGTCGGACCTGAGGGGCAGGCCGCACTTCCGGCAGTAGGCGTCGTCCACCTTGACCTTGTTGGAGCACCGAGGGCAGCGGATGTCGCGCTCTATCCTCGCCCCGCACCTGGGGCAGAACATGTCGTCCGCGTTCAGCTCATACGAGCACTTCTCGCACTTGGACAGGTTGGGCTTTAGCACCACGGCCGCTGGGACCGTTTCCATCGAGGGCAGCTCCTTGACGGCGGTCTTCTCCTTGGCCTGGACCTCCCCACCTTCCAAGCTCTTCCGCGCCCTGAGGGCGCCTTTGAGCGCCTCGGTGTAGTCCTCCCGGGCGAAGGCGTCCTCGGCCATCTTGAGGCTGTCCTGGGCCATCGAGACGTCGGCGCCCGCGCGCGCCGACTCCTCCACCTGATCCTTCACGGAGCATATCATGAACTTGGACTCCATGTAGTTCTTGGGCATCTTCTTGGACTCTTGGAGGGGTACCTCGCACACCTCCGTAGGCTTCTCCTTGGTCTGAATTGGCTGCGGGTCTACCTTCTTCGGAGGTTCCTGCTGCATCTTCGCCTTGCGGAGGAGGTCCTTGGCCCGCTCCACCGCCCCCTTGGCATCGGTGTAGCTGCCCCTGCTGAAAGCCGTGTCCGCCTCCAATATCGCCAGGTCCGCCTCCTTGGTGTTCTTGCCCTGGCCCTTGAGGGCGTTCGAGACCGCTCGGGTGGTGATGATCTGGTTGTAGACGTCGTCCACCTTGGCCTTGGCCTCGGCGCGCTCGAAGCGCTTGCGCCTGAGGTACTTGACCTCAAAGTACACGACCACCGACAGGACGACAACTAGGATGAGGACGATATAGAAAATGGGTTCGCTGAGCAGGTCCGCCATCAGGTCACCGGTTCTCCTGGTCACTAGGAATCCAGGCTTTTAAAATGTTCGTTTCCAGGTATTATTCCTCGAAAAGGTTCCGACATCTTTTGCGAGAGAAGAAAGTAAAAAGTAAGAAAGGTTGACAGCTTTCCGAGCTTCCCGTGGGCTCGCGCACCACAGTACAACGGGGAACGCGGCCGGGCTTAACTGCTGGGTTCGGATGAGACCAGGTGTGACCCCGACGCTATGGCCGTCATACCATTCTTATCATCCTCGAAAGTAGATGTCCTATTTATAGGTTGCCGAGCGGGGGCCATATCCCTATTCCTGATGGAATCGGTTTCGCTCCTTAGTACTCACGAGGGCATGACGTCGTCGTCCTCCTCCACCACCAACGCCTCGCGCGCCAGGTACGCAAGCTCCCTCTCGCTGCATCGCCATCATCCCATAAGAAAATGATTTGGCTATGCCCAAAGGATCAGGGCCGCCAAGGCGGTGGCGACCGCCATAGATATTATGTTCGTGCCCAGCTTGGACACGATCCCTCTGCGTTCCCAGGTGGCCCCGATCAGGCTGTCGATGTTGCAGCCCACGAACCCGAGCACTATCGGTATGAGGATTTCCCAATCAGGCCAAGTCCCCGGGAAGATCACAGCCCAGCCTAGCACGGCCGCGATCAAAGAACCCATGAAGGCCCAGAACGTCCCGAGCAAGGAGACGCCGCCGTCCGTCCCGGCGGGCACGGGCTTCATGGTGGTTATCAATCGCGCCTTAGCGCTCAGCACCCCGAGCTCGCTGGCGATGGTGTCCGAGGCGGCGACGGCGATGGAGGTTAGATAGATCACCCCGGCTGCATCCGTGCCTTGCAGTCCGAGGGCGTAGGTGCCCACTGCAACCACGGCCGGGACCAGTGAATTGGCCACGACGTTCTTCCAGGTCCGCTCCCCCTTCCTTCCCTCTTGGAGGCCGCGCTGCATCTTGATATCCATGTGGAAGCGGGTGACGATGAAGCCGGCGACGGCGAAGAAGATGAGGAGCAGGAGCCATTCGATGGAGCCGAAGACCCCGATGACCACGCCCACAGCGAATGAAGCCAAGCTCCCGCTGGCCGTCAGGAGGCGCAGCCTGTACGAGATCAGGGATAGGACGCTGCAAAGCAATAGGACGATCAGCAGGTCGAGATAGGAAGGCATTTGGGCGGCAAGAAACGAGGGAGAGTATATAATCATGGCGCTCGGACTGGCGTCTCAGACCTTGCCCACTTTTTCCTTCTCCAGATCCTTGGCCACGGTCTCGAGGTCGTCCACTGTGGACATGGAGAGCTCGGTGCCACAGGACGGGCAGCTGCTGTCGCTCGGCTTGATAGGAAAGCCGCACATAGGGCATTCTGACGATTCGGCCTTGGGCTTTCTGGTGTCAGCGATGGCCAAGGGTATGGACGTCTTGAACAGTCTATCTGCTCGGTCCTTTATCCCTCGGACCTTCTCCAGGTCCCCGTCCCAATCATGAAGCGAGGCCCCGAAGTCCTTATGGATGTCCTCTATGACCGCCTGCATGCGCTTCGGCACGTTCCCTGCCCGGTTCGAGTGCAGGACCACGGCCAGGTAGAAGGAGTCCCCGCGCTCCACCAGTATCTTCTTCTCTCCGAAGTCGAGGCGCTGCAGATGCGTGGAGCTCTCGTCCTTGAAGGAGTCCTTGACGAACGATTGGATCGCCACCAGCATGGAGCTGAGGATCTCGTCGTCCATGCCCGGCTTGAGGCGGCGGGTCTGGTGCGCCATCAGCCTGCCGTCCTGGTAGATGATGAAGACCTCGTCCACCGCCATCGATTGCCTTCCGATGAGGAATCCGACGAGGATCAGTATGACCGCGGCCAGGATGCCAACGGCTATCAGCGTGGTCAGGTCGTTTGGCTGCGCCACCTGGATGGTGAACTCTTGAGTGCTCTTCTGATTGTTGGCGTTGTCCTCCACCACGATGCGGTAGGTGATGGTGGTGGCGTTCTCCCGCGCCGCGATGACCGCCGTGTACAGGTTGGGCGATTGGCTCGGAGTCATGGGCATGGACTGGTTGGGGCCGTCGCCGATACGGAACAGCAGCGTGACCGACTTGACCCCGCTCCCTGGGTCCGTCACCTTGGCCGCGATGTGGATCGGCTCGCCCACGGTGGCGTTCATGCCATCCTGCTCCATTATGACCTCTGGCACCATCCTATCCACCACGATCCTGATGGTCGCTGGAGCGGACTCGACGTCGTCGTTGTCCTTGACGATGAGGGTGACGGTGAAGGTGCCGTCCTCCATGAAGGTGTGCGAGACCAGGTAGTTGTAGTTGTAACTGGTGCCGTTGCCGTCCCCGAAGTCCCAGCGATATCTGAGGGTGCCGAGGTCGTTGGGGGTGTCTGTGGAGGTGCTGGCGTTGAACCAGACCATGCCAGAGACCAAGGTGTCGTTGTGCCAGGTGAGCTTGGCGACAGGAGGAACGTCCTCGACGACGATCTGGAATGAGAGGGAGTAGACCTTGGGGCCGTCCGAATCCTGCACCATAGCTTTGGCCAGGTAGACCCCGGATTGGGTGTAGCGATAAGAGCTGATGTTCGCCAACAAGGGGTCGGAGGGGATGTAGACCCCGGTGCCCTCGAAGTCCCAGCCGTAGGAAAAGAGCGGGTCGTGGCTTGGGACGGCGGTAATCTGGAACCACACCTGGTCGTACTCGGAGAAGCGCGTCCCTCCTCCGATGGTGTGGAACGATGAGATGGTGGGCGAGGTATCCTGGACGAAGATGAGCACGGTGGAGCTGTTGACGTCCCCGTCCGCCTCTCGGATCGTCAAGGTGACGTTGTACCGGCCCTGTGCAGCATAGGCCTTCTCGACCTGCGCCATCTCCTCCCCGCCCGACAGATGGCTCCCGTCATCGAAGCCCCAGTCGATGGAGGTTATCTGGTTGTAGCTCTGCGAATTGCTGGTGAAGAGGAGCGTCTGCCCCTCCACCTTCGATCCTGCGATGGTGAACGACACGCGCGGAAGCACGCGCTCGACATCGATCCAGATCAATGCGCTATTGGAGTTACCATCGGTGTCCCAGACGGTGTGGTTGACCCTGTAGCTGCCGCCCATGAGGTAGGTGTGGACCGGATTCTTGGAGTAGTTGATCGGAGAGGAATCGCCGAAGTCCCAGTACCAGATCACGATGTCCTCCCAAGACTTGGTCGAGGTGTCGGTGAAGCTCGTCGACTGCCCCTCCACCGCCGCACCGATATCGAAGCTGGAGATCGGAGCGGAGTCGACGACAACGAATGTCAGGTTGAGGTAATTGGCCGTGCCGTCGGAGTCCCTGACCGTTAGATTGGCCCATTGCCAACCGTCCCCGAAGGCGCGCGATTCATTCTGGAGAATGGAACGATGACCGTCGCTGAACCTCCATGACCATGAAGTGATGGGGTCGAACGTGGTCGCGGTCGCATTGAAGAAGACGAGCTGGCCCTCGTTGACCTCGGTAGGTTCTATGGTGAAGCTTGGTACCGGGACGACCTCGATGACAGTAACGCTCTTCTGCTTGAATCCTAAGCTCCCGTCGCTATCGGTCACAGTCAAGTTGACCAGGAATGTGCCAGAGCGGGTGTAGGTGTGGGTCGCGTTCGGTCCGCTCCCAGCGCTTCCGTCCCCGAAGCCCCAATCCCAATTGACTAATGGGTCAACGGGGCTGAACGATGTGTCGTTGAAGTGGACTAGCGTGCCTTCCAAGATTGAGAAGGGCTCGATGGTGAAGTTGGTGTCCAGACCTGCTTCGCTTACCACGAGGCTCTTTGAATGGGAAGATGCGCTTCCGTCGGAGTCACGGACTGTCAGCTTGACCGTATAACTGCCCGAATTCGGGAACTCGTAGCTGACCGAAGGACCATACCTCTTGACCATGCCAATGTCCCAGGTCCAATTCACCAGAGGGTCGAAGGAGGCACTGGTCGAGGTAAAGTTGATCTGAACGCCCTCCACCGGCGGGTTCGGCTCGAATAAATAAGAGGCGACGGGCGAGGTATCGAGCGCGCTCACCGTTTTCGATGCGGAATCGGTGGAGCCATCGGAGTCTCTGACGGTGAGGGTTACTAGGTAGCCACCATCGTCAAGGAAGACATGGCCCACATCCGCTCCATAACCATAACTCCCATCCCCGAAGTCCCATGTCCAATTGGCCAGCGTGTCGTATCCAGTGGACGTGTCGATGAACGAAACACTGGACCCTTCCGGCGCATTGTTCGGGGAGAAGTCGAAATTAGCGGTCGGAGTCGTGTCCTGGACTTGTATTGTTGTGGAGGTCGAGCTCGTGGATCCATCCGAGTCCCTGATAGTAAGGGAGACATGGTAAGTCCCATTCTGGATGAAGGTATGGGTTATAGAAGACACATAGCCGAACGAGCCATCATCGAAGTTCCAGGTGTAGTTCACTATCGCATCATAGACGACCGTCGATGTGGATAGGAAATCGATGCTTTCTCCCTCCACGATGATGGAGGAAGATTGGGTGAACGAGACGCTGGGGGCCGTGTCCCTAACCACGACGCTTCCAAGGTAGGAGCTAGTGCTGCCGTCAGAGTCTCTCACCTGGAGAACTACCCCGAACGTCCCATTGAATGAATACGTATGAGTCGGATTCCGGGCATATTTTGATGGTGAGAGATCGCCGAAATTCCATGTCCAATTGACAATAAGATCGGGTGAGGAGGCTGAGGTGTCGGTGAACAATACGGTTGCCCCCTCGAATGGATTTGTTGGGGCGGAAGTGAAGGAGGCGATTGGCGATCTGTCTACGATATGCAATGTGATATTGCTCCACGAGGAAAGACCTGAGCGATCGGTGACCTTCAGCGATGCGATCCTGGTGCCATTTGAAGTGTATGAATACGTGACCTCTGAGCCATAGCGTATTATCCCTGCCTCGAAGGTCCAGGTGTAATTGAGAGTTCCTCGATCTGAGAAGGAATCCGTCGATGCGGAACCGTTGAACGTGATATCTGTACCTTCATTCTCAGAATAATCCGATGCTGTTGCATTTGCCAATGGTGCAAGATTATGCTGGAACCAGAGGCACAAAGAATGAGACGATCCAGAGGTTGACATAAGGTCAAGTCTCCCATCACCGTTGATGTCGCCAGCCAAAATATCTGATGGAACCGCTCCTGTAGTAAAATTGAATTGTGACGCAAATGCGGCCGAACCGCTCCTAAGGAGTACAATCATCTGGGAGCTATTCGAGAGTCCTATAAGAGCGTCACCGAAACCATCATCATTGACATCACCAGAGGAGATTCTCAAGGCATCGTTCTGGAGGATGATGGTCGCGTCCATATCCGTGAAGATATAATCCTTGAATCCTAACACAGGCTGGATAAAGAAGAGGACCTTGCCTCCTTGTGCAAGGATGGCAATATCATCCTTTGCGTCGCCCCCAAAATCACCCACGGTCACATCAATAAATTGTTCGCCAGTTCGGACAATTGTCGCTCGGGGAGCTAACGGATAATATTCGCTTATTGAGCCAGTGGAATTTCTAAGGTAGATTTCCACCGTATCAACCTGCTCATTCAGGATGGCCGCATCAGAAGCAATGCCGTCCCCATCAAAGTCACTGACCATCACCACAGATCTCTGACCTATGATGCCTGTGCCAAGTGCCTCCATATTGCCAGGCGAGAAATACAGGCTATCCTTGGTATTGTAAAGCACCAAAGCTCCTGTTGAGTGTGTCACAAAAAGGTCATCGTAACCATCTTCGCGAACACTCCCAGAAGCGATATTGCTTGCACCTATGATGGATAATGTAATATTATTGGCAGGATAGGTAGTGGTGAAGATGTTTGCACCGCTATAGACACTTACTGAGGCAGTCAGTGAATTCAATACGGCCAGGTCATCGTTATTATCGAGGTCGAATTTCCCCCAACAAAGCGCAATTGGACCGTCCTGCGTTTTGAGAATTCGCGTTCTGCTGCTGTCTTGCTCATAAATCATCACCTCGTCGGTGGATGTTAGCACCGCAGCCAAAACAGCATTGCCATTGGATAATCGCCCAATTCCAATAGTATCGGGTTGCTTTGTCCCCGAGAAAATATAGTCGTCAGCATTTCCAAGTAGGTCATCATCTGAATAATAGTAAGTTATACAAGATTGCTGACTGGACATGCCTTGGCTCAAGATCAGAACGCCTTCGCTTCCAGTCATGGATCGGTCTACTACGGCCTTCAAGGGGTTCAAATCCAAAGGAAATCGCACATCTGGTGTGCTGCTGAATGCATGAGATGAACTTTGGAAGAAAGCGCTAGCATTTGATGACGATACGCAAATAGTCAAAATATCGGAACCCGGGATCGCAGACATATCTCCTACAGCGATTGATCCTAACCCAAGAGACGTTGGTAAGATGGAGTATGGCAGAGATCCTAGTCCACTGCCTGTATTTTGATATATAAGTACTTGTGAGTTGCCACTCACATCTGCAGCATTGGCGAAAACAAGGTCGGCACGTCCTGTACCTAGTAAATCGGTGACTTCAATATCCGAAGCTTGTCCGATAATGGTTTTGGTGGTTCCAAGCCAAGTCCCACTCCAGCCAGTCGGTTGTTGCATTAAATAGACGCTTGAACCACTCCTGTTCGCAATAACTATATCATCCCTTCCATCACCGCTTATATCCCCAACGGATAGGAATTCACTTCTCGTGAATGATGGAGTGCTCGCTACAATGTGCAACCTGTGGTCAGTCGGACCGAAGGGGTACTTCCATACATCCACATAATCATCGTAATTTGCTGAGGCATCCCCTCTACAAACAACAGCGAGGCAATTATCGTTGTTAGAAAAAACACCAAGGGCCAATTCATACGGCTCAGCCATGGTAGGCAGGCTTTTTGTTACACTAAATGCGCTTGATTGGTTGAGAATTGCGATCTTGCCCTGGTAGCTGTCGTTATAGCTTATCGCAATATCGTCCAATCCATCCTTTGCCAGAATGTCACCGATTACGATGCTCCGCAAATCCATTATTGCAGGATTTGAGAGCCTCCAAGGCTGGCTTTCGAAGTATCCATCTGTGGTGCGATTGTAAATGCAGATATCGTTGGTGAAATTACTGATGGTCGCCATGTCCTCAAGGTCATCGTCATTCAAATCCCCCAAAGCAAAGTCCAGTGTCCAAGGGTCAACCTGCACAATGAACGAATGCCTACCGAACAAAGCATCTTGATTGAAGACGATTTGAGAACTGTACTGGTCCGATTGGATATCTGCGCTAAAATAGTCTGGAAAATTGGCACCAAAAACAATATTGGAAGGTATGGTTGGCACAAGCAATGTAAAAAGGAACGCTACAGCTAACGCTACTGCGCTCGCTCTAACAATCTTTCCCATTGCTCCCAATCCCGTTCATATATGAATTCGCCTCCTGCGATATAAAACTTGTCTGGATGCCAGATTCCAAATTCATCAAGCGTTCTCTAAAATGATAAAGATGACACATTTTCACAACCAATGAAAAATGACCACGCTTTCCTCACCGGCTGGCTTGACAATCATTTTTGATAGCTTGATGGCATGGAGTTTATATATCCTAAATCATCGAACAAGTCGTAGATGACCATCGGCGGGACGGAGTTCAAGATCACAAGGTTGGCGTTCGACGATGATGTGCGCCGCATTCTATCATTGACATCGCCCTCCGCCTTGTGCGTGAAGGACATCTCCTACACGCTGGGCATGCCGATCACCAAATGCTACCGCCTCGTGCGCCAGATGGAGAAGCGGGGGATGCTAAAGAAGATAGACCACATCGATACCAACGTGGCAACCTATCAATCGAACTTGAGGGCGATCGCCTTCAAGATAGAGTCCGATAGGCTGTGCATCGACGTCGAGTTCTCCGATGGTGGCAAGCGTGTCTTCGAGTTCTCGCCCCGGGCAATGGGCATCGGTGCGGTGCCGACGGCGTGAGTCATTCTCGGGCACTATCGATCATGGCGTAGAATTTCTCCGCGATCATGCTCGCCGCGTCCTTGGACTCCAATGGCTGGATCATTAGCCTTCCATTCACGTAAAGAGTGACCTGTAGGCCGCCATCAATCTCTGCGACCACCATCACGTCGGAAGGCTCGACCTCGTATCCCTGTTTAATAAGGAGATCAGAAGCCCCCTCCAGGTCGAAGCGCGCCACCTCCTGCGGCACGACGGAGAAGCCCTTCGATTGGCAGACCCGGAGGACTTTGAACCTCATCCTAGACCCTGCTCTCCAGGTATTCCTTGGCCCTGCTCTTGAACTCTTCCAATCCGCCCTCGTTCACCAGCATGGTGTCAGCCATGGCGATCAGGCTTCCCAGGCCCCAGGACAGCTCGCGCTTGTCCCGCTCCTGAAACTCCTCCCATGTTCTAGGCGCGTCCTCTCGGCCGCGCTGGACCAACCTCTGGTAGCGCGCCTTCTGCGAAGCGTGGATGGCCACCAGCTCCACGTCCTCCCCGAGCGCCTGGCGGAAGACGATCAGCTCGTCCAAGCCCCTGCTTCCATCGATTATGGTTCGAGGATCCTTGATGTACGGAAGGCAGCGCTTGGCCCAGATACCGTAGCCATTGGCATGGCGCTCCGCATTGGCGAACCCGCCCACGCCCTTGTCACTGCTCTGGACGCCCCGCTTGGCGGCCTCCGCCCTGACCACGTCCCCCATGCGGACGATAACGAAGCCGAGCGACCTGGCCACCAGGACGAACTCCTCCTTACCTGAGCCGGGCATCCCGGCGATCACCAAAACGCGCATGTCCCTCAGCTCGATGAACGGCTATCGGATTAAAGAGTTAGCGAGTCCCACAAGCTCGTCCCGCCCCTTGCTCAGGCCGGTCGTGGCCTCGATCAGCTCCATGCACATCCCGAGGTCCAAGCCCACCTTGGCGACGTACCGGGGGCAGATGCCAAGCACATAGGCTAGGGCCAAGTCCTCCTTCTCCCCGCCATTGGGGGCGAAGGGACTGAATGTACCCGGGCTGGTCGCACCTGGCACGCTCGGAACACCGGCGATCCCGAAACCAGTAGAGGCTAGATCCTCCAGACCGGGCCTTCGCATCAGGGAACGCGATCCCCTCGATCTGCTTGGACGCGGCAACGGGTTCCAGCCCCAGCCTGGAGCAGACCTCGAGCAATCGTGCCGCGTCCATGGAATCTCGTCCTTTGCCCCGCAACGCCAAGAACCCGCTCGCGTCCGAGATCAGCATCCCCGGTTCCTTCAAAGCTTCTTTCAGGACGGTGGGGGGCTCGTTGTACTTCACGAAGGTCCGGCAAGGCCAAGGGCATCCGGAGCAGGCGATGTCCCGATGCCGAATCGGGGCAAGGTCCGCCAGGTCCGCCTCCGGCACCAACGACTCGATGCCTCTAGCCCCCTTCAAACGGGAACGGGCTGCCTGCATCGCCTCCCTACAAAGTTCCAGCGTGCGATGTGGGTCGTTCACCTCCAGCTCTCCCATGCCCCTGGTCGCCACTGCCTTTAGGTTCATCTCGCCCATCAACTTCCCTAGGCCCATCTTATCCCCCTCGGACCAGTAGTTCACAACTGCCATGGCCGCGTCCAAGCGATTCTCGCCCGCCCTGCCTATGGAGAGGACCTGGATCCGCTCCTCGCCCTGCTCCTCGCGGATGTGGTCCGTCGTCCTCCATGTGTCATATCCCCAAATGGCCTGGGCTGGAAGCAGATCGGCGATCTCATCGTGGAGCCAGAGATAGGTTGGAGACTCGCTCCGACCATGGATCACCACGAACGGGAATCCAGCGAGCTTGAGCTCCGCCCCCAGATAGTTCACGATGGGGGCGTGCATGACCTTCCCGTTCAAGGGCGAACGGGCCGTCGCCACCCCCAGTGCGCATCCTGGAACCATAGTACCGGTGAAGAGCCCTGAGCCGATGACCAGTGGGTCTTTGTCCTTGAAATCCTCGAAGAGGGCGAGATTGATGGCCGCTCCCCCCAGCCTCGTTGCGACCAGCTCATCGCTGAGGTCGCGCTCGCTCGTCTCCCCCTCTGAAAGGTCGACCACGAGTACGCTGCCAGTGTACATATGGTCCATGAGGTCACCCCTGCGAAAGGCATTCGGTCGGGCAGATGGCAACGCAATGTGGCCCCTCTCCCGCGCATTCGTCGCACGCCTCCCTAAGGAGGATGGGCTTTGCCCCCGCCCCGTCCCCGCTCGACTGGCCAGCCAGCTGCGTCTCGAGGCCTTCAGGCCTCCCTAGCACCAGGTCGTCGTTGGGCAGCTTGATCATCACCCCGAAATAGTTGCGCTTGTCGTCGAGGTGCAGCATGATGGAGGAGCGCATTGCGGTGAATACCCCCTCCCGTCGATAGCTGCAGGCCAGCTCGCACAGCCCGCACCCTATGCACCGCAAGACATCGATCCTTATCGGCATCCAGCCACCGCCTTTCCATTCCTGTGCGCATTATTAAAGGAATTCATCGGAGGGAGCCCAAGTCAGAACTGCGTTAAATGACCTTGAAACGGCTCTCTGGCCGAATGATATCAAAACTGAGAGGATTCCCAAAAGGCTTAAAACGGGAGATGCTTATCCAATTGAGTACAGAGCGAGGACAGAGCCACGCATTTATTTAGAGGGGATGACCAAGTGCAGCAGACTAAATCGGTGGAGGGCATTCTTGACGACATCATCCAACAGGAATTCGTTACCGATCCCGGCATCCATTCCGTGTCCATAGTCTCCAAGACAGGCCTGATGATAGCGGGCAGGTCAGCGTCCCCAGCAAAGCCGGAGACCTTCTCGGCCATGGCCGCCATCATGTACTCTTCCGCTGAGGCCACGAGGACCGACGCCCTCAAGGACAAGCTAGAGCACATCATGTGCAACTTCCGCAACACCAAGCTCATCATCGCCGAGGTCAGTTCGAGCCTTCTGATCGTGGTAACGGCGGAGCGAGCCACCGACACCGAGAAGATCCTTGAGAACATGAACAAGGTCATAACCAGGACCAAACAGGAACTGGTCTGGTTGCGTTAGAGCGAAGAAGAATAATTTTCACATCGAGATAGCTTCACTGCAAGTGCTCGGCAATGTCCTCGAGTATCCTGTCGCAGTAGATGCATCTCAGCACTGGCGGGTTCCTCGACTCCACGTTGAACTCCGGTTCCACCGGCTCGCGTAGATTCGTGATGCAGCTAGGGTTGCCGCAGCGCACGATGCCCTTGACCACGTCGGGCAGATTCACCTTGTACTTCTCGGCCACGTTGAAATCGCGGATGATGTTGATGGTCGCCCTCGGCGAGATCAGGGCGATCTTGTCCACTTCCTTGGTGTCGAGCTCACGGTCCTCCACCTTGACCACGTCCTTGAAGGTGGTCTTCGAGGATGGGACGTGCATGAGCACGCTGACCGGCGACTGCACGTTCGTCCCGCTCACGCCGATGATCCGCAGGACCTTGAGGGCCATCCCGCATTCGATGTGGTCGATGACCGTCCCGTTCCTAATGGGCACGACCTTGAACTCCTTCATCAGAGCTCACCTCCAAGCACCAGGAGCAGGAGGGCCATGCGCACGGGGACGCCGTTGAATGCCTGCGTGAAGTAGCGCGCATGCTCCGTCCCATCGACCTCGGGGGCGATCTCGTCCACCCTCGGCAGCGGATGCATGACTATGAGGTCGCGCTTGGCCTCGCGCAGAAGGGCGTTGTCTATACGGTACACGCCCGCGATCTTCTGGTACTCCGCCGGGTCAGGGAACCTCTCCTTCTGTATCCTTGTGACGTAGAGGACGTCGACCTCCTTAATCACGTCCTCCAGTCTGGAGGTCAGCTTCGGCTTCCCTCCCAGCTTCTCCACCTGACGGACGGTCTCCCGAGGCATCTGTAAGTTGGCCGGGGCCACGAAGGTCACCTCGGCCCCGAACATGGTCAAAGCCTCGGCAAGGGAGTGCACCGTCCTTCCATACTTCAGGTCCCCGACCAGGGCCACCTTGACGTCCTCGATCCTCTTGAACTCCCGTCTGATAGTAAAGAGGTCCAGCAAGGTCTGGGTGGGATGCTGCCCCGCCCCATCGCCTGCATTGATGACTGGCTTGGATGAGAAATGGGCCGCGAGGCGCGCCGACCCCTCATGGGGGTGGCGGAGAACTATTACGTCCGAGTAGGACTCGACCATGCGGATCGTGTCCGCCAGCGTCTCCCCTTGGCCACGGACATCATGGAAGGGTGCGCCATCTCCATCGTCCTTCCCCCCAACCGTGACATGGCGGTGCTGAAGGACATGTGCGTGCGAGTGGAAGGCTCGAAGAAGAGGTTGGCGAGGATCCTGCCGTCCAAGGCCTTGGTGAACATTCTCCCCCTTGGCGTAAGGGATCATCCTCTCCGCTAAATCCAGAACCTGGTCGATGTCCTCTCGGGACAGATCGCGTATGGAGACGACGTCCTTTCCCTTGAAGTTCATGGTGCTCGCCTCGACATGGCACCAATAACATTAATATTATTCGCCTGGCGATGCTGGAGTGCTAGGTCCAGGGTCTTCGGTGAACTTGTGCAGGACGTCCTGCATATGCGTGTACCAATCGTCTACGCACTTCTCGAGCCGGGTCCTAAGCATGTCCTTGCTTATCGCCCTATATACATGGTAATATCCCCCGCGCTCGATGCTCTTCGTCTCCCGGTACACCATGCCGCAGGTCATGAGCTTCTGCAGGGCTCTATAGACCGTGCTCCTGTCCTTGCCGATCTTCGTTGCCAATTCGTCCGCTCGGAGCGGTCCGGAGGCAATCAGCTTGTAATAGACCACCACTTCGAACTCTCCTAAGCTGAAAGCGCATTGGACCAGGTCATGACAGGTGTTCACTTCTGATATCTTCTCGGGGAGCATTGCCGAACCTCCCAGCTTCGGTTCTTCGCTGTTCGAAAGTCTTATAAGCAAGTTGGTTATATATAGTTGTCGCACAACCGTGCATAACCGGTGGTGAAACAAGATGCAGAAGGATGCAAGCCTAGATGCCAAGGGCCTGATGTGCCCGATGCCCATCGTAAAGCTGGCGAAGAAGATAAAGGAACTCCAGGTCGGTCAGGTCTTAGAGCTGATAGCGGACGATCCGGGAGCCAAGGAGGACGTCCCTGCCTGGTGCGAGAGGACCCATAACGAGTTAGTGGAGACCAAGCAGGAAGGCAACGTCTTCTACTTCTATATCAGAAGGAAGGTGTGAGAGGGATGGACAAGGCGCTCTTCATCGTCACGCATTCTGAGGACGACGCCGAGAGGGCGACGCTGCCGTTCGTCATGGCCGTCACCGCCCTGGCCTCGGACATGCAAGCCACCATCGTACTGCAGATGGCAGGGGTGTGGCTGGCGAAGAAGGGCCATGCCAAGATAGTTCATGAGGACCCGTTCCCTCCCGTCGTTGAGCTCATTGAGCAGTTCAAGGAGGCGGGAGGCCGGCTGCTTGTCTGCCAGCCTTGCTTGAGGAAGAGGCAGATAGAGCCCGGGGAGCTCATCGAGGGAGCGGTCATCGTCAACGCGCCGACCATCATCAAGGAGGTCGGCGAGGCAAGGAATGTAATGGTATATTGAGAGGTGAAAGAAATGGCAGACGTGAAGAAAGTGGCAATAGTGGTGGCGGAGGGGACCTTCGACAAAGCCATGATGTCATTGATGATTGCGAACACGGCAGCGAGCATGGGCATGGAGGTGCACATTTTCCATACCTTCTTCGGCCTGAAGCTCGTCACCAAGAAAGCCAACCCCAAGGCTCCGGGGATGTACCGGTTGTTCACGGGCATGTTCAAGAAGAAGATGAAGGCAGTGGGCGTGGAGGATTACGCGACCAATAAGAAGATGGCCATAGAGCTGGGCGTGAACATGTACGCCTGCGGGACCAGCATGGGCGTCATGAACGTCACAGCTGAGGACCTGGACCCCGGGGTCAAGATCCTGGGCGCAGCCGCTTTCCTGAACATCGCCGCTGACACGGACATGCAGTACTTCATCGGATGATGATAGAATGACATCTATCCTGTTCGTGATGCTCAAGTCGCCGCATGAGAACGTCAACCTCGAGCTGGTAGACGAGCTGGGCAAGGGAAGCAAGAAGGCTGCGCTGCTCTTCGAGGACGCTGTCTACTACGCGGTGGACAAGAATCAGGGCAGGCACCTTTCCGAGCATGTGGACGAGGTCTTCGTGATGGCAGACGACCTTGCGGCCAGAGGGTTCAAGGGCAAGGCCACAGGCAAGTTCAAGGAGATTGATTACTACGAGGCGGTCGATGTGATCATGGAGAGATACGACCGCACCATAACCATCTGAGGTGAAAGAACATGGCGAAGACGATGGTTATCCACCTTAGGACGGGCAGCATGATGAGCATGGACTCGAACGTCGCCGTCAAGCTGGCTCGCGCGGCCTTGGAAAAGGGTTACAATGTGCGCATGTTCGGCTATGGCGAGGGGATCACCGTGATCAAGGAGGGCCAGGACCCCAAGCGCTTCCCTAACGTCGGCAAGGAGATCGGGGAGCTCGTTACCCAGGGGCTTACGGTGGTGGTCTGCGAGACTTGTTGCGTTGCTCGCGGAATCCATAGAGGAGAGGAGGTTAAGGGAACGAATATTGGCTCGCTGACCAACCACCTCTCCAAGTTCATCAAGGAAGGCGACAAGATGGTCACGATCGCGAGGTGAGAAGATGGCTGACAGTATTCTGTTCATAATGACCAAACCGCCTTACGGCTTCGAGGAATTCTTCGCTGGTGCCAGGGCATCGTTGGCGATGCTGGCCTCTGGCTTGATCGGCAGGTCAACCCTGCTCCTGACGGGGGATGGCACTCTGAACGCGGTCGCCACCCAGGATCCACTCGCGGTCAAAATGCCTTCCAACATCGAGGCCATCAACGACTTGGCGGATTTCGAGGGGGAGGTCTACTGCATCGCTGATGATTTGAAATCCCGGGTCGGGGAGGTCGAGATCATCGATGGTATCAAGCTGATCTCTTGGGAGAAGGCGAGAGAGCTAGTAGGCGAGCATCACATGGTCACGACTTTCTGAGCTCATACGATGAGCCACAATTCCTTTTTTTCATAAATTTTTTTCCTCTGTTTTTCGTAGTATTATAGATATGCATATTTTTTAAGGGTAAATTATATTTTCAACTTCTTAGTATAAATACATATTAGATTTTTGACTAAAATATTATAAATTATTGCGCATTCGTACATCATTAACAATAATTACGACCATCGGTTTCCGAGGTGAAAACTATTTTCGTATTTACGCACTAGTTTATATGCAGAAAACGACTCAATATCCTTAGTTTTCGAAAAAATACAAAGCTTTATCGTTTTGACCACACTATACAAATGTAGAGGTGAAAAACCATGGATTATGTGAACGTCGAGAAGAAGAAAAAGGACTTCCTGAATGAGACCGACAGGCGTAGAAAGGAGGAGCAGAGTGGCTTCAAGACGTTCAATCAATTCTTGCGCCGGTGGGAGTCGATACGCCCTCCGGTTCGCAGGTATGACTGAGTGCTGAAACGGGATGGATTGACTTTGGCCCTAACCAGTTAGTCC
The DNA here is from genome assembly GCA_963827135.1 of Methanomassiliicoccaceae archaeon. GTDB lineage: Archaea > Thermoplasmatota > Thermoplasmata > Methanomassiliicoccales > UBA472 > JAJRAN01. The sequence goes on along the minus strand of CAWGZX010000006.1, from coordinate 240,299 downwards.
ATCATTTATTGTTTTTCCATAGGGTCCGGTTATTTGTGGCCATCATGATCCGCCCCTTATCCAAAGTCTTTATTACCGAATCATGATAGCTGGTGCGTGTTGGAGGTCTTAGCACGAACTTTCCAAGGACGTTGCGTCCGCTGGACAGGAGAGAATTTTCGTATCGAGACTCCCAATTTGCTCATCAATTCCAAAGGAGACGCGCCGTCAGCGCTCACCGAGGCTCTAATCGAATCAATCGATGAGCTGGGCAATTCGACAATCATCGCTAAAAACGGGATCAAGGTCGCTCGCATACCTGGTGGGCTCTTCCTACCGCTCTCCCTCGAAGCCCAGATGATATCCTGGGATAGAGATGCGGAGGACAGCGCCACCTCTGAGGACATCGGTGACATCGCCGTCCTGGCCCATTCCTTCGAGATGAGGAGGGACGCGCGCTCATTCATCCAGCATGTCAGGGAGCTGCGCCAATCCGTCGGCCCCTCCAAGCTGATCTACGCCCCAGGGATCATGGACCTGTCCAATATGGCACTGCTGGCCTATATGGGCGTCGATCTGTTCGATACCGCCCTGCTCGCCTATGATGCCGTGAGGGGCTTTCTCTCTCTCCCAGAAGGAAGGATTTCCGCAAAGGACGCGCCATGGCTTCTAGAGGCACCCGACCAGAAGAGCGTGGAAGCCTACAATCTAGGCGCGGCTTGGCAGGAACTCAATCTCATCCGTCATATGATCGGGACAGGGCGGCTTAGAGAGCTCGTGGAGATCAGGGCCAATTCTACACCCTGGGGTGTGGCGGCATTGCGATTATTCGACCTCGAATGCTACGACCTTCAGGAGAGCCAGGCTGCGGTCGTTGGACCGCGCTTCTACGCCAATTCCACGCAATCGCTCAACCGGCCGGACGTGGCGCGATGGAGGAAGCGCGTCCTCGAACGCTGGCGGCCATCGTCGCACAAGAAGGTCCTGCTGCTCATACCCTGCTCGGCCAAGAAGCCATACTTCCTTTCCAAGACGCACCAGATCTTCAGAGACGTGCTGATGCGCGTGCCTAACAACGATGTGGTCCAAGAGCTTATCATCACCTCCCCTCTGGGAGCTGTGCCGAGGGAGCTGGAGCTATTCTACCCCGCCTCCCAATATGACATCCCGGTGACCGGTAACTGGGGCATGGAGGAGAGGGAGATGGTGAACGAGCTGGTCTCCTCGTCCGCCTCTAAAGGCTTCGATAAGGTCGTGTGCCACCTCGGCCATGGCAGCGACTTCGTGAAGGAGGCCGTGGATTGCATCGACTCCTCGCAGGGAAGCCCGACCTCCGGGGAATCGCTCAGGCGCTTGGAGGAGATCCTGGCTCATCTTTGCCAAGCATACGAAAGGCCGCAGAGGGGCATGGAACGAGCCATGTCATTGGCCTCGGTGGCCAGGTTCCAGTTCGGGGAAGGAGGAGATGCCCTCACCGAGGGTTGCACCGTCAGCGGCAACTACCCCTACTCCAAGATCTTCCATGGAAAGGAGCAAATGGGGATGCTAACACCGGAGCGCGGCATGATCTCCTTGACAATGGAAGGGGCGTCCAGGCTCATGGCCAAGCGCCTCCATTGGGTGGAGATGGAGGACTTCGATCTCACTGGCAACCTTTTCGCGGTGGGGGTAAGAGGAGCGGACAGCAGGATCCGGGAGGGAGACGAGGCCCTGATCGTCAGGAACGGCGAGCTGGTCGCAGTAGGGATCGCCGCCATGAACGCCAGGGAGATGACGGACCTCAAGAGGGGAGAGGCGGTCAGGGTCAGGCACAAGAAGCGTATCGTCAAGTAAAGGACAAGGCATTTTCAGTGCTTACGGTTCATGAATCTTCTTCCAGATAGGAATCGGCTCCGAGTACTTTCGGTCCCCTCTTGCGCTCGCGCATTTAAATGGCCTGGGCAATCTAGATTCCGTGAGCGTCATGGAATCCGAAGCGGAGGACAACGGTTGGGAGGACGTCTACCGGCTGTATGGCGTCTGCGTGGATATCATCGACGACGCTCGACCATCCCATGGTGAGAACGGGAGTGGCCCCACTCCCATCACCAACTTTTCCCATATCAACAAGTGGTTCTAGGAAAGGGCTCTCCTCCCTTTCCAGTCCCTTTTTTTTAAAAAAGGTCGATCGATCAGAGAGATCCCCCAATCCCGAAACGGGACCCATTCGAAAGAGAAGGCGGCTATCTCAATAGATGGTGATTTAAATCAGGAATTGGATTCGATTCCATTCCTTCATCCAACAAGGAGCACTCATGGTTGATAGCTCAAGCCTAAGGCGATTGAGTCGATATGCTAGATTCTCCACCGACGATCCAAGTGGAAGGTATCTCATCCTCACTTTCTGGATAATAATCATCATCGCCATCTTTCCCTACTTTGTGAATGGCAACCTTGGTCTGTTCGTGCTCTCTTTGCTTCTATCTTCCGTTTTGATATCGGCCGTTTTCACCATCACTGGAAGAAGCAAGTATTCCATATTGGCGTTGATACTGATCGTTCCAGCTTTGATAGCCGCTTGGACCAGTTTCTTCATCGATTCCGATCTGCTGCGGGAAATCTCCAGCTTCCTTTCCTTGATGGTCATGTTCTTGGTCACGTTCTCCATCTTCCTTGAGGTCGTTAGAGCCAAGACCCCGATCCCCCGGCACATCATTTGGGGAGCGATCTCCGTCTATCTTCTGATAGGATTGAGCTTCGCAACGTTGTATTACCTGACCTATCTCATCACGCCATCATCATTCTATTATAATGTGGACCCCAGCCTGTTGTTTAATTTCTCGGACTTCGTCTACTTCAGCTTCGTTACGCTGGCGACCCTGGGCTACGGCGACATAGTGCCTATTACCGACCAGGCTAGGTCGTTCGCCATTTTGGAGGCGATCACAGGCTCGTTATACCTCGCAGTATTGATCGCAAAGATCGTCAGCCTGAGCATAGTTTCGACCAATGAAAGCAAGAGCAAGTGAGGCGTGCTGAGGGAAATGAAAAAGCAAAGAGTGCAGGTGCCGGGATTCGAACCCGGGTGTTTAGCTTGGAAGGCTAAAATCCTAACCGCTAGATTACACCTGCAGCGGGCCACCTAATCTGCGTTTTCTATTAAAATCATTTGTCTGGGCTCCGGAGGCGAAGATGATTTCGCTCCGGATAGGTGCGAAAAACTCCGGCAATGATTAATTCCCCCTTCTGCATTACCTCTCAAGATTGGTGAAGGGATGGCTCCCGCGTCATTGGAACCTTACAAAGAGAGGGTCAGGACCGCCGAAGAGGCGGTGCGCATGATCGCTCGCGGCAAGACAGTGTTCATCGGCACCGCTGCTGGGGAGCCTCAGGAGCTGGTAAGAGAGCTGGCCAGGCTTTCGAGCGAGATGGGTGACAACGAGATCATCCAGGCTCTTTCGCTTTTCCTCTCGCCCCAGCGCGAGGACATGATGAAGTACAACTTCCGCTTCAACGCCCTTTTCGTCGGTCCAGAGGTGCGGTTGGCCGTGAAGGAGGGCAGAGGAGAGTACACCCCCACCCACCTTTCGGAGATGGCCAGCCTCTTCGACGACGGGCTCATACACATCGACTATGCCCTGATCCAAGTGGCGCCGCCGGACGTCAACGGCAATTGCTCCCTCGGGGTGAGCGTGGACATAACCAAGAGCGCGGCCAAGGCGGCCGACTTCGTCATCGCCCAGGTGAACCCGCAGATGCCTATGACCTCGGGCGACTCCTACCTCCATGTGACGGACATTGACGCCCTGGTGTGGTTCGACGAGCCTCTCCTGGAATGGAAGAAGGCGGCTGAGGAGCTGGAGTATGTTCAGGCCATCGGCAAGCACGTGGCGGCGCTAGTGGATGACGGAAGCACCATCCAAGTGGGCTACGGGGCCATCCCCGATGCGGTGCTGGCCTATCTCGGAGATAAGAGGGACCTCGGTGTCCACACGGAGATGTTCTCCGACGGCCTGATCGACCTCATCGAAAAAGGGGTCGTGACCTGCAAGAAGAAGTCATCGCACCCTGGAAAGGTTCTGGCCTCGTTCTCTCTGGGCAGCAAGAAGCTCTACGACTATGTCAACAAGAACGAGTTCTTCGAGTTCTATCCTTCCTCTTACATCAATAGCCCCTGCACCATCCGAGCCAACAAGCGCATGGTGGCCATCAACTCCGCGTTGGCCGTGGACATGACCGGGCAGGTCTGCGCGGACCAGCTGGAACATGAGTTCTATTCGGGCATCGGCGGCCTGGCCGATTTCATGCGCGGTGCCTCCATGTCCAAAGGCGGCAAGGCCATAATCGCGCTGCCGTCCACGGCGGCCGGTGGGACCATATCCCGCATAGTGCCCACGTTGCCGGATGGCAGCGCCGTCACCGTCAACCGCTGCGATGTCCATTACGTCGTAACGGAGTACGGGATCGCCGAGCTGCGCGGCAAGAGCATCGAGCAGAGGTCGCTGGAGCTGATTGAGGTCGCCCACCCCAAGTTCCGCTACACCCTGCTGGAGCAGGCGAAGCAGCTGGGCTATGTGCGCAGCGAGCTCTCAACCGCTCCATTCACCGGCCGGCCCTACCCAGTCCATCTGGAGAGGGCGGTCACCATCAACGGCACACCGGTGCGCATCCGGCCTCTGAAGTCGACGGACGAGGAGATGATCAAGGCGTTCTATTACTCGCTGTCGGAGAAGAGCGTCTACGACCGCTTCATGTCCTACGAGAAGATGATGCCACGGGAGATCCGCAACCTGCTGAGCGTGGACTACGGCGGACGTATGGCCGTGATGGCGCTCCTCCGCAAGGAGGAAGGCCCCGAGATCGTAGGGATCGGGACCTACGACGTGGACCCGGGAACGGGATGGGCCGAGGTCGCCCTGACGGTAGTGGACGAGTTCCAGAACTACGGCCTGGGGACGGAGATGTTCCGCACCCTGATGGAGTACGGACGGGATCTCAACCTCAAGGGCTTCACCGCGGAGATATTGGCCACCAACATCCGCATGATCAACATCTTCCACTTCTCCGGGCTGAAGGTGGAGTCGAAGATGGTGGACGACGTCATCCAGGTGCGCGCGTTCCTCTGAGCTCACTTCTTCTCGGGCGAGATCCTGCCCTCGATCAGGCGGTCCACGACCGTCGGGTCGGCCAGGGTGCTGGTGTCCCCGATGCTCTCCGTCTCTCCGGTAGCGACCTTCCTCAGGATCCGCCTCATGATCTTCCCGCTCCGGGTCTTGGGCATGCCGTCCGCGAACTGGATGATCTCGGGGGTGGCGATGGGCCCCACGACCTTCCGCACGTGCTGGACCAGCTCCTTCTTGAGCTCATCGCTGCCCTCCACCCCGGACTTGAGGGTCACATAGGCATAGATGGCCTCGCCCTTTATCTCGTGGGGTATTGGCACCACTGCCGCCTCCGCGACCTTGGGATGGGAGACCAAGGCAGACTCGACCTCGGCGGCGCCGATGCGGTGCCCTGAGACCTTGATGACATCGTCCACCCTCCCCATGATCCATATGTAGCCCTCTGGGTCCTTGCGCGCGCCGTCCCCAGTGAAGTAGATGCCGTGCCACCTAGTCCAATAGGTCTCGATGAAGCGCTGGTGCTGGCCGTAGACGGTGCGCATAATACCTGGCCAAGGCTTCTTGATCACCAGGTAGCCGCCCTCGTTGGGCCCCGCCTCCTTGCCGTCCTCCTTGAAGATGGCTGGCTCGATGCCGAAGAACGGCTTGGTTGCCGACCCTGGTTTCGTGGTGATCGCCCCAGGCAAGGGCGTGATCAGGATGCCCCCGGTCTCGGTCTGCCACCAGGTGTCCACGATGGGGCATCTTCCCCTGCCGACGTTCGCGTGGTACCAGATCCAGGCCTCGGGGTTGATGGGCTCGCCCACGGTCCCCAGCAGCCTCAACGAGCTCAGGTCCCTGGACGCGGGCCACTTCTCGCCCTCGCGCATCAGCGAGCGGATGGCGGTCGGGGCGGTGTAGAAGATGTTCACCTTGTACTTCTCGACGATCTGCCAGAACCGGTCCACCTGAGGGTAGGTCGGCACCCCCTCGAACATTATCGAGGTGGCGCCAGCCGACAAGGGCCCATATAGGATGTACGAATGCCCGGTGATCCAGCCGATGTCCGCGGTGCACCAGTAGGTGTCCTCATCTCGGTAGTCGAAGATGTACTTGAAAGTGGTCGTGGTGAAGACCATGTAACCGCCGGTGGTATGGAGCACTCCCTTGGGCTTCCCCGTCGACCCAGATGTGTACAGGATGAACAATGGGTCCTCGGCGTCCATTGGCTCCGCCTCGCAGACGTCGGACGCCTGCTTCATCTCATCATGGTACCACAGGTCGCGCCCGGCCCGCATCGGCACCTCCGCGCCAGTGCGCTTGACCACGATGACCTTCTCCACCGTCGTGCCCTTGTCCAGGGCGATATCGGCGTTGTGCTTGAGCATGACCTGCTTCCCTGAGCGGAAGGAGCCATCAGCGGTGACCAGGACCTTGCAGCCGGAGTCGTTGATGCGGTCCCTTAGGGACTCGGAGCTGAAACCGCCGAAGACCACGTTGTGGATCGCCCCGATTCGGGCGCAGGCGAGCATGGAGATGGCCAGCTCGGGTATCATCGGAAGATAGATCGTGACGCGGTCTCCCTTCCGAACGCCTATCTTCTTCAGCACGTTGGCGAACCTGCAGACCTCGCGATGGAGCATCTGGAAGGTCAGCATGCGCACGTCCTCTTCCGGTTCCCCCTGCCAAATGATCGCCGCCTTGTTCTTCCTCTCCCCCAGCACATGACGGTCGAGGCAGTTGTAAGAAGCGTTCAGCTTCCCGCCCTCGAACCATTTGATCAGGACCTTATCCTTGTCCCAGGAGAATGCGTTCTTCCAAGGAGAGAACCAGTGTATCTCTTGTTTGGCGATCTTTTCCCAGAACTTGACGGGGTCAGCGATGGACTCGTTGTACATCCGCTCGTATTCTTCGTAGCTCTTGAGCCTTGCCCTCTCCCTGAACTCCCTGCTAGGCTCGAACTTCCTGTCCTCTTCCATCACCGATGTGATCGTCTTATCGTCCATGAGCTTCCCCCTGTGATCCATTGATTTCCGTGGCGATCAGGGCGACGTCGAGATAGGTCCGAATCGACCCCTGAATGGGATGGAGAAGGTAAAACGAACTACCTATAATCTTTTTTTGTGGGATTAAGCCGCATTAATGGACGAAAAAACACGAAGCGATTTGGCAGTGGCCCTCATCTATCGAAAAATGGTTCGGAGAGGAGGGCATGAGGTGGCAAGCCCTCCTCTGTCATCGTGATTACATTATCGAGTGCTGGCCATCTGGGTGGTAGTGCCCTTGGGAAGCGTGTTTGTGCCAGTCCTTCTCTATGGTCCTGAGCTCCTTGTAGAACTCCTTGAGCTCGCCGGCATCCTCCCCATGATCCTCCACCTCTTCCGCCAGAGCCTTGATCTCATGGACACTGTGTGTCTTCATCCAGGCGATCACGTCTGGTTCGAATTCTAGCCCCTCAACGTAGACGTCTTCTAGTTTCGTCCTCATCGCTGCATCCCATCCCAAGCAGTTTGCGTAATAGGTTTGCTGCATCCCATCCCTAAGGCGTTTGTTATGTCACGTCCGACCTATGTCAGACAATTAAGGTAATATTGTCGTACAATATTTATACCTTTCCTAGAAAACCATTTCCAATGGAAATATCATGACCAGATTAGTCTAGGAACTTCGCTGGATACAAGCTCCTTCTCGTCAGACAAATGTGAAATTACTGAGCTGGATATTAGGCCGACAGCTTGTATGTTTATATTCCCAGGTGAAAAGATTTTTTAGCAGTGAAAGCCAATGCCCCCGCAGGAATGGGGTGCGCGCGTGGGATTCCTAGACTCACTTACAGATAGGGAGATTAAGGCTATCAAGAAGGCTCAGAAGCTCATGGAGGGGCCTGAGGCCTTAGTCCAGTATGACAACCTGAAAAGGGCGGAGGAAGCCCTCAACGAAGGAAGCGCTTCGCCCACCATCACCCGTAAACGAGAATTCTCCGACTCCTACGCCAAGCTATCCGAGCTCTACATGCGCATAGGTCGGACAGAGGACGCCAACCGGGCCGCGGACAAGGCGCTTATGCACTTCCCCGAAAGCGCGCCCGCGGTGATCGCCAAGGCTCGGGCCAATACTGGGGCAGGTAGGACCGAGGAGGCCCTGACCGCCTTGGACTGGGCGATCGCGCACTCCCCCTCAGACAAGAACCTCTGGCTGGAGAAGGCCTGGACCCTGGACCGTGCGAACCGCCCATCGGAGGCGGTCGAGAGCTTCAAGAAGGTCCAGGAGCTCGACCCATTGGACGCGAGCATCTACGAGACTCTGGCCGTCAAGACTAAGGACAGGCCGACCTGGATGCGCCGGAAGGCGGACGCCTACTTGGCCAGCAGCCGTTACGAGGAGTCGATCAAATTCTACGACGAGGCGCTCTCGTCCGACCCTAAGGACGTTCAGGCGCTCTTGGGCAAGGGCAAGGCGCTCATGCTTTCCAGTCGTTATGACGAGGCCTCGATCGTTTACGGCCAGGTGATACAGGCAGACCCGCGCAACTTCCAGGCCAACCTGAACCGGGCCAGGATCATGAGGGAGAAAAAGGATTTCCAGGGGTCGATCCAGCATTACAGGGAGGCGTTGCGCTCCAACCCGGCGGACAAGCACACTTGGATGGAGGTCGCGTCGCTGCTCGAATCGCTCAATCGCTATGACGAGGCCCTCAAGTCCTACGACCGTTCCCTGGAGCTGGACCCGGATTTCCTGGAGGCGCTGGAGGGCAAGAACAACGTTCTCCGCTCTTTGGACCGCCACAGCGAGGTGGTGGTCAACTCCGCCAGGATACTCGCTCTGAAGAAGGACGACCTTCTCACCGAGACCATCATGATCGGAGCCCTCATGAAGCTGGGCCGCTACGAGGACGCCCTCTCGGCCATCAACGACGGCCTCACCAAGCACCCCAACGACCGCGACCTCTTGGAGAGGAAGCGCACCGTCCTCAAGGAGCTGGGACGTCACGACGAGGTCATCGCCGTCGCTGGCCAGACCTTCGAGCATCACAGCGAGGACTCTAACACGCTCTACGACCTGGGCATGGCCCACTTCCTCAAGGGCGAGTACGAGGAATCGGTGAAGCCCCTGGAGAAGGCCATCAAGATCCAGCCCGAGAGGGAGAGCGCATTGGTGGCAGCCAAGGAAGCCTATAAGCACCTAGGGCGGGACAAGGACGTGCTCCGGAGCTGCGAGAGGGTACTGGCCGTCAACCCCAACAACAAAGAGGCGCTGGAGGACAAGGCCATCGCCCTGGACCGATTAGGGAGGAAGGACGAGGCCATCGACGTCTATTCATCGATCCTGGCGAAGTGGCCTGAGGATCAGGAGGTAATGGCCGACCTGTCCATCGCCCTCTACTCCAAGGATCGTTACCAGGAGGCGCTGGAAATCGCCACCAAGGGCGCAGAGCGCTATCCCCTCAACGTGATCTTCCTCAGGGTCAAGGGGGACAGCCTCTTCGCATTAGGCCGGCCCGATGAGGCCGTGGAGGCCTTCGTATACGCGACCCAGCTCTCGCCCGGCGACAAGCGCCTGCTCTACTCAAAGGGCTTGGCGCTGGAAGGGGCGCATCGATACGAGGAGGCGGTGGCCACCTACGACCAGGCGTTGCAGAGCGACGCCAACGATCCCAATCTATTGACATCAAAGGGCGTGGCCCTCGAGTTCCTAGACCGTTGCGACGAGGCCCTCAAGTGCTACGACGTCGCCCTAACGGTGGACGCCAAGAACCACTTCCTCCTGGTGAGGAAGGGGCGGGCGCTCTCCAAGCTCGGGCGCTATGAGGAGGCGATATTGGCCTTCGACGACGCCTTGGCTATCAGCGGCAAGGACGTCGAGGTGCTCGAGGCGAAGAAGGACTGCCTCAAGCAGCTCGGCCGCTATGAGGAGATCGTCAAGGTCTCGGACAAGATCGTCAAACTGGACCCCAAGAACGTCAAGGCCTGGGTAGACCGGGGGCTGGCCGAGCAGAAACTGGACAGGTTCGACGAGGCCATCCGCTCCTTCGACCGAGCCCTGGAGCTCGAGCCGGGGTCCATTAACCTACTGGAGCTTAAGAAGGTCGCCCTGTTCCACAAGGGCACTCCCGAGGAGATCGTGAAGATCTGCGACGACATCATCATGGTGGACCCCAACAACCGAGCGGCCAGGGCGGACAAGGCCTTAGCCCTGGACAAGCTCGGTCGGACGGAGGAAGCGGTGAGGGAGTACGACGCCGCCCTCCGGCTCGACGACGGCGACAAGGTCATCTGGAACAAGAAGGGTCTGGCGCTGGTCACGCTGGGAAGGCACGCCGAGGCCGTTCAGGCGTTCGATGCCGCTTTCAACCTCGACCCCAACGACTCCAGGACCTTGGACAACGCCGGGCGGGCTTACCTGCTACAGCACAACTATCCTTCGGCGCTGGAGATCTTCGAGCGCTGCATCGCCATGAACCCGGAGGTGGCCCAGTACCACTCCGACAAGGGGAGGGCGCTGGCCTCACTGGAGCGGTATGACGAGGCGATATCGTCCTTCGACAAGGCCCTGTCCCTGGACCACCGCGATGGCCAGATATGGAAATACAAGGGGCTGGCCATGCTCAAGCTGGGGCAGTTCGCGCAATCGGTGCAGTGCTTCGACCGCGCGCTAGAGGCCGGCTTAGAGGAGCCAGCGGTCTACAGCTCCAAGGGGCGCGCCCTGGAGGAGCTGCAGCGCCCTCAGGACGCCCTGCAATGCTACCGTAAGGCACTGGCCATCGACGACCAGGACGGGGGCATATGGGCCCGCCTGGGCTCCATGCACGCCAAGCTGGGCGACTACGAGGAGGCGGCGGAGGCCATCGAACGCTCGCTGAGAATCGACCCCAACAACAAGAAGGGCTGGATCGCCCGCGCCAGCGTCATGGAGAAGCTCGGCAGGGACGATGAGGCCCTCAAATCCTACGACACCGCCATCGGCCTGGACCCCAACGACCCGTTCTCCTGGAACGGCAAGGGCATGGTGCTCTTGCGCATCGGCTCCTCCGACCAGGCGACAAGAGCATTCGAGAAGGCCCTGGAGCTGAACCCGGACATGGAATCGGCCAAGGAGGGTCTGAGGATCGCTGGCGAGCACCGCCAGAAGGAGCAGGTCGAGAAGTACGCGGAGAAGGTGCTGGAGGTGGAGTTCCGCCGCGGCGGCGAGATATCCAAGGAGGACGCCTTCCGGGAGTGCGGCATACCTTACTCGGACCTGGACGCGGTCTTCGCCTACCTGGAGGAGAGCGTCCCCGTGTCGGTGGGGGCGCTTTCCCCCGAGGAGCTCAAGGAGTACGAGAGCGCCTCGCGGACCGTGCTGCTGGAAGCGTACAGCAACCCCTTCGTGGCACAGCACGGCCTCAACCTGGCCGATGTCAAGGGGTACCTGCCAGGGATCGATGTCGCGGGCGCGAAGAAGGTCCTTTCATACATAGAGTCGGTGAACAAGATGCAGTTCGCCGCCGACAAGCCGGACGGGGAGACGGAGAAGCTCCTGCGCCAGGTGATGGGCCTACCCGAGGACCAGCGTTCGGTCATTGGCATTATGCACAACATGCAGGTAGGCATCTACACCGCGAGAAGGCTCATGGCTTACTCGGACACATTCCGCGGGCGGCGCGGATACCGTGCGCCGAAGGTCAGGGTCCGAGAGCTGCACGAGGAGCCGGTGGAAGCGGTCGACGTCTCCGGCCAGGACCTGGTGGAGAGGGCAACGGCCAAGGCCGAGGAGGAGATGGAGCAGGAGGCCCCGGCGCCAAAGCGCAAGTCCGCCTACGACGAGCCGGACGTCTACAACAAGTCCTACAAGGAGGAGAAGCGCGCCACGGAGCGCAAGGCACAGGAGTCCGACCTCAAGGGCAGGAGGTGCCTCTTCCATGGCGGCATCGCGGTCATGAAGTGCCCCGACTGCGGCTCTGTCCTGTGCAAGGAGTGCACCTCTTCCGGAGCGTGCCCCAGATGCAAGGCGGACCTCGGCACCGGACCGGCGAAGAAGAAGTCGCAGCCGAAGGCCAAGGAGGCCTCAGAGGAGAAGGAGGAGGCAGAGCCCGCCGCAGATGAACCTCAGGAAGAAGAGAAGGAAGAGGAGCAGGCGCCCGAGCCCCAACCGAGGGACTGGAGCCGATTGTAGGATATGCCCTATTGCTCGGCTGAGTCTTCCGTCGATTCTAGATAGGTCGCCCGGTCGGCCTCGATCATGTCCGCCTTCATGACCTCGCGCAGCAGGCAGGTGGCGTAGCAGCCCTTCCCTAGGGAGAAGGACAGCTCCAGCGCGTCCTCGGACGCCTGGTACCGCAGCTCGTGGAACTGCGCGACCAGCTCCCTCCTGCTGCCGGTGGAAGAGCACTCTGGGATGAGGGGGACGACGAAGTCCTCCCTCCTCACGCCTTCCTCCGCGATGATGGACCTCTCGATCTCTCCCGGTTCGCCTTCGCAGAGGACGCTCTCCGATCCGAAGAGGACCGCGCTCGCGCTCGCCCTTCGGTTCCTCAATTGGGATGCGACGAGGTCCAGGTTGTGCTTGGTGACCGGGACTGGCTTGTCGTGGTCAGGAAGCCCGTGCTTGTCCATGGGCAGGACCACGTCCCCGACGACCGGAGCGTCCAGGGGGATCCCTCGGCGGACGCGCTCGCTGAGGATGCGGTTGAACATGAACGCCTGGTAGGCGTGGACGAACATCATCTGCAGGTTCCGGGGGAGGGCGCGGATCGCCCCCGGATGATCCATAGGGTCCTTCGCCAGATGCTCCACCACGGTACGCTCGAAGGTGAGCTGACGAGGTAGCAGCCTGAGGGCTCCCTGGTAGTCCCTCGTCTCTTGGATGTATCTCCTAGCCTCCTTGGCCTCCTCGCTCTCCTCCGCCACGGGGTTGGCGGCGTAGGCCAAGCAGGCCTCCTCGAACTCCCCGCGGACGATGTGCCTGCCGACGATGTGCGTGATAGGGCGCAAGGAGCCGAATCTCTGCACGCCGAAGAAATTGGGGAAGCCGCCCAACGACCCCAGCTGGCCCAAGGTTTCAGAGGCTTCGGAGAGCAGCCGATCCCCGGACAGGGCGCAGCTCGTCACCTTGATCTTGAAGGCGTTGCCGATCAGATCGCCGATGGTCAAGTTCTTGCGCGAGCGATAGGCGCCCTCGACCACGACCTGGTGCATCCTTAGCCCCAGGACGTCCTCCAATGGCGCCTCGAAGCATATGAGCTGCGAGGTCACCGCCCTCTTGTCCTTTGTGCCAGCGAAGGAGATGCGGTTGCGCGAGATGCCCAGTTGGCGGGCCATCTGGCGCACCAAGCGGTTGGTCTCCCAGTTGGTCGACGTCACCTTGGCGATTGTGAACCTGCCTGAGGGGTCCTCGGGCGGATGCTGCGATATCTCGTCGACGACGAAGTCCTCTATATCGCGCTTCAGTCTGCCTTTCGTGCCTGGAGTGTCGGTGTAGAATACCTCTAGCCCGATGAGGGCCTCAGTGGTAGTGCACGCCAGGAATCCCATGAGAAAGAGGTCACTTGAGTTCCTTCGCCAACTTCTCCTTCGACTCCTTGAAGGTGTTGGAAAGGGACTTGGCGGCGCGCTTGAGCGCCGTCTGCGGCTTGCCGCTGCTGACCTTGACGTACAAAGTGGGGAATCCCAGGTCGGGGTGCGCGGCAGTGTACTTTACCTCAGTTACCAGCTCGTCCTCGAGGAGCTCTTTTACCAAGGGTGAGATCAAGGTCATGTCCGCCTCCTTGATCAGGATCTTGATGGAGTCCTTATCCTTTTCGAGAAGCTCGATCTCCATGGTCGGTGGCTATTATCGGCACAGTAATAAATGTTTGGATGGGAGAGGGTTGGGGTGGGGACTGGCCCTCTCCCATCCGGAGGAGATGTACTACTTCCCCGCCGACTTCATGTCCACAGGGACCGCCTGCTTGGTCTTTACTTTCTTCACCGAGCCCAGCGGCACAAGCTCCCGGCCATACACTTCGTTCAACACCTGCGCCAGGGCGGTGTACATTGCGGATAAGCCGCATACTATCCCGATATATCCCGCTACCTGGGTGATGGTCGGGTCGTTCAAGGCGTCACCAAGCGCCAAGGTGAAGAATAAAAGTGCCAACGAAGCGAACACGAACTGGAGGGCGCGATTCATGCGCAAGGTGGCGATTAAGAGCACGGCTGAGAAAACGCCCCAAAGCCCGAGGAACCAGGCCATCGTGGTCTTGTCGGCCGCCTCGCCTATCCCCAGCTCAGGCAGGATGAGCAGTCCTACCAGAGCCAGCCAGAAGAACCCATAGGAGGTGAAGGCCGTGGTCCCGAAGGTGTTGCCCTTCTTCCATTCCATCATCCCCGCGATGACTTGGGCGAGCCCGCCGACAAATATGCCCATTGCGAGGATTGCCGTGCTCAGGCCAAAGGCTCCAGCATTATGAAGGTTGAGCAGCACCGTCGTCATGCCGAAGCCAATGAGCCCTAAGGGGGCGGGATTCGCAGTAATATCCTTAACTGTGATCTTCGTGATCTCTTGTTCTCCATACTCAGTCATTGTAACCATATCCGCAATTTTAATGGACATTATATAAATCGATTACGCGTTTATAAGTCATTCGTACAAAAAATCCGATATTTTTCCGTTACAATTACAAAATAGGCCACAAAATTTTCCTGTCTTCAGCTGTCTACCGTCTTGAGCTGTCGGCGGTACATGCCCTCCAGCTCGCTGCTGGTGGTGGCCTCCCGCGGTTTCTTATCATCTCTTATGCGGCCGGTGAAGCGCGGGAACCTTATCGCCAGGCCCGCCCCCTCCCTGATCTTTGACATGGCAGTTGTGTGTATGGGGCTGATGGTTATCTCGGCGCCGAGTACCTCTAGGACCACCTCAGGCTCGAACCAATAATCTGGCTCCATCTTGGAGACGACCTTAGGATGGACCGAGCTCAGCTTGTAGCCCTCGAGCATGGGCGGAAGCTTGGCCAGCGTCTCGTCGTCGAATCCTGAACCAAGCTTGCAGACGGTTTCGAAGCTGTCGTCCTTCTCATTGTAAGTGGCCATCAGAAGGGCTCCGTAGACGCCTGCGCGCTTCCCCCTGCCCGCGAATGCACCGACCACCACCAGGTCCACGGTGTCCGTCATCTCCGACCTGTACTCCTTCTTGTACTTGATCCAGAGGAAGCCTCGCGATCCAGCTCGATAGATGGAGCCCTCCTCCACCGACTTGGCCATTAGGCCTTCGCAGCCGTCCCTTAAGGCCTCATGGAAGAATGCCTCGACGGCGCCCTCGTCCCCCAGCACCTTCATCTCGGAGAAGCCCACCTCCTCCGTTGGAGCGAAGCTCGCCTCCAGCATCCTCCTTCTCTCCAGATACGGCCTGGAGGTCAGGTCCTCGCCATCCTTCAGGGCGCAGTCGAAGAGGAACACTTTGACAGGGTAATCTTCGATGGCATCCTCAAGCCCATGCTTCCTGCCTCGTCGGTGCGAGACCTCCTGGAAGGGCAGCATCTCGCCGGTGTTCATGTCCACCGGGACGCACTCGCCCTCGACGATCGCGCTTTCGCCATTGAACGCCTTACGCAGGGCTTTGGCCACGTCTGGGAACTGAGCTGTTAGGTCTTCCAACCTGCGCGAGTAAATGGTGATGCCCTTCTTCGTGATGTGAGCCTGGACCCTCACCCCATCGTATTTGTACTCGAAGGCCGCCTGGCCGCCCAGCTTGTCCAGGATCTCCTTGGGCGAGGGCAGGCGCTCCGCAAGCATGGCCCGCATCGGGCTCCCAACCTGGACCTTCATCGCCTTGATCTCCTCGATCCCATCGGCGCATAGCATTTGGGCCACTTTCCCCAGGTCCGAGGAGATGTTGAATGCCCGCTCCACCGCGCCACGGTCCTCCTTGGTGGCGAACGCCACGGCCAGGGAGTCCACTACGGTCATCGCCGCCACGCCCAGGCGCATCTTCCCGGTCACGATGCGGGAGATGAACTTGGCCTCCTCCACGGTGGCATCGCTCAACAGCTTGGCCAGGAGCTTCATCTTCAGGTCCTGCGAGCCGCCGCCCTCGGCCTCGGTGATCCGCACCAGGCCTTCGTAGACCCTTTCCAAGGTAAGGGGCTCGGAGAACAACGTCCTCTGCTTCCTGGTCTGGAAAACCTTCTGGGCGACTATGCCAGGGTCCCCTTCTTTGAGCCAGATCTCCTGGATCTGCTCCTCTCTCATCCCAGAGGCCATGACCATGGTCTTTAGGAGGAGGCGGTCGGCGAGACCGAGCTTGTTAGGGTAGAAATCAGGGTAGAGCTGGCCCTGGGTGAGGTAGATCACCTTGGGCAGGGAGGCGCACTCGACGTTACGGAAGAAGTTGGCCAATATATCGGTCATCTCCAACCGGGAGCTGCGCGCCTCCACCTGCTCGTATACTTGGGCGAGCTCCTGGAAGAGCATGCCCACTTAGAGCGTCTGGCGGCAGATAAAGGTAATTCTGCCGAAGAGAGGGTTCAAGCAAACATGGCTTTCCAACGCATAGAAATGAGAGAGGGTGAATGATATATCGAGGTTAAAAGATTTTTTACTGGGTATTAATTTGAGGAAAATTATATTTTAATGGACAAATCATTACCAACCGACCAGCGGGGACCACCCCTAATGAACCTTGATGAATCGGAATTCACACCCCGATATAGTCACTAAGGCACTGGACCCACCGGCCCTCCCTTTCTTAAAAGTCCTGGAGGTGGCTCTGCCCGCCCTTCCTTTGCTCTTGCCTGGCAGCCTCGTCATCCTTCTCTTCGTTGTCCAAGGCGGCCTCGACCTCCATGCTGTGCTGCAATCGGCTCAGGCCTCTCCTCATCGCCCTCTCCTTGTTGATGCTGGCATAGAGATAGGCTTCGTCCCTCGTTGCTCTGGTCACGAGCACCACAACCTTCCCGGAGCGCTTGCGCCCGGTCCTGCCCCGACGCTGTATGGACCTGATCTCGGACGGCACTGGCTCGTAGAAGATCACCAGGTCGGTGTTGGCCACGTCCAGCCCTTCCTCGCCCACGCTGGTGGCCACGAGGACGTTGCTCGTCCCGCTGCGGAACTGGTCCAGGACGCCGATCTGCTCCTTCTGCTTCAACCCTTTCTCCTTCCCCCGGTCCGCCTGGCCCACCAGCTTGGCCACCTTAGCGCCCTCCACCTCCGACAGCTTCGAGGCCATCAGTTCGCAGGTGTCGCGGTAGTGAGTGAAGACGATGATGCGCGATTCCGGCTTCTCTTGGATCTGGCGGGCGACGATGGTCATGATCCTCGATAGCTTGGGGTGCTCGCCGCGCATCTGGTGCACCAGCTCCACGGCCTTGACATACTCGGCCGCCTTGACGATCTCCCTCGAGGCCTTCGATCCCTCCTCGGACTCAGAATCGGCACGAAGCCGACTCAGGTACTCGCGAAGGGCGGTCGCTCCCTGCGTCTCGGCTAGCTCGAGGGCGTGGTCCACCTTGACGGCCATCGCCTGCAGGCTCATCGCCCGGAACAGATTGCGGTGACGCTCTCCTGAGCGGCTGCGCAGCTGCAGTGCCCTTCCCACCTCCAGCAGGTACTTGCGGTTCGCCGGTCGCTTGGGGTCCACGGCCTTCAGCTGCACCAGCTCTGCGACGTACTTCTCGAACAGTGCCCTCAGGAAGAAGATCACCCGCTTCATGTCCGGCGGGACCTCTACCTCGATGGCGTCGATCTGGATGTCGTGGACGTACTTGGCCACGTCCGGATCGGACTCGCTGCGGAGCTCAATTCGGTCGATGCCGAGGTTGGCGCAGACCTCCTGGATGCGAGCACGGTTGCTCCCAGGTGAGGCGGTCATGCCTAGCACCAGCCCATCATAGTCGCGATAGGCAGCGGCCACGTCGACATAGGCGTAGCCGCCTACGGCCCGGTGCACCTCATCGAATATGATCAGTTTGATTTCGCGAAGGTCCACCCTTTCGTAGCGAAGGTCGTTCGCCACCACCTGGGGGGTGGAGACGATCACGTCGCTCTCGATCCAGATCGCCTCTCGTTCCTCAGGCGGGTTCTCCCCGGTCATCACGCCCACCTTCCTCCCGACCAGGAATTCCTTGAGATAGGAGGCGTGCTGCTCCACCAAGGGTTTCGTGGGAGCGAGGAAAAGTGCCTTCCCCCCCTTCAGGAGGACGTTGGCCACGACCCTTAAGGCCACCACGGTCTTGCCCATGCCAGTGGGGAGCACGATCAGGGCGGACTCCTTGGAGGCTATTTCCGAGAGAGTCCTCTGATAGTCGCGATCCTCAATGGCATCGGGCTTGATGAGCTGATGCTCAACGAACACGTCTGACCATTAAGAAGAAGATAGAAAAGGATTGTGGGCGGGTGCGCGAAATCTAGTGGCAACCGCCGCCGCAGGTATTGCAGCTCGAGGCGTTGGGATTGTTGACGATCAGGCCCGAGCCGTAAGGGGTCTCGATGAAGTCGACGGTGCACTCGTCCAGGAGCTCGCGGGTCTCCTGGTCGTAGAATACGCTGAAGCCATCCGAGCTCTGCTCGATGTCCCCTTCCTTCTTACCCTCCTGGAAGGACATGCCGAACTGAGGTCCTGAGCAGCCCATGCCGGAGAGGTAGATCTTAATGCCAAAGCCTTGCTTGTTGTTCTTGGATAAGAGATCGTTGATGTACTTGTTAGCCTCGGGAGTGATTGTTACCATTTGTCGCTCACCTTGCCCCTCATCAACAACATTCACTATTTAAAATATTGCCAGAAAAGCATCGCTTAGAGATTAAATTGTGAGCTAGGCCAGCACACTGAAAAAAACTACGAAGGGTTTATTTCCAACCCTTGCTTAGAGGGGTCTCGTGAGCGCTCCTTGCTGCTACGCGCCACTAGAGCGGGGTGACATCCCCTACCTCCTCAGGATGACCAGGGAGAACATGTCCCAGATCATCCTCTCCTCTTGGGGCCTGGAGTGGAAGGACGAGACCCTTCTCGAGACCCTTCTGGACCAAGGCCTTATGACCGAGGTCCTGAAGCGCGAAGACCGCATCGTGGGCTATTACTGCCTGGACCGGAGAGGGGACTATCTGTTCGTGGTCTCGATCCAGGTGGTCCGCGACCTGCAGAGGACGGGTGTGGGGAGGAGCATGATGGAGCGCATCGAGGAGCTGGCAGGAAGGTCTGGTTTGGAGGGCGTCGAGCTCTGCGTCCAAAGCACCAACGACACGGCCAAGGCCTTCTACGAGCGCATGGGCTACCGCCTGGTCTCCCGGGAGCGGAACAACCTGATCATGCGCAAGCACATCCTCCTGGAGGCGTGAGCCCCTGGCCAAGCACAAGGTGGAGATGGCTAAGAGCAAGGTCCTGATCGAGGACGGCCAGGTGACGGTGCTCAGTCCCCCCCAGGTCAAGCGCTGCCCCCTGCGCAAGAACCTGTACGGCTGCGAGAGCGAGGACGAAGGGACGGTCAAGCGCGTGCTGGAGTCCCATATCAAGGAGCTAGGGATGTACACTTCCAAGAGGACCCTTTCTCTCGAGGACGACCCGGTGAGCTTCGGCGCGTCGGAGATGATCAACGACGCGTTGCGAGAGGGGACGTTGGACGCGGCGGTGATCGTGTGCGAGGGGGTAGGCACGGTCGTGACCGAGAAACCGGAGGTGCTTCAGGCGATCGGCGCCCACATGACCGGGGTCTTGGAGACAGAAGAGATACCGGCAACCAGGAGGAGGTTGGAACGCAAAGGGGCATTGACCCTCGGAAGCTGCAAGATAGACCAGGTGCGAGGATACGAGCTGGCCTTGCAGCACGGCTACGAGAAGGTGGCGGTGACCATCTCCGGGGACAGGTCCCGTGATGTTGCGGCATTGAGGGCCAAGGGGAGGGAGGTTGGCAACGTCCCCATCATACTGGCTGTCCATACAACGGGCATAAGCAGGGCGAAGGCGCAACAGCTCGCCAATGGGTGCGACATCGTCTGGGGCTGCGCCTCGAAATGGGTCAGGGAGGTCGTTGGACCGAAAGCCTTGATCCAGATCGGTACCGGGATACCGGTCTTCGCCCTGACCGTTGAGGGCAAGAGGCTGGTGTTGAACCGCGCCCTCCATATGAGGGATAAGCTCCTCATCGGGCAATCCCAACTCCCTGCCCTTGACCAAAAGAAGCAACCAGAACCGTTGCTATAGAAACTAGACCTGTCCAGGTCATTTGTTTAGAATTCGAACGATCGGAAGCTATCCAGCACTCTCGACGGCTTGGCAAACCATTATCTGGACGCCTTTGAATAAGCCCCCTTTAATAGTATGGTTGAGAGAATCGAGGTGGGCAAGCCTCCTAGTACAGACTCTGGTGGCGTCGAGGTAGCACTACGGCGAGACCTCGGCCTCCTCGAGGTGCTGATGATCGGCATCGGGCCGAACATAGGTTCCTCGATATTCGTTCTGATAGGTATCGCGGTCGGGATCGCTGGCCCTGCCATCATCTTAGCGTTCATACTGAATTTCTTCGTCACCCTCTTCACCGCCATGGCTTATGCCGAGCTTTCTAGTGCCTTCCCAGAGACTGGAGGAGGATACCTATGGATACAGGAAGGCCTCTTCCCTCCCTTCGGTTTCCTGGGAGGCTGGATGTCCTGGGTAGGGCACTGTATTGCTTGCGCGGTTTATGCGCTTGGGTTCGGCGTCGGCGTCACCGCTCTATTCGAGCAGTACAACATCGACTTCTTCGGATTGTCTCCAGATGCTGTTGGCAAGCTCTTTGCTGCTCTGATCGCCATTGCATTCATCTATCTCAATTATAGAGGTGTAAAGGGCGCAGGAAGATCGGAAATTTTGGTCTCTGTGTTCCTGATCGGAATACTGGGTCTTTTCATAGCCTTCTCCGTCGGTTACGTTTTCGGCAATGGCGTCGCCTCGGACGCCTATTCTCCTTTCTTCGCCTTCGGTTCCATGAGCGTGGCAACATCCATGGCTTTCACCTTCATGATTTTTGAAGGCTACGAGGTCGTGGCCCAGACCGGGGAGGAGGCCAAGAACCCGGAGAGGACCGTCCCGCGAGCGATGTTCCTCTGCATCTCGATCAGCTGCGTCATTTTCGTCGCTGTGGCCATTATTACCTTAGCGGTGCTCGGCTGGCAAGAGACCGCCGCACAGGGTGAGAACGCGCTCGTGGCGGCATCAGATTTGACTGTCCCAGTGTTGGGAGGCGCGCTCATTTCCATCGGCATCATCATTGGCTCCATCGCAGCCGTGAACTCCATTGTCTTCTCGGCCTCTCGGGTCTCCTTCGCCATGGGCCGCGATGGCAACCTTCCAGGTGCCTTCGGAAAACTTCATCGGAGAAACCAGACCCCCTCCACGGCCCTGGTGGTGAGCGGGGTCATCATCGTCTTCGCTGTCCTTGCGCTGCCGTTGGCCTCTGTGGCGGCGGTGGCGGATATCCTCATCCTGCTCCTGTTCACATTGGTGAACGTCGCCGCTTTGACCCTCAGGAAGAAGAGGCCCGATGTGAAGAGGCATTTCATCACCCCTTGGTTCCCAATCATTCCGCTGGTCGGGATTGGCACGAAGCTCTTCCTGGCTGTGGCCCTATTTAGCTACGAGCCACTCGCATGGTATTTGGCCATGGCGGTCATATTCGCAGGACTGCTCCTTCACTACTTCGCGAAGGGCCGCAAGGAGATAGAGCGCGTCTCCGTGCCAGAGCGCACACCCATGTCCACGAACGAGCTAAAGAAGTATCGTGTTCTGATCCCGGTGGACGAACCTAACTTGGCTATAATCGACATGGGCTGTATCTTGGCTGGAAGACATAACGGCGAGATACTCTTCACCTCGATTGTCGAGGTACCCACCGCCGTGCCGTTGGACGCAGTCGATCCGAAGATGGTCGAAGAGAAGAAAAAGATGCTGGAGAAGCTGAAGAACCAGACCGAGGCGCGCGGCATTCCGACGCGCGCCCTAGTGGCCATCTCCCACGAGGTCGTCACCGCGGTAATCGAGACGGCACAAGAGGAGCAGGCCAATATGATACTCATGGGATGGAAAGGTTTTACCCATACCAAGAAACGCATCTTGGGGCGCAAGATGGACGACATGGTGCGGCGTACGCCCTGCGACGTGATCGTCCTCCGCGCGGAGGAGCGCCTCCGGCCAGAGAGTATCCTCATCCTCTCCGGTGGACTTTGGCATGTCTCCTCGGCCACAGCCGTCGCCGCGGACATAGCAGTGGCGAACTCATCGAGGGTAACGATCCTCAATGCCATAATCAATGATAAGTACCTCAAGAAGGACAGGGACTACGCCCAGCGCCTTACGGGCATCATCGAAGCTGCGGGCGTCCCGGTCATAACCAAGGAGATCCATCCGGAGACTATAGTGGGCGGAGTGGTGGGCGAATCCTTGGAATACGACCTGCTGGTCATGGGCACCTCCGCGGTCAGGTCATGGGAACACTTCGACTTCGGCCCCATTCAGGACAAGATAATCAAGAACGCCAAATGTCCGGTGCTGATCTATAAGCGCGTCGTGACCTCCACCGTCGAGGAGCGCAAGCTGAAGGAAGAGGAGGAGCGCGAGGAGATCGAGGAAGAGAAGGTGGAGAGAGTGCACGAAAAATCTACAGGGATGAGATAGAGATGAATCTCTGCAGGAAGAGGTCCGTCGTCTCCACTGGAATGCGCGCGCCCGCGCTCGTCGGGTGACCCCCGCCCTCCACCCCGAACTCGTCGGTGAAGTCCTCCACGAACCTTCCTAGGTTGACGCCATCAGGCGAGAGCCCGCGCATGCTGACCGAGGAATGCTGCTTCCTCTCGTTCACCATCACCGCGTAGCTGCATCCATGCTCGCGTGCGACCTCCACCAGCGCCCTGGTGCCGAAGCCGTAGAGCGAGCGGTTCTTGTCGCGGCAGTGGAGCAGCCCCATCGACCCCCTCACCCTCATGTTCCCCTCGACCCGGGCCAGGGCTTTGGGCCAGCGCTGCTCGTTCACCACCTGGAGGTAGCGGCGCCTAATCATGCCCACCTCGCTTGGCCACACCCCCTTGGAGAGGTGCATGGCCGCCTGCAGGCGATAGAGGTCGTCGTCGATGTCCAGCCGCCACGAGAAATCTAAGGTCCTTGCCTCGTCTTCGATCTTCTTGGCACCATGGAGCGCTTCCATGTCCCCCAACAGGGGCGTGCGGCAGAACTCCACCAGGTCAGCGATGGCCACCAGCTTCTTGTATTGCCCGTTGAGGTGGAAGTGCTGGTAGAGCACAGAGGCGGCGCTCACGCCCTGCTGCACCACCACCATGCCCTCAGCCGGTGAGACGTGGGCCTGATGGTGGTCAATGGACACGACCTCTGCTCGGTCCTGGGCCTCGCACATGCGCGCCTCCAACTCGGGCACCAGGGCCAGGTCGGACAGGTATATCATTGATGAGCTATCGTCCATGGCTAGGACCTTCGCTCCGGCCGATGGCGAGGTCACGAAGCTAATCTTAGAGGAGGGAAAGACCCCAAGGAAAAGGGCCGCAGAGACGATGCCGTCAACGTTGCCCCTGGTGATAAGATGCTTGTCCCGGTCGTCCCTGGATAAGCTTTCCATCCCTTCCAGCAGGAGGATTTACCTGATGGGTATTTCAAAGCTTTGCCATTACAATATATATTGAGAAATATAAAATGCCGCGACGGCAGGATGGATATCCGCCCTCAGGCGCGGGGATATGCGCTTCGTCGGCATGGACCTCGCTTGGACATCAGCCAACGGTCGAGCATGTTTCGATGTCTATCCTTAAGGTGCTCTGCGCTGCTGCTCGATCGCGTCCCCCGCTACGAGAAGGGAAGCTTTATCGAGCGCCGAAGCGCTACGCTGGAAGTGATAAAGGGCTTGGAGGAATGGGATGCCCCCCTGCCCTAGGTCCACAGGTGTCGCGACAGCGCTCTCTGCAAGAGCTTCGAGCCAAAATCGGTCGGGGACATGCTCGAGGCCGCGGTCTCGGTAACCTGCGTGTACGCGCACTGGATATACGATGGGCAAGGGACTTAGCTCGTGGGCGAGAAAGGTCATGGTCGAAAGCTCCTTCCCGCCAAGAGGGAAAAGGATGAATAGAGAGGTCATGGAAGAGGCCTTCCAGCAAGTGGGAAGGCGGTTCGGGTTCGTTGACGTTGAGGCCAGTTACTACCCATTCAAGGAGTTCAAGACCACCTGGCAGAGGATGGGCTCGGAGGCCACCTTCAAGGTCACGGACTATCTCCAAGACGCAGACCAGGTGATCATCCAGGATTTCGCGGCCTGCCTTTTCACGCGCATCCAGAAGCAAAGGCGGGAGGTCTATACGCCCCGGGTCAGGGACTATCTCCGCTCCGATGAGTTCGTACGCCTGAACCAAGAGAAGTACCTCAGGCGCAGCAGGAACCTGACCTTCTCCTCCTTCGGAGAGGTCTATGACCTGGACGTCCTGTTGAGCTCCCTGCGCAGGAAAGGGCTGGTGGAGAACGGACAAGATACATTCCTCAGCTGGACCGACAAGCCCAACCGGTTCCGAATGGGCTATTGCAGCGTACTGATGAAGGTCGTGGCGATATCCTCGGCCTTGGACAGGAAGGAAGTGCCGGATTATGTGGCGGAGTACGTTCTCTTCCACGAGATGCTGCACCTGAAGATGGGCACCGACTCTCTGCGCTCCTACCACGACGCCGATTTCAAACGCGAGGAGCGCCGATACCCCCGCTGGCGCGAGGCGGAGAGCTGGCTGAAGAAGGTGGCTTTGGACTCGGTGGCCTAACACCTCATGTTCGCTCCAGCCGGTGCCTTGCTGGCATGCGAAAAAGCTATGTCGAGTGGGGTCGATGACCGAATCATGATGGAGCCGATGAAGAAGAGCCAGTTCATCCGGGACCTGAAGGAGGGAGAGGAAGTGGACTCCCTATTCTCGGTGAAGTTCAAGAAGCCTCCCAAAGCCTACACAAAGGGGTTCGTGTTCGAGGTGCGCCTGGCAGACCGCACGGGCGAGATGACCGCCAAGTACTGGGGGCCTAAGGACGAGGCCGGCGTACGGTCTCTTTACCAGAGCTTCGAATCGGACGATGTCGTGAGGGTCAGGGGCATGGTCTCCTCCTATCGCGAGGCTCTCGAGATCGGCATCAGCCCCGACAAGAGAGGGCTTCTCGAGAAGGTGCCGAAGGGGGCGTTCGATATTACCGACTTCGTCGCCCGCGCCTCTAGGGACGTGGAGCAGATGATGTCGCAGCTGAACTCGCATGTCCGCAAGGTGCAGAACAAGCATCTGCAGGCCCTCCTGGCTTATTTCTTCTCCGACGAGGAGTTCGTGGCTAGGTTCAAAGCCGCTCCCGCCTCCATGTGGCTACATTGCAATTGGGTGGGCGGGCTGGTCGAGCACACCTTGAACGTGGTACAGATCTGCGAGTTCCTAGCCAACCAGTATCCCAAGCTCGACCGCGACCTGTTGCTGACGGGTGCCCTGCTCCATGACGTCGGCAAGATCGAGGAGTATGAGGTCTCCACCAACATCGACGTCTCAGAGGATGGGATGCTTCGCGGCCACATCATCATCGGGGCGGAGATGGTGTCGAGGGCGTGCGAGAAGGTGGATGGGATGCCGAAGAACCTTAGGCTGAAAGTGGTCCATCTGGTCCTGGCAAGCCATGGGCAACCAGAGTTCGGATCGCCCAAGAAGCCGCAGTTCCCCGAGGCGGTGGCCGTCCATTTCGCGGATGATGCCGATGCCAAGCTGGAGCAGTACATCGCTGCCAAGGAAGGGGCGGAGACCGAGGATCCCTGGGTCTATAATAAGAGGCTAGGGCACATCTACCTTCACTGATCGTCGGGGAGCTCCTCGAACCAGTAGGAGCAGTTCGACAGCCCCTTCAGATTATCAGGATGCCAGGGGAAGGCGCGGCAGTGATCGCTGCGAATAGTGTGAATAGTGCAGGCCCATTGCCCATCGATCAGCGCCAGGAACTGGCATTGGCCGTTGTCGGGCAGGCCGTTAGCCCGGTACCATTCGCAGGCATCCTCGTCCACGAAGAAGCGTGGCTTGCAGCAATCACCACATCGGTTGCAGTCGCCATGTCTTTGGAAGCGGGCCATCTTAGGCCCTCAACCTCTTGTCGAAAGAAAAGACTTTGCGGAAGGTGTCCCCCGGGCCTTAACAGATCGGTTCATGGACGGGCTGAGCCCTGATCTCCCCGCACTGACCCAGGCCGGGGGTTGTGTGTTGTGCGCCGGGGTTGTCCTCCAGTCATGACGCGATGTCACATCGCAGTTCCTGCAGGGACCCATATTACGGTGCACTGTACGCCCCCAGCCGATTCTAGGGATCATCTGTCACCCTCGCTTTTGTTGGAGGCGCACTCATCTAAGAGGCTTAGGTATTTAAAACAAGTGCTCAGGCGCCTTTCAGCAAGAGATTCTAACTGGCATCTAATGTAGGGCTTATATCTGAGAGCCGTCGTATGAGGACCACGTGGTCGTCCTCGTCGGCTGCAGCGGCTGGTCCTACGATGACTGGGTGGGGAGCTTCTATCCCGTGGACATGGCCAAGAAGAAGGCGGGCTGGTTCGCTTACTACTCCAATCACTTCCGCACCGTAGAGATCAATTCCACGTTCTATCGGCCTCCTAACGAGTTCATGGTCCGCTCTTGGGTCAAAAAGGCGGAGGGGCGTGAGGGCTTCGAGTACTCAGTGAAGATGCCTCAGCTCGTCACGCACGAATCGATGGTCAAGCTCGAATTCGAGCGGGCGGCGGAGCAGGCAGCCTCGTTCGAACGGATTTGCGCCAAGCCTCTTGTCGATGCAAATTTGATGGGCGCGGTCCTGATCCAGTTGTCGCCCTATTTCAAGAACGAGGCGCAGACCTTGGTGATGCTGAAGAAGGTCCTCGATTCCGTGGACCACTCGAATATCGACTATGCGGTGGAGTTCCGGCATCGCAGCTGGTTGGATGAGAGCGGGAGGGAGGTGGTCCCGGAAGCCCTGGACATCCTCAGGCAGAGGAACACAGCCAACGTCCTGATCGATGGGCCCGGTTTCCCCATCACAAAGGCGGAGACCGCAGACCATGCCTACGCGAGGTTCCACGGTCGCAACTATGACATATGGTACCGTGAGGAGAAGGAGGACGATTACCGCATCAACCGGTATGATTACCTCTACACCAAGCCGCAATTGGAACCATGGGTTCCGCGGATCAAGGAGGCGGAGAAGGACTACAACAAGGTCAGGGTCTACTTCAACAATCATGGGAAATCGAAATCCGCCAAGAACGCCCTCGAACTCATGGACATGCTAGGGATCCATCATAAGGCCAAGGAGATTAGGCTGCAGGACCAACACACTTTGGGAAGCTTCTAGCCCGACTCTATTTATACACTTCTGGCCAATCCCCGGAGGTAATGCCCAAGGAGCTCTTCGAACCAGATTCCATCGCCATAATCGGCGCTTCAAAGGAGGAGACGAAGGTGGGTCATATCGTCCTCCGGAATCTGTTGGACTCGAAATACGAGGGCAGGATATTTCCGGTCAATCCGAAGGCGGATGAGATCCTCGGCGTCAAGTGCTACAGCTCGGTAACCGAGATCCCGGAAGAGGTGCAGGCCGTGGTCGTGTGCGTGCCGAATACCTTCGTCCCAGGGGTGATGGAGCAATGTGGCCAGAAAGGGGTCAAGGCGGCGATCATCATCACCGCCGGCTTCAAGGAGACGGGCAAGGAGGGCGCTGAGCTCGAGCATCAGGTCGGGATGATTGCCAGGAAGCATGGAATCCGCGTGCTTGGGCCCAACTGCCTAGGCCTCATCAACACCCAGAAGAAGATGAACGCCACCTTCACCCGCAACTATCCGAAGGAGGGCAGCATCGGCATCTCGTCGCAGTCCGGGGCCATATGCTCCACACTGTTGGACTGGGCGTCTGAGATCAACGTGGGATTCTCAAAGTTCATCAGCGTGGGCAACAAGGTGGATATGGAGGAGGCGGACATTCTCCACTACCTGAGGAACGACCCATCCACCAAGGTGATAGGGATGTACGTCGAGGGCATGGCCCATGGTAACGCCTTCATGGAGGAGGCGGAGGCCGCATCCCGCATCAAACCCGTCATAGCGCTGAAGGCGGGCAGGACCGCCTCCGGGGCCAAGGCCGCATCCTCGCACACCGGTGCGATATCCTCGAGCGATAGGGTCTACGATGCTGCCATGAGCCAGACCGGGGTCATCCGGGTGCACAATATCGAGGAGCTCTTCGACCTTCTTCTAGTCTTCAGCAACATGCCTTTGCCGGCCCAGGGAGGGGGTGTCGCCATCATCACCAACGCGGGAGGCCTAGGAGTCATGGCGGCGGACGCCTGCGGCGATTTCGGGCTGAGGATGGCCAGCTTCACCTCCGATACAGTGAACAAGCTGCGCTCCTATCTACCCGAGGAAGCGAATATCTACAACCCCGTGGACGTCATCGGCGACGCCAAGGCGGACCGCTACGATTTCGCCATGCAGACCGTGATGGATGATCCAGGGGTGGTGGCGGTCCTTGTCCTGCTGGCCCCCACGGACCTAGTGGACATACCCGGGGTCGCGAAGATGGTCGCATCCTACGCCGGAAGGGCGACCATGCCCATAGTCTCCTGCTTCGTCGGGGGCGAGGACGCGCATCAGGGCGTAACCATCTTGCGCCAATCAGGCATTCCCAATTACCCATCCCCAGACCGGGCGGTCCGGGCGCTGAGCGCCATGGTGGAGTACGAGGCGACCAGGGAGCGCAACCTGGCTGAGATATTCTCCACCGTTCGGGGCGACAAGTTGAAGGTGGACCGCGTTCTGAAGAAGGCCAGGTCGGAGGGGCGCGTCAGCCTGAGCGAGGCCGAGGGCAAGGAGATACTCAAGGCCTATGGCGTGCCGGTTCCGAAGGAGGCGTTCGCCGACACCGAGGACAAGGCCGTGGCCATGGCCAACAGGATCGGCTATCCAGTGGTGATGAAGGTCGAGTCGCCAGATATCGCGCACAAGACCGATATCGGGGGCGTCGCCATGGGCCTCAGCAGCGACGAGGAGGTGCGCAAGCAGTTTACTCTTATGCTCGCACGCGTGAGGGAGAGGGCGCCTCGGGCGAGGGTGGACGGGGTCTCCATCCAGCAGATGAAGTCCGGTCGCGAGGTGATCGTAGGCATGGTACGCGATGACCAGTTCGGACCGGTGATCACCTTCGGGCTGGGGGGCATATTCGTGGAGGTCCTCAAGGACGTGTCCCAGAGGATTGTGCCGCTCTCGGACGTGGACGTGTGGGAGATGATAAGCTCGATCAAGGCCTACCCTATCTTGACGGGGGCCAGGGGCAAGAAGCCCGCGGACATCCCCGCCCTGAGGGAGGTCATCGTCCGGGTGGCACAGATCGCCACGGACTTTCCAGCCATCACGGAATTGGAGATCAACCCGGTCATCGTTGGTGACCTGGAGCATGGAGTGAGCGCGGTAGACGCGCTCATTATAGTTAGGAGGGAAGGAGCATGAAAACGCTATTCTTGGGTTCGGTGAACGAAAGGTCGGGCAAGAGCATGGTGGCGTTAGGCCTGGCCCTCAACCATCCGAAGAAGGTCGGCTACTTCAAGCCGTTCCGGGAGACGCTGAGGACCGATGGAGACAGGCTGATCGACCAGGACGCATATCTCATGAAACACGCCCTCGGGCTCAAGGCGGACGAGGAGCAGCTCTCCCCCTTCGCCTATGACATCTACAAGCCCGTCACGATGGACCAGATCGTGGAATCCTATAAGGCGGTCCAAGAGCCGGGAAGGGACATGCTTGTGGAGGGTACGAGGGACATCCTGATCGGCTTCCTGCACAACCTCTCGGGCATGGCCATCGCCGAGGCCATCGACGCCGAGGTGGTGCTGGTCTCGGCCAAGCAGCCCGGCTCGATGGACAAGTTGGTCATGCTCACCCAGCTGCTGCAGTCCTACAAGATCAACTTCAAGGGCGTGATCCTGAACATGAGCTTCAAGCCCGAGGCCAGGGCATTGCTGGAGGAGCGCGGGATCAAGGTCCTGGGAAGCATCCCCGCCGCCCCGGAGCTTAAGCATTTCACTGTGCGCGAGGTTGCCGATGCCCTGAGCGCGAGGGTCATCGTTGAGGAGGGCTTCTTCAATAACGTAGAGGACGTCATGATAGGGGCCATGCAGCCCGAGGCGGCCATCAAGTTCATGCGCCGGATGGCCAGGAAGGCGCTGATCACCGGCGGCGACCGCACCGACATCCTGATGGCCGCACTGGCCACGGACACTTCCTGCCTGGTGCTCACCGGAGGCCTCTACCCTGACAAACAGGTCATCGCCAAGGCCTACGAGTCCAGGGTCCCCATCCTGCTGACGTCGCACGATACGTTGCGCGCCGCGGAGCTGATCGACCACCTGATCGCTCGAATCGACCCGGACAACAAGAAGAAGATCGAGAAGATCAAGCATCTGGTGGCGGACAACGTCGACCTGAAGGCTATTTGGGGATAGTCCATCGGGGCCTGCCGATTCAGCCAAGTCGCGTCGGTAAGCTATTTATGCATATATGTGCATATGAGCAAGTATTATGTTAACCAACGACGCGAAATTCTTCAAGGCTCTGGGTGACGGGACAAGGCTGAGCATCGTATCGTACCTCTTAGGGGAAGAGCGTTGTGTTTGTGAATTCGCAGACATGACCCACAAGGACCAGACCACCATCTCGCGCCACCTGAAGATACTGACCGAAACCGGAGTGATCAAACAGAAGAAGTTGGGCCGGAAGGTGATCTGCAGCATCAGGGACGACGAGGTCAGAAGCCGGTTGTTGAACATGGGGATCAAGCCAGCAGGCAAACCCCGTTCTCAGAAGATCGGTGATGTATGCTCGCGCAGCGAACGGGTCAAGGAGGTGGTGAAGAAAAGGTATGGCAGCATCGCGTCCAAGGGCGGCTCCTGTGGTTGCGGGACCGAGTGTTGCGGAGGCGAGGCACAGAGCCCGATTCAGATCTCGGCGTCTCTCGGTTACTCCGCCGAGGAACTGGCGGAGGTCCCCGAATCCAACCTTGGCCTCGGCTGTGGGAATCCGGGCGCACTTGGTGATATCAGAGAGGGGGATGTCGTCCTGGACCTCGGGAGTGGAGCGGGAATCGATGCCTTCTTGGCAGCCAAGAGGGTGGGCGC
This sequence comes from Methanomassiliicoccaceae archaeon, assembly GCA_963827135.1. Lineage (GTDB taxonomy): Archaea > Thermoplasmatota > Thermoplasmata > Methanomassiliicoccales > UBA472 > JAJRAN01. The sequence goes on along the minus strand of CAWGZX010000006.1, from coordinate 209,112 downwards.
CACCGGGCGGGTGATCGGCGTCGACTTCACCAAGGAAATGATCTCCAAGGCGACCAGGAATGCGAAGAAGAACGGTTACAAGAACGTCGTCTTCAAATTGGGGGATATCGAGGACCTTCCATTGGATAGCGGCTCCGTTGACCTGGTGCTAAGCAACTGCGTCATCAACCTAGTGCCCGACAAGGCAAAGGCATTCAATGAGGCTTATCGAGTCCTCAGGCCTGGAGGCAGGATGTATGTATCGGATATGGTCCTCCTCCAAGAGCTGACTGAAGAGCAGAGGAATGACGAGGACCTCATCGCAGGCTGCGTCGGAGGGGCGATTTTGAGGGATGAGTACCTCAAGATGATCACCGATGCCGGGTTCCGGATCAGGAAGGTCCTCGAAAACAAAGATATCAGCAAGAAGCAGTACCAAGGGTTGCCAGTGGAGAGTATGAAGGTGGTGGCAGGGAAGAGCCGGAGGTAGGAGATCGCCTGCGCTAGCGCTCAAAGAAATGGAGGGGTAAGCACGACATCCATGGTAAGAGTGAACATGAGGCTGTGCAATTTCGTTGCGACGGTGGAAGCGACCGAGCTTGATGACCTTACCTACCAGATGAGGGTCGAATCCCCTTGCGAAAAGATCCAGAAATTCGTAATGGGGTTGGAGAACCTGACGCTGGAGGACATATCAGACTGGCCGAACAGCAAGGTGCAGAAGAGGATGCTCGAGATGAAGCTCGGAGCTTCTTGTCTTGTGCCCAGCGGCATCATGAATGCCGCAAGGCTAGAGGCAGGGCTGATCAGCAAGTCCCTGGCCGTGGAGGTCAAATTCATATCCATAGACTTCTTGAGCTGAGCTTGCTTGGCGCCCTATGCTTCATTAGAATCATTTGACGCGCCCAGGGAAGAGTGGAAGCGCTTATTCCAATCCGAGATGATGGCTTAGCCGACGACGCTCACTGAGCTCGACCCGTCCTCGTTCTCTTGGACCAGGACCGCTCCTCCGACCAGGTCCTTTACGTCCTCGATGTGGGTTATCAGCAGGATCTGGGAGAATTGCTTGGAAAGCTGCCCGAAGGCCTCCATGATGTTGCGCTTCCTCCCTTGGTCCTGCGAGCCGAATATCTCGTCCAATATGAGGAGGTTGAGCGCGCTGCCCGCCCTCTCTGCGATCACCTTGGATATCGCTAGGCGAAGGCAGAGATTGGCCAGGTCCGCCTCCCCGCCGGAGAAGCGCGAGAGCGCGTATTTCTCCCCGCGGTCGAAGACCGATATCTCATAGTCGGCGTCGAGCTCCATTCCGGGATATTTGCCGTCGGTGAGCTGCTCGAAGAGCCTGGAGGAGAGATCGGAGAGCGTAGGCACGACCCGGGCCATCATGCTCTCGCGGAAGTCTCGCATCGCCTTGCCCAGCGCGCTCTGCTCCTCCAGCTGCTTGGAGAGATCCTCCGTCGCCCTCTCGCGGCGCTCCAGGTCCTCCAAGGCCGCCCTCTTGGCCGATTCCTCGGCCTTGGCTCGCTCCAAGTCCTTGTCTGCCCGCGCCACCTGCGCTGAGAGCGCCTCCCTCCTCTCAAGAAGCGAGTCCAGTTCGGACTGGGCCCGCCTCCTCTCCCCTTCCTTGTAGCCGAGCGAGGCGATTTCGGCATCAATCCTTGCGCCTGCCTCCTCCAGCTCGGAAGCCCTCCTGCTGGAGGAGCTGAGCTCCTCCTGCCAGCGGGGGAGCGCCCCCAGCTCGACCGTCAATGCCCGATACCGCTCCCAAGAAGGCCGCAGCTGCTGGATCCTGCTCTTGACATCGGAATGCTCCTCCGGGCTGTAGCCCTCGACCTGAATGCTTGCCAAGGCCTTGGAGATCCGTCCCAACTCCTCCTCCATTGAGGACACTTTTTCCGAGGAGGCGCGCATGGCCTCCTGCGTCCTAACCTCCTCCTCGCATTTCGTACGTAGCTCCTTTCTCCTCTTCTCCAAGGCGTCGAGCCTCTGGACCCTCTGGTCCAGCTCCTGCTTGGCGGAAGCGAGCTCCGCCTTCACCTTCTGGGCCTGTTCGCTCAGCTCGGAGAGCTCCTTTTCCAGCTTGGTGACGAGGAATGAGTGCTGGTCGCAGAGCTTGCGCTCGCAGGTGGGGCACGCGCTCTCAGGCCCCAAACGCCGGACCTCCTCCAGCTTCTTCGCCTTCGGTCCGGTCTCTGTGCTCGACCTCTTGATTTCCGCCTCTAGCAGCTTCGACCGCTCGCGGAAGGCGTCCCGCTCCTCGGTGGCCGAGGCGATGCTGTCCTCTACCGTCTGCAGCCTCCTCTTGGAGTCGATGCAGGCGGAGGCCATGCGTTCCCTATCCTGCAGCTCCGCTCTTGCCTTGGCGAGCTTGTCCTCCACGTCCAAGCCTTGCTGCTCCAGCAAGCGTCTCCGTTCGAATGATTGCGCCTGCGACTCGAGGATTTCCTTCCTCTGCGCGAGGTTCTCGTAGGTCGCATGGTCAAGCTCCAGCGCCTTGAGGTCTTCCCTCTTGCTCTCCAGCTCGGCAATCCGCTTGGCCATGTTGGCGCCATTGGTTCGCGTGGCTTCCAAGTCCTTTCGGTTGGCCAGCCTTCGTGTTTGTATCTGGGTATACAGCTCCTCCAGGACATTCAGTGCGTCCCGGCGCGCCATGGACGACGCCACCTCCTGCTGGACAGCGCTCAGGGACTTCTCCGATCCGGATAGGTCGGCCTCCGCCGCCGCCTTGGTCGTAGCCAGGGCTTCGAGCTCCTCCCTGATCGCCTTCGACCTCTTTCCCCCGTCCATGGCAATTAGGTCCTGCTGCATCCCGAAGAGGCGGTCCTGGATGGCCTTTCGGTCACGGTCTATCTCCTCCACCGTCTTGGTGAGCGATTCGATGCCAAGCATCCTCCTGACCACCTTCCCCCTCTCCGCTGCGCCGAGGCTGCTCAGGGCGTTGAGCTCCTTCTGCCTCGCGAAAACCGAGATGAAGAAGGATTTGTAGTCCATGCCCAGGATGCGCCTGACCTCATCCGTTACGCCCTTGTCCGTCCTGGCCAATTGCATGCCGTTGACGGACAGCTGGGCGTCCATGGTCTGGGCCTTGCCCTTCATCGTCCTGAATAGGCGGTAGTGATCCCCTGCGATCTCGAACTCCAGGAGGACAGAGCAATCGTCATTCATGCCCGCGAATGAGGAACGGACTCCTTCCTTCCGACCGTCGCGAGTGATCGATTTCTCGTTGCCGTAGAGCGCCCAGGCCACCGCCTCCATGAGCGTGCTCTTCCCCGAGCCGTTGGACCCGAGGATGCCCACCACCCCGTCCGGCAGCTCCAGCGAGGCATGGCGGAACTTGCGGTAGTTGCGGACCTCCATGAACCTCAGTCTGATCCTTCCACCCCCTTGGCGAGGTAATCGAGGCCGCGGGAGCGGACCTTCTGCTTGTCAGCTCGCTCCACGGGGTAGTTCTCGAGGAAGGCCACCCATTCCTTGTCCAGGGCGCCGATGCTCGTCCCCTTGCCCTGCAGGCTGAGGTCCTGTGGCCGGACCTCGAACTTGGGCTCGAAGTGCATGGCCTTGGCGGCCAGCTGCCTGAGCCAGTGGAAGTTGATGTTCTTGTAGTTCTCATAGCTCACGTTCTTCACGGAGATGCGCACGATCTTGCCATCGAGTTCCTCGGATGAGTATCCTCTCCTGCAAAGAGTCGCGGAGAGCGCTCAGATCTACGTCCCTGGCATCGATCGTCCCCAGGTCCAGCATCGGCCGGGAGGGCATCTCGATGAAGCGGCGCTTGCCCTTTTCCAGGTCCGCCTCCACCATTCCTTTCGGAGCGCCGGCCTCGAAGAAGGAAAGCCTCTCCGAGGAACCGGCATAGCAGGCGTTGGGGGTGACCTCGGCGAAGTTGTGGTAATGTCCGAGGGCGATGTAATCGAACTCCGGCCTGAGGTAGGAGGCCGGTAGCACCTGCTCGTTGAACTCCCCCATGCGGAACACCTGCAGGGAGGAGATGCCCGCGTGCATCATGGCCACGTTCCATCGGCTCTTGCCGGGCGCGAGCCGCGAGGCCTCCGAGGCCAAACGCTCGCCCTCGCAATGAGGCAGAGCGTGCACCATCAGGTCGCCTAGCTGGACGACCTCGTACTCCTCGCGGTAGACGGGATGGACGCGGTCAAGGTGCTCGAAGATCTTGAACACCGACCCGGTCTCCCTCAGCCTCGGCGTGGAATGGTTGCCGGCGATGACCACCACCGGGATCTTCGCCTCGCTCAGCCTAAGGAACTGCTCCAGGGCGAAGGAGATCGCCCTGTTGGTCGGTCGCACGGCATCGAACAGGTCCCCGGAATGGAGCACGGCATCAGGCCCCAGCTCCAAGCATTTGTCGACCATGCGCTCGAACGCGTTGTAGAAATCCATCTCCCTCAGGTTCAGGCCGCTACCTTCGTCCACCTTGGAGTAGGCGCTGTAGCCCAGATGTGTGTCGGAGATGTGGATGATCCTCATTCTTCTGACCTCAACATGGCTGCAGTCCAAGAAACCATCAAGCGTTTAAAATGGATTGCTGAGACCGTAGCGAAAGTGCTCACTTGTTCTCCTCGTTCTCCACCAGGTTCTTGGTGAGCGCGTTCGACATCTTCTCGTACGAGGAATGGAGGTAGTCCCAGACCAGGTAGCCTAGTAGCAGCCCTAGCCCGATGAAGATGATGAAGGCCGCGCTATGCGTGTTGTCCAGGGCGTAGGAGATCGGCGCCAAGGTGAAGAGCAGGATGATGACCACGGCGACCCTGATCAGCCTCTTGAACATGCGGAAGACGAAAGTGTCCTTGGCCACCTTGTAGACCTTGGTGTCCGTGACGGTGTAGGTGAGCGCGGCCGTGAGCTTCCTGAGATGGGACAGGATGTCGAATATCACCGGAAGCGCCAGTGCCACGCTCAGCACCAAGGCTACCGCCGCCACGCTGACCCCTAGCACGTCCGCCACCCCGTCCAATAGGTTACTGGCCGCGAGAAGGACCAGGCTGAAGAGCTGGATCATGATGAATAACACTATGTCGATGAAGAGCCAGAAGAGCTGCCTGCGGATCTCCGCCCTGCGCTCTGCGGACGCGGACAGCTTCCTGCGCAGCTCCATCCTCACTCCCTCGATCACCGTCAACGAGGAAAGCAGCCTCTTTGGCAGGTGGCGGATTATCCCGTCCAGCTCTCTCTTGCTTGACTTTATGGAGATGGGTAGGACGATCATGGTGATGATCGAGGCCCCGATGATCGAGGCGTAGAGCTCCTCCGAGATGACCCCAGCCTGGACACCGGAGTTCGCCAGGATGAAGGATACCTCACCTATGGCCACCATCGCCGCTCCGGCATAGAAGGACGTCCTTGCCGGAAGGTTCGCCAGATAGCAGCCGATGGTGACGCTGAACGTCTTCCCGAAGACGAAGACCAGAGCGATAATGAAGGCGACCAGGAGACCCTGCAAGACCAGCATCGGGTCAACGAGCATGCCGATGGAGACGAAGAAGACGGCCATGAACATCTCCTTGATGGAGCCGATTTTATTGGTGACGTCCTCCACGTGCTTGGACTGGGAGATCAGGACTCCCATGATGAACGCGCCGATGGTAAGGCTCATCCCAAGCCCGACAGCGAACAAGGCGAAGCCGAAGCATAGCCCCAGGGAAACAAGGAGCAGCGTCTCCGAGGAATATCTCTTAGCCACATTGTTAATCAGCCATGGCACCACCGCCAGGCCGAGGACCAGGGAGAAGGCGATGAAGGCCACGATGGCCAGGAATATGCCCACGGTCGAGGAGATGTCCGGGTTCTGACCGGTGAGCAGGGGCGAAGTGACGGTGAGGAGGATCACGCCCGCCAGGTCCTCGATGATGAGGATGCCGATGACCGGCTCCACCCACTCCTTTTTTATGTTGCCGGTGTCCACCAGGACCTTGAAGATGACGGCCGTGGAGGAGATGGCCATGATGGCGGCGAGGAATATGGCCTCATTGGTGCCGAGGCCCAAGACCAGTCCCAGGCTGTACCCGACCAGCATCATAAGCGCCACCTCCACCGTCCCAGCAAGGATGGCGAATCCCCCTATCTTCCTCAGGCGGCGGAGGTTGAAGTCAAGGCCGATGGAGAACATGAGCAGGGCGATGCCGATGTTGGCCAGGAAGTCTATGACCGCGGTGTCGAAATAGACGTACTCCCCGATGACGGTCGGTCCAAGCAGCATGCCGGCGACGATGTAACCAATTACTGCAGGGAACCGAAGCTTGGTGAAGATCACCGAGCAGACGCCAGCGATGATGGTGATCAGGGCGATCTCCAGCATGAACTGCGTCGTTGTGTCCATTCCGCTTTCCCTCGATGCTAGAAGAACTTACTATCTGTTTTTATTTTCCTCGGCGCCTTGGCGTCCTCCTCGCTGGAGATGGAGTTCAATTCCCCCACGTAATCCTCGAAGAGGTGGATCTTCACCGGCACCGCGAAGGGCGTGAAGGGCGAGGCGATAAGGGCCTCGCCGGGCATGAGCATCTGGATTTCGTTGTCCAGCATGGTGATGTCCTGCTTGGCGCTGTTGCGCAGGATGTCGCGGTCCCTCTTGTCCGCGAGCCCCAGGACGAAGAGGGTGTTGAACTGGGAGATGATCTCCTCGTTGATCAGCTTCGGTTGCTGTGATATGGCGCAGAGGCCGACCTTGAACTTGCGCCCCTCCCTCGCGATCTGGGCGAAGATGGTCCCCTTGGACTGGGAGAGCACGCGCTGGGCCTCCTCCATGGCGATGAGCATCGGTGGCAAGGGGTCGAACCTCTGCTTGTCGGCGTAGAGGGACTTGTTGCGCTCGAATATCGCCCTGGCCATTACGGTGGAGACCAGTAGCTCCTCCGCCTCGAACATGTTGCTCGTGTCCACGAGCACCACCTTGCCCGCTTGCAGGCAGGAGATGACCTGATTGGTGATGCTGAATTGCTTGTCCTTGGTGATGAGCTCGAAACGGAAGATGTTCTCCAGGCGGCGCTTGATGACGTTAATGGAACCCTCATGGAAGCGGCCGTTGAGGTCCTGGGATACGGCTCCAGCGTCCTTGCCGTGCAGGTCCAAGAGGTAGGTAGAGCCGTACCTCCACTGGGCGGCCTGCAGGCATTCCAGCTGTGCCGGGGTGAACTCGTATAGGTTGGCGAGGTCGTCGATCTCTATTTCGGTGGCGGAGATTCGCAGCGGGTTGTAAGGCCCATCCAGCTTGCGAGAGGAGAAGACCTCCAATGCCTGCTTGTCCATCATATGGCGCAGCCCCTTCTTGCCCTCCTCTCCCCCATCATAGTACTCGCCATGCGGGTCGAGTATGAGGAAGCCGTATTTGCGCAAGCGCATGCAGCTGATCGCCAGGTTCTTCATCAGGTTGCTCTTGCCCATGCCAGTGGTGGCGAAGATTCCAATATGGTAGGGTATGGCCCTTCCCCAGAACCCGACCGCTCGCTCCAGCACCTTATCGCCCGAGCGCAGCCGGCCCACCTCTATGTCCCCAAGATAGGCATGGAGGAAGTCGTAGTCCTCCTCGATCGGCCTTCGGACCTTGGAGAAATGCGTCGGGATGGATTTCGCCTTCTTGAATTCCTTGCCCTGGATGCGGCCCAGGGGGGTCGCGACCCCTATCTTGTACAGACTGGGAGATATCTCCTTGAAGTCCACTCGCTCCTCTTGGAAATCGCGGATGAGGAGCTCGCCCGCCTCCCTTTGCATCCAGTCGGGCGATTGCATGTCGGCGCCGTGCTCGACGTCCATGACCCTGACCAGGTACTTGGAGCTGGCGGCCTCGTCCTCCACCACCAGCATCTCGCCCACCTGGAGCTCCTCGTGGCAGGGCGTGCGGAATCGGATCTCCAGGACCCGGTGGCCGAAAACCCTCCCTACGTGTGCATCCTCTCCTTGGCCCGACATGAGAATCCGAGATGGTAACGCCCGCATGATAGAAAACGGTTACTCCAGGCTTCTCCTCCTCGTCCCTGACCAAGGCTTTGTCAGCAATGGTCATATCGAGGACCAAGGTCACGGCCCACATGGCATCATGGATGGTCAAGCTCCGGGCATCGGTCGCCACGCGCTCTTCCTGGTACTGATCCTGACCTTCATCAGCGCCGACGAGGAGGACGAGGGGTTCGGTGAGGGTGAGGGTGGGATGCACGTCGCCGCAGCCTACATGATGTTGGGGCTGGCGCTTCTGCACCTGCTGCTGAACTGCAAGACGGGGATCTTCGAGCTCAAGGCGCTAGAGGAGCTCGACAAGGCCAGCAGGTCCAGGCCGAAGGGCTGAACGGCGAAAAGAGACCGAAAGTCTATTAGAATTCTCCACTATAGGCCATGCATGCCTTCGGAGGTGTCGCGCCTAGGTTCTGGGGAATCGAGGACCAAGCCGCGCATTAAGTTGGTCGGCGTCGGAGGAGCTGGATGCAACATCGTCTCCGACTCGGGCATGGAGGCCGTGGCCGTGCTCAAGGCCGAGGAGGGCATGCATGACGTCAAGATTCCTACCAAGTGCGTCCTGACGCGGGACCACGTCAAGCTCTTCAAGACCACCTCCCCGCAGATGTTCCACGCCATCGGCGGCAACCTCAAGACCGGCGTCTTCGGCTGCATCGGGGAGGCGGACATCATGTTCCTTTTCACCGGACTGGGGGAGAGACCGGTAGCTCGGTGACCCCCGCCCTGGCGAACATCTGCCGCAAGCACTGCAAACTGGTGGTCGTCTCTGCGGCCCTGCCGTTCTCCGTGGAGGGGGGAGAGCGCAAGCACGTCGCCGCCAGCGCAATGGACAAGGTGATTGAGCACTCCGACATCGTCATCACCTACAGCAACGACTCGCTGCTCAAGATCGTGCCCAACCTCCCCTTGAGGAAGGCTTTCGGGGCCATGGACATCATCATGATGGCGCCGGTGCTCGAACTGGCCAACGCGCTCACCATGGAGGACCTGCTCCAGGTGCGCTCCGACTTCGGAGGGTGCAAGCATGTCCGAGCGGGCATAGGCATCGCCAGCGGCCTGGACCGGGGGCTGAGGGCGGTGGACGAGGCCTTCACCTCTCCTTGGTTCGACTTCGACGTCAGCACCGCCAGGACCGCCCTGGTGATCGCCACGGCCGCCGACATGGACGATGTGCAGCTGGAGAAGATGGTGAAGGACGTTTCCTTGCGCCTGCCGAACACCAGGATCAGGTACGCCGGCCGGGTCGACGCGGCGATGGGCGAGAGGATGAAGCTGGTGCTTCTCCTAGGGGTAGGGCATCTGAAGCCTTGATCATTCCTTGATTATCTCAGGAGGCGCATCGGCCAGGCGAACCAAGGCCTCCGCCTCCATGAAGTGGAGCTTGCCCGGGACGACCAACGTATGGAGAGGAGGCCCGAGGTCCCGATCCCTGAGCCTCGATGGATAGCCGGCCAGCAATCGTTCTGAGCTTGAGCCTACCCGGGCACAGCCGACTAACAGGGTGTCGTCATGGATCAGCCCTCCCCCGATCCGCGCCTCGGCATCCATGAGCCATTTCGTGCCCTCGGAGGCGCTCATGTACCTGCCCTCGGCCTCCCTGATGTCCAAGAGGACCAGAGAATGCAGCCCGCGCTTGAGGTTCTCCAGGATGTTCTCGTAGGGGCTGGAGGGGGAGTAGCCTTTCTCCTGGAAAGGCAAAGTGATGGTCCTGCCGAACTTATACGGTTGGAGGCCGAGCGCAGAGGCGCAGGCGGTGAAGACCGAGACGCCATGGATCAAACGCGTAGGTATCCCCATCTCGATGGCCTGGAGCCTCAGGTCCACGTGGGTGGTCGCGGCCATGGTGTCCCCGGCGGTGACGAACGCCACCTTCCTCGACCTGGCGGCCTCGATGAGCTCCTCGCCCTCCTCCACGTCAACGCGGTCGAGCCGCTTGATCTCCTTGCCTATGTACTTCTCTAGCTGGCCGAGGTCGGAGTCGATGAGCATGGAGGTGTAGAACTCGCCGTAGATGACATCGCAGCCTTTGAGGGCGTTCAAGGCCCTCATGCTCATGTCCTCCACGCCCCCCAGCCCTAAACCGACAAATAGCAATTCGCCCATGGCATCACCGTGCGCTCCCTCTGCTTGAAGGTGCCCAAGGGGAAAGGAGAACAGGTGCGTAAAAAGCTTTTAGAGGGCGATCTGCTGGACATCTCCCTTAAAGTGAGGAGGGAGGGCGACCTTATTCTTTTCCCGGTCGCATCGGAGGCAGCTGCCGACCTAGGGTACGAACTGGCCGAGGAGGAGTTCGAGGAGAGGGAGCTGGTCGAGTCAGACTATAAGGGTTTGGTGGAAATGCCGGATAGCTTGAGGGCGCTCCTGCCCACCTCCTTCGATGTTGTCGGCGATGTCGCCATCATCAAGCTCCCTGACGAGCTTTTACCATATGCGAAAGGCATCGGCGAGGCGCTGCGGAAGGTCTTCCCTCGTCTCAGGACCGTCACCCTGGACAAGGGCGTGAAGGGCGAGCTGAGGGTCCGCGACCTGGAGGTCATATCGGGCGGCCCGGGAACCGAGACGACGTACGTCGAGTACGGGGTCAAGCTCATCGTCGACCCGGCCAGGACATACTTCAACCCCAGGCTCTCCAACGAGCGCCGCCACATCGCCTCGCTCGTCAAGCCTGGTGAGACGGTCATCGATATGTTCGCTGGCGTCGGTCCGTTCGCCATCATGATCGCCAAGCACTCCTCCCCGGCGGTCGATCTATGCCATCGACCTCAACCCTGATGCAGTCGAGTTCATGCGAAGGAACATCGAGCTGAATCGAGCGGCGAAGGTGGTGGCGATAGAGGGTGATGCGCGCGAAGCCTTGTTCCTGTTGCCTTGCGCCGACCGCATCATCATGAACCTGCCCCATTCGGCCAGGGAATTCTTCCATGATGCGCTGACGCGCCTGAACCAGGGGGGCACGATCCACCTCTACCACATCTGCGACCGTTCCGAGGTCGACACGGTGGTGCAGGAGCTCATTACGGAGGCGAAGGGCACTGGCGTAAAGCTCAGGGTCGCCAGGAAGGAGGAGCTCAAGACCTATTCGCCCAGCATGAGCGTATACTCTTTGGACCTAGTCCTTTCGGACTGGTGCTAGGGTTATGCCCTTCTGGCCCTGGTAGTTGCCGGAGCGCTTCTCATAGGTGCGCTCGACCTTGGAGTGCATGGTCTCAAAGCACATCTGCACGAAGCGAGAGCCGATGGGGACATCCACCTCCTTGTCCGAGGCGTTGAACCCTGCGAACGTGAGGGTGCCATGGAACCCGGCATCTATCTTGCCCAGGCCGACCAGCAGCCCCTTCCTTATCCAAGAGGTCCTGGTCCAAAGCTGAGCCGCCACGTCGTCCGGTAGCTCTACGTACTCCAATGTCGAAACAAAGAACATGGCCTTAGGAGGGATCCTCGCCACCCCGTCCTTCAACGCCTTGCCCTCCGAGGGGAGCGAGAGCTCGGCTATCCTCAGGTCATAGCCGTTGGGGGTGAGAGAATCAGGAGAGTAGTCGCGGATTCCGAGGGAACCTTCCCTCATGCGCTTCTCTATCTCGTGATCGGGCAGGAGGCACATGCACCCTGAATCGCAATACCGAATAAAGAAAGGATGCCGGTCTCGCCGAACGCCGAGAAAAAAAATATATATGATACCCGCCATGCCATTGATTAGTTGGATGTATCATCCAACTTACCGTGCTGGATATAAGAGGGTGAGATAGTGGATTCCAAGGGCAAAGCGATCATCGCGATCCTCGTCGCCGGCCTGTTAGTGATGACCGGCGTCTTCGTATTCTTCAGCGTTCTCAACGAACCGGAAAACTATTCGGTCTCAATGACCGACGCGCTCGGGAGGAAGATCAATATCACGGCCGAGCCGCAAAGGGTCGTCAGCTGCACGCCTGAGACCACAGAGCTGCTCTTCGCCATCGGCGCGGGCGACAAGGTCGTCGGGGTCACCGATTATTGTGACTACCCCGCCGAGATGGTGGCCAAGAGGTATGACCCGGTCGACAATCCCAACGGTACCATCAAGTCCGTGGGGGGCTGGTTCCCGCCCGAGATCAAGGACATCGTCAATCTGACCGCTGACCTTGTCATCATGCGAAAGTATTCCGATTCGCCCGATCCCTTCGTCTTTCAGCTCGAGGCCAACAACATCAATGCCCTCGTACTGTACGGGGGAGACAGTTTCGAGGAGGTCTACAAGAACATAGGCCTCCTCGGCACCGCCCTGAAGATGGAGGACAAGGCGGATAGCATGATCCAGGAGATGAAGGACGAGATCGCCTCGATCCACAGCACCGCCGTCCAATCCGCCGAGAGGCCAACGGTCCTCTTCCTCATCACCGACCCATGGGGCGACTGGACCGTGGGCAACAAGACATTCATCAACTCCATCATCGAGGCCGCCGGAGGGGAGAACGTGTTCAACGACGTGGTAGACCAGAGCTGGTTCATGCCTGAGATGAAGGACATCCTGCTCAGGGAGCCGGATGTGATCATCGCCACGAGCAATTCCCTCCAGGTCACGCCGGAGGAGTACATCTCCGACCTGGAGAACAACACCGAGTGGCAGCTCGTCCCCGCGGTGGCGAACCACCAGGTGTTCGTGGTTCACGGTCAAGGGGAGAACATCTTCGTAAGGCAGAGCGTGCGCCTCACTGACGCCACTGAGATACTGGCCAAGATACTGCATCCCGCCGAGTTCGATGTCAACCTCCCGCATGTGATAGGCGATGAGTACGAGGAATACCTCGCGCCCCATTCCACGGACACCAACCTATCCTTCGGGTCGTCATCTTTCGTGGGAGCCATCCCAGTGAAGGAGTGAAGCCATCAAGGCCTGTGAAACCATGGCGCAATCGACAACTAGGAACAACAGGAGAAGGCTCGGACTGATATTGGCGATGGGAGCGGTCTCGCTTCTCATCCTCTTCTTCTTCTCCCTCACCTTCGATGTTCCAGGTTTGACATTCGCAGGCGCCATCGAGGCCCTCATCGGCTATCTCAGCAAGTATCCCGATGGGCCTTACACGGTCAACGAGATCATCGTCGGTGGCCTGTACTTTCCTAGGGCCGTAGCCGTCATCGGAGTAGGCATGGCCCTTTCGGTGGCGGGAGCGGTTATGCAGGCCTTGATACGAAACCCGCTCGTGGACCCGTACATCACAGGGACGTCCTCCGGAGCGGCGCTCGGAGCGACCATGATCATGCTCGCGGGCTTCACCATCGCAGGTGCGGGCATCTTCACCATACCCATAGCCGCCTTCATCGGGGCGCTCATCGCCTTCATGATAACCCTCCTCCTGGCCGAGGCATCGGGAGGCCGGGCCCTGAACTACGTCCTGGCCGGGATAGTGGTGGGCACGGCGCTGAGCTCCGTTGTCTCCCTCCTTCTCATCCTGGGCGGGAACAACGTGCACGGAGTGCTCTTCTGGCTCTTCGGCAGCTTCGCCAACATAAGGCTGGACGAGGCCATAATCATCATCGTGCCAACCATCTTCCTCTCCGCGGGCGTGCTGGTTTACGCCAGGGAGCTGAACGTCATCTTGCTCGGTCATGAGCAGGCCTGGCAGCTGGGAGTGAACTCGCGCTCCTTCAAGCGGATGATGATGATCATCACCGCCCTGTTGACAGGGATCGCCGTCGCCTTCACCGGGATCATCGCCTTCCTAGGGCTCATCGTCCCGCACATCTCCCGCATACTGGTGGGAGGGGACCACAGGCTTCTGCTTCCAGCGAGCATGGTGCTCGGGGCCAACATACTTCTGGTCGCGGACCTCGCGGCCAGGAGCTTCACCGTGGGAGAGCTGCCGGTCGGCATCCTGATCTCGCTGATCGGAGCTCCCTTCTTCGGCTACCTGCTGGTCAGGAGGGGGAGGGAATATGTCGGATGAGGTGATCATCCAGATACAGGATGTGGTGTTCTCCTATGACGCCACGACCACCTTGAACGGGGTCAAGTTCGATTGTATGCGCGGCGAGTTCCTGGGCCTGATCGGCCCGAACGGCTCCGGCAAGACCACCCTCCTCCGCTGCATGAACGGCCTTTTAAAGCCGAACAAAGGGACCATCCTGCTCATGGGCAACCAGATCTCCAAGATGAAGCTGACGGAGATGGCCAAGATCTGCGCCGGCGTCCCGACCGAGGTCCCTGAGGATTTCAATATCAACGTGGAGGACTACGTCTACCTGGGAAGGTATCCTCACGTGGAGGGGTTCTGGTGGGAGAGGGAGAAGGACGAGAAGGTGGTGGAGGACGCCATAGCCACCTTCAGCATCGACCACCTGCGGAAAAGAAAACTCTTCGAGCTCAGCAGCGGAGAGAAGGAGCGCGTGCTGCTAGCCAAGGCCGTGGTCCAGGAGCCTAAGGTGCTACTGGTCGACGAGCCCTCCGCCCACCTGGACCTGAAGTACAAGCTCGAGATAATGGAGAGGCTGCACGAGCTCTCCCGGCTCGGCATAACCGTGGTCTGCGCCTCCCATGACATCAACCTCTTGATCAAGTACTGCGACCGGGTGATCATCATGAAGAGCGGCAAGATCGTGACCTGCGGCAAACCAGACGAGATCATGACCGAGAAGCTCATCCGGGACGTGTACGAGGTCGAAGCCATAGTCATGCGCGATGGCGGGGAGATTTTCGCCATACCCAAGCGCACCTTGAAGCAAGGGGAGATTCCATGAGGCCGATCCAGCTCGCCAGGAAGGAAGTGAGCGGGCTCGACCGGCCGGCCCATGGGGGAGAAGGGTGGAAATTGCAGGGCAAGGAGGATTTCTCCGCCAACCTCAACCCGCTCGGACCCCCGAAAGGGCTGGACCAGATGCTTGCTGAGGCCTCGTCCAGGCTGGACCATTATCCGGACGACGCCGCTACCCTCTTCAGGAAGGCGATCGCCGCCAGGTACAAGGTCCTGCCTGGGAACGTGATAATCGGGTCCGGTTCCAGCGAGCTGATCCGTCTGTTCCCGGAGGTGTTCATCGAAAGGGGGGACAAGGTCCTCATGCCCCATCCCACCTTCATGGAGTACGGCTTCGCCTGCAGGTTCATGGGAGCTCAGGTCGTCCCGTTCGAGCTGTCCCCGGAGAAGGGTTTCAAGCCGCAGATCGATGCCATGCTCTCCCTCCTGGACAAAGGATACAAGGCCGTCTACCTCTGCAATCCTAACAATCCGACCGGGGTCTCGCCGCCCAAAGCGGACGTCATCCGCCTGACCAAGGAATGCGAGGAGCTGGGGGTCCTGGTCTTCTTGGACGAGACCCTGATGGAGCTGATGCCAGACGAGGGCGTTTTGTCCTGCGCCTCCGAGGTGGAGCGACACCCCAACCTCTTCCTCATCCGTTCGCTCACCAAATCCTATGCCATTCCCGGGTTCCGGGTCGGCTACGGTCTGGGCAGCAAGGAGATGATATCGACACTGGACCGGGCCAGGCAGACCTGGAACGTAGGAGAGCTGGAACAGGCGGTCTCCACCCGCCTGATCCAGGAGCAGCGCGGGTACGTTGAGGAGGCAGGCAAGATCCTCGTTCAGGAGAGGGACCGTGTCTATGACCACCTGTTCTCTCTAGGAGCCAGGACCCATCGCCCCGATGCGTTCTTCTTCTTCCTCGATGTTTCGCCGATCGGGCTCACGGGCAAGCAGTTCAGGGATAGGATGCTGGAGCAGGGCGTGGTGGTAAGGGACTGCGCCTCCTTCGGGCATCCGTACGAACGCTACGTCCGCTTCTGCGTGAAGACCCCGGAGAAGGACGAGCTTCTGCTCCGCGCCCTCGAGCGAGCCTGGAAGGGAGGGAAGTGAGACGGGCTCGATCGTCGACCCGCTCGTGCTGTCCGGGCTGCTGATCGCCGTAGGGGCGGTCCTCCTCGATTTGTTGCTGGGCGACCCTCCCAATTCCATCCATCCTGTGGCCTGGATGGGCCGCTTGATCGGTTACCTGGATAATAGGGTAAGGCGGACCGGCAGGGTCCGCCGGGACAGGGCCTTCGGCGTCCTGGTGGCGGTCATCCCCATAATGGTCTTCGTCGTCCTCTATATCGTGATATTAGCGCTGGTGCGCAATTATTTGGGTGCATTGGTCTGGGCTGTCGTGGGGCTTGTCCTGCTCAAGACGCTCTTCGCCATCAGGACGTTGGGCGACCATGTCTACCCGGTAATGGAAGCCTTACAGGCGGGGGACCTGGACGCGGCCAGGAGGAAGGTGCAAATGGTCGTCTCCCGGGACACCTCTAAGCTGGACGCGGGGCACGTGGCATCCTGCGCCGTGGAGACGGTGGCCGAGAACGCCGTGGACAGTGTCTTCTCCCCATTCCTGTTCCTTGGAGTCGCTGGCATCCCCGGAGCCGTGTTCTACCGGGTCTCGAACACCTTGGACGCCATGGTCGGCTATCTCACGGACCGGCATCGCTCCGTAGGCTGGTTCTCCGCCAAGATGGACGACGCGATGAACTTCCTGGGGGCGAGGATGTCGGTGCCCTTCATTCTTCTGGCGCTGGCGATGATGGGCAAGGACTGGAGGGCGGCCTGGAGGACGGCCAAGCGCGACCGCGGGAAGACCGCGTCCCCGAACAAGGGGTGGCCCATGGCCACCTTCGCGGGCGGCCTGGGCATAAGGATGGAGAAGATTGGCTACTACACCTTCGGGGACGGGCCCTTGCCGGAGGACCCGAGGCACATCCAGGAGGCGGTCGCGCTCATGAAGGGCTCGTCGCTCTTGTTCTTCTTCCTGGTGGCGCTGCCGCTGTTCTTGACCGTCGGCATCCAGGTCCAGCTTTTATTAGAGGATTGGTTCATTCAACTGTTGTGAGGTAGGCAAATGAAGAAAGAGCTGAAGGTGGACGTTGAGCTGAGGTCGCTGGACAAGAACCATTTCGCCATCGTCCGCTTCCCCCAGAAGATGAGGGTGTTGGCCTCCACGATGCGCAACGGCGGGTACTGGGAGACGGACACAATCCTTATGATGCAGGTCGACGAGGGGTACGATAACCGCGACCCCGAGAACGACATGGCCGATAAGCTCGAGCGGCTGGGCTTGGAAGGGCACACCGTGGGCTTCATGACCGCCGCCCACATCCGCAAGGCCTTGACCACCGCGGAGGTCGAGTACCATGGGGTCAAGGCCGTGGCGGTCGTCACCGCCGGAGTGGTGAACACGGTAATGGCCGGGGAGCTCCTGCCAGACTCGATCCTGCGCAAGCTGAACAAGCCTGGGACGATCAACATCGTGGCGGCCGTCGACGTCCCCCTCGAGGATGCGGGCTTTGCCAACGCCATCATCACCGCCACCGAGGCCAAGAGCGCGGCCATGTTCGACCGGGGCATCCGCGGCACCGGGACGACGAGCGACGCCGTGGCCATCGCCTCCCCCATCGGCAAAGGGACCAAGTATGCGGGCACCGCGACGGACGTGGGCATAGCCATCGCCCGAGTCGTGCGCCAGGCTACCAGTGAGTCGATCGGAAAATGGTACAAGGCCAACACGCCCATGGACCTGCTCTCCATCCTGGAGCGCAAGGGCGTGGGCATGGACGAGCTCTGGTCCGCGGCCAAGGAGCTCTACTATCCTAACCCGGCCTGGGATACCGAGGACATCCATCGTAGGTTCGTGGAGCACATCAATATGCTCCGCGACGATGTCAACGCCAACACCTTGGTCCAGGCGGCGGTCCTGATGGAGGACGAGGGCAACCGGGACAACATCCACGGTCTTTACCAGGGCGAGTTCATGAAGGACCCGATGCACCTCGTGACCGACGAGATACTGGGCATGGCCCTGGCCGAGTACATCGCCGGGACCAGGGGCCTGTTCGAGTTCACCCGCTACGACAAGAAGAAGCCCGGGGTCATCAAGGACCTCGGACCCTTCCTGGACGATATCGTGGGTGCGCTAATAGGCGGAACGATGTCCAAGATCTACACCGACCTCCTGGGGGCGGGAAGATAGGCCTTGGCAAGCTGATCAAGGCGCAATTCTCGCTTTTCACCATCCTGCCCGCCAATTGCACCGGGGAGGAGATCGAAGCGCTCTCTAGGAGCTTCTGGCTCGTGCCGATCATCGGCGCCTTCTTCGGCTTGGTTGCAGGAGGGGCTTTCTTCGTCCTCAATTGGGCCGCGGGCGGCTTCATCGCCGCGGTCGCAGCCCTGCTTCTCGTACATTTGCTCAACCGCTTCCTTCACATCGACGGCCTGAGCGATCTGGGGGACGGCCTATTGTCCGGCGGAAACCAGGAGAAGAAGGTCGCGGCCATGAAAGACTCGCGCTCCGGTGCTGGCGGAATAGCCTATGTGCTGTTCTTCGAGCTGCTCTCGGTGGCGGCCCTTTACACGCTGGCGGGCGAGGACATGGGCATCTGGCTGTTCGCTCCGTTCGCCGCCGAGGTCCTGGCCAAGACCGCCTTGTTGACGTGCGCCGCCGCCGGAAAGCCGGCGGAAGGGTTAGCTGGAATATTCGTCAGGAACACTCCCGAAGGGGCGGTCATCCCCGCCATGGCCCTCTCACTGTTGTTGGTCGTGCCATTAGGAATGCTGCTGGCGCCTACCTGGGGCTGCTGCGTCTTCAAGACCCTTACCATCGTCCTCTCTATGCTGCTGGTCAGCATCCTGGTCGGCTATTTGATGGCGAAGCTGGCGAAGCGCAACTTCGGGATGGTCAACGGGGACGTTCTAGGGGCGACCAACGAGATCGCCAGGCCGCTGGTCCTGATCACGATGATTGTGGTGATGACATGCCTCGAGTCAGTGCTCTAGTCACCGCTGGCGGAAAGGGTACGCGCATCGCGGAGCTTATGCAGGAGAAGCCCTTGGTCAGGCTCTCCGGCCGCCCCATCATCGATTACGTCCTCGATGCCCTGAAGGGCTCGAAGGAGGTGTCGGAGGTCGTTGTCTCGGTCAGCGCGGCGACCCCGGAGACGGAGAGCCACGTCCATGAAAAGGGCTATAGGTTCATCCGTACGCCGGGAGCAGGTTACGTCGAGGATCTGCGCTATGCCATGTATCTGATTACCACTCCCTACGTACTGGTCATCCCCGCCGATATGCCCCTGCTCAGGTCGGAGTCGATCGATCAAGTGGTCACAGCGTTCTACCGCTCCAAGAAATCCTCGATCGTGGTCGGCGTCCCCGAGGTCATATTCCAAGATGCGAACATGGGCGCGGACCCGACCGTGGTCATGGACATGAATGGGGAAAGGGCGGTCCCCTGCGGGATCAGCATCGTCGATCGGGACCTGATGCTGCAAGGAAGGTACCTAGACGAGGCTTACATGGTGACGGAGCTGATGGACTTCGCCATCAACGTCAACACCGTGGCCCAGCTGAGAAAGGCGGAGAAGGCGCTCGGGTCGAGGAAGACCAAGATCAAGCCATCTTGATCATCAGCCTCTCGTAGGTGGCGTCGATGTCAACGAGCATAGCCTTGGCGTTGATGGCACCCTTCGAGCCGGTGATCGCGGCTATGGTCGAGCCCCCCGCCCCCACGCCCTCCTTGACCAGTCCAGTTTCGTATATCCTCAGGCCGTCGTACCGGGATTGGGAGAAGTCCAGATTGGCGGCGATTATCGGCACCTTGCCGATCTGCTTCACCAGGTCGGCGATGGCCGAGCCCTTGTCCGAGGTAATCCAACGGGTCGTCCCGATGGCCACGTTCTTCAGGGCCTTGGCCTCCATGCCCTTAACCACGGCCAGGACTGCCGCCATTTGCGTACCGCCCGCCATGATTACCGGGACCTTGCTGGCCGCTCCGACGACGACACCTGCCGCCGCGGGCATCATCGGGTCGCCCACGGCCGCGATGGCTGCCATGGGGTCCTTCCTGAGCTCCTCGATGGACCTTCCAGAGTTGGCGATCCCCTCTTTCACGACCTGGATCTTTAGATCATGAGGGTTCTCGGGCAGAGTGGATGAGACCTTGCCGAATGCGTCATAGCCTAGTGCCGTCAGCACTCCCAGGGCAGTGGTGGTCCCACCGGCTATCGACTCTCCCACCACCAGCAATCTTGAGGTGGCGGCGAGCTGCTCCCCCACCACGACCGCGCGCTCGAAGACCTTGAGCGGGTCCTCGACCGATCTCCCGGTCCTTATGTCCTTTCCGCTCTTGCCGTCGAGGTCGAAGAAGGGGGCGTTGGGGCGGACGTTGACCCCGCCGACGACGGCGAAGATGGGCATCCTGCCTAATTTCGTCGCGGAGACCGTGATCAGGCCAGGCGTTGGAATTCCATTCGGTGTGACCGGGACGCCGTTGATGCACTTGCACCAGCCGAAGTAGAGGAGCTCCACGTCTGCCGCGGGGGTGAAGTCCGTGATCTCCGGGACGGCCCCGGCCGCTGAGATTCCGGGGATCTTGCCAGTCTCAGTATTGCCAATGGTGCAGACGAAGGTCGCCTGCTTGCCCCAGATCTTGCGGATGAAGGCCTTACCCTTCGCTTCCTCGTGGCAGAGCATGATATCCTTAGGGATCTCGAACGGCATCGGTACCATCTCGGTTGGATTATACATCCAACCATGTGTTCCGATATTATCAACTTATCGAGGGGCGACCTCATCTGGCATCCAGAATATCGTCCGATAGGAATCAAGGGTGTCGATGCAGGGGGCATCATTCCAAAAGCAGATCAAGGAGCTCGACAAGGGGGACATGGCCTTCCTCGGTCTCCTGGAACTTCCTCTTCGATCGACCGTTGCGGGCCTCGCCCAAGGCGAAAGGCACCTTCATCACCATGTGCTCGCCCGTTATCGAGGACGTCCCATGGTCCACTATGAATGCGATTTGATGTCCTTTGAGCTTCTTCGAGGCGGAGGAGAGCATGGCGTCGATGTCCTCTAGCATCTCCACCTTCTTCATCGGCTCTCTCCTGTGACTGATGTCATCCGTCTCCTCGATATGCAGGAAGACGTTCCCCCTGCTCAGCTGGGAGAGCGCCATCTTGAAACCCTCATGGTAGTTGCTCACCTCGTGGCTCTCCAGCCCGAACAAGGCAGCCACCCCTGTGACCGAGGGGCTCTTCGAGAAGAAGACCAGACCTTGGCTCGACCTCAAGGGCGTGCGGTCCGCGCCCTCGTCGATGCTACCGCCGCCCCATGGCAGCACGACCATCCTCCCGTTGTGGGACCTCATGGCCCGAATGAAAGGGTCCAGCTCACCGAAGTCCGACCTCTCTAGGTCCACAGGGGCGGGCGGAGCGGGAAGCTCCTCCACATGGGCCGATCTGACCGTGAGGATTCCTTTGCCTTGTGCATAGAACTGGAGTTTCGGGCTCAGGGAGGAGATGCTATCCATGCTGCGCTTGGCCACCAACCGGAGCTTGGCGTCCTGCTCGCACGCCAGCCCGTACTCCCATTTTATGCGGTGGTCCTCCAAGCTGGCAGGACTTAACCGATAGGCCACCTCCCCCCTCTCGAGCCTGACCCCGTATCCCAGGGCCTCGATCACGCCCCGGGGCACGTTCATATCCCTCCCGCTCATCAGCGCCAACATGAAGAGGTGTGTGTAGCCTCGCGCGTCCGTGCATCCCAACCTACCATTGCTGGCTATGGAGTCTATGAACCTCTTGTCCAAGGCCTGCAGCGGCGTTTGGTCTCCCAGTTCGGTTATGGGCTCGTCCGCCGCGCCGTCGAGGAGGATGATGAGTGTGCTCATCTGGGTGCACGTTCCTCGCAGCTAATCCCTTAAGCGATATTTATGCTATGCTTCGACTCGGGTCAGCTGAGCAGGATCAGTGCGGCCAGATAAATGAAGTAGAGCAGCACCAAGAGCACACCCATCCGCTTCCCGATGCTCCCCTTGATCTGCAAGGCGGCGATGGGCAGCAGCGTCAGCCCGATCATGGGGATGATGCCGAGGAATAGGACCGTCGAAGGCACCTCGATGCTTCCGGAGACTAGCGATCCCACTCCCAGCACGACCAAGGTGTTGAAAATTATCGTGCCCAGGGCGTTGCCAATGGCCACGTCCGGCGTTTTCTTCAGCCCGGAGAATATCGCTATCGTCAGCTCCGGAAGGGTGGTCCCGATCGACACTATCGTCACACCGATCAGCAACTCGGACACGCCCAGGCCGATGGCGATATCCACCGCCCCTGTCACGACCGCCTGGGCGCCCAGCACCAGGACTGCAAGTCCAACCATGAGGATGCCGATCGAGCGCCTTTTCCCCCAACGGTCCTCGCCCAGGTCCTCGAATTGGCAGGTGACGTCGTTCTCAGGGTCACATTTCTTCAAGGTAGCGAGGAAGACCAGCAGGTAAATGACGAAGACCGCCAGCATCAGGACCCCGCCCCACAATCCCAACGATCCCCCGAGGACGAGCAGCATGAGCAAGGCCACGGACGCCAAAGCCACCACCCCCTCCCTGCGTACAAGGGAGAACTTGATGGCCAAAGGCGCGATTATCGCCGAGACGCCTAGCACGTAGGTCATGTTGGTGATGTTCGCGCCGACGACGTTCCCCAATGAGATGGCCGAGGCGCTCTCCGCATTAGCCAGTACGCTCAAGGCCAGCTCCGGCGCCGAGCTACCGAAGCCAATTATGGTCAGACCGATGACGAACGGCCTAACCCCTAGGCTGGCAGCGAGCTGGGAAGCGCCGCCCACAAGCCATTTCCCTCCGAAATAGAGGGCCACCACGCCGAGCGCCAGGATGAGCGCGGACTCGATCACGTGCAGGATAATGGAACCGCGCCTAAAATAACACCATCGCAACTCTTCGCCACCATCAAGTCCGGCTTCGAAAGATGTAATTCCCTTCGCGACCTTCCAAGACGCATGCCCCGGCCTAGGAAGGCGAAGGTGACGGACGAGGATCAGGTTAGGAAGGCGTTGCAGAAGCTGCAAGAGGGCTACCTCAAGCGCAACCCGGCCTCTTTGGACTATTACATCAAGGAGCTCTTCCCCAGCGATGACCGGACCACCATAATAGGCACCAGCGGCATGCTTCCAGAGGATGCCGAATGGCCCCGTGGCCGGGATGGCGTCCGCAAGCTATTGGAGAGCGACTGGAAGAACTGGGGGGACGCGTATTTCAATGTGGCCGGCTCAAGGGTGGATGTGCTCGGGGATTTTGCCTGGATAGAGAGCAACGGCTTCGTGGAGAAGGTCATGCCGGACGAGCAGGTGTGCGAGAACCACCTGAAGTACGTCAAGGCGGTCGTGGAGGGGGAGCTCAGCTCCAAGGAGAAGGTAGCGGAGATAGCCAGGGGGGCGTCGAACGTGGTCATGGAGATGATGATGGGGGAGCGCTATATCTGGCCGATGAGGTTCAGCGCGGTCCTGCAAAGGATGGAAGGCAGGTGGCAGTTCCGCCAGATGCATTTCTCCTTTCCTACCACCAGATTCCCTGATGAGAGGCTGGTCGGCCTAGGGGCGCCTGGGAGAGGGGAGGAGTGAACCGTTCATCTCTTGCCTAGCCTCTGATTCCTTTTTCCGACCCAGAAGAGCCCGATCGCCCCGATGATGATGACAACATCGATCACGACCCATTGATAGTCCGGGGCCTGCTCCACCTCGATCACTCCCAGGTCGAGCTCCTCACCGCTCGCGATGTCGACCGGGACCGTGAAGGAGACTATCTCCTGCTTGGAGATGGTTAGGTTGTACTTCCCCTTGGGAGCAGTGATTAGGAAAGCGCCATCGCTGTCGGTGGATGTGGTCGCGACCACCATATCGACGGAGCGCAGGGTCACCTCCGCCCCTGCGACGGTGTTGTTGCTCGCGTCCTTGACCTGCCCCTTCACCGTGCCCTCGCTGGTGGTGCTGAACGTCCAAGAAAAGGTGGAGAGGTTGTTTCCGGCCAGGTCCTGGCCATCGACGGTGATGGTGTATTCATGGTCAAGCGCAAGAGCGTCATCTAGCGTTAGTATGCGGTTATTCTCTGTCCAGGTCATATGGCCATCGACCCCCTTGAGCACGACCGAACTCCTGTACATGTCCTCGGAGAATTGGACGACGATGGTCGAATAGGGAGAAACCTGGCTTCCTGTCGGAGAATTATCGACGATCGTAGGTGGCACGGTGTCCAAAACGAAGACGACATCTCCGATAAAGGTCAGCCCCAAGTCGGCCACCGCCTGGACCTTGACGAAATGCAAGCCATCCAGCGGCATGATCAGTGAGATGCTGGTTCGTTGGGTGTTGTTGATCCATGACCCTTCGTCGACCCGGATGAGGTAATATTCGACGACCACCGCGGGACCGGCCATGTGCCAGCTGATGGTGATATTGAACGAGTTGAGATGGGAACCATTGGATGGGGAATCGATGACCAGCCTGGTCGCTGGGTCCATCGGGGGTGGAGCGGCGGCAACGCCGTTGGATGGCAAGGACAAAGCCACCACTGATACGGAAGCGAACAAGACAGACATCAGGAGCAAGGCCAGCAACTTTCTTCGCATCGATACGCCTTCCACCTGATTCACTTCAACCATTTCAATGCTATCGCGCACTGCCCCACGGCAATGCATCCGTCCCCGTTGGGCAATCGGTCATGGCAGACGAGCTTAAGGCCACGAGCATCCACAAGCTCCTTGGCCATGTCGCTGATCGTCTTGTTATAGGTAACACCACCGCTGATGCCGATGTGCTGCACGCCGATCCTCTCCGCCTCATCGACCGCTATGTCCACCAGCCCGCGCATCACTGCCTTGACCAGGGAATGGGCCTTGTCCTCCCTGCTGCCCTCGGCCTCGGCCATAGCCCTGAACATCTCCGCCGTCTGGATAACATTGCCTTTCCGGGACACGGGGATGCTGAGCGAGTCCGAGCCCTTCTCTAGAAGTCGCTCTAGCTTCATCGCTGGCTCTCCGTCGTATGTCCGATAGTCGCACACCCCCAGTTGGCAGGAAATCGCGTCAAGGAACCTGCCCATAGCCGTGGTCCTGGGCGCGGAGGACCTCATCTTACGCAATATCTCGAGGTCTTGGCCCTCGAAGTACGAGGTACTGAGCCCTCCCAGGTCGGCCAGGGCGAAAGCGAGGCGTCGCACGTCAT
The DNA here is from genome assembly GCA_963827135.1 of Methanomassiliicoccaceae archaeon. GTDB lineage: Archaea > Thermoplasmatota > Thermoplasmata > Methanomassiliicoccales > UBA472 > JAJRAN01. The sequence goes on along the minus strand of CAWGZX010000006.1, from coordinate 184,171 downwards.
GCACCGCCCTCTCCCTCCCGAGCAAGGGGAACTCCTGCAAATGCCCGATGCGCTTGTAAGAGTCGAAATCCGAATAGAGGACCTCGCCCCCCCAGGCCACGCCATCGGCACCGTAGCCGGTGCCATCAAGGGTGAGGACCACCATCTCGCGAAGACCGGAGTCGACCATGAGCGCGGCGGCGTGGGCGTGATGGTGCTGCACCTCCATTAGCTCGGCCCCGAGGTCCTCGGCCATCCTCTTTCCGAGGCGCCTGGTGCTGTAACCCGGATGCAGGTCCACGGCAATGGCCTGGGGCTTGGAAATCCCTAGAAGCCTCATATGGTAACCCAAAGCCCTCTCCAAGAACTCCATCACCCCGTAAGAGGAGCCATCCCCGATGTACTGGGTCAGGTACGCCTTGCCGGCCTGGGCGACCGCTCCTGAGATGTGCTCTTGGGCGCCGACCCCTATCGCGCTACCTTTCAGTCCGAGCTCGATCGAGGAGGGGATGTGCCCCCTAGACTTCCTGACGAAGAAGGTGCTCCTGCCGAAGGTCCTCAGGACCGAGTCGTCGCAGCGGTTCACGATCTCCCGGTCATGCATCAGATAATATTCTGCTCCCAGCGAGAGCGCGTCCTCATCGCGGAGCACCATCGGTTCACCGGGGACGTTGGCGGAGGTCATGATCAGCGCATCCACGTCCAGATAGGAGAATAACTGGTTCTGCATCTCGGTATATGGTAGGAAGAGGCCGATATTGCCCAGGCCCGGGGATATCAGCTCCGTGACCCGGCTGTCGATCTTCGGCACGAGCACTATCGGCCGGTGGCTGGATAGCAGGTGCTCCTTCTCGAAATCGTCCGGCCTGGAATATCGCAGCACGGCCTCCATGTCCCGAACCATGACCGCGAACGGCTTCTCCTTCCTGCGATACCAGAGGCGGAGCCTCGGCAACGCGTCCAGGGTACAGCAGATGTGCATCCCGCCCCATCCCTTGCACACTCCGATGGCGCCCTCCTCGAGGAGCGAGGCGAAGGTGGGTATCGGAGGGCCTTCCACCCTCCTTCCGTCCTTGTCCAATAGGTAGAAGGCGGGCCCACAGCGCGGGCAGGAGATGGTCTGGTGGTGGAAGCGACGGTCCGACGGGTCCTCGTACTCCTCCCGGCACTCTTGGCACATGGGGAAGGTGCGCATCGAGGTCTTGTCCCGGTCGTAGGGCAGGTCGTCGATGATGGAGAAGCGGGCGCCGCAATCGGTGCAGTTGGTGAATGGATAGAGGTATCTTCGGTCCTCGGGGTCGAACATCTCGTGGCGACAGTTGTCGCACATTGCCGCATCGTTGGGGATGCCGACGCCTCGCACCCCCTTCTCACTGGGCACGATCCTGAAGCCGTTGCCAAGCTCTTCGCCGGAGAGCCCTTTCTCGAATTCGACCGACTCCAGGTCGGCTAATGGAGGCAGTGAGGCCCTGAGCCTTTCTACGAACTCCTCCGCCTCCCTATCCACCTCAATGACCACGTTCGAGCCATTGTTCTGCACGTAGCCGTTCAGGCCCATGGCGGTAGCCACACGGTGCACGGTGGGCCGGAACCCCACTCCCTGGACGATGCCACGTACGACGATCTTCATTAGAGCGGGGATTCAACCCTCCTTTGCCTATAAATCATTTTTCAGGGATGCCACCGCGTCCCTCGCATCTCTCAAGATGGAGATGAAAACCTATATCTCTGGCATGTCGATTATGGCCCGGGATTAAGAGATGAGCATCGTACCAGACGGACTGCATTTCACCAAGGAGCATGAGTGGGTCAAGGTCGAGGGTGGCAACGCCCGCATCGGGATCACCGACCACGCCCAGCACGAGCTTACTGAGATCGTTTACGTGGAGCTGCCGAAGATGGGGAAGAAGGTCAAGAAGGGCGAGTCGCTTGGAGTGGTGGAGAGCGTCAAGACCGTCTCCGACATCTACTCTCCCGTCAGCGGCGAGGTCGTGGAGATCAACAAGCCCTTGGAGGACTCGCCCCAATGGATCAACGAGAGCCCCTATGAGAAAGGATGGCTGGCCATCGTCAAGATGTCCGACCCGGCCGAGATCAACGGCCTCCTGGACGCTGCTGCCTACAGGCGCGCGACCGAGGAGTAGCGCAGCTCAGCCATCGAGCTCCTTCCTTACTTCGGCCAGGAACGCCTTCTTGTCCTTGGCTATCTCCGTCTTCACTTTCTTCCAGGCCTTGGGGCAGTCCTTGTATCCGACCCCGACGACCTTATGGATGGCCTGGTCCAACCTCTTACGGTCCATATCGTCGATATCAATCCCAACCTGCTCCAGCTCCGCCCGCAGATGCCTGAGATAGCAGCTCATGCGCGTCGATAGGAAGTTGCTTCCATGCTTCTTAATACTCTTGCCACAACCGTTAAGAGGCAGGGGCTCGCCTCCTGCGCTAGGTGTATGGATGAGCAAGATACTTCAAGTGGGGGACAAGGCGCCGACGTTCTCCTTACCGGACCAGGACGGCAACATGGTGGACATCGCTTCGATCGTGGGAACGAAGGCGATGGTCCTTTACTTCTACCCCAAGGACTTCACTTCGGGGTGCACCATGGAGGCCAGGGAGTTCAGGGACATGCACGAGCAATTCCTGGCCAATGGCGCAGAGGTCTTCGGGGTGAGCGAGGACGACGTGAAGACTCACAAGGAGTTCGCCATCGAGCACGAGCTCCCCTTCAAGCTCCTGGCGGACATGGAGAACAAGGTTCGGGATATGTACGGCGCCTGGGGCTTGGTTCACACCGCGGGCAGAGTGACCTTCCTCATCGACAAGGAGGGCATCATCCGCATGGTGTTCTCCTCGCAGCTGCAGCCGAAGAAGCATATCGAGGAAGGGCTGCGCATCCTGAAGGAGATCAACAAATAGGCATCACTTCGGCGTGATGAGGAATCCTACGTGCTCCAGGTCCAGCGGGGTGATGGTGACCTCTAATAGCTGCTGACCTGGAGAACCTTCCCTAACAGCGAGCACCTTGACGTCTGCGCCGTTCTTGATGACCTCCCTGGCCAAGGTCTCCAGGTCCATGTTCAATTGCCTGGAGCAATCCTTGAGCGTGGAGAACTCTCCAGCTCTGCCGAAGAGGTGCCTAGGCGCGGCCGGGTTGTAGACGACGCATCTGAACTCTTCGATCTTCCGGACGAACCCCCAGATCATGACGCCATCCTCGCAGGCGTCCAGCATGGCCTGCATCAACGTGCGCTGCTGTTCCGCCGACCCTCGGCGGTCCAGCTCCAGCATGGCCTCGTGGTGCGAGCGGGAAAGGGATATGGCCGCGGCCGCGCTACCTGCCAAAGGCTCCAAGAAGCGCAGGTGCCTCTCGCCGAATATGGCCTTCTCGTTGGACAGCACCGAGAGCACCCCGACCACCTGCCCCTCGAGCTTCATCGGGACCATTATCGCGGACTTGGAATTCTCTGTGATGTCCTCCAGGGTCAGCTCCGGGGCCTTGCCCTCTTTGTCTGATCGATGCCCGGACCTGCTCGCTCTAAGTAGGGCTTGGTAGTCCGGCACGATCAACGGGTTCCCTGACCTTATGACCAGGCTCTGAATCCCATGGCCGTCCTCCTCCAGCCCGATCGGGGGGAACTTAGCGACATCGACCGCCCTCCCGTTGCGCCAGGCCGCCTCGGCGTGCACCAGGTTAGTCCGCCTGTCGAAGGAGGACACGATGATGACCTCCGCCGGAATCGCCTTGGAGATCGCCTGGAAGATGGTCTGCCCCATTTGCTGCAGGTCGGACTCTCCCACCAGCTCCTTCGTCGCCTGGTACAGGACCTCGAGCTCGCGGTTGCTCTCCTGCAGCTCGCTCTCGACCTTGATCCTCTGGTGCAGCTGGACCACGGCGTGCTTCAGCTCCATGAACTGCGCCTTCGGGTCCCCGCCCTTCTGGATGTAACGATCGGCGCCGAGGTTGAGGGCTTCGATGGCCACCTCCTCGCGGCCTTTTCCTGTGAAGAGAATGAAAGGAACATGGCTCCCGTTCTCGCGCAGGACGCGGAGCACCTGCAGGCCGTCCATTTCGGGCATCTGGTAGTCGCATACCACCACGTCGTATGCCCTCTGGTTCAAGGCGGAGAAGGCATCCCACACCACCCCGAAGACGTCCACCTCGAGGTCGCCCTCGTCCTCGAGGAAGGCCTTGGCCACCTCGAGCAAAGGCTCCTCATCGTCGATGTACGCCGCCTGAATGGTCATCATTTCCTCCTTCGTCCCTCTGCCCTCCCCAGTCGATGGAGTGCTGGCGCGCTCTGCCACGGGTGGATAACTTTTATTGTATGTATAAAGATTATTTGAGAGGTTTCTATTCACGAAGCGCTCAAGCACCGGCGGCCTTGAGCGTGTCGGGGCATTCGCACCTCTTCCTGTTCTGGGGGATATTCGGGAGCGCTCCCTGGATCAAGGACTTGATCTTGTCCATGTTCTCGGCCATGGTCCTGAGCACGGTCTCCACGTCCACCGGGTGCTCGGCCCAGACGTCATAGTCCGTTATCATCGCAAGCGAGACGTAGCACATCTCCAGTTCCCTCGCCAATTGTATCTCGGGGCAGAGGGTCATGCCGATGATGTCCGCGAAGGCGCGGAACATGCGTGACTCGGCCCTCGTGGAGAAGCGAGGCCCCTCGATGCAGACATAGGTGCCATCCTTGTGGTGCGGGACCTTGAGCCGCTTGGCCTCTTTGATGAACAAGCCCCTTAGCTCGGAACAGAACGGGTCGGCGGCAGATATGTGGACGGTCTGGGCGCCGTCGTAGAAGGTGTAGTCGCGCTTCTTGGTGAAGTCGATGAACTGGTCGACGATGACGATCTGACCTGGCTTGAACTCCTCCTGCAATGAGCCGACGGCGCAGGGTGAGACCACGCGCTCCACGCCGCATTGCTTTAGGGCCCAGAGGTTAGCTCGGTAGTTCACCATGTGCGGAGGGTATACATGCCCTTGGCCGTGGCGCTGTAGGAAGGCCACCCTGACCCCTTCGATCTCTCCGATCTGGACCTCGTCCGACGGAGCCCCGTAGGGCGTGGAGAGCCTGACCGTCTCCTTGAGCTTGAAGAGATCCGGGTCGTAAACGCCGGTGCCGCCGATGATGCCTATCCTCGCCTTCGATTTCATCGACCGCTCATCCCCCAGGGAAAATATAAGGGCATTGATGAGCCTAGGATCATGCTACTTCTTCTCCCTCTCGATCATGCCCATCATCAGCATCGAGGCCAGGATCACTCGCCTATCAAGGTACGTAGGCATGGCAGATAGGTCCACCTCCCATATGTCGCCCACGATCTTGAACTGCTGCTTGATGTCGCAGATCCTCTGTCCGTTGATCTCCAATCCGACGTGCTCTGGGACAAGGCCACCGAAGGGCACGTACTTGCGAGCGAGGCCGCGCCCCGCGCTTTCCTCGATCTTGCCGAACTGCGTCCCATTCGCGTCCAAGAGCTGGAGCTCATCCCAGACGTAGTTGGAGGTGATGCGCCTCCTGATCTTACCAACGACATTTCCAGTAGGCGAGTCGATCACCGCGAACGTCCCCCAGGCGTCCATGATGTTCTCTTGCTGTATTCGGAAGACCTCGGTGGTCATGCTCTCGTCCGTGAAGACCCGAATGTCCTCCTTGATCCGGATGAGCTTCTGCCTCGAGTATCCGAGGACCCTGCTATTCCAATCCTCTATCCAGTACTGGTTCGTAAGGGCGATGACCTTCTTGCGGATGCGGTACTGGTTCTGGATCCAGATGTTCCCCTCCATGCTGCGCCTCCAATGAGTTTGATATTGTTTGCACGACTACGGACTTAAGGATTTCCCAGACAGCGATTCATCGTCCTCGGGCTGCGCTCAGCCAGCATCGTGAGGGCTGCGGTCCGATGAGAATAAGCTTCAGCTTCCAGCGAAGGGTCTCTGCCATTAGTTTTATTAAGGAATCCTCATGTTCGTTCGAACTTCATGACGCAGCACAAGGAAGAGGTTAACCCCATATGGGCATGTAGGGGGTTCCCTGCGTTCCCGGTAGCCTTGGTGGGTGTGGGAAACGCCAAGGACAACTCCGACTGCAACGTCATGACTGTAGTCCTGGTCCACATGTTCTCCTTCGACCCTCCGGTCATAGGCATCGGCGTATCGCCCTGCCGCTACACCTACGACCTGCTCAACAAGTACGACGACTTCACCATCAACATCCCCGGGAAGGAGCTGGTCGAGGAGACCCTCTTCTGCGGCCAGAAGTGCGGGCGCGAGATAAACAAGTTCGAGGAGTGCGGCTTCACCCTAGTGCCCGGTAAGAAGGTCGGAGCGCCGGTGATCGACGAGTGCCTCGTCAACCTCGAGTGCAAGAAGAAGCAGGTCTTCGACGCCGGGGACCATTATTGGTTCTTGGGCGACGTGGTCCACGCTCAGAGCGTGGATGGGGAGATCCGCGAGAAGGCGTTGCTCTATTGGGGAGGGGAGTTCCGCCTCATCGGCAATTGCATCCGCAAGAGATGATCTAGAAAATCCTCGTGCGGCCGTTCCTGATTTACCAACCTTTTTCTAGGCATACCATCCATTGCTCCGATGGTGGAATGAATGGCCAAGGAGCCAGAAAGAATAGATCTTGAGCAGTCAGAGGCCATCGCGGCCCTGCCACACGCGCCCGTCCTGCTCGTGTGCTCTGGGGATAAGGAGGAGAACTGGAACGTGACCACGATAGGCATGTTCAACGTCTTTTCGCTCTTCCCGATCGTGATCGGAATAGGCGTCAAGACCTCGAGGAACATCTATCGTCTGATAGCGGACTCGGAGGACTTCACGATCAACGTCCCGACCGCGGAGCTGCTGAACTCGGTCGAGGTCTGCGGTCGCGAGGCAGGGGTGCGAAAGAACAAGTTCAAGGAGGCCAAGCTGACCCCAGAGAAGGGGAAGCGCGTTTCCTCCCCCATCATCAAAGAGTGCCCGCTGAACATCGAGGTCAGGAAGCTCTCCAGCGCCAAGAAGAAGACCATGTACACCGTCCACGAGGGCGAGATGGACATCGGCGACCACACCTGGTTCCTCGGGCAGATCGTGCACACTGACGCCTGGAAGGAGTACGACCGGACCAAGGCGCTGCTCTACTGGGATGGCGAGTATCGTCTGGCGGACAAATGCCTCAAGGGAAAGGAAGAATGAGCTTCGAGCCCTTCCTCCTCGAGGACTGGCTCATAAGGTGTCTGGGCGCTAGGATCGACCTGGACCATTCAGGCGCCCCCAACCCCATGCGCGAGGGCTTCGATCCATGCGTGGGAGGCGAGGCCTTCCTCGACGAGTTCGAGGTCGAGGAGAAATTATACAAGGCGCTCTGCTCTGCCTACAAGGTCAAGAAGGAAAGGATCGCGCTCACCTGCGGGGCGCAAAGCGCGAACTTCACCTTCTTCCAGTGGTGCTTGGGCCGGAGGGACGTAGTGGCCGTGGAGTCGCCCACCTACGCACCCATCAAGGCCTGCGCCGAAGCCATGTTCGCGAGGACCCTACCTGTCATAAGGCGCCCGGACCAGGGCTATGGCATCGATCGAAGCTCCTATGCGGAGGTGCTGCGCAAGGGCGCCAAGGCGGTGGCGTTGACCAACCTGCACAACCCGAGCGCTATGATGCTGGACGACGGCGCGCTTTCCGAGGTCCTGGAGGGGGCGGACAAGAAGGGCGCCATGGTGCTCGTGGATGAGGTATATCGCGAGATGGCCCATGGGAGGCCGCCGAAGGCCGCGTTCGAGCTCGGTGCGAACGGAATCGCCACCAACGGGCTCTCCAAGCTGTGGGGGCTCGGCGGGCTACGAATCGGCTGGCTTATCGGCCCTGAGGAGATAGCGAGCCAGGTCACCGAGGCCAGGCTCTACTCCTCCTGGCACCTGCCAACCCGCTCGATGGCATTGGCCGTCCAGGCCATCAAGAAGAGGGAGTGGTTCCGCAAACGCGTCCTCGACCTAGCCAAGCGCAACCTTCCTGTGATTAGGGACTGGGCTGCCGAGGAAGGGAGGGTGGAGATGGTCGAGCCGGACGGTTGCCTGCACCTTCTTCTCCGCCTTCCAAACGGGATGGACGACGAGATTTTCTCCAAGAGATTGCTCAAGCGCCACAGTACCGCGGTCTGCCCTGGGAGATATTTCGGCGAGGCGGGCAGCATCCGGGTGACATATTCCTGCGAGGCAGAGGATCTCAGGAAGGGCTTGGCTCAGATGTCGGACACCTTGGACCGCTCGTGACCGAGCTCAAGGCGCCTTAGCCTTCCTATATGACCCGAACACCTTGACGAAGGAGGACTTGCGTACCAGGTCGGCCAACGCATCGCTGACCTTGGGGTCGTTGACATGGCCGTCCACGTCCACGTAGAACACGTACTCCCAAGTTCGCCCCTTGCGCGGTCGGGACTCGAGCTTGCTCAGGTTGACGCCTCTCTCGGCGAACGCCCCGATGCACTGATACAGGGCGCCAGGTATGTTCTTGGTGGTGAAGGCCAGGGAGGTCTTGTTCCCGTCGGCGGGGATGGCGTTGGTCTTCTCGACCACGAAGAAGCGGGTGAAGTTGCGCGCCGAGGACTGCACGTCCTCCTGCAGGATCTTCATGCCGTAGAACTCCGCGGCCCGCCTCGAGGCGATGGCCGCCTCGTCCATCCTCTCGCGCTCCTTGACCAGCTTGACGCTTCCGGCGGTATCGTAGGACGGCACCTTCTCCCACTCGGGATGATTCGATAGGAACTGCCGGCATTGCCCGAGCGCCTGGGGGTGGGAGTACACCCTCTTGATCCCCTCGATGGTCGAGCCTGGATGCCCGATGAGGCAATGCCGCACCAGGACGAAGACCTCGCCCGTGACGGTGAGGTCGCTGTCTAGCAGGAGGTCGCTGACCGAGGTCACGCTGCCCTCGAGGGAGTTCTCCACCGGGACGACGGCGTGGGAGACCGCTCCCCGCTCCACCAGCTCGAAGACCTCCTCGAATTCGTTGCAGGGCACCGCCTCGACCTCGTCGTGGAAGTAGGAGAAGACCGCGTCCTCGCTGAACGCGCCATGCACTCCCTGGAACGCGACCTTGTCCCTCATATCAACCTGCCTTGTGGAAGAACTCGACGTGGATGGCCTTGGTGGTCCTCTCCAGGTCCTTCTTGTCCACGGTGAAGTGGTAGGCCACCAGCGAAGCGCCGGCGGAGATCATGTTCACGCTCACGCCCTCCTTGGCCACGGCCGTGAACACCCTGGCCGCGATGCCTTTCTCGTAGCCGAGGCCCTCGCCCACCACGCAGAGCAACGCCACGTCGTCCGTGGTCTCTATCCTCTCGATGACGCCTTTCTTCGAGGTCTCGAGCGTCCTCTGCGCCTGATGCAGGTCGTTCTTGGCGATGAGGAAGGCCACGCAGGTCTGGGAGGTGGCCGCGGAGTAGATATTGACCTCCGCATCGGTGAGCTTGCTGGAGATCTCCGAGATGACGCCGGTCTTGGTGCCCGCCCCGGCGCCGTAGATCTTGATGATGGACATGTTCTTCATGAAGGAGATGGACTTGATGCCATGCACCTTCTGCACCCCCGATGGCTTGATGGCCGTCCCCCTCAGCTCGGGCTTGAAGACGTTCTTGACGTAGATGGTGATGTTCTTCATCCGCACTGGCTCCACGGTCCTTGGATGCAGGACCTGGGCGCCGAAGTAGGAGAGCTCGGCCGCCTCGTCGTAGGAGAGGGTGTCGATCGGCACCGCCTCCTTCACGATCTTAGGGTCCACGGACATGAAGCCGTCCACGTCCTTCCATATCTCCAGGGCGTCGGCGTTCAGGGCGTTCGCCACCACTGCCGCGGAGTAGTCGGAGCCGTTGCGACCGAAGATGGTCACGTGCCCTTCGATGGTGCGGCCGAAGAACCCTGTGACGACCGGGGTCTCCCCCCTGTCGAACATGTGGCGGATGCGGGGGCAGATGTTCTTGGCCGTGGCGTCGAGCACGGCGCTCGCTCCTCCGTACACTCCATCGGTGATGATTCCCAGCTCGTCCGCGTCCATGGGGACGGCCTTCACGCCCATGTCTTGCAGGGCGGCTGCCACGAGGATGACGGACAGCCGTTCGCCCAGCGACTGGATGATGTCCTTGGTGCGGGGCGTGAGCTCCTCGAGATAGACGAAGCCGTACAGCGCCCTCTCCAGCCTGGTCAGCTTGTCCTTGATCTTCGCGCACGATTCCTTCCTGATGGTCTCGTTGTCGACGCTCTCCCTCAGCAAGGCGATGTGCTTTTCCTCCATGCTCTTGATGAACAGCTCGATCTCGTCCTCCTTGCGCAGCTGCCCTATGAACTGGACGAGCTCCTCCGTCACCCCTGAAAGGGCGGAGACCACCACTACCTTCAGCTCGTCCTCCGAGGAGATGATCTTGCAGACGCGCTTCATGCCCTCGCCGCTCTTCAGCGACGAACCGCCGAACTTCATCACCTTCATCTACCTCTCACCCTCCTGACCAGCTCCTGGGGCACGTCGAAGACCGCCCGCTGCGCCTCCTTCTCCGGGAGACCGGCCGCGCGCGCCACCATCAAGGCGGTGTCGGCGTCGATGAGGTCCGATGGGGAGTGAGCGTCGGTGTTCACGACCATCCTGGCTCCGGCCTCCAAGGCCATCTTAGCTACATGGCCATTGGTGGGGTTGTGCGAGCGCCGGGACGTGATCTCCAAAATGATGCCGTTGCGCTCGGCCTGCTCCGCCTCGTCCAGGGTGATGAAGCCAGGGTGTGCGAGGATGTCCACCTCGGGATTGGACACGGCGGCGTGGTTGGTCCCCTTCTCCACCGGCTCGTTCACCGTCTCCCCGTGGATGACGATCAGCTCCGCCCCCTTCCTGCGCGCCTCCTTCACCACCTGGTCGATGCGCCTAGCTGGCACATGAGTTATCTCTACGCCCACTATCAGGTCCAGGCCCCATTCCGCCGCCAGGTCCACGTCCCTCTTGGCCTCGGATATAAGGCGGTCGAGGTTCGAGAGCGATGCATGGTCGGTGATGGCCAAGGCCTTGTGCCCCTTGACCACCGCGCGCCTGGCCAGCTCGATGGGTATGAGCTCGCCGTCCGAGAGCAATGTGTGCGAGTGCAGGTCTATGCGCATCTCACTTCCTCCTCTCCGAGAGTATCTGATATACCTGGTCCAGGGAGATGTCCTCGCCCTCCAGCACCACCATCAGGTGGTAGATGAGGTCGGCGACCTCCCAGGCCTGCATCTTCTTATCCTTGGACTTAGAGGCCAGGGCCACCTCGGCGGCCTCCTCCACCACCTTCTTCAGCATCCGGTCCTCGTTGGCGAAGAGGGAGGTGGTATAGCTTCCTTCCTTAGGGTGGAGTTTGCGGTCGCGGATCACCCGCTTGAGCTCTGGTATGATAGCTGATGTGCAATCCAGGTCTCCCAGCAGGACATCGTCGAAGCACGATGGCCTATCCAGATGGCAGGCGACCCCGGTCTGGTTGACCCGCACCAGAAGGCAATCGCCGTCGCAGTCCAGCTGCATCGATACGATGTCCTGGACATGGCCGGACGTCTCGCCCTTCATCCACAGCTTCTGCCTCGACCTGGAGTAGAAGTGCGTCCTCTTGGTCTCCAGCATCTTGTCGTAGGCCTCGCGGTTGGCATAGGCCATCATCATCACCTCGGACGTCAGCGCGTCCTGCACTATCACCGGCATCAAGCCCTTCTCATCGAACTTAAGCTCCGTCATCGCACCGGCACCCCCCGTTCCCTGAGGTAGTCCTTGACCTGCTTCACCGTTAGCTCGCCATAATGGAATATCGATGCGGCCAGGGCCGCCTCCGCCCCCGTTTTCGAGAGCACCTCGTAGATGTGCTGCGCGTTGCCGCATCCCCCGGAGGCGATGACGGGGATGTCCACTCCCTCCGCGACCTTCTCCGTCAGCGGGATGTCGTATCCGTCCTTGGTCCCGTCCGCGTCCATGCTGGTGAGGAGTATCTCCCCCGCGCCCAGGTCCTGGGCCATGCCCGCCCACTCGATGGCGTCGATATCCGTCCTCTTCCTTCCGCCATGGGTGTAGACCTTCCAGCTGGAGGCCTCGCGCTTGGCGTCGATGGCCACCACCACGCATTGCCTGCCGAAGTCCTCGGCGCACTCGCTGATGACCTGTGGCCTCTGCACCGCGATGGTGTTCACGGACACCTTGTCCGCCCCAGCGTTGAGGGCTGTGCGCATGTCCTCCCGGCTTCGTATCCCGCCACCGACGGTCAACGGGACGAAGAGTCGCTCCGCGGTCCTCTCCACCACGTGCATCAACGTCTTCCTGCCCTCGGTCGAGGCCGATATGTCCAGGAACACTATCTCGTCCGCTCCCTGCGCCTCGTAGGCGGAGGCCATCTCCGGCGGGTCTCCTACCTCCTGCAAGTTGACGAAGTTGATGCCCTTCACCGTGATTCCGTCCCGGACGTCCAGGCAGGATATGATCCTCTTGGTGAGCATTACTTCTTCCTCACTTTCGGCTTGGACTTGGTGCTGAGCATCCGCTCCCTCTGCCCCACGGCTTTGTTCAGCGCCCTTCCCAGCGCCTTCACCGTCGCCTCCACTATGTGGTGCTCGTCGAAGCCCCGCTCCACCATCACGTGCAAGGTCATCCCCGAGGACATGGCCACCGAGCGCAGGAAGTGGTGGTACAACGGATCGGGGCACTCGATGTCCACGTAAGGACGGTCGATGAGGTCCAGTGCCACGACCACCAGGGCATCGTCCATAGGCACCATCGAGGAGGCGATCCTCTGGATGGGCTGGTCGCCTATCGCCTCCCTCAGGGCCATGCCCAGGACGATGGCCACGTCCTCCAGGAGGTGGTGCTCGTTGTCCCCTACCGCCTTGAGGGTGATGTCGAAGTCGGCGTACTTGGCCAGCGACTCGAGCATATGGGTGAGGAACTGGTCATCGCAGGAAATATCCGCGGTACCAGAGCCGTCCAGGTCCAGCTCGATTTTGATCTTGGTCTCCTTGGTCTCCCTGTCGATTTTCGCCAACCTGCTCATCTTGCGCGCCTCCAGATGTCGGATGGATTGATCCTCTTGGTGTAAAGGGCGATGCCAGCGACGCAGGCCTCGGCGCCCAGGGACTCCAAGGCGCGGATGTCCTCCATGCCTCGGATGCCACCTGAAGCGATCACCTTGTGCGGGCAGCGCTCCACGAACCTACGCACCTCGGTGGCATTTATTCCTTGTGCCCTGCCCTCGACGTCCACGTCGGTGTGCAGGACCGCCGCCAAAGACAGCGGCCTGATGATCTCGAATATCTGCTCCAAGCCGATCTTGGACGCCTCCTGCCAGCCCTTGACCTGGATGTGGCCTTTGGCGGTGTCCAAGGCCAGGACGATCTTGCCGGGATGCGCCTTGGTTATGTCCATAAGCCAGTTGGTGTCCGCGAGGGCCTTCGTGCCTACTATCACTCGAGCCGCACCCCATTCCACGTATTGGTCCACTATGGCCGTGGAACGGACCCCGCCACCTATCTGTACTGGTATCTTGAGCTCGCGCAGCATGCGCTGGATCAGATGAGGGTTCCCGCCCTTGCCGAACGCCCCGTCCAGGTCGATGACGTGGACCATGGGCGCCCCTTTGGCCTCCCAGTCCTTCGCCACCTCCAGAGGGTCGGGCAGGACGATCTGCTCCGTGCCTGGCTTCCCGCCGACCAATTGCACCACATGGCCATCGAGGATGTCCACCGCCGGCAGGACCATCATAGCGAGCCCTCCGCGAAGCGCACGAAGTTGCGCAGCAAGCGCAGCCCCGACTCGGACGACTTCTCCGGGTGGAACTGCGTGCCGTAGGTCCTCCTCTTGAGGAAGAGGGTCGGCACCTGGCCGAAGTAATCGGTGTCGCCGATGGCGATGTCCTCGGTCGGCATTCCATGATAGGAGTGGGCGAAGTAGAAGAAGGGCGACCTGACGCCCTTGATGATTGGGTCGTCCGTTCGAACAGAGTTCCAGCCCATGTGCGGGACCCGCTCGGCCTTGAGCTTGACGACCCTGCCTTGGTAGAAGCCGAGGCCTGGCTCCTTGCCCTCCTCGCTCGATTCGAACAATATCTGCGCCCCGATGCAGATCCCTAAGCAAGGAACGCCTTCGTCAAGCTTGCGAACCAAATCCTGCCTCACGGGCTGCAGGCGCTCTATGGCCTTATCGAAGGCACCGACACCAGGCAGGACGATGCACTCCGCATCCAGGAGCTCGCGCATGTCCTCGACGACGTAAGGGCTCGCCCCGCAGTTCTCCAGGGCCTTGCGGATGGAGTGCAGGTTGCCGACGCCGTAGTCGGCTATGGCCATCCTCACCGCCATTCCCGCAGCACCTCCGAGATCTTGTCCAGCAGCAGCTGGTTCATCTTCTCGGTGCCGATGGTGGTGCGGACGCAGTTCTCCAGGCGCCGCCTCTCCCCGAAGTCGCGGATCATTACCCCCTTCTTCGCGAGCCTATCCACCAGTCGCTTGTGGTCCATCTTCCCCTTGAACAGGATGAAGTTGGCCTCGCTGAGGAACACCTCGAAGCCGAGCCTCTCCAGCCCCTCATGTAGCTGCCTGCGGCCCTCGCTGACCACCTTGACGCTGTGCTTGATGAAGTCCTGGTCCTTGAGGGCCTTGAGCGCCACCACCTCCGAGACGCGGTTGAGCGAGTAAGGTATCTTGACGCGCTGCATGACGTTGGCCAGCTCAGGATTGGATACGGCATAGCCGATGCGCATGCCCGCCAGGGCATACGCCTTGGAGAAGGTCCTGGTGACGACCACGTTCTCGTAATCCTCAAGCTCCGGGATGAATGACCTGCCCGCGAACTCGCCGTAGGCCTCGTCCACGACCACGATGCGGTCCGGGACGCCATCGATTACGGCTTCGATGTCCTGACGGCGGAAGGTGTTGGAGGTCGGGTTATTGGGGTTGCAGAGCAGCAGCACCTTGCCCTTGGCCTTGTTCAGCCCCTCCACATCCAGCTGGAAGTCTGGCTTCAGGTCGACGAACACGGGCCTTCCTGCGTTCACCTTCACGAAATAGGAGTGCAGCGAATAGCCTGGGTATGGGAGGACCACCGTCTCTCCTGGCTCCAGGAAACTCTTGAAGATGATGTCCAACGCCTCATCTGAGCCGTTGCCAACCACGAAGTCGTCCGCGGGCAGGGAATAGAGCTCGCCCAGGGCGGCCCGGAGGGCGTCCGAATATGGTGAAGGGTACTGGTTCAGGTCCATTTCCAAGCATTCCTTCAACGCCTCCCTGGCGGCCGGGTTCGCGCCCAGGGGGTTGGTCGATGTGTCCATGCGCAGCCCCGAGACCTTAGGGTTGTAGTAAAGGGGTATGTCCCGGATCGTGGATCTCTGCCACTCTAGCTTCATGGCCTCACCTACGGAACCATGCGGTCGATGGGCACGATCAATATCCCGGTCGCGCCCAGCTTCTTCAGCTTGGTGATGGCGTCGTACGCCTTGTCCTTGTCAATTACGACGTGCACCGCGACCACGTCGTCACGGCCCGCGATGTTCATGACCGTAGGACCGGCGATACCTGGGAAGTACTTGCGCACCGCCTCCAAGGACTTGGTCGGGACGTCGGCCATCAGGTACTTCCTGTTGGCGGCGTTCTCCACGCTCTCAATGGCCGCGACGAGCTCGTCGATCTCATCCTTCTTCTTCTTGTATGAGTCCTCGTTGACGATGACCACGGCGTTGGATTTCGCGATCACCGCCACCTCCTTAAGGTGGTTGACCTTGAGGGTGGAGCCCGAGCTGACCAGATCGACTATCAGGTCAGCCACCCCGATGTGAGGCGTGACCTCCGCCGCTCCGGATATGGTCGTGACCTCGATCTTCTTCCCGACTTTGGCGAAGTACTTCTTGGTCAAGTTAGGGAATGAGGTGGCCACCACTGAACCATCCTTAATTTCCTCGATGTCCCCTGATGTTCGAGGACTCGGGAGCGGCAACCGACAATCTGCAATGGCCGAAGTTCAGGTCGTAGACGATCTTGACATCCAACCCGGCCTCGAGCACGAGGTCCTTGCCAGTGATGCCGACGTCCACCGCCCCCTTCGAAACGAAGTTGACGATGTCCGGAGCCCTGACGAACATGACCGCGAAGTCGCGCTTCTTCACCGTCGCGAACAGCTTGCGTTCGTCCGAATCCTCGATCTCCAGGCCAGCCTGCTTCAGAATCTGGACCGAGCGCTCGCTCAGCCTCCCCTTATTCGGCACGGCCAATCGCAGTGTCACTTGCTCACCTGTGACAATCTAGACACGCAATGACCAATGGCTACTTAAATTCGACTAATGGCTAGCATGCTGGCCGGATTCAGATGGAAATGAGAATAAGTTGGGGCTTGGCCCGACGGTCGGGACGGCGCCAAGCCCCCGGGGGGAGAGAGTTGATCTTTATCCAGGCGACAAGATTTTTTGAGATGATCTCAGCCGATGGCTGGGTGCTCTTCCACCTTGGCTACCGGTTGATTCTGGGGGGCCATGGCGTCGTAGTCTAAGTTCTCGATGCTTCCATCGATCATGTCCAGCCTGACCCTGACCTTGTTCTTCTCCAAGATGATCATTCCGTTTCTTATGCGTGCCTTGTAGAGACAGACGCGCTTGCCCTTCTGGGTCAGACCACGGTCCACGCAGTAGAGCAGTCCCGCCTTCTCAAGAGACCTTATCCTCCGATAGCATGCCGCGATGGGGATGCCAAGCTTCTCGCTCAGCTCGTTCACGCTCTTCGGCAGTCCCATGAGCGCGACCAGCACCTTTATGGAGTATTCCTCGGTCAATAGGCTTGAAGTTTCTAGGGCTTGCATCATCGTGTCCCTCACTTTATTCCATTTAGCCGCCTGTTCGATATATAAGATATCAGAGTTGAGAATCACTTTTGATACGAGTTTATTCAATAATATCCAGATGACGAAAAAACGCCTTAAAGCGACTAATGATTTTTCATTATCGATAGGGATAGGCGAGAGGGTCACGGGCATCACCGCCGCCTCATTCCGACCGGGATAGGCAATGGTTATTGCGGAAGGGAGGCAATCCAGGTCTCATGCCGGTAGCCAAGAAGCGCTGTCCTTGGGGTAGCGATGAGCTCCTGATATCGTATCATGACAACGAGTGGGGCATGCCAGTGCACGACGACGCCCTCCTCTTCGAGCATCTGACCCTTGACTGCATGCAGGCTGGGCTGAGCTGGTTGACCATCCTCAGGAAGAGAGGCCTTCCGCGCGGCGTTCGACAACTTCGATCCGAGGAAGGTGGCAGGATATGACAACAAGAAGGTCGGGAGCCTCCTTCTTGACAAGGGCATTGTGCGAAATCGTCAGAAGATCGAGGCTACGATCAATAACGCCCAGCGCTTTCTGGAGGTTCAGGAGAAGCAGGGCAGCTTCGATGCCTTCATCTGGAGCTTCGTGGAGGGCAGGACCCTCAATCATAGTTATAAATCGTTCAAGGAGGTGCCTGCTGCCACGCCAGAATCGGAAAGGATGAGCGCGGCGCTGCGGGAGAGAGGCTTCAAGTTCGTCGGGCCCACCATCTGCTACGCCTTCATGCAGGCGGTGGGAATGGTCAACGATCACCTGGTCGATTGCTACCGGCACGACGAGCTGTTATCGCCCCGCAAGAAGAGAGCGCGTTGATATCCATCGCATGATTCAGAGCTCTATCCTCGAAATGGCACCGGGAGATACCTCGACCTTGACCAGCTCCGGGACCCTCCCGCGCAAGGCGACCTTCCCTCCCACGATGACGAGAGCACCGTCCACCCCTTCGATGCCCAGGATCGCGTCCAACGCGAATAGCAAACCCTCGTCGTCGGAGGCATGCACTTCGTTGCCAAGACGGGTAGCGCAGGCATCAGCTAAGGCAGCGTCCTGCGCCAGCACCACCGCGGCATCGGCTATCCCGAAGGAAATGGACGGGCCGACCGTGCCCGAGGACGAGCAAACACTGCATATCCTCCCTTCCGGAATGAAGCGCAGCCCTATGTCTCTCACCGGCGATTCGCCGGCGAAGATGCCCACCACCATCGGCTCGATCAAGAGCATCGAGATGTCCCCGCCGTTGTCCACGACGGCCTGCTTCGCCCCTGCCCCGACCATGGCTCTGACCGCCTCCTCGGCTATAGCCCCGGCGACGGCGGCCATCGGCCCCACCCCCGCCTTCCTGGCAGCCGAGCACATCCTCTCGATAAGAGGGTCCGCGCCCTCGGGCTCGTCATAAGGCTCCAGGGTGTCCTTGAAAAGGGGGTCCTGGGCGATGAAGCCCTGGATGATGGAGCGGGAGCGGAAGATCGAGTCCTTGGCGATGGAGACGAAACGCTCCTCAGCCACTATCGTGACGGCGGTCTCGCCCACCTCGAAGTGGCGCCTGACCAATCCATCGGGCCTTCGGTCGGTGCTCATCTCACATCTTCATCTGCTGCTTCTTCCGCTTGCGCAGCACTCTTATGAGGATCAGGCTGAGGAAGACATAGATGCCGATAACCCCGCCGACGGCCACGGTCAATCCGTTCTCAGGTGAGGGTCCCAGGTCTTCGCCATCTCCTTCCTCCCCATCGGAGGCCAGCGCCGGTGCGGCCGTCAACAGCATCAATGATGCGATGAAGCAGAAGATCAATCCCAATGCAATGAACTTGTTCCGCGCAGCCATCGTCTCGCCCTCGCTTTCCCATTAGGCCGAAGGGGCATTGCCAATGGCTGATTTTAAACTTGCCCTCGGTCCATGCCTCGGGACCTCAGCTTCCGCTGAATCGCTCGCCCTATGCCTGCGCCCGGAGCCTTATCGCCCCAGGCGGGCAGGCGTCCACGCACATGCCGCAGGCGATGCACCTCTCGTTGAGGAAGGTGACCTTCCACGTCCCCTTGTCCACCTGGAACGCGGAGACCGGGCAGATCGACACGCACATGCCGCAGTTCGTGCAGCGGGCGTCATCCTTCCTGACGAACTCCTTGAGCTCCTGGACGTCGACGCCGGAGGACTCGAGGAACTTCACCGCCCGGTCGATCTGCGGGCCACTGCCCTCCATGGCGATCATCAACCTCCCGCCCTTCTCGTCGACCTCGGCGCGTAGGATGTTGATCATGATGTCGAATTCCTTGACCAGACGGTAGGTCACTGGCTCGGAGACATTGTCGGGGGTGAAGGTGAGTAGGAACTTCTTGACCGACATCAAGCCACCTCCTCTCGGCTGTGGAGGTCGAGCGGATTCATCGACCTCTCCTCCGGAAGCCTGGCCACCGGCTCGGTGAGCAGGAACGTGCCTTCGCGCACGCTCTTCTTTAGCGCCTCGGCGATCTGCCTGGCCTTGTGGTAGGATGAGAGGGAGGAGGTGCGGACCTTCTTGCCCCCGATCTCGATGCTCCCCGAGCGCAGCTCGGAGTAGGAGACCTCATGGATTGGCTGCTTGTTCCTTGTTTGCACCGAGTAGTCGAGAACCGGCGCGAAGATCTCCGAGTCCTTGATGGAGACGCACCTCATCATCTCCTCGTCCAATATGGGGATCGGTATACCGATCGCTACCGCCAGGGTCGTGCCGTACTTGTTGAAGACCAGGGCCTTGATGTAGTCCGGGCTCATATCCCTCAGGTCCCCCACGACCGCCAGGTTCCTGGCTGAGCCGGTGGGCACGCCGTTGCGCTCTGGGGGAGTGGTCTTGTACTGCGTCCCCTCCCAGGCCACGTAGCCTTGCGCCCCTCCCAGGAAGATGCGGGTCCCGATGCCGATGGTCCTCAGATGGGGGTCGTTCAGCAACGGGGAGAGCTGCCCTGCGCTCGAGTAGGTGGCGTTCCCGTACTTAGGCAGCAGCTTGCCCATGTAGGTGAAGAGCGTCCTCTCCGAGGAGTTGGTGGCGACGCCGTAGTTCTGGTACGAGTTGCGGGGATTGAACATGTACGCCTGGTTCACAGTGGCGAGCGAGATGTAGGTGTCTATCTCCTTCCTCGGGTAGCAATCGGTCCCGTAGGCGGTGGCCCTCAGCCTCACCGGCTTGCGGGAGACGAGGTCCTCGATGACGTGCGCGCCGCCGTAGCTCATGTCATTTTCATCGCGGAGCTCAGTGGCTCCGATATAGGCGTCGACCGCGGCGATTCCGGTGTAGGCTGGGACGTCGTTCAGCCAGACCTTGGACATCTTGATTGGGGGCTCGGAGTGGCCGAAGTTTATGAAGGCGCCGGAGGAGCACATCGCGCCGAAGGTGCCGGTGGTGACGACGTCCACTTCCTTCGTGGCCTTCTCTATGCCCTCGCGCTCGACGACGTCGATGACCTCCTCTGCCGTGAGTACCACCGCGTCGCCCTTCTTGATCCTCTGATTGACCTCCTCGTAGGTGCGCTTCATCCTCTCGCCTCGAGCCCTTTCCTTCGTCTAAACTATTGTGAAGATTAATATCTTCCGCCTAGCGCAACATCCCCTTGGCATGGGCCAGCTCGGCGTTGATGACCGATCCGCCCGCCCCGCCCCGGATGGTGTTGTGGGAGAGAAGGAAGAACTTGACGTACTTATCCTTCTTTCGCACCCGGCCCACCGTGACGGCCATGCCCTTCGCCCGAGCGGGTTCCCCGGCGTTCACGTCCCAGAGCGGCTGGGGACGGTCCGCCTCCTCGCGCACGATGATCGGCACCCTGGGCGCGGAGGGAAGCTCGAGCCTCTGCGGCTCCGAGCGGAACGACCTCATGGCCTTGGCATATTCCTCGGCGCTGGCCTCCTTGGTGGTCTTGACCACCAGGGACTCAAGGTGGCCGTCGTGGACCGGCACCCGGGCGCAGCAGGCGAGAACCTGGAAGCTGGCATCGTGGATCTTGCCGTCCCGGTATGAGCCCAGGATCTTCACCGCCTCCGCCTCCATCTTCTCCTCCTCGCCCTTGATGAACGGCACCACGTTGCCGACTATGTCCAGGGACGGAACCCCAGGGTATCCGGCGCCGGAGACCGCTTGGTAGGTCGAGACCACCACCTGGTCCAGGCCGAAGGAGTCCTGCAGCGCCTTCAAGGGGGCGGCCATTCCGGTCGTGGAGCAGTTGGCGTTGGTCACGATGTAGCCCCCCCTCGGATAGGTCGGCTGAGATTTCACGATCTCCATATGCTCCCAGTTGACCTCCGGGATGATGATGGGGACGTCCTCGCGCATGCGGTGCGACGCGGCGTTCGAGAACACCGCCACGCCCGCCTCCGACAGCTTGGCCTCGTAGTCCTTGGCTATGTCCGATGGCAGCCCGGAGAAGGCGACCTTACAGCTCTTGGCAATCTTGGCGACGTCGATCTGCTCGATCCTGCGGGACAGCGTCTCCTGCATGAAGGTGTGGTCCTTGACCTTGTTGACCTCTGCCAGCCTCTTGCCCTCGGAGCGCTCCGAGGCGTAGAGTCCTTCCACATCGAACCATGGATGGTCCTCTAGAAGCTGCACGAACCTCTGACCGATCATACCCGTCGCGCCTAGCACTGCCACCTGTACCTTGCTCATTCGCTCCCTCCGTAGTAGGCCCGCCCCTTATCCATGATCCTCACGAACTGGTCGCTGTCCTTGGCCAAGGCCGCGGCCTGGATCTCCTCGATGGACTTGACCAGCAGGTCCAAGGTCTCTTTGGTGAAGGGGTTGACATGCTGTATCTGATAGTAAAGCTCGGGGTTCTCGTTAGCGACCCTCAGTGACGTGCACATCTGGTTGCGGAAGGTGGTCGAGGCGGCCGACTCCAGCTCCTTCAGGGAGAGGCCGCTGTTCGCCAGCGCGTCGAAGAAGGCGATGTTGATGGCGTGGGACATCCCCAGCACGTAGGACATGAGGCGGTCGTGCTCCTCCAGCTTGATGTCGTG
Organism: Methanomassiliicoccaceae archaeon; assembly: GCA_963827135.1. GTDB lineage: Archaea > Thermoplasmatota > Thermoplasmata > Methanomassiliicoccales > UBA472 > JAJRAN01. The sequence continues at coordinate 162,377 of CAWGZX010000006.1, read as the reverse complement.
CACCTCGACCCCGGTGTGGTCGAAGAGGGCGTGCGCCTCCGCCACCCCTTCCTTCGAGCCGCAGTCGCAGATGAGCAGGTTCTGGTAGATCAGGGACTTGGTGTCCGGGCCGAACATGGGGTGCAGCGAGCAGACCTTCAGCCCCTTCTCCACCGCGGAGCGCAGGCTGGGTATGAGCGGGGCCTTGATGGAGGTGATGTCCGCTATCAGCGCTTTGGGCTTGAGCGCCAGCACCTTGTCCAGCATCTCCAGGGCCGCGTCGATGGGCGTGGCCACGACCACCACGTCGGCATGCGAGACCGCGCGCTTCAGGTCGTTCTCGTAGGGGAAGTTAGTGCTGGACACGATGTCGTTGACCATGACCTTGTGCCCCTGCAGGTCGAAGAACCGGCTCAGCCACGCGCCCATCTTCCCCGAGCCCCCGATGATGGTGATGCGCTTGGGCTCGACCCTGGGCATGCGGAACTGTGCGTCCTCGCTCTCGTGTAAAAGGATCTTCGCTATGCTCCTGGCCGCCTCCTCGGAGATGTCGGCCTGCTTGGCGCGGGAAGCGAACCTGGCCATGACCTGCTCCTCCACGCGGACGTTGCGCACGGGGATGCCTCCGCCCAGCTTATGCTCCCCCATTTCCTTGGCCAGCCTCATCCTCTGACCGATCAGGTCCATGATCTGGTTGTCCACCTCTTCGATGTGCCACCGGATGGCGTCAACATGTTCTGGCAATGTAACCCCCCCTCATCATCAGGTCGGCGATGACCAGCGCGGAGACGGACTCCACGACCACCACCGCGCGCGGGACTATGCAAGGGTCATGTCGTCCCTCGATTTTAAGCATGGCCTCCTTCCCGGTGCCGAGGTCGACGGTCCTCTGCGCCCTGGGGATGGAGGCGGTGGGCTTGAACGCGACCCTGAGGTCCAAGGGCATGCCGTTGCTCATGCCGCCCAGGACGCCACCAGCATGATTGCTGGAGGTGCGCACCCTGCCCTCCTCGAAATGGTATGTGTCATTATTCTCAGAGCCTCTCTTCTCCGAGGCCCCAAATCCGTCGCCGAACTCCACGCCCTTGACCGCTGGGATGGCGAACAGGAGCTTGGCCAGCTCCCCGTCGAGGGTGTCGAAGAAGGGCTCGCCCAGACCTACTGGAAGGCCTTCGACGATGCAGCGCACCGTCCCCCCCACCGAGTCGTCTTCCTCCTTGGCGGCCAGGATCTCGGTCCGCATCCTCTCCTCTAGGGGGTCGGTCGCTGCCCTCGTGGAACGTCCATAGACCTTGTCCGATACCTCGGAGAGGGATCGCTGCTCCTCGTCCCTGACCCTGCCTATGGAGTGCGCATAGGCGGCGAACCTGACGCCCTTGGTCGATAGCAGGGACTTGGCCACCACGCCGGCCGCTACCAAGGGCGCGGTCATGCGCCCCGAGAACTGCCCGCCGCCGCGTATGTCGTGGCCCGGGCCATATTTCACGATAGCGGGGTAATCGGCGTGCCCCGGCCTCGGGGTACGCTTGAAAGCGGAGTACTTGGAGCTGTCCCGGTCCTGGTTCTCGATGAACATCTGGATGGGGGAGCCGGTGGTCCTGCCCTCATGCACGCCCGATTGCATATGGACCAGGTCCTCCTCTGCGCGGGGCGTCCCGATGCCCGAGGACGGCCTCCTCCTGTCAAGGTCCTTCTGGACGATGTCAGGTGAAAGGCCGATCCCGGCAGGGCAGCCGTCGACCACGCAGCCGATCCCCGGCCCATGGGAGGACCCGAAGACCGTCACCCTGAAAGCCGCTCCGTAGGTGTTCATTTCATCAGCTCCAGGTCCGCTCCCAGTGAGCCCATGTCCTCCAGGAAGCGGGGGTAGGATATCTTGAAGCATTCACCGTGGGTGATGCTGGTCGTCCCCTTGGCCACCATCCCCGCGACCGCCGCCGCCATGAGGATGCGGTGGTCGTCCAACGAGTCCACGACCCCGCCCTTGAGGGGGCAGGGCCCCTTGATCACGCAGCCGTCCTTGGTCTCGCGGACCTCCGCGCCCATCACCTTCAGGAAGTCGGTGGTGGAGCGGATGCGGTCGCTCTCCTTGAGGCGGACATGCTCCGCGTTGACGATCTCGGTCGTCCCCCTGGCCTGGGAGCCGAGCACGGCCACTATGGGGAATAGGTCCGGCGCGTCCGCCAGGTCGACGGTGGCGCCCTTCAGCTCGCCGAGCGAGGCTCGTATCGAGGTGCTCCCGCGCCTCACCTCCGCCCCGAACTCCTTCAGGATGTCCACGATCGCCTTGTCGCCCTGCTTGTCCTCGGGATCGAGGCCGGTCACTGCCACCCCTGCGGTGAGGGCGCCCGCCACCAGCGGGAATGCCGCGGAAGAGTAGTCGCCTGGGATGCGGTAGGCCTGTGGAACGTACCTCTGCCTTCCCGGCACAGTGAATCCTGACTTCGTCATCTCGACCTGAGCGCCGAAGGCGCGCATCATTCCCATGGTCATCTCCACGTAGGGCCTCGACCTCAGGGGAGTGGACAGGGAGATGCTCGTTTCCGCTTCCTTCAGCGCGGACGAGATGAGCAAGGAGGAGATGAACTGCGAGCTCACATCCCCTTTTATCGAGCATCTCTGGCCTCGGTTAGGCCCCTTGACCACAAGGGGGGCGAGGCCATTGCCTCGTGTGGAGAAGCATTGCACGCCGAGCTCGTTCAAGGCGTCGATCAAAGGTTGCATCGGCCTCTTGCGGACCGAGGCATCGCCGGTGAGCACGGTGGCGCAGGGAAGCAACGAAGCGACCCCCGCGATTATCCGTATGGTGGTGCCGGAGTTCTCGGCGTCGATGACGTCCTCAGGGCAGACGAGCTTTCCCCCGTCGATGGTGACGTTACTTCCTTTCACCTCGATCCTAGCCCCGAGCATCTCCGCGGCCTTGAGCGTCGCCAAGGTGTCCCCGCCGAGCAGGACGTCCTTCAGTTGGGAGCGGCCGTCGGCGAGCAGGCCGAGCACCAGGGCCCGGTGCGAGTAGCTCTTCGACGGCGAGGCGGCGATGGTGCCGCTGGCCTCGGATGGCCTTACCACCAATCTCATCTCTTGACCTCCTCATTGTAATAGATGTCCGCGATGATGAGCTCCTCGTCCTCGAACAAGGAAGCTATGCTCTGAAGACGGCCTTCCTCTACGAGGATGACCGTGGCCGGGCCGGTGCCGGAGAGGCCCGCCGCATAGGCCCCGGCCGCCAGGGCCTTGTAGGTGGGCTCCATGCTCAGACCAAGGGCGGACGTGCAGGCCAGCGAGTTGATGATCATCGCCTCCTTATACTCTCCCTTCTTGGCGCGTTCGAGGGCCGCCTGCGCCGCTGGCGCCATAGCCCTGAACCGTTCTAGGGGAAGGGAGCCCTTGCGTACCTGGAAGGGAGGGACGTGGATGACGGCCTTCATTCCCTCCGGCAAGCGGTCGCGCTTGAGCAGCCTCTCGGTGCGGTTGTCCGTGATGACCACCCCGCCCAGCATGGACGCACAGGCATCATCGAACGCCCCGGTCACCGATACCTTGGCCTCGATGGCGCTCTTGGTCCCGATCCTGATCGCCTTGATGGGGTCGACCTTAATTCCTAACGCGTCCAATGTCGCGAGCACTATGGCGTTGGCGGCGGCGCTGCTGCTCTTTAGCCCCCGCGAGATCGGGATCTGGGACCGGGTCGTGACCTTGGCCCCATAGCCCTTATCCTTGGCCGTCTTCGCCAGGACGTTACGGACGCACCTTTCGGCCAGCTCTGTCCCCTCGCCCTCGAAGCCTTCGATCCGGACATCGATGATTCCGGAGGAATCCAGCTCCACCTCGGCCTCGGTCCTCAGGTCCACTCCGAAGGCGGCTCCCCGGCCGTTGGCTATAGCGTTCACGATGGTGCCGGCTCCATGCGATAGTCCCTTGCCCCTCATGCCTGGCCTCCTCTGAGGGCGGAGAGCATGGTGCCGATGGAAGGTATCCTCCCTGTCCAGATCTCGAAGGCCTTCATGGCCTGGTGGACCAGCATGCATTCGCCGTTCGCCGTGGACGCGCCCGCCCTCCTCGCCGCCTCCAGCAGCGGGGTGATGGGAGGGTTGTAGACCAGGTCCCAAACGAACTGGCCTTGACCAAGGGCGCTCTCTGGCACGGGTAGGCCGTCCGGGAACCCTTTCATCCCCAATGGGGTGCTATTGATCACGATATCGTAACGATCAGAGATCGTGCCCAGGTCGATTGCCTGGCAGTTGCGGAACGAGCGGCACAGCTCCTCGGCCCTTGCCCGGGAGCGGTTGTAGACGCTCACCTTGGCCCCCGTCCCGCTAAGATGGGCGCAGCACGCCCGCGCCGCGCCCCCTGCGCCCAGGAGGAGAACGTTCTTGCCCTTAGGGTCGATGCCGTTCTCCTTGAAAGTCATCTCCACGCCGAACACGTCCGTGTTGTGTCCGATGAATTCTCCTTCCTCGATCAGCACCGTATTGACCGCGCCAACCTGCACGGCGCTGGGCGCGGTCTTGTCCAGCAAGGAGGAAATCGCCTCCTTGTGCGGAATGGTGACGTTGAAGCCCCTGAGGCCGTAGTCGAGCGCCACCTGGAAGAAGTCCTCCAGCTCTGACTGCCCGACATGGAACTTGAGATAGATCCCGGGGACATCGGCCTCGAGGAAGGAGGCATTGTGCATGCTTGGCGAAAGGGAATGCCCGACCGGGTCGCCAACGATGCCCACCACGACTTTGTCGGACGAGAGGCGCTTCATGCACGCCAGGTCGAGCTGTCCTGTAGCCGCTTCCTTGCCCTTCTCCAAGGAGGCGTAGGTGAATGCGCATCCGAGCCTGTCGGCGCAGATGCGGGTGAGCATGCCACGCTCGCCCATGCCGATGAGCACGAACTCCTTCTCCGTGGCCGTGAACATCCTGGCCGCCATGGCGATGGACAGGAGGTCTTGGCAGGAGCTTACCTCGAACGCCCCCTTGGGCAGTGTCTCCTTGGCGCTCGCATTGATCAGGATGTCGAGGATCTTCGCTGCCGAGGGCGTGCCCTTGTAGTCATGATGCGAGCAGATCACGCCCGCTTTGCGCAGCTCCCTGTCCCTCCTCCCCATCAGCGGCGAGCTGAGCTCTAGGTCCACCATCTCGAAGCCGGAGCGCAGGGCGTTGGAATAGAAGTCCTGCTTGGCCTTGTCCCCGCCGGAGAACCTACCCCCCTCCGCCTCGGACCTGAGCGTGGCTATCTTGGGGATCTTCAGCTCCTTGAACTGGGACAGGGCATCCGGCAGCTGGTCCATGAGGTCGAAGCGGACCTCGATCAGGTCAGCGCCCTGCTCGGCCGCGCGCCTCGCCGCCTGAGCTGCCCTCTCGACGTCCTGCTCTACGATGGAAACGCAGATCTTGGTCATAGCTCCGTGATGGTCTCCGATATGGCCTGGCCGAAATGCCGTCCTCCCTCCTCGAGGCGCACTAGGACCTCCTGACCGACCTTGAGGTCGGAGATGGAGACGGGGCCGTTGGGCGTGCACATCCTTATGGTCTCGGCGTTCTGGAGGATGGTGGTGAACTTCCTCTCCCCGGCCTTGGCCTCGAGCAGCAGCAGCGGCCGCCTCTCGATCTTGGAGCGGCCGATGACCACGGTGCGGCATTTGCCCTCCGAATCGATTGCCAGAACCTCGTCCCCGCTCTTGATCTCGGAGAGGTAGCGGGTCTTTCCCGTAGGCATGAGGGCGTAGGCGTGCACTGCGCCGGCGTTGACCCGGAAGGGCCGAGAGGCAACGTACTCGCTCTCCAGGCTCTCCGAGCTAACTAGGAACAAGCAGGCGGACTGGGAGCCGATGAGCATGCCCTCGCCCACCTTGAGCAAAGAGCAGGTGTCCAGGCACACACGGTCCCCGACCCCTGCCGGAGCTATCCTAGAGACGACGGCCCTGGTCAGGTCGACCTTGGGCATAAGGTCGGAATGGATGACATGGAAGCCGTTGAGCTTGGAGGGCGAGGAGGGCTCTATCGCCACCCCCGACACCCCGACCTCAAGGGTCTCGAAGAAGAGCTTCGCCTCCTCGGGGGAGGATGCCGTGGCCATCAGCTTCGTGCTCGATCCCTGGAAGTGCGCGATCAGATTCTCTAGCGGGATGACCTTCCAGTCCTTGGCCTCGATGAGCACGCTGTCCACCTTCCCCTTCAACGCGGAAGCGCGGGACAGGTCCTCGTTGGAGCGTATCTGGACGACCTCACCCACCTTCTCCCCGTCGAGCGAGATGGAACTTCCATTGAGCACCAGGGCGTCGAATCGGCCCAGGCGCTTGAGCTCGGAGTCCTCGTCACGGATGACGATCTGGACGTAGCCGGCCTCCAGGGCGCTGGAGACGATCTTCTTCCTCTCGTCGTAGTTCGGCAGGTGGTCGGACCTGACCCATATGATCTTTGGCGAAGGCATTGGATCACTTTAGGAACTTGAGGGCTTCCTCGACCTCCATGTCGTCCAGGACGATGGAGGATATGGCCCGGGTTATCCCGACCACGTTCCGGTGCTGGAAGACGTTGCGGCCGATGCTCACGCCCTTCCCTCCGGCCTCGATGGAGTCCTTGACCATCTGGAGGAGCTTCTCGTCCGAGTCCATCTTGGGGCCGCCGGCGATGACCACCGGGGCCATAGCCCCTCGCGTCACCTCACGGAAGCTGTCGATGTCCCCGGTGTAATTGGTCTTAACGATGTCGGCCCCTAGCTCCGTGGCCACGCGGGCGCACTGCTTGAGGAGCTCGACGTCGTAGGCGGACTTGATGTCCTTGCCTCGGGGGTAGATCATTACCAGCAAAGGCATGCCCCATTCCGCGCACGTCCTTGAGACCTGGCCCATGTCCCGCAGCATGGCGGGCTCGTCTTCGTTCCCGAGGTTGACATGGACGGAGACGGCGTCCGCGCCGATCTTGATCGCCTCCTCCACCGTGGCGACGAGCACCTTGTGGTTCGCCCAGGCGCCAAGGTTGGTGGAGGCCGAAAGATGGAGGATGAGGCCAATGTCGCGTCCGTAGGATCGATGGGAATACGGCACGGCGCCCTTATGCAGGACGATGGAGGTCGCGCCGCCCTGGGAGACCATCTCGATCGTTCCCCTGAGGTCCACCAGGCCCGTGACGGGCCCCATGCTTATACCATGGTCCATAGGGACGATGACGGCACGTCCCGTGCCTCGGTCGATGATACGTTCCATACGCACGCTCTTGCCAAGCAGCATCTCAACACCTCGTTTAGACCGTGCTAAAGGTTATCACGCTTATATCCCTTTCGCCAGTCGTTCGCCGCCCTGTTACGGGAGCGCTATACCTAGCGCCACGCCCCATTTTAATCTTGCCCCGGGTCTCGTTCGGTCCCGAAACCTAATTACCCTTGACCGTCATCCCAATGGCGTATGTGGAGCTCGCTGTCCAAGTACTTCGGGAAGTTCCCTTCCCAGGCCAAGGTCGCCAGGCTGTTGCTGGAGCTAGGCCTCAGGGTAAGCGGCGGCGTCGTATACTGCGGCGAGATCGAGCTGGCGGACAGCGCGATAGGGAGGGCCGCGGGCGTAGACCGACGCATTGTCCGTTCCACGGTGGAGACGATCGAGTCGCATCCAGAGCTGATGAGCGTCTTCGGGAGGCTTCGCCCGACGGCCATGCTCAAGGACGTGGCCCCGGTCATGGGCTGGAGCGCCATCGAGATCATCCCCAACAACGCCCAGACCGTTGGGATCGTCGCCGATGTGACCGGCGTCATCGCGAAGGCGGGAATAAGCATACGCCAGACCATCGTCTCCGACCCGGACCTCAGCGCTGAGCCGAGGCTTTATGTGATAACCGAGGCTCCAGTGCCGCCCGAGATCATACCGGAGATAAAGGCCTGCCGCGGAGTGAAGAGCATACTGATCCATTGAGGTCACGCATTTGACCGACATCGAGAAGCGCAACGCCTACATCGTCCTGGTCCTGGCTGTCTTCTGCTTCTCCTTCTCATCCATCTTCATCAGGCTCTCGGACGCCCCAGCACCCGCCATCGCTGCCTATCGCATGGTGTTCGCCACCCTGCTCATAGCGCCCTTCGCCCTGGTCACCTCAAGGAAGAGGATCGCATCTCTGAAGAGGAACGATACCTGGTTCCTGGTGGCCACCGGGGCGGTGCTAGCTCTGCACTTCCTCCTCTTCGTCAGCGCGGTGCAGAACACCTCCGTGGCGAGCGCCACCGTCCTCATCAACTGCCATCCGATATTCGTGGCAGTCCTTGCCTTCCTGCTCCTTCAGGAAGGGTCGAGGTATACCACAGCCGGCGCCGTCGTGGGTATGGGCGGCATCCTGGTGATATCGATCGGGGACCTGGGGAGCGGGAACATCGTCGGGGACGTGATGGCGATAATGGGGGCTTTCATGGAGGCCATATACATCATCATGACCCGGGTGTTGCGCAAGCGCATAGACCTACTGACCTTCGTCTTCATGGTCAATGCCGCCTGTGCCCTGGTACTGGTCGGGATATGCATCGTGGGGAGCGTTCCCCTATGGCCCTACTCCAGCGACGAGCTGCTGATCTTCCTTGGCATGGCGATAATCCCGGCTGCTATCGGCTATACTCTCTACAATTACTCCTTGAAGTACCTGATGGCGCCGCAGGTGAGCGTGATCCAGCTCGGCGAGGCACTATTCGCATCGGCCATGGCGGTCTTGTTGTTCTCCGAGATACCTACGGCAACAATCTTCGCAGGGGCCGCCCTGATCCTTCTAGGCATCTATCTTGTGGTAAGGAAAAATGGAAAGAGAGCGGAGAAGATAAACCCGGCGGAGGTCGTCTGACCCGAGCTAATGGCGATCGTTGAAAAGATATTGATATCCGCCCCTCTCAGAGGCGGATCCCATCCTGTTCCCCTTCCCCAATAAGGCTCCTCGCGCTATGCCTCGACCCCTCCTTCCCAAGCGTCCTCGAGGGGCAGAGCCATCCCTCCTAGACAGGTTCCTTGGTACTTGATAGCACGGTTAGTCATCGGATTGGAAATGAGACCTAAGTCGATGCATTTTGTCCCAATCGTTGCATAATTTCGAAGGAAAAGGAACATCACCATCGAGTTGCTCGATCTCGATGGTGGAATCACCCTTCCTCGGAGGATGAAGTATTATTTATTTCATGACGCGTTCTGGTCGATGGGGAAAGTAATTGATGGTGGGGAAGGTTGGACGAAGTAGACATTAAGCTGTTGAAAGCCCTTGAGAGGAACCCTAGGGCGAGCTATCATGAACTAGGGAAGAGCTTGGGGATTTCCGCCCCCAGTGTTCAAAAGAGGGTCGTAGAGCTGGAGAGGTCAGGAAGGGTGCAGAAGTACGTTGCATACCTGCACCCCGACGCCTTTGGTTCCTATTTGGCCATTGTGCAGGGGCAATGCAAAGGGGTCCTGACCAAGAGGGCAGTGAGGACGATCGGCGAGCACGGGACGGTGCGAAGCCTGGGATATGGTGCCATGAACCAGGTGATAGCCATAACCATTAGGCGAAACAGCACAGAACTGGCCGAGCTCATGTCCATAATGAGCGAGGATTGTGGCATCGAGAATCTGCAAGCCTTCCTACTGGGCGACTCATTTTTCTTAGGGGAGAATGTGAAGGAGCGCTTCACCAGTAAGAACGTCAGGCAGGCTCCCTCTGAGCTAAAGAGAACCGATTACCAGATCATTCTGGCTCTTAGGCAGAACGCCCGGAAATCCATCGCAGACATTGCCAAAGAGGTTGGGACATCTTCCAAGACCGTCAGGCGCAGGCTCAACAGACTGATCGAGGTCCAACGTCATCGAGTTCAAGGTCCTGAAGACGCCAAGGTCGGATCAGGGCATCTACTTCTACATCAACATCACCCTGACATCGAGAAGCAGGAAGGAGGCTTTCTTCGAACGACTGAGAAAGGACTTCCATCAAGAACTGGATAGGGTGGCGTTCTTCGACAACCCGCCCAAGGTGGTCTTCGTCGATGGGTTGGTAATGACCATCGAGGAGCTCCAATCCATCGTGGACCGTATGGCTGAGCTTCCGGAGGTGGAAACGGTGACGCCGAACATCGTTCTGAAGTCATATTATTTTGACACGAACCTGGACAAGATGCTTTTCAAGATGGCCGAGAAATGAGCGTTCGGCAGGGAATGGCCCAGATCGAACAACCAGAACTATACGGTCCTTATGGGGACGATCTTGGCCCTCGGATATGAGCCCAGGTCCTTGACTTCCAGGTTCCCCTCTCGGGCGCGGTGGATCGCCAAGGCTGTGGCCTTGGCGCCCTGGACAGTGGTCAGGAACGGGATCTCCAGCTCGACCGCGAGCCTCCTCATCATATAGCCGTCCCTGCGCGACCCAGAGGACGCCGTGGGCGTGTTGACAATGAGCTTGATCTCGCCCCTGCGCATGAGCCCGAGGGCGTCGGGCTGCATCTTCTCCCTGATGGTGTAGACGGTCGTGGTCTCGATGCCATTGTTCCGGAGGAAGGTGGACGTCCCTTTCGTGGCATAGATCCTGAAGCCCATTTCCCAGAAGGCCTTGGCGCTTGGGAGTATGGCCTCCTTGTCCGCGTCTGCTATGGTCATGTAGATCGCCCCCTCGAGCGGTATCTTCTGCCCCGCCCCGCTGAGGGCCTTGAACACGGCCGCGGGATAGTCCTTGTCGATGCCCATTACCTCCCCGGTCGAGCGCATCTCGGGGCCGAGGATCGAGTCCACGCCAGGGAGCTTGAGGAAGGGGAACACGGATTCCTTCACCGCGACGCTCTCGAAGTTGACCCTGCCCACCAAACCTTGCTGCTTGAGGGACTTGCCCAGCATGACCTTGGTCGCCACCTTGGCCAGGGGTATGCCGATAGCCTTGGAAACAAAGGGAACGGTCCTCGAGGCCCTGGGGTTCGCCTCGAGCATGTACACCTCGTCGTTCTTGATGGCCAGCTGAAGGTTCATTAATCCCTTGACCTGGAGCGCCTTGGCCGTCCGGTCGGTGATGTCCACGATCCTGTCGATCATCTCCGGGGAGAGGGTCTGTGGCGGGAGCACCATCATCGCGTCGCCGGAGTGAACCCCCGCCTCCTCGATGTGCTCCATGATGCCGCCGATGAATATGTCCTCGCCGTCCGCGACCACGTCCACATCAATCTCGATGGCGTGGGAGAGGTACTTGTCGACCAGGACCGGGTGCGCCTTGGAAACCTTCACCGCAGTGGTGACATAGATCTTCAGCTCCTCCTCGTTCAGGATGATCTCCATTCCCCGGCCTCCGAGCACGTACGAAGGCCTGAGGAGCACGGGGTAGCCGATCTGCGACGCCACGGCCTTGACCTCCTCCGCAGAGAAGCCCGTTCCGTGCTCTGGCTGTTTTATGCCCAGCCCCCTCATCAAGGCGGTCCAGCGCTTCCGGTCCTCGGCCACATCGATCATGTCCGAGCTGGTGCCAAGGATCTTGCACTTCTTGCCCTCTAGGGCGGTTTCCAAGGGAACTGCCAGATTTATCGAGGTCTGTCCGCCGTACTGAACCACGATGCCGTCAGCGTCCTCCCTCTCGATGACGTTCAGTACGTCCTCCAGGGTGAGGGGTTCGAAGTAGAGGCGGTCGGAGATGTCGTAGTCGGTCGACACCGTCTCCGGGTTGTTGTTGATGACGATGGCGTCGACCCCCTCCTCCTGGCACGCCATCACCCCATGTACGCAGCAGTAATCGAACTCTATTCCCTGGCCGATCCGGATCGGCCCTCCTCCGACGATTATGACCTTCCGCTTCGAGGAGGGCTTGACCTCGCACTCGCTGCCATACGTCGAATAATAATATGGGCGTCTCGGCGGCGAACTCAGCCGCGCAGGTGTCCACCATCTTGTAGGTCGGCATGATTCCGGCGATCTTGCGCCCCTCCCGGACGTGTTCGGGAGGGAGCTTCTTGCAGATGGCAATGCTCTCGTCGGGGAAGCCCATGTTCTTCGCCCGCTTCAGGGTCTTGAGCTCGAGCGAGCTCGACTCCTTCAGATTGCGCTCCATCTCCACCAGGTTCTTGATCTTGTTGAGGAAGAAGGCATCCCATTTGGTTATGTTGGATAGCTCCTCGATGGCTATGCCCCTCCTGATGGCCTCGGCGATGGCGAAGAGCCTCATGTCGGTGGGCTTGCGGAGCTCGGTATCGAGCTCCTCGTCGGTCCAAGGCTCCGGTTCCAGGTCGATCTTGTCTATCTCCAGGGAGCGGATGGCCTTCATTATGCCCTCCTCGATGGTCCGCCCGATGGCCATCACTTCGCCAGTCGACTTCATCTGGGTGCCGAGCACCTTGTCGCACGGTTCGGAACTTGTCGAAGGGCCAGCGCGGTATCTTGACGACGACGTAGTCCAGGGCAGGCTCGAAGGCGGCGAAGGTCTTGCCGGTTATCCGGTTGGGTATCTCGTCCAGGGTCTTGCCGATGGCGATCTTGGCCGCCACCCTGGCAATGGGGTAACCGGTGGCCTTGGAAGCTAGGGCGGACGAGCGGCGACACCCTGGGGTTGACCTCGATGACACGGTACTCCCTCGTCTCTTGGATTAAGGGCGAATTGAACGTTGCACCCGCCCTCGATCCTCAAGGCGCGGATGATCTTGATGGAGGCGGTCCTCAGCCTCTGGTAGTCTACGTCGTTGAGGGTCTGGCGAGGGCGCGATGACGATGCTCTCGCCGGTGTGGATGCCCATAGGGTCGAGGTTCTCCATGTTGCAGATGATGACGCAGTTGTCCTTGCCGTCGCGCATCACCTCGTACTCGTACTCCTTCCATCCCAGCACGCTCTCCTCGATCAGGACCTGGTGGATGCGCGAGTAAATCAATCCCCGTCCGCAGATCTCCTCCAGCTCCTCCTCGTCGTAGGCTATGCCGCCTCCAGTTCCACCTAGCGTGAATCCAGGGCGGATTAGTACTGGATATGTCCCGATCTCTGTGACCGCCTGCTTCGCCTCCTCTATGGAGTGCACCGCCTTGCTCTTCGGGACTGGCTCACCGATCCTGATCATGGTCTGCTTAAAGAGCTCGCGGTCCTCGGAGAGGGCTATGGCCTCTGGCTGCGTGCCCAAGAGGCGGACGCCCAACCTGTCCAAGGTCCCGTTGTCCGCCAGCTCGGAGCAGAGGTTGAGCGCGGTCTGGCCTCCCATTCCGGAGAGGATGCCGTACACCCGCTCCTTCTCGATTATCTTGGTGATGGTCTCCACGTCCAAAGGCTCCACGTAGACCTTGTCCGCCGTGGCCAGGTCGGTCTGGATGGTGGCGGGGTTGGAGTTTACCAGGACGGTCTGGAAGCCCTCCTCTCGCAGGGAGCGGCACGCCTGGGAGCCGGAGAAGTCGAACTCCGCAGCCTGACCTATGATGATCGGTCCCGAGCCGATGACCATGAGCTTGGCACCCTTGGGCGGAGGGCTCATCGCTTCGCCTCCATCATCTTGGCGAACTCGTCGAATAGGAAGGAAGTGTCCTTGGGACCAGGGGAGGCTTCGGGATGGTATTGGGCGGACACGATGGGCAGCTCCTTGTGCCTGAGGCCCTCCACTGTGCCGTCGTTGACGTTGATCATGCTCACCTCGAGCTCATCTGGCAATGTCTTGGGGTCGACCGCGAAGCCGTGGTTCTGCGCGGTTATGTAGACCCGATCGTTGTACTTGACCGGTTGGTTGACGCCCCTGTGACCGAATTTGAGCTTGAAGGTGTCGCCGCCGAACGCCCTCGCCAGGAGCTGGTTCCCGAAGCATACGCCCATTATCGGGTACTGCTCCTTGATCGCTTTCAGGGTACGAACGGTGGTCTCTTGGATGACGGGGTGCGCTGGGTCCCCAGGACCGTTGGAGAGGAAGACACCATCGACCTCATGGTCCCTAAAGAATTTGGCTTGGACATCGTAGGGAACGACTGTCACCGAGAACCGCTTCCTCAGCTCGCGCACGATGTTCTGCTTCGTCCCGCAATCGATGAGCACGACCTCCTTCGCTCCCTCCATCTCGAAACGCGTGGGTTCCTTGATGCTTACCTCGTCCACCAGGTTGGAGTCAGAGGGGAAGGGCATGGTCTGCACCTTCTTCAGCACCTTGTCTACGTCCTCCTCGAAGCAGATCGCTCCGCGGGGCGTGCCCTTCTCACGGATCTTGATGATGAGCGAGCGGGTGTCGAGCTCGGAGATGCCTGGTACATGGTTCTTCTTGAGGAAGGAGTCGATCCTATCGCCCGCGTACATGTTACTTGGTTCATTGCATCTCTCCCTCACGACGTAGCCTCTGACCTGGACCCGGTCCGACTCGTAGTCGATGTGGTTGATGCCGTAGTTACCGATGAGCGGATAGGCTTGAATGAGAATCTGGCCACGGTATGAAGGATCGGTAAGGCTCTCCTGGTACCCGGTCATCCCGGTGTTGAAGACGACCTCCCCATAGACCGTCTGCTCAAAACCAAAACCGGTGCCCTCCACTACCGTTCCGTCCTCGAGCACCAGGTAGCACGTCGCCATTAAGGTTCGATGGAAAAGTTAGGGTGTACTTAACCCTTCTCACATTCGTTAGGACAGAGCGCGTAAGGCCATGTCCGATAGAAGACAGATGGGTCTGAAAAGGGACAGCAACCCGATCACCCGCAAAAATGGTGAAGTTGGTCAGATTATCCAAGCTATATGCTAAAATCCTGCTATCGGGGCAAAGCAAGGAATTAACTACCTATGCATCAACTATCACTGTGGGGGTTGGTAATTGCTAGTAATGCAAGTAACGACACATCCGGCCGATCTATGCCCGACACATAACCCAAAGTTCCGTGCAGCAACCATAAATTGGTATGAGAAAGTTGAACCCATGTGCGCCAAGTATGGCATCAAGTTCCTTGGCAGCTATGACGACCATCTAGCACATACCGTGTATGTGCTTTATGAGACTCCGAGCATGGACAATCTCATGAAGCTCATGATGATGGAGCCAGAGTTTATGGCGCCAATGGACTTCTGCACTGGTCGTGTTTTCCCAGTATTCGACCACAAGACGACCCTATCACTGATAAAGAAGTGAAACCCATCATGGAGGGCTCACCCCTCCCATTACATTTTTTATGACTTTGATCAAGGCTCTGCCTTATCGTCTATTTTGCTCCGCACCTAACCGTAAAATACACTCGACCGCATCCTCTAGCTGAATGCGTCTCCTGCACCAGGACCGGAGGACCGGTGAGATAAAGTTCCAGGTCGACAATATGGACGACCTCTGGCATCTATACAATATCATCGAGATAGGGGACCTGGTGCTCGCCTCCACCTATCGGAGGGAGGAGCAGAAGGCCGATAAAGTTCGCAACGAGAGGGGGGAGAAGAAGCGCGTCTTCCTCGGGATCCGCGTGGAGAAGATGGAGTTCCACGAGTTCGACTCAAGGTTAAGGATAACCGGTGTCATCGAGCAAGGCCCTCAGGACCTGGGGGCGCATCACACCCTGAACGTGGAGGAGGGAGAGGTCCTTACCGTGGTCAAGCTGCATTGGAAGGACTCGGCCCTCGACCGCATCAAGCGCGCCCTGGACGACTCCAAGCGCCCCACCATCGTCTTCGTCTCGATCGAGAACGACGAGGCGACCATCGCCGTGATGAGGCAGTACGGGATGCAGAACCTGGCCACGATTTACGGTCCTGCTGGCGGCAAGATGTACGAACAGAAGACCGACGATGACTTCTACCTGGAGATAATCGAGAAGGTGAATCAATTGGTAACGACTGGAGTCCCATTGGTGATCCTTGGCCCTGGTTTTGCCAAAGAGACCTTGTTGGCCTTGGGCAAGCAGAAGGCGCCCTCAGCGTTCGGCAGCGCTCACGTCTACCACACCGGACAGGCCGGCATGGCCGGGGTGCACGAGCTGATGAAGCGCGGCATGGGCGCGGAGATCCTTGAAGGCTCGAGGGTCGCCGAGGAGACCAACATGGTCGAGAAGGTCCTCGAGGAGATCGCCAAGGAGGGACCGGTGGCCTACGGCCCTAAGGAGGTGGAGGAGGCGGTGCGTTCCGGGGCGGTGGAGACCCTGCTGGTGCTCGACCCCTTGCTCAGGGAGAAGGACCTGGAGGCGATGATGTACGCGGTCGAGTCCTCCCGAGGCAAGGTCATGGTGGTGAGCGAGCATCACGAGGCGGGGAAGAAGCTTGAGGCCTTAGGGAGCATGGCCGCATTGCTCCGCTTCCGATTAAAGCAATGAGCGGCCGTCTCTCGTTCATTCTTGAGATGTTATCAAGGCGCCTTCGAAGTTAGGACGATGTGCTGGTCCATGCGACCTTGCCACAAGGACTCGCTGAGGATAGCGAGCTCAGCCGTCCGAAATACTTTAGTAGCCATCCCATTATCACTTTTCCAGCCTTCCGAGGGCAATGTCAAGGACGAGCTTGGCTCGGAAGATCAGCAGCGATCGCTTGGAGTGATGACATGGGAACGATAGCCGAGAACATCATCTCGAATCACGTGGGAAAGGGAGTGCGCGCCAACGACATAGTGGTGTGTCCGGTGGACTTCATGATGAGCCAGGACGGGACCACTCCGTTGACTATCCGGGCCTTCAAGGAGATGAACGGGAAGCAGGTGGCCAGGCCCGACCGCTACGCAGTGGTGATCGACCACAACGCCCCCTCCCCCATGGAATCGGTCTCCAACCTCCATAAGCAGATGCGGACCTTCTCCAAGGAGCAGGGCTCCATCCTCTTCGACGTGGGCGAAGGAGTATGCCACGTCCTGGTTCCTGAGCAGGGCTACGCCCTGCCAGGGAGCGTCATCATCGGTGCGGACTCGCACACCACAACCTATGGCGCGTTGAACGCCTTCGCCACTGGCGTCGGCTCGACCGACATGGCCGCGGCCCTGATATCGGGGAAGACCTGGTTCAAGGTGCCCCAGACCATCAAGCTCGAGTATACTGGAAAGCTCCCCAAAGGGTCGTATTCCAAGGACATCGCGCTGCGCATGTGTGGCAGGCTGACGGCCAACGGCGCCACCTACAAGGCGCTGGAGATCGTGGGCGAGGCGATAAGTCGCCTCTCGGTCGAGGCGCGCATGACCATCTCCAACATGGCGGTCGAGACCGGTGCCAAGGTCGGCCTCATGGCGGCGGACAAGAAGGTGATCGATTACGTCTCTATTCGCGCCAAGTACGGTTACAAAGGAGTGGAAGCCGATGCCGATGCCAAGTACGACCAGGTCATCAAAGAGGACGTCTCCTCCCTCGGCCCGCAGATCGCCTGCCCGCCCGACGTCGACAACGTGGTCCCGATCGAGAAGGTGCTGGGCCAGCATCTGGACCAGGTGTTCATCGGCACCTGCACCAATGGACGTATCGAAGATCTGAAGATCGTGGCCAGCATCATGGGCGAGCACAAGGTGGCCAAGGGGCTGAGGTTGATCGTGGCCCCAGCCTCGCGCGAGGTCATGGAGGCGGCCATGGAATGCGGCATCATCCAGAAGCTGGTGAAGGCCGGGGCGGCCGTAACCACGCCATCCTGCGGTCCCTGCGTCGGCACCTGCAACGGCATCCCCAGCGACGACGAGGTCGTGCTCTCCACCGCCAACCGCAACTTCAAAGGCCGCATGGGCAACACCAAGGCCTCGGTCTACCTCTCCTCCCCAGCGACCGCGGCCTATTCGGCCATCAAAGGTTGCATCTCCGACCCCAGGGAGGTGCTGGGATGAAGGAGCTGACCGGGCGTGCCCACAAGTTCGGGGACAATATCAACACCGACTACATCATCGCGGGCAAGTACAAGTTCAAGAGCATGGACATGAACGACATGGCCAAGCACCTCATGGAGGACGTCCGTCCCGGCTTCTACAACGAGATCGAGGACGGGGACCTCATCGTGGCGGGCCACAACTTCGGCATGGGCTCGTCCAGGGAGCAGGCGCCTTTGGTGATCAAGGCGGCGGGGATATCCGCGGTCATCGCCCAGGACTTCGCCAGGATATTCTATCGTAATTGCATCAACGTCGGATTGCCGGTGATCGAGTGCGATACGTCGGGGATAGACGAGGCCGACGAGCTGCGCGTCGACCTGGAGAGGGGCTACGTCATCAATGTGACCAAGGACAAGAAGATCAAGGCCACGCCAATGCCGCTGGTCATGGTCAAGATCCTGAACGAGGGAGGCCTGGCCGAGCATTTCAAGAAGCACGGCGGCTTCAATCTGGACTGAGGTGAGCGGATGGTCGACCAAGCGGTCATCGAGAAGGCCAAGGAGCACTTCGGCAAGATCGTGAAGGAGCAGCTGGAGCGAGTGGAGCAGATGAAGAAGGCCGAGGGCTGGACCGACTACTCGAGGAAGGGCAGGATAGTCATCGGCATCGTCGGCGGGGATGGCATCGGACCTTACATCTGCAGGCATGCCCGCACCGTGCTCGAGTTCCTGCTGGCCGAGGAGATCGCCTCCGGCAAGGTGGAGCTTCGCACCATCGAGGGGCTGACCATCGAGAACCGGGTCAAGCTCCTCAAGGCCATACCCCGACGATGTGCTGGCCGAGCTCAAGAGAGTGCCACGTCATCCTCAAGGGGCCGACCACCACGCCCAAGAAGGGCGACCCCTGGCCGAACATCGAGTCGCGCCAATGTGGCCATGCGCCGCGAGCTGGACCTCTTCGCCAACGTGCGTCCGGTCCGCGTGCCCGAGCAGGGCATCGACTGGATGTTCTTCCGGGAGAACACCGAGGGCGCCTACGTCCTGGGCAGCAAGGGCATCGAACGTCACCGACGATCTGGCCATCGACTTCAGCGTCGCCACCACGCCAGGGCACGGAACGCATCATCCGGCTGGCTTTCGAGCATGCCAAGAAGAACGGCATCGACAAGGTCACCGTGGTCACCAAGGCCAACGTCATCAAGACCACCGACGGCAAGTTCCTAGCGATGGCGGAGAGGTGGCCAAGGAATACCCGGGCATCACCTGGGACGACTGGTTCATCGACATCATGACCGCCAAGCTCATCGACCCGAAGCCGGCGGCACGAGTTCAAGGTCATGGTGCTGCCCAATCTGTACGGCGACATCCTCACCGACGAGGCGGCCGCAGATCCAGGGCGGCGTGGGAACGGCGGGCAGCGCCAACATCGGCAAGCAGCTACGCCATGTTCGAGGCCATCCACGGCTCCGCCCCGCGAATGGTCGAGGAAGGCCGCGCCGCAGTACGCCGATCCCTCCAGCATCATCAAGGCGGCGGCCATGCTGCTGAACCATATCGGCTTCACGGATAAGGCCGCCCGGCTGGAGATGGCGCTCGACATCTGCTGCCAGTATGAAAGAAGGCACTGGTCATCACCGGCCGCTCCAGCGGCGCCACCGGAGATCAGTTCGCAGAATATCTGATGCGTACCCTGAAGGACGAGGCCTGGAGAGTCGGTGGAAGGATTATCAAGAGCCTAGGTGAGTCGACCTCGGTAAGAGTTATCCTTCATCAACGCGATATCTCCCTGCATGCAGTGCGACAATTGCGGATGGACTGGGAGTAAGGAGGAATTGGTGATCGAGGAGAGGGAGCGCACCTTCCTAGACTCAGTCGTCATGGTGTTCTTCGCCTATGCGCGCAAGAAGAGGTTCTTTTGCCCCAAATGCCACCAGCAGCTCTGGTCCGAGTTCTCCGACGGGCCGCTATCCGGGTACTGAGCGGTAATGGAAATATTCAGAATCAGGTCGCCTGCGTCCAACTGAAGTCGATTGTCGGTCGGCTATCAATCGTCCAAGCGCATCGCGCCATTGATCGCCACCTCGGCGATGTCCATGGCATACATCGTGGTGCGTATGATCGAATCGAGCACCGAGGTCCGGACCACGGTGGAGACGTTCGATGGCACACGTGCATTTCCACCAAGATCCTGGCAATGCTGGACCAGACTGTCCGCCTCGTCGATGATTTCGTTGGCCGAGGCGATGTCCTTGAGGAAGAACGCCTGCATGGCCATGTCCAAGGTTTTGATGGCCTTTGCGCTCAGATCGGCAATCTCCTTGAGGTCGCCGATCTTGTTACTGGACTTGGCCAGGGTAAGTGAGTTGTTAGCGATCTTCTCCGCATGATCGCCAATCCGCTCTATCCCCCTAGCGACCAACATCAGGCTCATGCCCTCATAGATGTCCACGCCGAGCCTCTCGCTCAGCTTACGGTCCTTCAGAATTAGGTTATACTGCTTGACCGCCATCCAATAAAGGCGGTCCACGTCCGCGTCCCGGTCGATGACATCTTGCGCCAAGGCCTCGTCCTCCTCCTGCAGGGAGAAGATGGCATCCTTGTGCATGCTGTCCACTATCAAATGCATCCGTCGGACGCACTTCTCCTGGGGAAGCTCGACAGGGTCCGAAAGGTCATGGAGGACCAGGGTGTTGCTCGTCTCCTCGATCACCTCTGGGCCGATCACCAACCTGGAGATCTCCTTGACTCCATGTTTCAGTTCGAGGTCCAAGCGCCCCTTCGACCTGACCTCGATGATATTGTATCCGGCAAGGTAAGCACCAATCAACTTCCGCGTCAGGTGCTCCTTGGTCTCGTTCTCCCCTACCAATATTACCTTACGGCTCTCCTCCTTCTCCTGCTGCATCTTAGGATCTATGCAGATGGTGCCATCCGTCATGGCCCTTACCACGACAGGCGTACCTGGTTTGATGGA
The DNA here is from genome assembly GCA_963827135.1 of Methanomassiliicoccaceae archaeon. Taxonomy (GTDB): domain Archaea; phylum Thermoplasmatota; class Thermoplasmata; order Methanomassiliicoccales; family UBA472; genus JAJRAN01. Next base: position 141,779 of record CAWGZX010000006.1, on the reverse strand, counting down.
ATTCGCCACTATCCAATCCTTGGGCAACGATACTGTCATTGTCGAAGCCCCTGTCTTCTGTACGCGTCTTATTTCCAATTCCATCACCTTTCACCAGTATTGAGGATATATCAGTAGATGATGTACTTACAATATGTACTCTATATAGACTAACGTACTAAAATATATATAAACATATTCTACTTTGCATATGAATATAAGAGTATGTAATTTTAAGACAATTCGAGGAAATGAATCTTGAGCTCCTGCCTGACTGGAATGGTCCGAATGGATTCCTGCAGACCCGCTTTCCTCCTGCGTTCCTACGCGATATCGGTCCTGGTAAGGCAGGCTCAAGGCCTTTTACAATGAGGTGGTACTAGAATGGAAAAGAAGACAATGACGATCGCAATCGCCGTCGTGGCCATTATCATTATGGCGGCCGTGGCCGGGGTCCTCCTGATGGACAATGGAGGGGGCGACAACGAGCCAGCAAAGACGACGATTACTCAGAAGGGCTCAGATACCATGCTCGAGCTCGCAGTGGCTTGGGCTGAAGACTTCGGTGCTGATGAACAGAACATCACAGTCGAGGTCTCTGGTGGCGGCAGTGGTACGGGCATCTCCGCACTAATCGCCAAGCAGGTAGACATAGCACAGTCCTCAAGACAGATGAAGTCCACGGAGACTGACCAAGCACATGCCGCAGGCGTGGACCCGTTGGAGTTCAAGGTGGCCATTGATGGAATAGCCATCATAACTCACCAGTCCAATACCGTCTCCGTCCTCACAACAGAACAGCTGAGGGGCATCTACAACGGCACGCTAACCAACTGGAACCAGGTCGGAGGCTCGGACAAGACCATCGCCCTATATGGCAGGCAATCGACCTCTGGGACCTACGCATACTTCCAGGAGCACGTGCTGAAGAACGGAGCCTACTCCAGCAGCATGAACCAGATGACCGGTAACGCGGCCATCGTGCAAGCAGTACAACAGAACGAAGGCGGCGTTGGCTATGTCGGGATTGGATATGTAGAGAGCGCCACAGGCATAGACATCCTCAACATCAAAAAGGATGCCAGCTCGCAGGTCTATTCCCCATTGGACGAGGCCGCGGTCCTTTCTGGCAAGTATGACCTGTCGTAGATACCTGTACATCTACACCGATGGCGCACCAAATGGCGCGACCAAGACCTGGGTCGAGTGGATCCTGACCGAGGCCAAGGGCCAGCAGGTGGCAAAGCAGATCGGTTTCTACGGATTGCCCTGGTATGACATCGAGGAGGGCATGGCCAAGCTCGGCTTGGTCGACTCGCAGACCGTCACCCAGAAGGGTTCCGACACTATGCTTGAGCTCTGTACCGCCTGGTCCGAGCAGTTCTATGAGAACAAGTCCTGGATCGGTGTCGAGGTCTCTGGCGGCGGTAGTGGCACGGGCATCACCGCGCTAATAGCCAAGCAGGTGGACATCGCCCAGGCATCTAGACAGATGAAATCTTCGGAGCTTACTCAGGCTCAGGCCGCTGGCCTCAACCCGGTGGAGTTCAAGGTTGCCGTGGATGGCATCGCGATAATCACGCACCAGTCGAACACCGTCTCCAACCTGACCATCGCTCAGCTGAGGGGAATCTACAATGGAACGATCACCAACTGGAATCAGGTCGGAGGCCCGGATAAGGCCATCGCCCTATATGGCAGGCAATCGACCTCTGGCACCTATGCCTACTTCCAAGAGCATGTGCTGCTCAACGGTGCTTACGCGTCGAGCATGAACCAGATGACCGGCAATGCGGCCATTGTACAGGCGGTACAGCTCAACGAGGGCGGCATTGGATACGTCGGCATCGGGTACATCGAAAGCGCGACGGGAATCGATATCGTTAACATCAAGAAGAACGACACTTCCCCAGCGTATTCGCCGCTCGACAAAGACGCCGTGCTGTCTGGACAGTACAACATTGCTAGGTATCTCTACCTCTACACAGCACAAGTCCCTGAGGGAGCTGTCTGGCAGTGGATGAACTGGATTCTGGACGCCAATAAGGGCCAGATGGTAGCTGAGGAGATTGGGTTCTACGCACTACCATCCGATCAGCTGGAGGCCGAGCGCGCCAAACTATTCTAGGGGAGTCTGGCATGTTACAGGCTTCAAACCCTTTCTCCTTACTGTATTTTCTTTACTTACCAAATACAAATAAGACATTTCCGAAATCTTCCAACAATATCCAGTGGACATAAAATAATTGAAAAGGTGGAGGTAGGAGTCAGTGGCGACAAAGAAAAGGGTCGTGGCGAAGAGACGGCGCATCAATGATGCATTGATTCACGCCCTTCTCGTTGTCATCTCACTCTTCGCAATTTTGGTGCTAGCGGCCGTCGCTATCTTCCTGTTCCTCAATTCACTCCCGGCATTCGTAAGTATAAGCCAATGGGATTTCTTCACCGGGACGGTATGGGACCCTACCAACCCGGTCGAGCCCCTCTACGGCATGGTGCCGTTGTTGGTGGCGACGCTGGTGGTTACGTTCCTCTCAGCCCTCATCGCCATCCCCATCGGGCTAGGTGCCACCATATACCTATCCGAAATAGCGCACCCAAGGATCAAGAAGGTGATGAAGCCAGCAGTGGAGGTCCTTGCTGGTCTACCATCTGTCATGTTGGGCTTCTTCGCCCTGACAATATTCGCTAGGTTCATGTGGACCGCCTTCCTGCCTTGGTGGCAACCAAGCGATTACCTCAACCTATTCAATGGCGCGGTCTTCCTCGCCATCATGATGGTACCAATCATGGTCTCTCTCTCTGAGGATGCCATGAACAGCGTACCGAGGAGCCTCAAGGAGGCTTCCCTCGCCTTAGGCATGACGCGATGGGAGACCGTATGGAAGGTGATCGTACCGGCCGCCAGGCCAGGGATCGTCGCCGCGATGATGCTCTCCATCGGAAGGGCGGTGGGCGAGACCATGGTGGTGGTCATGGCCACGGGCAGCGCCCCCCAGCTGACGTGGGACCCGTTCTCCTCGGGACAGCCCATGACCTCCACCATAGCCATCGAGATATCCGAGGTGGCTTTTAACAGCACACACTACTACGCGCTCTTCGAGCTTGGCCTGGTGCTATTCGCCATGACGTTCGCCTTGAACTATGCGGCTGATTGGGCCATGAGAAAGTACACGGAGAGGTATCAATGAAACGCCGCAACAAGGAACGAGCGTTCTTCCTCCTCTTTCGTGGCTGCGCTTGGGTAGTGGCGCTTGCTCTCATCATCATAGTCGGATATATCGTGGTACTCGGCATCGGAACCATCAGCTGGGAGTTCCTCACCCAGTTCCCAAGGAAGGGATTTACCGAGGGGGGGATATTCCCTGCAATCGTCGGGACGCTCTACTTGGTCGGCTTGGTGATGATAATCGCGGTGCCGATCGGCGTATTCACCGCCATATATGTCTCTGAATACCAGAGTAAGAATTGGTTCGGCAACCTGCTGCGTGTTGTAGTGAACAACTTGGCAGGCGTACCTTCGATCGTGTACGGTCTATTGGGCTTAGGCATGCTAGTGTTCTTTGTTGGCTGGGGCTTCAGCCTGATGGCCTCTGCATTCACATTGGCCTTTGTGGTCCTTCCTTTGGTTATTACCGCCTCCCGTGAGGCCATCCAGGCCGTGCCCTCTTCCCTCAGGGAAGCCTCCTTGGCATTGGGGGCAACCAAATGGCAGACCATCCGCCATCACGTGCTTCCTTATTCGCTTCCTGGAATCCTCACCGGAGTCATACTGTCCATTAGCAGGGCGGCGGGGGAGACTGCGCCTATTCTGATGACCGGAGTGGTGTTCTTAAAATTCACCCTTCCCCAAAATGTATGGGATTCGTTCCAGGCCATGCCGTACCTGTTATATTCCCTGTCGACGCAAACCCCATACGATAAGACGCAAGATTTCCAGTGGGGCACGGCACTGGTGCTGCTGGTAATGGTCGTGGCCATGAACCTTAGCGCCATCATCATCCGCAACCGATACAGAGAGAAATACAAGTGGTGAAAATCATGAACGGATCGATTCAGGTGAAGGACCTAAATGTGTGGTTCGATCAGAACCATGCGCTTAAAGGAGTAACCTTCTCCATACCCAAGAACGAGATAACAGCAATCATCGGCCCATCTGGCTGTGGTAAGAGCACCTTCATACGATGCGTCAACCGCATGAACGACATCGTGCCCAAGTGTCGTGTAGAAGGTCAGGTGATAGTCAATGACAAGAACATCTACGACCCGGAAGTGGATGTGGTGGAGATCAGGCGGCGCATCGGTATGGTCTTCCAGAAGCCGAACCCCTTCCCCAAGAGCATCTTTGAGAACATTGCCTATGCCCCCCGTATCCATGGGCGCGAAGAGCCCTCCGCAAAGGAAAAAGGCGAAATGGTGGTAAGGAAGTACTCGAAGAAAGAGCTCGAGAATCTAGTCGAAGCCAGCATTAAGAGGGCGGCTCTCTGGGACGAAGTCAAGGACAGGATGAACAAGAGCGCTTATGATCTCTCAGGCGGGCAGCAACAAAGGCTATGCATAGCAAGGACTTTGGCGGTGAACCCAGAGATACTCTTGTTCGATGAGCCCTGCTCTGCCTTGGATCCAATCGCAACTGCGAAGATTGAGGATCTGCTGATTGACTTGAAGAAGGATTTCACGGTGGTCATAGTCACCCACAATATGCAGCAGGCAGCGAGGGTAGCGGACAAGACTGCCTTCTTCTACCTCGGGGAACTTGTAGAGTTCGATGAGACCGAGAAAATATTCGAAAGGCCTCAAGAAAAGCTGACGGAGCAATACATCACCGGTAGGATGGGGTGAAGAATGACATCTAGGATTATTTTCAATCAGGAGATGGGCCAGCTGAACCTGGAAGTATCGCAGATGGCCTCGCTGGCGCGCGAAGCCGTGGAGAAGGCGGTCAAGTGCATTGTTAACAAGGACCCGTTGCTCAAGGCCGAGGTGGAGCGCCTGGACAGGGAGATCTACCACCTGGAGCAGATAATTGAGAAGCGCTGCCTCGACCTGATCGCCCTGCACACCCCTGTGGCTGGTGACTTGCGGACTGTTTCCACGTGCCTTAAAATCATCACCGACCTCAACCGCATCGGAAGGTACGCCAGCGACATAGTCGAGGTGTACGATATCGTAACCTCGGACAACGGCTTCCGTCGCCCGGTCAACATCCCTCACATGGCCTCCTTGGTCGTGGCCATGGTCACCGATGCCATCGACTCCTTCATCCGCAGGGACGACCAGGCGGCCAGGCAGCTCTTCGAGCGCGACGACGAGGTCGATTGCCTCTACGACCTGAACTTCAGGGCCACGCTCACCTACATGATCGAGGACCCCAGAAAGATCACGGTCGGGACTCACATCATCTTGATCGCCAGGTACCTGGAGCGCATCGCCGACCACTCTTGCAACATCGGGGAGAGGGTGGTGTACATGGTCACAGGGGAGCGCATGAACCCGAAGGACAGGAAGAAGAGCCCCAACAAGTCATGCCCAAAGGATGCGGGCGCGCCGAGGCCTGAATACCACGATATGGATGAGCGAAGCGATCACGATCTGGCAGAGAAATAGTTTAGGGGCACCAGGTCAGGAATCGCTCAATGGCTGACCTGGGGGTACCGACATGGCCCGGACCGACGGGCTTGATGAGCGATACAAGGACCAGACCCCAAGCAACGGCCCCCGCCACGAACCCCAGCCCCAAGGAGGTGGTGATGGTGGCGATCGATGTCTCCGTTGTGCCTAGGTCCTCGAGCACGGTAGCCAGGAATGTCAGCCAACCGAAGAACTGGCCTACCGCCCCCAAGGGCGACACCAGGACCAGCGCAGAGCAGAGCAGGAAGAGGACGACCGCGAACGAGAAGGAAGCGTTGTCCTCATGCATGTAATCGGCCAAATTCATCTCCGAGCTCGAGTCCCCGAAGACGCTGTCCACATCCGTCACCGTCCAAGGCAGGAGGAGGCACATCACACCGAGCAACCCTCCAATGATGGCCAAAAGGTTGACTTTCATGACGCTCACATAGGTTACGGACCGCCCCGATATCAAACCTGCCATTCCATTATCATGGTTGAGCCTAACGGCGGAATGTGGAACGATAATTGTTCAGAAACTAACATAACCAACTTGGCCCCTTTGCTCCAGATAGTCTAGTGCAAATCGTCCAGGTGCCCGAGGATGTCCCGCCACATTACCTTCGTTCTGCTCGGCCTATTGTTGATGACCGCCACCCTTGCAGTCATACCTGGACACGGCGCTGCTTACGGCATCTCGGGCTCCGATGCTGATTTCGATGGAACGACCATTCACGAGGCCGATGGGGTGAGGTACCACCTGATGACCGAGCAGGAGATGCTCTCCATGCGCGAGAGGATCGGGGTCAGGCAGGAGGGCGTGAACTATAACGAGATCGTTGATGGTTTCGGTACTGGTCTAGCCCCTCCGACCGAGGAGGAGTGGCAGGCAATGGTGGGTAGGGTGGGTATAGCGGAGGATACCATCCCTGAAGACCTGGCCCTACCCTCAGCCTACGACCTCTCATCACAATCCTACTTCCCCGCGGTCCGCAGCCAAGGCTCGCAAGGCTCCTGCGGCGCCTGGGCCTCCATCTACTATGCCTACGGCTACCTCGAGGCCAAGGACAACGGCTGGACCGATGCTAAGTCTGGTACGAACAACGCCCACCTGATGAGCCCGGCCTGGGCCTACAACAAGGTGAACGGAGGCGTAGATAAGGGTTCCTGGATGTCAACGAATTTTGAGGTCGCCATTGATTGGGGGATAGCCACCTGGGCCACCCACCCATACAACCAAGCGGATCCAGTGGGTTGGGGTAGCCCTGAGGCTTTCAGGGAGGCCCCTCTCCATCGGGCTTCGAGCTACGTCTTCCATGACCTGACCGGCGATGCGGCCGTGAATCAGGTAAAGCAGATGATCTCCGAGGACCGACCGATAACCTTCGCTATGAATGCTGGGTATTACACTTTCGACAATGGCCAATATATCGTCACGTCTTCCGAATACATAGAGGACTCGGACCTGAACCACGCGCAGACGGTTGTTGGCTATAACGACACCATCTCCGAGGATGGCGATGTGGGGGCATTCCGGATCGTCAATTCCTGGGGCTCGGGCTGGGGCAACGGAGGCTATTACTGGTTGACGTACGCGGCCTTCAAGGAGATTTGTACTCATCCATATCAGGGGTTGACAGAGGTAATAGATCGGGCCGACTACCTTCCTTCAATGCTGGCCACGTTGCATTTCAACGACGCGCCCATTCGTGGGAGCTTGACCATGAACCTTGGGACTTACCCTAGCTATTCCAAGCAGGTCAGCCCCTACTTCGCCTACGACTCGAGCCATGATTTCCCTAGCTTCATGTGCTTGGACATAAGCGATTTCCGGAGCGATTTCGATTCTGGCTCGTCCAATTTCTGGGTGGACCTGCCGTCCGGGACCGGAGTGCTGAGCTCGCTCAAGGTCGAGAGCTATGAGGGCGGCTATGTCCCAGGCGCTCCGACCCAAGCGTCGGCGCAAAGCAACGGAGTCCCAAGCTCGGTCCCTGGCCATGCTTCGATCACATTCGCAAAGTACACCATTATCGGCAGCACTGCCGCCCTCGATTACCCAGGAGTGAGCTTCTCCTCCTCCGGTCAGGCGCGTTGGACGGCGGTGCCTCACGCCTCCTACGCCGGGGGGTCCTCGATGCAGAGCGGGGATGTGGGCGACAGCTCCTATTCGTCCATGCAGGTGACGGTCGCCTCCGCCAGCGGTGTGAGCTTCTACTGGAAGGTCAGCTCAGAGAGCGGGAAGGATTACCTGCGCTTCTATGTGGATGGAGTGCAGCAGGACTCGACCAGCGGAATCCTGGATTGGACCAAGAAGAGCTTTAGCCTGAGCTCGGGCGCCCACATCCTGAAATGGAACTATACCCGCGACATCTCCAACTGTGGTAACTCGGACACCGCCTGGGTGGACAAGGTCGTCATCATCCCGATGGACGATTCCTTCGAGGAGAACGACGATTCGTCCCATGCTTATTCACTAGCCCCAACCGGGACTTACGAGGGCTTCGTCGGCCTCGATGCTGATTGGTATCGATTCACCGTCGAGCAGGATGATCGGTTGACGGTCCAGCTCGACCTGAACTCCTCTTTGGGGGACCTCGACCTGTACCTATATGGTCCAGATGGCACGACCCCTATCGATTCGTCCTCCACGTCCGGGTCCTCGGAGGTGGTCGACTTCTTCGCTCCTTCCAGCGACGGCTACTTCCTGAAGGTGCTGCCCGATGCGGGGCAGTTCTCAAGGTACTCGCTCACCTTCTCCTATGAATCTGGGGCTTTGGACTACGGTCGCAACTCCTCCTTATCGATAGCATCTGGGACCGGTGGTTTCTCCTCGGTCGCCCCGGACAAGAGCCTGACGGTCCAAGCGGGGTACACGGTCAGCGGGACCATCCTCCTCCATACCAATGTGTCATGGTCCTCGTCGGACCAGATACCTTTGATCGGGACCACCAGCTGGGGGCCGCCATCCGGGTCGTTCTTCGAGGCGGCTTCGGACCTGGCCTCCGGAACCTCTGAAGTGGAGGTCGGCGTCTCGGTCACCGCCCCCGACACCCCTGGCACCTACTACCTCATCTTCGCCTTCAGGAACGAGAGCTCGGCTGGGCACATAGCCTCGGCCAGCGACGATGCGCTCGGGCCGCCGGTCTGGGGTGACGACAATGACATAGCTTTGTTCTCCTTGGCCCAGATCAACGAGAGCCGCTCTTCCGGAAGGACCTTGGGCAATTGGCTGCGCATCGACAGCATGCATTCCGTGCGAATACCTTCGGACGCGCTGATGATCAATGTGATCCCCGTGGACGTCAGCCCGCCCTCGACCAGCTCCAGCCTGAGCGGTATCTCGGGCTCCAACGACTGGTATCGCTCCTCGGTCACCGTCACCCTCACCGCCGTCGATTCAGGATCCGGGGTGGCGTCCACCTTCTATCGGGTGAGCGGCGGCTCATACGGCGAGTACCTGGGGCCATTCGCCATCAGTGCTCAGGGCACCTTCATCATCGACTACTACTCCGTGGACAACGTCGGCAATGCTGAACCGGCGAGAAGCGTCAACGTACGAATCGACCTGACGGCCCCGATCACCGCCTTGAGCTTAACCGGAACATCCGGCGGGTACGGTTGGTTCCTCAGCAACGTAGGTCTGAACTTCTCGGTCTCGGAGAGCCTGAGCGGGCTCCAATCGACGTACTATCGCCTGGATGGAGGGACATGGCTGCGCTTCTTGCCCGGGGCCATCATCTCGGCCGAGGGCCAGCACCAAATGGACTATTACTCCATCGACTCAGCAGGCAACTCCGAGGTAGTAGAGCACGTGACCGTTTCCATCGACCGGTCCGCCTCCCAGAGCTCGGCGGACCTCGAGGGCATAGAGGGCAACGACGGCTGGTATCTCGGCACGGTGAGGGTAAGCATCGCCGCCGCGGACCCCTTGAGCGGGCTTGCCGCCCAGTCCTTCAGCCTTGATGGCGGGGCGTGGCGGACCTACGAATCGCCATTCTACGTCTCGGCGCAAGGTCATCATGAGCTGAGATTCAACTCCAGCGACCTCGCCGGGAACGTCGAGATTACTCAGACAATCACCTTCGACATCGACACCGAAGCGCCGACTAGCAATGCAACCATAAATGGCACGATGGGCCTGGACGGTTGGTACGTCAGCTCGTTGGTTGTGGAGCTCGGTGGCTCGGACGCGCTCAGCGGTCTTTCCGCTATCCAATATTCATTGGACGGAGGGCCATGGACCGATTTCGCTTCGACGTTGACCATTTCCGATACGGGCGAGCATACGCTGCTCTACAGAGCGGCGGACGTCGCTGGCAACATCCAGGAGGCAGTGCGTCTGCTCCTCCGGGTGGACGATTCGCCGCCCACAGTCGCCTTGGACCAGGAGGGTACCATTGGTGACGCAGGGTGGTTCCTGTCCATCGTCGACCTCGGGGTCAATGGCTCGGACGAGGGCAGCGGGATAGCCTCGTATCAGGTCCGCGTCGACGGCTCGGAATGGGCCCTGCTTATGACCGAGGTATCGATCCTCGACGAGGGCGAGCACTTGGTCGAGGTATATGCTACGGACGTTGCCGGGAACATTGGACCGACCGCCACATCTCAGGTAAGAATCGACCTTGGCGCGCCCGAATCCACGGCTGTCTTGACAGGGAGCGAGGGCGAAGAGGACTGGTTCGTCTCCTCGGTCGAGGTGGAGATCGAAGCTAGCGACCCCGTGAGCGGGGCGAGCGCCATCTATTACTCCATCAATGAGGGCGCCTGGACGATATACGATGGCAAGTTCACCATCGATTCGGAGGGCGTTTTCCTGATACGCCATTATGCCAGGGACGAGGCGGGCAACGTGGAGGGCCCATCATCTTTGGATGTCAAGGTAGAACTTGGCCCTCCCACCACCTCGCTCAGCCTGGATGGGACACTGGGGCAGGGAGGATGGTATGTCAGCATCTTGCAGGGGAACCTCTCCGCCACAGATTCTCTGAGTGGCGTCGCTGAGACCTTCTACCGGCTCGACGACTCCGAATGGCTAGAATCCGCCACGTCCCTTGAGATAGGCGACGGAAAGCATGTGCTCGATTACTACTCCGTCGACCGCGCCGGCAACCATGAGTACGTCAGGTCGATGGATGTCTGGGTCGACACACGGGCCCCATCGACCGGCAACCTTACCGAAGGTCGTGCTGGAACAAATCACTGGTACGTCTCTCAGGTGATCGTCTCGTTCCTTCCTTCGGATGACGGGTCCGGGCTTGCCCGCACCCTTTACCAGGTGGACGGAGGGTCTTGGGAGAACTACTCCTCGCCCTTCACCATCTCTGACGAGGGTGTGCATACTCTTAACCTTCTATTCCATCGACATCGCAGGCAACCAGGAAAGCTCAGCCTTCCTGACCTTGATGGTGGACTCGACCCCGCCCACGAGCTCGGCAAGCCTACAGGGCGGGCAAGGCTCTAACGGCTGGTACGTCACCGTCGTCAACCTCACTCTATCGGCCGATGATGAGACAAGCGGCATACGTTCAACAGAATGGCGCCTGGACGAGGGCGAGTGGTCCACGTATGTTGACAGCGAGACCGTCGCCACCACAGGCCATCACACCTTGGAGTTCCGCTCCTGGGACTATGCAGGCAACATGGAGGGGACACGCAGCGACGTCCTCGACGTCGACCTGGAGAAGCCGACCTTCAAGCTGAACCACAGCGGCAAGCCCTTCACCTCCGAGGATGTGGTCCTGCTCTTCGACGTCGAGGACTCGGGCTCGACCGTGAGCAGGATCGAGGTCGAGGTGGACGGGAACTTGGCATTTACCCTTGCGCAGGTGCCTTGGGAGCTGGAGCTTGGCGGCCTCTCCGACGGATATCACGAGGTGGAGGTCACGGTCTACGACATGGCGGGCAACAGCCTGGAGCAGACCGAGCAGATCAAGGTGGACACCAATCCCCTCAGCCCAGAGGGGCCATATGGGCCATGGCTATTGATGGCGATCATCGCCTTGGTCGTCGTGGCGATCGTGCTCGTAGCGATGGTCAAGAAAAGGAAGGGCTAGGAAAGAGCTTCGCTCTCACGCCAAGTACACCAGGTCCAGGTTCACACCGCCCAGCTTGGTATCGACAGTGATGTCCATCCGGAATTCCGATGGGTAGTTGTTGGACTTGACGTCCTCGTTGGAGCCGGTGAAGCCCGTCAGGGTTCCTACATTGATGTTCCCCAGCTCGGTGGAGGAGACCACCCTCGCCGAGTTCTCTCGCTCGATGCTCAGATCGAGGTCGATCCCTCCTGTGGTTGCGCTGGCCGCTAAGCTGAGGTCGCCTCCGAGCGAGTTGGCTTGGGAAACGTCCATGGTTATCCCGCCGGTAGTGCAGGAGGCGCTTACCTGAGCGAAGTCGACGACGGTCACATCGTTCCATTCCAACGTGCAGCTTCCGGTCGTGGTCTCCATGCTCAATTCCCCGCCTAAGGTGGCATCCGTGAGCTGAACCAGCACTGACCCCGTGGTCTCGGACAAATGGGCTCCGCGCAACGAGACCCCATCCGCGGCTGTAAGCTCAATCGAACCGACCGTGCTGCTGACGTTGACCATGGCCGAGAGCCGTGAGGGGATGCTGAGTCTCGTCACTATCTCATCGTTCCCGTAGGTCGTGGCAAAGGACGTTACCTCGACGCCGGCGTTCAGGATCAGCCTCTCGCCGACCAGGTCGTAGGACCAAGTTATCTCCAAGGGATCCCCCGAGGCCAACAGGTTCTGGCGCACGATCCCTTCCACGGTCATGACGACGTCCTCGGACGCCTCGGAAAAGGCGACCTCGATGATCCCCACCTCCTGGTCGAGGTTGAGGTCGACCTCGGTCGTCCCTGGCGCTATCTCGACAGTCTTGGTCACTTCGACGTTGGTCACCTTCCAAGGAAAGAACACCACCATGCTCACGACCGCGATGATGACAATGATCACAAGGGCGATTGCCAGCAACGGGAGCTCCCCTCTTCTCCCCTTTACAAGGCTCATGATTTATGGCATTGTGGCCCGGTCCGATTTAACCTTTCTGTCGGCTAGGAGCCATCTACCAATTGGGCCAGCCCCCAATCCTTCTTCTCTTCCGCCTCCATCCCCGCCCGGACGTGCATCTTCGCCCGGTCGTGCTTCATCATACGCATCAGGCTGGTGAGCTTCTCTTGCCTTGGACCGTGACCAGCTTCGACGCCATCTCTCGTCAGGCTCAACCCCTCTCTTAAAAACATCCAGTGGATTATGAAAGATGTTTATCGGGCCGCCTCGTGGACGAGCCCGCGCATGCTCTTACGGAAGCCTCTTTTCTACCGCGTCCCAGTTGACCACGTTCCACCAGTTCTCGATGAACTTGGCGCGGTCGTTCTTGTAGTCGAGGTAGTAGGCGTGCTCCCAGACATCCAGGACCAGGAGCACCTTCTGCTGGGGGGTGACGTTGACGTTGTGCTTCTCGATCTGGACGATGACCGGCGTCTCGATATGGCCGCAGTAGACCACGGCCGCCCATCCCGAGCCCTCCACGGAGTTGGCCACCTGGGTGAACTCCTTCTTGAAGCGGTCGAACGACCCGAACTCCTTATTTATCAGGTCACCGAACCTTCCGCCTGGCTTTCCTCCTGCCTTGCTCGATGGCCCCATGTTCTGCCAGAACCTCTCGTGCAGGAACAGACCACCGAAGTGGAAGGAGTACTCCTTGCAGATCGCCTTCATGTCCAGGTCCACGCTCTCCTTCCGGGCCTTACCTAGCTTCTGCACGATGGCGTTGGCGCCGTTAACGTAGGCGGCGTGATGCTTGTCGTGGTGCAGCCTGAGCAGACCCTCGGAGATGACCGGCTCCAAGGCGTTGTATTCATAGGGCAATGGCTGAAGTTGGTACAGCTTGTCTCCCATATCTCATACCTCCATGTCTAATGGTGCAAGCATCCTAGCAGGGGCTATTTACCGATTTTCGTTCGGCATCGCAAACAGGCGAACGCTTAGGCGTCCTTCGAGGACGACCTGCGCTCCACCAGGCGGACGATGGCCCTGCCGCCCATGCTTCGCCTGAGCTCGATAGCCTTGTGCTCGCACATCTCGTGGCAGCAGTAGCAGCGGATGCACTGGCTGGACCTTATCCTCGCCTTCTCCTTGCTCATCAAGATGGTCTGCTTAGGGCAGATGCGTGCGCACTGGCCGCAGCCGGTGCACTTTTCTCGGTTCACGACGGGCTTCAGGGAGTAAGCCTTGGCAAGCGACACCGCCGCCGAGGACAGCCTTTTTTGGCCGAAGCCCTTCTCCTTGCTGAGCGTCCTCGGCTTCCTGAAGTCCTTCACTGCATATCTGGCAAGCTCATCCCCGACGACCTTCACATCGCTAGCGTCGGGACGTATCAGGCCCCGGTTGGCGGCAGCGGCGAAGGTCCCCACCTCCATCGGCTGCAGCGACATCAGCCTGGCCGCCACCGAATCCAAAGCGCTGTAGTCATCGCTCGCCAGGATGACGCCGATCCTGCGCGGGTCCCCGGAGTTGGGGCCGTCCCCCTCCATGCCTATGATCGCGTCCATTATCTGCAGGCGTGGCCTCATCAGCTCGTTGAGGTCCAGGATCATCTCGCTGAACTCCGCCACGCTCTTGAAGCGCGCATGCATGGCCGGCTTCTCCAGACTGGGTATGACCCCGAACAGGTTCTTGGCCGCGCCGGTCATGGTGGTCAGCACGTGCGTCTTGGCCTTCGAGACCGATACTATCGCCTCCGCCTCCACCGCAGGATCGATTATGAGGAAGCGTTTGAGCGCCCTCCCTCGCGGATTCGCCACCTCCTTGTAGCCAGTGCCGAGATTGAGCTCCACGGCCAGCTCCTCGGCCACCTTGTCCCATCCGGAGAGGGCGTAGGCCTTGCGCAGCGTGCCCTCGGTGTAGATCGTGCCCCCGCCCGGGCTATCGGCAACCATCACCCGGCAGCCGAAATCCCGGAGTAGCTTGGCCACCGCGTAGATGACCTCGGGGTGGGTGGTGACGCATTTCTCCGGGGCCGCACCTTGGAGCAGGTTTGGCTTGACCAGCACTCGCTGGCCTTTGCTCACGAACCTCTCGATCCCTCCTATTAATGAGATAGCGCGCTCGACCGCCTTTAGGACCTCCTCGCGGTCGTAGCTGCCGCAGCCCACGATGGCCACGGTCTTGGCGTCAGGCATGCCGCCGAATCCGCGGACGTGCTATTAGAGGGTTGCCTGAAGGGTGTCAGGATTGTGGAAGTTCTCGCCTTCTCACATGGAGCGCTTGCAGGTCATGGAGGTGATGTCGATGCGGATGACGAGGATCTTCGCTAGGGAGGGTTCGGAGTACTCGAAGGGAGGTTTGCCGCCATAATGCCCCATGATGATGTCCAAACCGCTGCGCGCCTCCTCAGGGTCCTCGACCACGTGCGCATCTCCCCATCCGATCACGCTCACATAGTCCAATGTCCATTTGCAGGGCGTGTCTTTCTCCTCAACCTCGCCCGCCTCCTCCACCTCGAAGCAGACCAAGCCGCCCCTCCTAATAATATCGACCTTGCGGCCTTCCCTGGCGGAGTGCAGGTAGATCCTCCCCGCGCGGTAGCCGAAGAGCATGGGAACGATGTAAGGCTCCGTGCCATCGACCAGGCCTATCCTTATGACCTGAGCCGTTTCCAGAAGCTTCTCCATGACCTCGCGGCTGCACACCTCTTTCTCCTTGCGCCTCATCGCTCTCCCTAGAGGGGCTATTTGTCGAGCGATTAAAAGGTAATTTCGCTCACGACAGGCACAGGAACGATCCGAGAAAACGAACTAGGTCGTCTCGCCAACCGGTTCCTGCTGCGTTACGCAGTGGATGCCACCATATCCGTAAACGAGCTCTGCGGCGTAGATAGGCACCACTTGCCGCTCGGGGAACGCCCTCGCCAGAAGCTCAATGGCCTTCTTGTCATTGCGGTCTCTAAAGACCGGCAACAGGACGCATTCGTTGCCGATGTAGAAATTGGCGTAGGACGCGGGCAGGTACCTCTCCTCCTCTTCGAGCCAGAGCGGCTTGGGCATTGGAAGTTTGTCGACCTTCAGCGCCTTCCCTTCCTGGTCCACGGACTTTCGTAGGAGATCCAGGTTGACCTTCAGGACGGCACCGTTGGATGTGGCCCTGCTCTGCGAATGGGAGCACAGCACTCGGTCCGAGGAGACGAAGCGAGCGAAGTCGTCGACATGACCGTCGGTGTCGTCGCCCTCGATCCCGGACCTGAGCCATATCACGTTCGGCGCGCCGATGTACTCCTCGAGGTACCTCTCGATGCCCTTGCGGTCGAGATGCGGGTTCCGGTTCTTGTTCAGCAGGCATTGCTCGGTGGTCAGCACCGACCCCAGCCCGTTGACGTCGATGGAGCCCCCCTCCATCACTATGCCTGGCCTGAAGATCGGCACCTTGGTCGACAGTACGACGTCCTCTCCGGCGATGTCGTCGTACATCAGGTCATCGTACTTGCCACCCCAGGCGTTGAAGCGCCATTTCACCACAGCCTTCTCGCCGGTCCTCTGCTGCAGTACGAAGGTAGGGCCATAATCACGGATCCAGACGTCCGAGGAGTGGATGCGCATGGGCTGGATGTTGCTCTGGTCCGCCCCCGCCTCGGCGGACTTTCGGAGCATCCTCTGCTCCATCTCCTCGTGCTCGACCAGGACCTTGACCCGCTCGCCATGGCTGAGCGCGGCGATCATCTGTGCGAACACGCCCTCCACCTCCTCGATCACCTCCGGGGGGAAGGTCAGCGGGTTCTTCGGCCAGGATAGCCAGGTAGCATCGTGCTTGGCCCACTCCGCCGGCATGCGGTATCCATTCATCCTCGGCGTCGCCGTCTCCATACCTGCTCACCTCCTCTCCACCAGGCGGCGATAGCATTCTGGCCTTCGGTTATAGAAGAATCTCCAGCCCTCTCGCACCTCTCGGCCGTGGTCCAGGTCAACCTCGCAAACCAGGACCTCTTCCTTCCTCCCCGCGCGCTTCGTTGTCCTCCCGAAGGCGTCGCAGACGAAGGAACCGCCCCAGAAGGTCATGTCTCCCTCGCGGCCGCAGCGGTTCACCCCGCAGACCACCATGCCACTGGCGATGGCGTGGCCGCGCATCACGTTCTCCCAGGCCTTCTGCCAGCTGCCTTCCTTCTGTCGGATCCCCTTCGCGGTCCCGATAGCCGTGGGGTAGAACACCACTTCCGCTCCCTCGAGGGCGACGGCCCGCGCCGCCTCCGGGAACCATTGGTCATAGCAGATGAGCACGCTGATCCTACCCAGCTCGGTATCGAATACCCGGAAGCCAGTGTCCCCTTTATCGAAGTAATGCTGCTCGAAGAAGTTCTCGTCATGAGGGATATGGGTCTTGCGATAGCGGCCCAGCTCCTTGCCTTTGGCGTCAAAGACCACCGAGGTGTTGAAGAGTTTTCCCTTGGCCAGCTCGTAGATGGATCCGCCGATGAGGACGATGCCGTTCTCCTTGGCCACTGATGAGAGGGCCCTGGTCGCCCTTCCTGGAATGGTGTCGGCGAGGTCGCTGTCCCTCATATCCTTGGGCGATGAACCCTCTCGCTGCGGAAAGTACGGGGTGGCGAAGAGCTCAGGTAGGCAGATGACCTGCGCCCCCCTTATCGAAGCCTCCTCCACCAACGAAATCGCGTGTTCTAGGTTCTGGTCCATGGGCTCGACCATGCGCATCTGGACCAGACCGATGGTCATCTTTCTCCTCGCCATATCCAGCTCTACCCCTTCAACGCTATCCTGCAATAATACAGGTGCGGTTCTTAAGGCTGAGCTTCAAATGTGGGGCGCTTAAACCCAGCGATAAGAAATAATAACCCATCAGCCAATTCACACCACATGTATGATATCGCTAGCTTGGGGGGTTTGCTAGCCGACCTCCTCTATCTTTTCATCATCATCAACGCCATCATCGTGATCATCACAATCATCTTCGTCCAGAAGAAGAGGCCCGAGTCTGTGCTGGTCTGGATGATGGCCTTCATCTTGCTTCCAGTGGTGTTCGTCCTGGTCTTCTATCTTTTCCTGGGCAGGGACTACAGCCACCGCAAGCTGTTCCGTAACAAGGCCTCCGTGGACAGGAAGGTGGAGGCCGCCCTGGAGAAGATCCAAGGCACGCATTTCTTATATGAGCTCGAGAAGATCAAGGAACCAACCGTGCGGAACATGGTCGGGATGCTCCTGCGCTCGCAGCGTTCCTATCTGACATGGGACAACGAGGTCCAGTACATCAACGACGGCGACCAGTTCTTCAAGGTAATGTTCGAGGAGATCGCCAAGGCTAAGCGCTTCATCCACATCGAGATGTACATCGTGCGCAAGGACGAGGTCGGCACGAGGCTCGCTCAAGAGCTGGCCAAGAAGGCCAAGGAGGGCGTGGAGGTCAAGCTCCTCCTCGATGGAGTGGGATCGCGCAAGACCAACCGTAAGTTCTTCCGCGACCTCATCCAAGCTGGAGGGAAGGTGGAGTACTTCTTCCCCTCCGCCCTCGGGCCGATCAATTTCAGGATCAACAACCGCAACCACCGCAAGATCTTCGTCTTCGATGGGAACATCAGCCTGGTAGGAGGGTACAACATCGGCAAGGAGTATGCCGGCCAGGGGCCCTTGGGCTATTGGCGCGATTGCATGGTGCGCATCGAAGGAAGCGGCTCCCTTCTGGGGGAGCAGCGCTTCATCCTCGACTGGAACTTCGCGGCCGAGGACCACCTGGAGCCTGAGAAATACATTCCCACCGAACCTGGCAAGGGCAAGGTCGGGGTGCAGATAGTCTCCGGTGGGCCGGACACGGCCGACAAGCCAGTGGAGGACCAGTACATCAAGATGATCACCTCTGCCCAGAGCTACGTCTACATCCAGACGCCCTATCTCGTCCCGGGGGAGGCGGTGACCGCGGCGCTGGTGACCGCCGCCAAATCCGGCATCGACGTCCGGGTGATGATCCCGAGCAAGCCGGACCATCCTTTCGTCTATTGGGCCTCGCTGCAGAACGCGGGCGAGCTGCTGAGCGCAGGGGTCAGGGTGCACCAGTTCCAGAAGGACGGCTTCATCCATGCCAAGGTGGTCATCGTCGACGACGTCATGGCCTCCGTAGGAAGCGGGAACCTGGACCGGCGCAGCTTCGAGCTCAACTTCGAGACCAACGCCATGGTCTATGACCATGAGCTGGTGCCGATGATCAAGTCCGCCTTCATCGACGACATCTCCAAACATTGCACCGAGCTCACCAAGGAGGAGTACGACAAGCGGCCTAGGAAGGTCAAGATGAAGGAGTCAATCGGGCGTCTCTACACGCCTATCGCCTAAGCACTATCTGTCGTTCCATTCCCGGAACTGGCGCACCTTGCGGTCGAAGTAGTGCTTGATACGCGGGGCGTTCTGCTCGAAGTGCACCTGCATGGAGGGGAAGAAGTACTTGGAGTGCTTGCCCAGGAGCATGGTCCCGGTCGCCACCTTCTGGAAGGGGTCCTTCTCCTTGCCGATCACCAGGTTGCGCCGGGCCTCCACCTCCTGAAGGAACTCTTCATGGGAGGACGCCTTCGCGCACGTGACCACGCTGCCGACATCGCTGATGATGTGCCCGTCCGTCCCCCCGGTGAAGCACTTGCCCTTCCTCTCCGCCAGCTCGACCGCCTTAAGGTTGAGGGCGTGCGCCATGCCCCCGCAGAGGACCTCGAAGCCCTCGAACCCGTCCACGATCTCCTGGGGGAGGTACTCCAGGTCGATGCACTTCTGCAGCCCCTTGTTGAACATGAGGTAGCCGTAGGGGTGCGCCGCCACTGTCAGGCATGAGTATTTGGAAAGGGCCTCGACGATCTTCGGGGTGTCGGAGCGGATGGCCAGCCAGGGGCTGCTGCGCTTGTGCGGGGCGACGTGGCGGTCGTAGAAGTCCTCGAGGTCGGAGGGCGAGTAGAAGTAGGCGAGGATGTGAGGCCCGTCGGCGGCGCTGACCTCGATGCCCGGGACTACGACATCACCCTGGGCGCTCGAGAATGCCTTGAGCGAGCCGGAGATCTCATTGTGGTCGGTGACCGCGATGCCGAAGCCCTCCTCTCGCGCCTTCTTCAAGGCCCTCTCCACGGTCAATGCGGCATCGGAGTGATCGGTGTGCATATGCATGTCCACCGCGGTAAAGCCCTCCCTGGCCAGGCCCTTTAGGTCGGGGCTCTCGAATCTTACGTCGCCCTTGCCCGTCCAACCACCTTGGGAACATGGAGGGCGGTCGGCTTAGAAATAGCCATGGATGGCACGTCTTCGATGATCGTCCCGCTTCAAGAGGCTGAGCGCCATGTCCCGTCGTTGGTACCGCATCCACTCATTACAGCTGCTGGCACCGTGAGCAATAGTAAACGCTCCCGCCCATATACGCTTCCTTCCTGATGCTCGTCCCGCAAGCGGGGCAGGGCGTATTGACAGTTTTCTTGCTCAGGATGGTCCTGTAACTTCCAGGACGACCGAAAAGGTCCAGCTCCGTGTCCCTGCCGCCTTGTGCTGCCATCTTGGAGAGGGTGGACTTGAGCGCCTTGAATAGCGCCGCGTTCTCTTTCTTGCTTAGGGTATTGGCCTTCCTCTTCGGATGCATCTTGGCGTTGAAGAGGATGTCCTGAAGGACCCCATTCCCTAGGCCAGGGATCCTCTGCCCAGTGGCAAGGAGGCCTTTGAGGCTCAGCTTCTGCGCGTCCGGCGTGGTAGTGATGCTGTAGAAGTGCTCATCATCGAAAGCCTTGGAGAAGGGCGAGGGCCTCTCCTTGGCGACCTTGTAGTAAGGGTTGTCCAGTCCGCCATCGAGGAAGGCGCCCATTCCACCGTACATCTGGATAGCACCGCTGAGAGCGGAATCGTCTTGGAACTCGATCAATAGCTGGTGCTTGGAGGGGCGAGGGTCACCTTTTTCATGAAACCTGATGTTCAGTCCCTCACCGAGAAGGATCCTGGCCTGTCCTACGATGATCTCAATCAGACCGCCATATGAGGTCGCTTCCCCGATCACCTGCCCGATCAACAATTCTGGATATTTGGATCGGTCCCCATAATACCAAGCCAATTTGTGAGGTGTATGTTCTGATACCACACCAGCAATCCTTTTTCCGGCAATTGCATGATTGATTTGATCAGCTATTCTAAGAGCCTCTGGCAGCTCAATCATTTAGCTAACCTCCATATTTGACAATGCGATCTTGCCTAAAGTAGGCATAAACGCATCTCACCAATTAATGGATAAAACTTATTATTTTGTCCCACAGAGTCTACAGTTAAAAAAATCTAAATGCCCCAAAAGAGAAAAGAATGATTATTGGTGGGTCTGTCCGGATTTGAACCGGAGTCCGAGCGTCCCGAACGCCCGAGTATGAACCAAGCTAGCCCACAGACCCATATGGGCGTATTCCGGCTAAACAAATCAGACTATTAAAAACTATCATCCATCGAGCTCCTATTAAGTATCAACAGCATCATCCCATTTCGCCATCTAGGGTCAACAGTTCTGTACGGTCAGATACTTACACCTATGCTCAGCGACTCCCGAATCCCATTTAAGGGTGCGTCCTTCATCGCACGATGCATTCGGCTGGTTGACTGGCAGCCTGCTGATGCAAGATCTACCCGCATCAGCAATGTTCCTCGCCGCATTTAGATCGGCGTTCAATTGAAGACCACAAGCGATGCACTTGAACTCGCTCCCTTTTCGATTATCTTTACTTTCATGCCCACATTTAGAACATTTCCTAGACGTAAGGAATGGATTGACGTAAACGACGTTCTTGCCCAGTTCTTCTGCCTTGTATTTCAGGAATTCAGCGAATTGACCCAATGGCCATTGACTGAGGCGTGATTTCATGTCGGTGGTCATCGTCCTTTGGCGCGTAATCCCTTTGAGGTTCTCAAGTGCAAACACAGCATAGTCACTGTTCACAATGGTCTTGGAAAGCTTGTGGTTCTCACAGGCAATAAACCGTCTTTCTCTCCCGGACATCCTCTTCAATCTTCTTTTGGCCGAGCGAGTGCCTTTTGCCTGCAAGCTCTTACGAGTATGAGCATATCTCCCTCGGATCCCATTCAGCCTCTTGGAATTGGAGAACCGATTATCCGATGTTACTACTGGGTTCCTTAGTCCTCTATCTATTCCTAGGATGGGACCTTCTAACTTACGTGGCTGTGTTGGCTTCTCGACTGATACGCCTAAGAAAAAATCGCCGACTCTCTTATCATAGACAAGTACGCTTCCGGTCACCCTCCATTCTATATATTTATTAAAACATTCAGAATAAATAAAGTTTAGCTTCATTCTTCCTTCAATGGTTGAAAGCGAAACGAAACCATGCTCTAAGACAATTCGTGCTGCATTTTTGTTGTAGCGAATGGCCGCGTTCTTCCTACGGGTCGGCAATTTCCTTGACTTGACCCGTTTTAGAGCCTCACAGGCGCAATCCCTTGCTGCTTGGACGAGTCCTGAACTGAGTTCTGGAATCTCGGCTCGAATTCCATGATAGGTCGCATGATGGTTCGCGAATCGATTGAATGTTCTGTTGTGATAGCCCCATCTCGCCGATTCATTAAAGGCGAAGGTGTACGCTTCCATCGTACCAAGCAGCGCACTCCTCTGCTCTGCATCGATGCGCAGCTTCAACATCATCGTCCGCATCATCTGATTCCAGATAGCTCTACTCGGCATCTTCGAGCTATCCATTACATGCAATGAATACCGACCTTAGGACATTGAGCGCAGCACCGCGAGCGCTTCCTCCTCGGTCACGTCGTACCAACTCTTGTACGCGTCCGCGACCGCGAAGCTTAGCCCGCTCCTGATGTTGAGGCAATGCACCTCTTCCGCCCTCTCCATCACCAGCTCCACCGCCCGCTCCGAGCCAGTCGGCACCGCCACCACGATCTTCCTCGCCCTCATCGAGCGCATGAAGGCTATCGCCGCCAGCATGGTGAACCCCGACGCAAGCCCATCGTCCACGATGATCACGAGCCTGCCCTTCAGGTTCGGGTAGGGCTCACCGCCCCGGAAGAAATGCTCCCGGAAGGCCACGGCGTTCCTGGACTTGGTGATCTGCTCCTCCTTTACCACGTGCGACATCCTCGACGTCTCGAGCAGGTAGTCGTTCAGTACGACGATGCCGTCCGGCCCGACCGCCCCGAAGCCCGCCTCGGGGTCCTTGGGGAACTGCACCTTGCGGACCACAACGACGTCCAGCTTCAGTTGCAGCATGCGACTTATCTCGGCTGCGACCGGAACGCCGCCCGAAGGGATGGCCATGACCAGAGCGTCCGTGGAGGCGTACGAGGACAGCGACTCCGCCAGCGCCCATCCAGCCTCACTGCGGTCCCGGAAGATCTTAGTCCGATCGCGCATATTGAAGTCCTGAACCACGTCGTCCAATGCCATCGTCCCGAACTAGTTCGAATTACTATTTAATTCATGCTCCAGGCTATCGAAAGTCGCTCCACCCAATCGCTCATAGTCGTAGGTCCACTACGACAGTTTTATATACGGTCTAACTTCTCGACCCCACATGCGGGAACAGCTCAGGGAGAAGATAGCTGGCGAGATAACACTCTCCGCGGACGCGGGCAAGACCATCCGTAAATGGAGGGAGGAGTTCGGCGTCTCCCAGCAGGAGCTGGCCAAGCAATTGAAGGTCTCGCCTTCGGTCGTCAGCGATTACGAGTCGGGCCGAAGGAAGTCCCCCGGTATCGTCATCATACGCCGCATCGTGGACGGTTTATTGGACATCGACCAGGCGAAGGGCGGGCGGGTCATGAAGCGATACTCGCTCGGGGAGAAGAGCGAGAGCATAATCAGCATCAAGGAATTCACGCACTCCATCCTGGCCTCGGAGTTCGTGAACATGATCGCGGGCTCGAGCATGAACAAGCAGGTGCCCTTGGACCGCGATGTGCACGGTTATACCATCATCGATTCGATGAAGGCCATCACATCGCTGAGCTCGACGGACTATCTAAAGATATATGGATGGAGCAGCGAGCGCGCCCTGGTCTTCACGGGCGTGAAGTTCGGGCGGTCCCCGATGATCGCCATCCGCGCTCATCCTCTGAAGCCGGCCATGGTCGTGTATCACAAGCCCGAGCACGTTGACGATCTGGCGGTGAGACTGGCCACCTTGGAGGGCATCCCACTGGTTCGAACGGACCTTTCCTTGCCGGCGCTCGTGGAGCGCCTCGAGAGAGTGGAGTAGGATCGCATGGAAGTCGGAATCGTAAGCTACGGCGCGTACGTGCCGAGATACAGGATAACGCCGCAGGAGATCGGCAGGGTGTGGGGCTCGGACGGCGAGTCGATGTCGAAGGGCCTGATGATCTACAGCAAGTCCGTGCCGGCGCCGGACGAGGACGTCATCACCATCGCCACCGAGGCGGCCAGGAACATGATGAAGCGAGTGCCGGAGGTCGACCCCAAGGACATCGGCGCGCTGTACGTCGGGTCGGAGTCGCATCCCTACGCCGTCAAGCCCTCCGGGACGATAGTCGCAGAGGCCATCGGCTGCTCGCCCAATATGACCGTGGCTGATTACGAGTTCGCCTGCAAGGCAGGCACCGCCGCCATCCAGACATGCATGGGGCTGGTCGGGTCGGGCATGGTGAAATACGGGGTGGCCATTGGTGCCGACACCTCGCAAGGCGCCCCTGGGGACCCGTTGGAGTACTCCGCTTCGGCAGGGGGCGCGAGCCTGCTGATCGGCTCCAAGGACGTGATCGCGACCATAAATCATACTAGCTCTTACACTACCGACACCCCCGACTTCTGGAGACGGGAGGGCCAGGACTATCCCTCCCATGGAGGGCGGTTTACCGGTGAGCCGGCCTACTTCAAGCACGTGACCGCGGCGGCCAAGCTGGTCCTGAAGCGGACGGACTCCAAGCCGACCGATTACCAGCACGCGGTGTTCCACCAACCCAACGGCAAGTTCCCGCAGAGGGTGGCGAAGATGCTGGGCTTCACGGACAAGCAGATCGAGGCAGGCCTGCTGACCCCGCGGATCGGCAATACCTATTCAGGCGCTGTCCCCCTCGGCCTCTCGGCCGTGCTGGACATCGCTCAGCCCGGGGAGAGGGTCTTCGTGGTCGCCTACGGTTCAGGGGCGGGCGCCGACGGCTTCGACATCACCGTCACCGACCGCATCGCCCGCTTCGCCCGCTCCGCCGCGCCGCTCGTTTCGTATTACATCGAGGATGAGAAGGTCATCGACTACGCGACCTATGCGAAGTTCCGCGGCAAGATCCGCGTCAAGGAGGAGTTAGCATGAGGGACGTGGCCATAATCGGGATAGGTGGCACGAAGTTCGGCGAGCACTGGGACCTGTCCTTCAGGGACCTGGGCATGCAGGCCGGTCTGGCCGCGGTCGCGGACGCCAAGCTGGCGGCCGAGGACATCGAGGCTCTGTACGTCGGCAACATGTCCGCAGGCCGCTTCATCGAGCAGGAGCACGTGGCGGCGCTGATCGCCGACTACTCTGGGCTGGCGCGGGACCACATCCCGGCCACGCGCATCGAGGCGGCGGGGGCCTCCGGGGGACTTGCATTCCGCGAAGGGTATCTGGCCGTCGCCTCGGGCATGCACGACATCGTGGTCGTCGGCGGGGCGGAGAAGATGACCGACGTGGGCGACGTCATGGCCACCGAGATCCAGTCCTCGGCGGCGGACACGCAGTGGGAGGTGGTCTTCGGGGCCACCTTGGCATCGCTGTTCGCCATGATCGCCCGGAGGCACATGTACGAGTTCGGCACCACCAGGGAGCAGATCGCCCAGGTGGCGGTCAAGAACCACAAGCATGGCGCCCTCAACCCCGACGCCCAATTCCAAAGGGAGATCGACATCTCCACCGTCCTCAAGGCCCCGCCGGTTGCGGAGCCCTTGGGCGTGTTCGACTGTGCCCCCCTCTCCGACGGAGCGGCCGCGGTGGTCCTCTGCTCCATGGACCGGGCCAGGAGCTACACCACCAAGCCCATCAGGATTGCGGCCTCGATGCAGGCATCGGACACCTTGGCCTTGCATTCCAGGTCGAGCATTACCTCGTTCACGGCGACCCAGGTCGCGGCGAAGAAGGCGTTCCGGATGGCGAATAAGACGCCCGAGCAGGTGCAGGTGGCCGAGGTGCACGACAACTTCACCATAGCCGAGATCCTGGCCATCGAGGATTTGGGCTTCTTCCCCAAGGGCCAGGGAGGAAAGGCCACCATGGACGGTGAGACCACGTTCGGGGGGAAGGTCGCGGTCAACACATCGGGAGGGCTCAAGGCGCGCGGATTCCCCTTCGGAGCGACGGGCGTCGCTCAGCTGGTGGAGCTGGTGCAGCAGCTGCGGGGGGAGGCGGGCAAGAGGCAGGTGCCCGACGCCGCCCTAGGCTTGGCGCAGAACGCTGGCGGCACCGGCGCGACCGTCGTGGTGAGCCTGTTGGAGGTGGCCTAGATGGCGACCGCGCGCTTCTGGAGGGAGAACCCCTCGCGCTACAACCTAAAGGCCGTACGGTGCGGCAACTGCGGCAAGGTCTTCTTCCCGCCCAGGGCGGTGTGCAGCGTCTGCCACCGCAAGTCCATCGGCAAGATGGAATGCATGAACCTCAAGGGCGAGGGGGAGGTCTACTCCTTCAGCGTGGTGCACGATGCCCCGAGCCAGTTCGAGATCCTAAAGCCCTATGTCGTGGCCATAGTCAAGATGGACGAGGGCGTCATGCTCACATCGCAGGTCATCGATGCCGAGGCGAAGGACGTCCACATCGGCATGAGGGTGAAGACCACGCTGCGCCGAATCGGCGAGGACGGCCCTGGAGGGGTCATCTACTACGGCTACAAATTCAGGCCTTTGAAGAGCTAGTGGAGCTGAGGGCGCTTGGCATGAGCCTCGTCTCATGACCGTCCTCCTCGTTCTCAGAGGCGACAGCCGCAATAGGCGCAGTCCTCGCGGTACCTGGGGTTCCCTTTCTTGCAGGAAGGGCAGGTCTTTTCGGCCACCGTGCCGAAAAGGTAAGGCCGGCCGCATTCCCCGCACCGCGCCGCCTGATCGTCGCCGATGGCCCCACAAGCCTTGCAGGTCTTTGACATCTGATGAAGATACGTCGAGATCATTGATTATCCTATGGTCCACCGGCCAGGTCAGCCGGACCATCATTCTTTTCTATCTAGCAATCAAATGGCATAGCGAGGGAGCGATCATGAGGGTGGAGATCGACGGTCGAGAGCTCCGCGTGGAGGACGTGGTGGCGGTGGCCCTGGGCGCGGCCGAGGTCGGCCTGGACGCGGAGGCGGAACGGCGCATCGGATCGGGAAGGAGCACGCTGGAGTCCGTGATGAAGAAGGGACGGACCACCTACGGCGTCAACACCGGTTTCGGCGAGTTCCGCACCACCATCATCCCGCCCGACAAGGTGCTGGAGCTGCAGAGGAACCTGATCCGCTCCTCGGCCTGCGCGGTGGGCGTGCCCTTGCCCGAGGAGATCGTTCGGGCTATGATGCTGCTCCGGGCCAACGCCCTGGCCACCGGGAGGTCGGGAGTAAGGACAGAGCTGGTCGGCCTCCTGCTGCAGTTGCTCAACCAACGTGTGCACCCAGTGGTTCCGAGGCAGGGCTCGGTCGGTTCCAGCGGGGACCTCGCGCCCCTGGCCCACATCGGTCTGGTGCTGATGGGAGAGGGCGAGGCTTGGTACCAGGGCAGGAAGGTGCCCGGCGCGGTCGCTCTGGAGGCGGCTGGCCTGGCCCCCCTCCAGCTCCAGGCCAAGGAAGGCCTGGCCATGATCAACGGCACGCAGATGATGACCGCCATCGGCGCCCTCTATCTGTATAGGGCGATGCGCGCCCTGGACGCAGCGGAGGTGGCGGTCGTGATGAGCCTCGAGGCCTTGAAGGGGACGGCGCGCTCCTACGACCCCCGCGTCCTCGAAGCTAGGCCGCACTTCGGAGCGGTGACGGTGGCCACGAACCTCAGGGCCATGCTGGAGGGCAGCGAGATCCTCAGGTCGCACGCGGACCTGCCCCACGAGGTGCAGGACGCCTACACCCTGAGATGCGCTCCGCAGGTGCTCGGCGCCTCGTTGGACGCCCTGCTCCACACCAAGCAGGTCCTGGAGGTGGAGATGAACAGCTCGGTCGACAACCCCTTGGTCTTCGAGGACGGGGACGTGGTCTCGGGAGGCAACTTCCACGGCATGCCGGTGGCCATGGCGCTGGAGCAGGCCACCCTCGCCACCCATGTCATCGGCTCCTTCGCCGAGCGGCGCATCGCCCGGCTGGTGGACGGAAAGCTATCGCACCTGCCCCATTTCCTCACCTCCTCCAAAGGCCTGGAGTCGGGGATGATGATCCCTCAGTACACCGCCGCCTCTCTTGTATCCGAGTCCAAGGCCAAGTGTTTCCCCGCCTGCGCCGATTCCATTCCCACCTCCGCCAACCAGGAGGACTTCAATTCCATGGGGGCGGTGTCGGCGCTCAAGCTCATGGACGTGGTGGAGAACACGGAACGGGTGGTGGCCATCGAGCTGTTGTGCGCCTGCCAAGGCCTGGAGTTCGCCAAGTTCCTGCCTGGAAGAGGGGTGCAGGCGGCCCGCCAAGCGGTCAGGGCGGTCGTCCCGGCGTTGGAGGAGGACAGGTCCATGTCCTCGGACATCGAGAAATTGAGCATGCTGGTGCGCGACGCCTCGCTGGTGATGGAAGTGGAGAAGGTATGCCGCTTCAAGCGCTGCTGATCAGACCTCGACCTCGAACTCCGAGTCGTATCCGACCTTGTCATTGGAGAGCACCGGCTTGCACTCGAGTGATAGCGTGACCTTGACCGTCCCGGCGGCCTTGGGCCTCACTTCGACCTCCACGCTCTTCCTCTCGCCGCCGCGGAGCTTGGCCAGGGTGGTGAAGCCCCTCATGTCCATGTCCCCCGCGATGACCACGGACACCTCGCGGGCCATGGCCTTGGCACCATTGCTGAGGTTCAGCCGAGCTTTGCACCATTTTTGCGGTTCGAGATGGCCCTCGAAGTCCAGGTCCACCTGGATGTCAGGGAGGAAATCCTCGACCGCCTTGTTGGAGGCATCCATGGCCTCGTTCATCAGCTTGACCGCAGCCGGGTGGTCATTGGGCTTGACGCGCTCCGCCTCGCGGTAGAGCCTGATGGTCTCTGTCAGCTCCAACCCGTTGCGCCGCGCGTTCTCGATGCTGGCCTCGACCTTGGTGCGCTGCGTGGTGTATTGGCGCTGCTCCTGCTCCGCCACGCCGATGGAGCGCTCCGCCTCCATGACGCAGTTCGCCGCCCCGCGCCACTTGCCCTCCGAGAGCTGGGCCTCGGCCTTTATCAGGAGGTCATTGGACACGTTCACGTCCGCGCCCTTGCCCCTGGCCCCCTCCATATCCTCCCGGATGGCTTCGATGCGCGCCTCGATCCTCTTGCGCATCAGCTCGCCCATGGCGTCCACCGCTTCCCGGAGCTGCCTGGCATCGGGCTTCTTACCATCCTTGTTCAGCTGGCGGACGTCCTTGACGGCCTTGGGCACGCTGGCCTTGCTCACCTTGAGCTCCTCGGCCACCATGCACATGTTCTCCAGGTTCTTCATCCGCTCCGTCTGGATGGTCTCCCTGGCCTCCTTGGCCGCCTCCCTCGCCCTCCTCAGGTTGAGGGTGGCGCCTTCGAAGTCCATGGTCAAGATGCACTTCTTGGCCTGCTCCACCAGCTCCTTGGCGGTCCCGGCGACCCCCTCGCTCTCCAGCTCGGACAGCTCCCTCTCAAGCTCCAGGAGCTCGGTCTGGCGCCGGGCGTAGAGGTCGATCTGTCCCTTGAGATCGTCGGCGCACCTGGTGACCTGGGCGTACGACTCGAAGAACGCGCCTAGCGCGTAGCTCTCCTTGGCCAGCTGCAGGGACGGCTCCACCCTTTCGGTGGGGACGCCGTTGCTCCTCACCTTGGCCAGCTTGGCCTCGATCTCCTCGATGGCCTTGGCCGTCGTGGTCTTCTGCTCGGCCACGCGGCGCAGCTCCTGGTCGAAGGATTGCACCTGGGCCGCGGCCTCGCGGAACTTGCGGGCCTCGATCCTGGCCTCGATGTCTGGCCGCATGCGCAGCACGGTCTCCAGGTCGGAGCCCTCCAGGCTCTTCTGGCGCTGCTCCGCCTCCGCCTTGCGCATCCTATCCCGGACCATCTCCGCCGAGGCCAGGGCCACTTGGTCCCCGGCCTTCTTGGCCAGCTCGTGGGCTATCCCATGCCTGCCTAGCTTGTGGTAGTTGCGGGCCTGCCGCAGCAGCTCCTGAGCGGACGCGACGTCCACCCCGAACTCCACGGCATCGTTGATGACCGCCTGGGCCGCCTCTAGGGTGTCGGAGGCCTTCTGGCTCATGATGATGCCCTGGTCCAGCTCGTTCTTGGCCAGCTCGATGGCCCTTATGGCGTCGTAGATGCGCTTCTCTCTCAGCAGGCTCTCGGCCTTGCCCACCATCTGCTGCGGGCCCGAGACGTCGGAGCCCCCCTGCTGCGCCTTCAGGATGATGGCCTTGGCCTCGGTCAGCTGCTTCTCCACCCCTCTGGTCAATATGGAATTGACGGTCTTCTCGACCTCGCGCACTGAGACCATGGCCTGGGCGTACTCCTTTCGCTCGATGAGGCGCAGGGCGCTCTCCACGCGCTTCTGGGGCGCCCCCATCTCATAGCCAAGCCTCTTGGCCACGTTGATCAGGTCCTGCGCCGCCTGTGCCTTGCGCGGGGCGATGAAGGGCGCGACCAGCCTCTCCGTCTCCACGAAGGTCTTGGCAATCGCTGGCAGGGCCTCCTCGTACCTCCCGACCTCGAAGAGCTTCTTGGCCTGGGCCAGCATCTGCGATTGCTTGGAAGCGTCAAGGTTCTGCGCCTCCGCCTCCTTGATGAGACCGCTGATCTCGACGATGCGCTCATATATGCGGCTGTGCACGGCCGTCAGGCGCTCCAGGCTGGACTCCGCCTCCTTGAGCAGGGTGTAGCCCTTGAGCAGGTCCCCTTTGCCCATGGCGCGTGCCGACTCCTCCGAGATGCGCTCCGTCTGGAGGACCTCGATGCCGTTCTTCCGGGACGCGTTCACGGACTTGTTGAGCTGGGCGAGCCGCTTGGCCAGCTCCTCATGGATTATGGACTTGGCGTATTGAGTCACGTCGGCTGTGATGCGAGCCGATTCCACTAGATTGCCGTCGAAGCGCATCTGTTCCGCCTTGGCCAGTCGGTCGTTGAGGGTTATGCTCTCGCTGCCCATCTCCTTCGCCACGGTGAGATAGTGCCGCGCTTCGATCAGGCCGCGGTCAAGCTCAGTGCGCTCGTCGCGCTTGAACATGCCCAACAAAGTGTTGATCAGATCATAGGCCTGCACCGAGCGGCCCTCTCCAAGGGCTTCCTTCGCCTGCTGCAGGCTTGTCTTATAGGATGTGTAATTCGATGATTTGGAGTACGTGTCTAGAACGGCCTCGGCCTCGCCCACGAGCCTCTCGGCGATCTCGTGCACCTTGGCGTCGACCATGCGGATGCATTCCTCGAGGTCCTCCCGGACCCTTTCGTACCTTCCGCCCTTGGTGCGGGTGACGATGTCCTCCAGCAAGGCGGACTCCTTATGGATGTCGGCGCCGATCTTGAGCGCGGTGGTGACTCGCATCTCCGCCCTCATTATGTCCTGGGCGATGTGCGCCTGGACGGCGGAATGGATCAGCCCTTGCGCCTCCTTCAAGGTGGCGACCGCCCTTTCGAAGTCCCGGCGTAGCACCATCTGCCTGGAGGAGTCCAGCAGCCTCTTGGCCTCGATGATGTTGAGCTTGAGCGCGATGGCCAGGTTCATCAGGTTGCGAGTGACGGTGAGCTCGGCCTCGACCTCCTTATAACCGGCCAGGGCCTTCTCCAAGGCCTTCTCCGCACGGCTGACCAAAGCCGCCGCCGTCTTGAAGTCGCCCTGAGCCAGTGTCCTCCTGGCGGTATCGAGCTCGCTCAGCACCTCGCTGATGTCGCTACCGATCTTGTTGGCGATGAGAAGCCTGCCCCGGAGCTTGGAGATCATGTTGAGCAGCTGCTCGATCTCCTGCGAGCGCACCAGCCCCTCCGCCTCTCGCCAGGCGTCCTGAGCTTCCTCGAACTTTTCCGAACGTGCGAGGTCCCGCGCCTTGGTCGTGGCGGATGCCAGAGGGCTCGCATCCACCCCTATGCTCTTCAGGACCAGAGTGCGCTCCTTGAGCCCATCCAATCGCGATAGCAGGCCCTTGGAGACGATGGCCTTGGCCTCCGAGGCCGCGATGTCCAAGGAGCCGAAGGCTTGCTCGAAGTCCCCCTCCTCCGATGAGGCTTTGGCCTTGGCTAAGGTGTCCTGCGCCTTGGTCAGGTCCAGGCCAAGCTCGTCTGCCCTGTCGGTGACGCCGTTCATCCCCTCCACCAGGGATTGGAACAGGTTGCGCAAGGCGTTGGAGACCATTTCCGTGCAGTCCCTGAGCTGGGTGACGCTCTCGGCGAAATCGCCCTTCTCCAGGTAGTTGCGGGACTGCTTGAGCATCTGCCGCTCCCCGCTCACGTCCAGCCCAGACTTCTCGGCCATGAGCACCAGCGATTGGGCGGTGGCGAACATGTCCGCGACCTTGGAATTGGCGAAGCGCTCCACCGCGTCCCAGAGCTCTTGGGCCTTGGTCAGGGACTCCAGGAGCTTCTCCTGCTCCAGCAGGTCCATGGCCTTCTTCCGCAGCGAGCTCACGTCCTTCGGAGGGGCCTCGTCAGGGAAAAGCCCGAAAAGGGAATCAGAGGACTGCAGGATCGAGGCCACCTTCTCCTTCTTGGACGAGTCGCAGGCCTCGATCGCCTTATGGGCCAGGGACAGGGAGAGCTTGTAGTCCTTCTGCTGGAAGGCCTGGTTGGCCTCCTCCAAGGCTCGGTCAGCGGCTACGGTGGGCGCATCGAAGGACTTGCAGGAGGCGATCGATTTCTCCGCCTCCGCCAAGCGCCCTTCCGCCTCCTTGCGGTTTTTGGCCGCCTCCTTGGTCTTTTGCTCCAGCTGTTTGGTCAGCTGTAGTTGCTTCAGGTAGTCTCCGCTCACTGGGTCCCAGCCTCGATTTCGGGCGCCAGATCCGACTGGCCCCAAGGATGAATTATCAAATAACTGGCCTTCAGCACATAAGTCTTTTGGCCTGATTCTCTGCAACTGGCAATCATCGCTTCAGGATCTCCACGAAGGCCACTCTTTCCAAGGCCAGGTCGGAGGCTCTCTCCGGCGGGACGGCATCTAGCTCGCCCGGTTCAATTCCGAATCGGATCAGCTTGCTCCTTGAGCATTCTAGCACCGTGCCGTCCTCCTCCAGTCCGGTGATTCTGAGGACATCGTCCTTGCCCGCTCCAAAGAGGACGAGGGCGACGCCGTCCGCACCCTCCTTGACGCTCATCTTCTCCCGCGCTTTGGAGATCTGCCTCTCCCCAGACGCATAGAGCATGGTCTCCATCATGATGTCCTTGGCGGAGTTGGTGCCCCTGGCGAACGCCCGTAGAGCGTGCTCCACCGCGCTCTCCAGATGCTCACGGCCGCAGACCATCCTCGCATCCAAGGCTAGGACCTGGCCGCTTCGCATCGACCGCAATCCATTGAGAAGATGGGATGGGCTACAGACCTTGCCTCTCGCCCCCACGATCTCGTAATCGCTCATCGCTGGCGACTTCATCGCCCCAATCGTATTTTAGGCTTTTCTGGTCCCGAGCATGCTCTGGGTCGAAAGGTTTATCAGACCCCATCGTGGTTGTGGCGGCGGTATCGATCAGGATGGAGCCAGCATGTCCTCGGAAAGGGTTACCGTTCTCGCCCCTGCGACCATAGCCAATGTCGGACCAGGCTTCGACGTATTCGGGATCGCCCTGAGCCAGCCCTATGACTTGGTGACGGTCGAGCGCAGGCAGGGAATAGGGGTGAGGGTTGGTAAGGTGGAGGGATTGGGGAATCGACAGGTAACATCGGACCCCAAGAGGAACACCGCGGCGGTCGCGGCCGCCAAGGTGCTCGAGCTGGCAAAGGCCGATTTCGGTCTCACGGTCCACATCAAGAAGGGCGTTCGCCCTTGCAGCGGCATGGGCTCCTCGGGGGCCTCAGCGGCAGGCGGCGCCTTCGCCGCCAACCTCACGCTCGAAAAGCCGCTTCCCATGGATGACCTGTTGCTGTGCGCGGCGAAAGGCGAGGAGGCATCATCAGGCACGCTGCACGCTGACAACGTCTCCCCCTCCCTCCTGGGAGGCTTCACCATCATCCGCTCCTACGAACCGTTGGACGTGGTCAGGGTGACCCCGCCCCCCAACCTGGGCATCGTGGCCGCCCTGCCGGACGTCATGGTGCCGACCAAGGAGGCCAGAGGCATATTGCCGAAGCAGGTGGACATGAAGAAGATGGTATTCCATGTGGGGCACGCCTCCTCATTGGCGGTCGCCATGGTAAAGGGGGACCTAGAGCTGATGGCCCGTAGCCTCAGGGACGAGGTGATCGAGCCGGTACGCGCGCCGCTCGTGCCCCATCTTCAGGCCGCGGAGCAGGCGGCGCTGAAGGCGGGGGCTCTCGCTTCCTTCCTGGGCGGATCCGGTCCCTGCGTGGCCTCTTTCTTCGACAAGAACAAGATGGACGGCAAGGCCATCGCCGAGGCCATCCAGGCCGTGTACAGCAAGCACGATATCGGATGCGCGACCTGGGTAACGACCTGGGGCGAGGGATGCAGGAGGTGGGAACGATGAGCTACCAGGTCAAATGCTTCGAATGTTCCATGATAATTAAGGACGAGAAGCTAGACGCCTGTCCGAGCTGCGGTGGGCTATTGAACGTGGAGATGGACCTCTCATCCCTGAGAGGCGAGACACCAAAAAGCTCGCTCATCGCCCCATTAGGGGTCTGGAGGTACGCTCCCTTCCTTCCAGCCGAGGCCAGCAAGGCAGTATCTCTGTTAGAGGGCGGCACCCCCCTTTACGACTGCCATGCCCTGGCGCGGGAGCTGGGGATGAAGCGGTTGTATGTGAAGTACGAGGGAGCAAATCCCACAGGATCCTTTAAGGACCGAGGTATGACCGTAGGAGTCTCCAAGGCCTTGGAGCTGGGCTGCAAGGTGGTTGGTTGCGCCTCCACAGGCAACACCTCGGCAGCCTTGGCCGCCTATGCGGCCAAGGCGGGATTGGGGTGCGTGGTGCTCCTGCCCTCAGGGAAGGTCGCCCTGGGGAAGCTGGCCCAGGCCATGTTCTATGGGGCCAAGGTGATATCCATTGACGGCAACTTCGACGACGCCCTCAATGTCGTGCGCCAGCTATCGAGGGAGGGGCACCTCTACCTCCTCAACTCCATCAATCCCTTCCGTCCCGAGGGGCAGAAGACCGTGGCCTTCGAGATCATCGAGCAGCTCGAGCTCGAGGTCCCGGATGCGATCGTCCTGCCTGTTGGCAACGCGGCGAACATCTGGGCGGTGTACAAGGGCCTGAGCGAATGGATGGAGGTGGGTTGGATCTCGCGCATGCCTCGATTGATAGGTGTCCAAGCGGCCGGCTCCAACCCCATCGCCGTGGCCTTCAGGCAGGGCAGGAGGGACTTCATCCCGCAGGATCACCCCGAGACCGTGGCCACCGCCATCCGCATCGGCAACCCCGCCAGTGGCAGGAAGGCGCTCAAGGCCATTTACGACACCGGGGGTCTGGCCACCGACGTGACCGACGACGAGATAATCGCCGCCCAGAAGCTCCTGGGAAAGAGGGAAGGGGTGGGAGTGGAGCCCGCCTCCGCCGCGTCGATTGCCGGAGTGGTCAAATTGCGCCATCAAGGCCTCATTTCCAAGGAGGAGAAGGTGGTGTGCATCTGCACGGGTAACCTGCTCAAGGACCCTGACACGGTGATCAAGAACGCCGGGCAGGTCATGAAGGCCGGTGCGTCGGTCGATGAGGTTAAGCGCCTGGTGCTCGGCTGAACCAAGGATGGCACATGTTCAATAGCGGTAGACCATCCCTGAGAAAGAGTGCAAGGGGAGCTCTCCCGCCTAGCGGTACCGAATATGGTCATACGTGACCATGCTAGTCGGGGCTGGGGACGGAAAGCCGCATGCGCGGTGCCAAGATCGACCTTGGACGCGCCCCTTGCAGATGAGGACCAAGCGCATACGTCGATTATCATCATCTGACACCCGGTGGCAAACAATTTTATGCGTCAAACGGAATCATCGTGCGACGTCATGACGAACGCTCCAGCGAAGCGTGTCCGCTACCGCACCTATGTGGATGGGTTCGACGAGAACCTCAATGGAGGCATACCTCAAGGTCATACCGTGATCCTCGCGGGCGGCGCCGGGACGATGAAGTCCTCGCTGGCGTACCACATCCTATTCATGAACGCCAAGCGCGATGGCGTCAACGGCCTCTACATCTCCCTGGAGCAGAGCAAGGCGAGCCTCACCCGCCAGATGGAAGGGCTCGGCCTGAAGGGGGACACCCTAGGCCGACTCGAGGTGCTGGACCTGAGCGAGATAAGGCGCAAGAGCGAGGGCGCGCAGTTCATGGACACCTTCCGGTTCGCGGTCAATGAGACCAAGAAACGCCTCAACTACGAGCTGCTGGTCATCGATTCCCTGGGGGCGTTGGAGATGATCTCGGCCACCACCCGTCCCAGGGAGGAGCTCTACCGCCTGATGGAATGGCTGCGCAGCATGGAGGTCACCGCCTTCATGATCAGCGAGATGCCAGTGGGCAACTACACCTCATACGGCCTCCATGACGTGGACTTCCTGGTCGACGGCATAATCCACCTCAAGATGATCGAGGTGACGGATACCGAGGTGCAGAGGCGCATCCGTTGCGTGAAGATGCGCGAGACCGATCACTCCAGCAACTACTTCAGCTTCTTCCGCAACGAGCGCGGCTTCGCCGTCACCCGGGCCATAACCGAGTTCTAGAAGTCTAAGAGGCTGCGCTGGGGCCCGCCCTTCTCGTCCGGGATCGACTCCTCCCGCTTCGGCGCGGCCGGCGGCTCGGCCTTCCTGGGGTCGCCTCCCACCTGCTCCTTGATGCTCTTGGCCAGGACATCGCCGACCTTGGGTATCCGGGCCAGCCTAGCCACCTCTATGGCCCTGACGTCGTCCAAGCTCCTCACCCCATGGTCGAACATGGACCGAGCGCGGGCGCGCCCCACGCCCCTCAGCTTCACCAGGTCCAGAAGCTCGCGCCTCACCCCATAGCGCACTCGGACCATGAGCTCCGTGAGCGGCGCGTACGCGTCCTTGTTGAAGATGTTGGCCAGCTCCCGCATGGAGTAGAGGAGCCACTCCCCCATCTCGACCTTGTTGCGCAGGTCCCCCGGCCCGATGCCGTACTTCTCCAGCAAAGGTTCCTCCTCCATCTCCTCCAGCCAGTCGTCGATGACGCAGGCGGTCTTGACCTCGGCCAGAAAGAACTCGTACTCTCCCAGGTCCGCCGGGATGGGCAGGAGGAGATCGGCACCCTTCTCGACCACCTTGGTCTCGAGCCAATCGTTGTCGGAGCGCCGTAGGTACAGTGGGAGCATGTCCCGGGTGGCGCAGGCGGCGTGGATGAACCCAAAGGCCCCCATGCCCGGTCTGAACGCCCGCAAAGCGTCCCGCATCTTGACGGCGGAAATCGGGTCGATGTAGAGGTCCGAGACGCGCCGGCCGAAGAAGGTGGCCCTCAGCTGCTCCTCCTCGCGCAGCATCTCCTCGGCCCTGAGGAAGGAGAGCACGCTATCCACCGCCTCCTCCATCCCCAGCATGGTGGTCTGATGAGCGAAGAACGTCGAATTGAGGAAGTCCATCAGCGAGCCCTTGGAATTGGTGGTGGAGGTGGCGACGAGGGCCAGGACGTGGGAGCGCAGGACGCTCTCGGACCCTAGCTTGGAGAAGATCTCCTCCGTCTCGCCGAGGAGGTAGTTGTCGAAGAGGAACGACCTCTCCTCCTCGTTCCTGGCGATGAGGATGGCCTCGCCGAACTTATCGTACTTGGGGCGGCCGGCGCGCCCGCACATCTGCTTGATCTCTAGCACAGGGATAGGAACGTTGCCCATGCCCCCCTCGAAGCGGTACACCTCGCGGATGACCACCCTCCTCGCTGGAAGGTTGATCCCTGCCGCCAGGGTGGGCGTGGCCACGATGGCCTTGATCCTGCCCTTCTTGAAGGCGCCCTCCACCATCCTCCTTTGCTCGTTCGTCAGGCCCGCGTTGTGGAAGGCCACGCCCTTATGCACGCAGGCCCGCAGCTTCTTACCGATGCTGGTCGGCTCCCCGTGGTCCTGGAGCAGGTCCTCCTCCCCTTCCAGCTTGACCCTCTCGGGCATGACCTCCTTCATCAGGGGGGCCATCTTCATGGCCAAGGCCTCGGTGGAGCGGCGGGTGTTGACGAAGACCAGTGCCTGGCCTCCCTCCTTGATCGAGTCCCGCACCAGGGACCAGACCGGGTCCCCTTGATTTTCTATCGTACGCTTCGAGTTATCAGTGAAATGTACCTCGCCGTCCACGTAGACGCCCTCCTTCAAGGGGGTGGGCCTCCATTCCGAGGAGATGTGCTCCGCGTCCAGCCAGGAGGCAAGCTCCTTGGAGTTCTTCACCGTGGCGGAAAGGGCGATGACCTGCAGCTCGGGGTTGAAGCGACGGAACTTGGTAAGGATGATCTCGAGCGTCGGGCCCCGTTCAGGGTCGTGGATGAGGTGGACCTCGTCCGCCACCACCAAGGAGATCTTCTGCAGCCAGGACGAGCGATGACGCAGCAGCGAGTCCGCCTTCTCCGACGTAGCTACTATGATATCATACCTCTCGAGCTCAGGGTCCGGGGAATCGAAGTCCCCCACGGACATCCCCACCCTAACCCCCAGCCCGTCGAACCTCCTCAGGTCCTCGAACTTCTCGGCCGCCAAGGCCCTCAGGGGCACGATGTACAATGCTTTGCCGCCCCGCTCCAGCACGTGCCTGAGCGCGGCCAGGTATGCTACTAGGGATTTACCGCTGGCCGTCGGGACCGCCAAGAAGAGGTTCTTGCCTTTGAGTGCGAGAGGCACGGCCATCTCCTGAGGAGGATACAAGGACGTGATCCCCTCCTCCTTGAGAACCTCCACCACTCCCGGCGGCAACCCCAGTTCCTCCAGCCTCACTTCGACCCTCTCCACGAGATAACCCCGGACCCGACTTAACCCTTACCTCCGCCGTCGACCACTAAAAGGAGAAGTTATAGCTACCCCTATACTATCACGCACATCTGGACCATTTTTCTAGTTCGCACAGAATGCGACTCAGAGGGAAAACTCTTATTAAGCAGGAATATTTCTAGTAAGGTTTGAACTCCAGAGGTATATCAGAATGAACAATGAGGAACCAAACACCGCCGAGGCTCTCCCCGACGTTGATGTTTGGATAGAGAAGCAATCTTTCAACTCCACCGCCGACATCAAGGTGCCGGAGAGCCTGGCCGACCAAGTCATCGGCCAAGACAAGGCCGTCGAGGTCATTAGGAAGGCGGCAGAGCAGAAGCGCCATGTCATGCTGATCGGCGAGCCAGGTACTGGTAAGTCCATGCTGGCGCGCTCGATGACGGAATACCTGCCGAAAGGGGAACTGCAGGACGTTATCGCCTACCATAACCCTGAGGACACCAACGAGCCGAAGATCAGGATCGTCCCCACGGGCAAGGGCAAGGAGATCGTCACCGCCCAGAAGCGGGAAGCCACGCAGCGCAAGGCGCAGAGGAACTCCACCTTCACCATAATCGCTCTAATGGTCGTAATGCTGTCCGTGATACTTTGGATCCAGTCCGGCGATGCCATGATCCTGATCTGGGGCGTGATCGGTGCAATAATGATATTCTTCCTCTTCCGCTACACCGGCCAGAGGCAGGAAAATTACATC
Organism: Methanomassiliicoccaceae archaeon; assembly: GCA_963827135.1. Lineage (GTDB taxonomy): Archaea > Thermoplasmatota > Thermoplasmata > Methanomassiliicoccales > UBA472 > JAJRAN01. Next base: position 102,328 of record CAWGZX010000006.1, on the reverse strand, counting down.
GTCCCCAAGCTGCTGATCACCCATACTGACAATGAGATGCCCCCGTTCATCGACGCCACCGGTGCCCATGCTGGCGCATTGCTAGGCGACGTCAAGCACGACCCGTTCCAGTCAGGCGGGCTCGAGACACCGGCGCACGAGCGCTTGGAGGTCGGGGCCATCCACAAGGCTTCAAAGGGCGTTCTCTTCATCGATGAGATCAACATGCTGCGCATCGAGTCGCAGCAGTCCTTGCTTACCGCACTGCAGGAGGGCAAGTTCTCCATCACCGGCCAGAGCGAGCGCTCGTCCGGAGCCATGGTCAAGAGCGAGGCCGTGCCCTGCGACTTCATCCTGGTCTGCGCTGGCAATTTGGACGCGGTACAGGGAATGCATCCAGCGCTGAGGTCGCGCATACGCGGCTACGGCTACGAGGTGTACATGAAGTCCACCATGGATGACAACTACGAGAACCGCATCAAGCTCATCCGCTTCGTGGCCCAGGAGGTCGGGAAGGACAAGAAGATCCCCCACTTCGACAAGCAGGCCGTAGGGGAGATCGTCAAGGAAGCGCAGAGGCGCGCCGGCCGCAAGGGCCAGCTGACCCTTAGGTTGAGGGAGCTCGGCGGGCTTGTACGCGTCGCCGGGGACATCGCCCGCGAGGGCAACCGCCCCGTCGTCACCCAGGAGCACGTGATAGCTGCGAAGAAGATCGCCCGCTCCCTGGAGCAGCAGATAGCCGACCGCTACCTCGAAGTCCGCAAGGAGTACAAGTCCTTCATCATCGAGGGCGCGCAGGTCGGCATGGTCAATGGGCTGGCGGCGCTCAATACCCAGAGCTCGATGTCCGAGTACTCGGGCGTGGTGCTGCCCATCGTGGCCGAGGTCACCCCTGCCCAGACCAAGAACGCCGGTAAGATCATAGCCACCGGTAAGCTCGGGGAGATCGCCAAGGAGGCCGTCTCTAACGTCTCCGCCATAATCAAGAAGTACACTGGCGAGGACATCTCCAACCATGATGTGCACGTGCAGTTCATCGGCACCTATGAGGGCGTGGAGGGCGACTCGGCGTCCATATCGGTGGCCACGGCGGTCATCTCCGCCCTGGAGGATGTCCCGGTGGACCAGACCATCGCCATGACCGGTTCGCTGAGCGTGAGGGGCATGGTCCTCCCCGTCGGAGGCGTGACCGCTAAGATAGAGGCCGCGGCCGAGTCCGGCATAATGAAGGTCATCATCCCAGCGGCCAACCTTCGGGACGTGGTGCTGGAGCAGCGCTACATCGGCAAGATCCAGATCGTGCCGGTGACCAACATGTCCGAGGTCCTGGAGAACGCGTTGGTGGGTGGCATCAAGAAGGAGAGCCTGCTGAAGAAGCTGGCAGCTCTCGTGGAGACCGCGCCATTGGCGGGAACGCCTCGGGCCGCCTGATCAAACCTTTTCTTTCAAGTTTTTCTAGTTTTTATCCAGGCAAAGCTATAATACTTTGTCGGCAATAATAACCCCGATAGCTTGAGTTCGAAGGACATCACCGCCTTGGTCATAGGAAGATTCCAGCCTTTTCACAAGGGTCACCTCGAGGTCGTCCGCACCATTGCCAGGGAATGCGGCTCCACGATCGTGGGCATAGGCAGCGCGCAGTACTCGCACACCTTGGAGAACCCCTTCACCGCCGGCGAGCGCTACCTCATGATCTCGCGCTCATTGCGCGATGACGGCCTGAGGAACGTGCACATCGTCCCCATACCCGACATCAACCGCTATTCGGTCTGGGTGTCTCACGTCGCATCGTTGGTGCCGCCGTTCCAGGTGGTCTACAGCAACAACCCCTTGACCAAGAGGTTGTTCTCAGAGGCGGGATACGAGGTGCGCGCCTCACCCATGTTCAACCGCGAGGCCTATTCCGGGACCGAGATCCGCAGGAGGATGCTGGCCGGGGAAGGATGGGCCGAGCTGGTCCCCAAGGCGGTGGTCGACGTGGTCAACCAAGTGAAGGGGGTGGAGAGGATGAGGGACCTCAGCTCCTCGCCCATCGGGAGGTCGTCCAATGACCCTGACGAGGGAAGTGGGGAAGAGCCTTAGGACCAAGGGAAAGACCCTCGCGCTGGCAGAGAGCGTTAGCGGGGGAATCGTTTCCAGCACCATCACCGACGAGCCCGGCGCCTCCGACTACTTCCTTTGTGGAGTGGTCGCCTACAGCAACGAGGCCAAGGTCAGGCTGTTGGGCGTCAGGAAGGCCACCTTGAAGGCGCACGGGGCCGTCAGCCACCAATGCGCGTTAGAGATGGCCAGGGGGGTCAGGGAGGTCTCTGGGGCCGATATCGGGGCGGCCTGCACCGGCATCGCGGGGCCGACCGGCGCCACAAAGACTAAGCCCATCGGCCTGGTCTACATCGCCATCGACGACGGGAAGCATTCCCTGGTGGAGGAAGAGAGGTTCGAAGGCGACCGCCTAGCAATCAAGCGGGCTACCTCGGAGCGCATGCTCGAGCTCATACTCCTAGCGCTCGAGCCCTAGAGATGCCAAAGCGAACTATTTTATTCGAAGATGATAATAAACCGTCGGGATGGATGCGCTAGATGAGGCAAGGTGCTCCAGTTAACCGGATACCGACGGGCGTTGCGGACTTCGACTCGATCATCAAGGGCGGGCTGCCCATCGGCTCGACCGTACTTCTCTTAGGAGACCTGGGCGCTGGCCAGGTCGAGTTCGCCTATACATCGGCTGCCAAGCTGGCGCTGGTGAAGGAGCACCCGGAGAGCACCACCTATTTCCTCGGGCACGCGGCCAGGGAGGGCCTGATCCCGCAGAAGATATGCTACATCACCTTCTCCCGCTCCAAGGAGGACATCCTCCAGGAGATCAAGGTCTCCTTCAACAACGACTTCTACGAGTCGTTCGAGCGCAACGTCATCTTCAAGGACTTCTCTGGCATCTACTTCAGGAAGACCCTGGTTCCGAAGAGCTGGGGCGGGGATGCCTCCTCCATCTTCCTCCCCCCGAACGAGGACAACGTCCTCGAGGCGCTGGTCAACTTCATGGATGAGAACGCGCCCAACTCCTTGGTGATCATAGACTCCCTGACGGACCTAGCGGTGAGCGCGAACATCGAGATCACCGACCTGGTGCAGGTGCTTCGGGGCATGACCAGGATCGCCAAGCAATGGAACGGGATCGTTTACCTCATCCTCACCCGGGACATCACCGACGAGAGGAGGCAGCGCATGATCATGGACTCGGTGGACGGGGCGCTGAGCTTCGAATGGAGCAAGTTCGCGATGAGCTCCAAGCGGCAGAGGTACATGTACGTGGAAAAGTTCATGAGCATCCTGCCGCACCTTGACAAGGAGAGGATCGCCCGGTTCGCCACGGTGGTGACATCGGAGAGCGGGCTAGTGGTCATAGATACCGAAAGGGTGGGATAGCCATGGTTGACAGGGTCAAGACGGGCATCGACGGCCTGGACGAGATGTTGGAGGGCGGGCTGCCCAAAGGCCACACCGTCGTGGTCATGGGCTCCTTCGGTACTGGGAAGACGACCTTCGGGCTCCAGTTCCTGAACCAAGGGCTGAAGCAGGGGGAGAAGGGCATCTACATATCGCTGGAGGAGGACGACCGGTCCATCCTCGAGGACGCGCAGGCCTTCGGCTGGGACCTGAAGCCGCACATGGACGCCAAGCGGCTGGTGATCATCAAGCTGGAGCCCACCGACGCCAAGACCACCATCACCCGGATCAAGAGCGAGCTGCCCGATTTCATCAAGTCCTTCGGGGCGACGAGGATCGTCTTCGATTCGGTCTCGCTGCTCAACATGCTCTACGACAGCGACCACGACAAGAGGGTCAACCTCTTCAACCTCTCCCAGCTGGTGAAGAGGACCAGCGCCACCTGCCTGATGACCGCCGAGGTCAGCGACGAGAACCCTCTGGCCACCCGCGATGGTCTGGCCGAATATGTCGCCGACGGCGTGATCGCGCTGCGCTATGTGGAGGTCAAGGACAAGAACGAGATGACCTTGACGATCAGGGTGGTCAAGATGCGCCGCATCAAGCACTCGCGCCGCATAACTCCGTATTCGATCGGGCAGAAGGGCATAGAGGTGCACGCCGGCGCCGAGCTCTGAGCTCCCTCTTCAACGCTCAATCCTGAGAACGAATCATTTGGTCAGCTTGCGCATCCCTGGCAGGCGCGAGGCCTTGGAGACCAGGTCGACCATGCCCCGCTTACCTTGGATGTTGTGGGTGTGCCGGTCCACGCCTCCAACCTTATACTTGTACGCATCCTCACCTGGACCTAGGTCGTACTCGGTGAAGCCGTCCTTCTGCGCCTCCAGCATGCCGAAGTACACGGAGAGGTAGCCAGGGATGTAGGCCTTGAACCTGTCGTTCATGCCGATCTTCCACATGCGCAGCGAGCATCCGTCCCTGACGCAGATCTGTTGGGAGGCGACCTCGCCGTCGATGCGCACCTCGTATACCACCACCGCGCCCTCCTCGACGCCTCTCGCCGCCACCTCCTTGAGGAAACCGCTCTGGCTCTTCTCATGGAAGATGCTCCCCCCCTTGGAGGCCCAGCGCTCCTTATGCTGCTCGATGTACGTGTCGATGGATCCTGCGACCTCATCACTGGATTCGATGGTCCTCAGCTCGAGGCGCCTCTCCCTCTCGAGCGACTCGACCAGTTGCTTGACCTTCTTTCCCGCGCGGCCTTCGAATCCGTCCAGCACCGGTCTCGACGGTTCCAAGGTGACGTACGGGCCAGCGTGGTATAGCTGGTCCTCGCATTGCCATGCTTGGGACGCCTGGGCGAAGAAGGCCTGTGCCATGGGGTTCCAGCGCAGGTTCCTCAGCTGCATGAGGTTCCAGCGGATGCCCTTGATGCCGGAGACAAGCGCTTCGGCGGCGGCCTCGGTCCCTTGGCTGTGGAGGAACTCCAGGTCATAGTACTCCGAGGTCTCCCCGAAGTTGCCGGCCATGCAGAGGTAGGTGATGGGATAGCCCTTGAAGCTCGAGCGATACGCGACCAGAGGAGCCAGCCCCACCATCTCCTCGCCCTCCCATTGGATCAGCACCTTGGAGGGCGCCTGGCTTTGGAAGTGCTTGAGCCAGATGCATGTCCACCAGGGGGAGGTGAGGACCGTCGCCCTGCTCTTTATCCGGAGCTCCTCCCACTCGCGCTGGAGCGGTAGCAGGTCCCCGAGCTTGGTCACGACCTCTGACTTGGTGGTCATCTTCCCCCTAGCCGCCCTTGACCTTGCCCCGCACGCCCCGCGAGATCGCCCCCAGCGGGTCCTTCTTGATCGCCCGGCGATAGGCGCGGTACTTGACCCGCTTGGTCTCCTTGTCGATCAGGGCCTTGACATTCTCATACGGAACATGGCTCAAGCTCCGGCTTGGATAGGCTGATACGTCATACCCGAAGAGCGTGGCCCATCCCTCGAGGGTCGTGGGCTCCTTGAAACCGTGCTCCTTGGCCGTCTGCAGCATTGCCGTCCCCGGTCCAGGGAGGTACATGCTCCAGTAATACCCATCGGCCTTAAGCATTTCGAGCATGTCCACGGTCTGCTGGAAATCCTCCATGGTCTCACCCGGGATGCCCACCATCAGCATGGCGTTGGCCATCATCCCCGCCTCGTGGGTCACCCGGAAGGCCTCGACGATCTGCTCCTTCCTCACTCCCTTGAGTATGAAGGACAGCAGGCGGTCCGAGCCGGTCTCGACACCGATCATGAGCTCAGCGCAGCCCGCCCCCTTCATGGTCTTGACCAGCGGGGGCTTGATGTCCTTGGCACGGATCTCGCAGTTCCAGGCTATGTCCAAGCCCCTGGCCTTGAGCTCCTCGCAGAACTCAAGTATCCTGCCCACGTCCCCAGCGAAGAGGTCGTCGTCGAAAATGATGCCATCGATCCTCGGGTCCAGCCCCTGCACGTGTTGTATCTCGTCGACCACCTTGGAGGCCGACCTCGAGGTCCATTTGTAACCCCACATGACCTTGGTATAGCAGAAGCTGCAGGCGCCCGGGCACCCTCTGCTGGACACGAAGGGGATGGCGGTCCTGCCGTAGATGGGTATGAGGTACTTGTCCAGGGGCATGACGCCCTCCCACCAGGGCATGGGCAGCGGGTCGAGGTCGAGGATGCGCTTGCGCGGCCCGTTCCTTACCGCCCTGCCGTCCTGGTTGTAGCAAAGCCCCGATATATCCTCGGTGGGCTTGCCCTCTTGCAGGGATCGGCACAGCTCGAGCATGGTCTCCTCCCCCTCCCCCACGACCAGGTAGTCCACCGGTGCTTGGAGGAGGCACATCTCGCTGAGCACGGAGGGCAGGGGCCCGCCCCAGACCACCTTGGCCCCCAGGCCCTTGGCCCAGGAGCTTATCCTCTTGGAGCGGATGATGCTCGTGCCCATGATCACCGTGAGGCCGACAATGTCCGGGCCGAACCCCTTGAGCTGCTCGAGCAAGCCCTCGGAAAGGTCCTCCCCGCTCCAGTCGAACAGCCTCACCTCGAAGCCGTTCTGGCGCAGATATGCTCCTATGCACATTATGCCCAAGGGCGGGCTGACGATTATCCCTGGCTCCCCTTTCTCGAAGCCAGCGTTGACCAGCGCTACTTTGAGCTGCCTCAACCCATCATCGCCCCGCATAATCGCAGATAGTTCTCCACATATACATCGGGCCGATGATTTTCCTGATATCTCATAAAAGCACTCTCCGCCAGTCGATTCCTGAAAATCGGGTCGGAGAGCCTTGACAATGCCCCGACCAAAGAGCTTGGATCGAGCTCGGCGATGACGCCGCACTCCGGAGGCCCGATCAGTTCCGGCAGGCCGCCCCTAGGGGATACGACCAAGGGGACTCCTAGCGCTAAGGCCTCGATGCATGCCAGAGGCGAGTTCTCGTTCCCCGTGGAAGGGCATACCAGCGCCTGGGAGCTCGCCACCTCTCTCCACAGCGCCCCGCCTTCCAGGAATCCCTTGTAAGCGATGCGCCCTCCAGAAGTCCTCTCTGCCTCCCTTACCAGGGGCTCAAGGCTCCCCCGGCCCATCACATGCAATCCTGCTCTGACCCTCTCGTCCTCGAAGGCTTTCAACAGGATGTCCAGGCCCTTGTTCCTTTCCAGGACCCCCACGAAGGAGAAGTGCCCCTCGAGCCTCTCTCGAGGGAGGTCGGGCGCGGCGGCGAAATTGGGCAGGACCTTGGCCTCGATGCCGAGGAAGCTGCGCAACCTGTCGGCCATGAATCTGGACGGGGCGATGAATAGGTCGATCGACCGCAACGCACGTCCCATTCCCCCGCCGCGCCAGAGCTGGGGCGGCCTCCTTGTGGACAGGGAGCAGTAGGTGCAGCGCTGTCGGACGCAGGTCTCCTTCCCCAGGAACATCAGGTCGCTGCGCGGGCAGGCGAGCCAGTAATCGTGGGCGGTGTAGACCGAGGGCACGCCCCTTTTTTTCAATATCCCGGCGCCGAGGAGGGAGACGTTGTGATGATGCACCCAGTCCGGTCCGACCTCCTTGATCAGCTGTTCCAGCTCCCTCTCCGCGGCTCGGTTGCGGCCAGTAAGATAGGTGGTGACGGCCGACCACTTCCCCATGCCGCTCTGGACGGCATGAACTCCAGGGGCTGGCTTAAAGTCCCCAATGCCGCCCTTCTTAAGGCTGAAGGCGTCCAGGCTGTGCAGGACGTGGACCTCGTGCCCCTCCTTCTCGAGCTCGGCCTTCAATGCCTTGACGTGAGTGGCGTCGCCTCCCAGATGATAGGGAGGGTAGAAGGTGGAGGTCATCACGATGCGCTTGGTCTCCATTTCCCACCTCAATGAGCGTGCTTCATCCGATGCACCAAGTAGTTGCGGAGCGCCTTGGTGGCGTACCTGGTGGCGAGGTCGATGTCCTCCGGCTCCTTGAGCACGTGGCCGATGTTGCGGAACCACCAGCGCGGGTTGAAGTATAACGAGCGGTAGGCCAGATTCCTGGCTTGGTTGAGGTCGGCGGGAGTTAGCGCCTCCGTCCCGACCACCGCGTCGTCCTGGTAAAGCTTACGGAAGTCCACCGCCACCGCATGGCCCTCGCCGTACACCATCTCATACAGCTTGGTGCCTGGATAGGGGACGGCGACATTGAACTCGGCGCTGGTGGGCATGGTCTGCCTTACGAAGTCGATGGTCTCGTGCACCGTGTCCCAAGTCTCCCCGGGCAGGCCGAGGATGAAGGAGGCGAAGGTCTTGATCCTCGCCTGCCTGGCCCAGGCGATGGCGTTGCGAGCCTGGTCCACGGTCACGCACTTGTCCGCGTGGTCCAGGATCGACTGGCTCCCGGACTCGATGCCGTAGGAGATGCCCCGGCATCCGGCCTGGCGCATCCTCTTGAGCAGGTCAAGGTCCACAAGGTGAGCGCGGGTGTTGCAGTACCACCTTATGTCCAGGTCCTCGGAAATCAGCGAATCGCAAAGCCGGAGCACTCTCTTCTTGTCCAAGGTGAAGGTCTCGTCGAAGAAGGAGACAGTGCGGATCTTGTAGTTGGACTTCAGGTACCGAAGCTCCTCCATGGTCTTCTCCGCGGACTTCGGCCTCCACTTGGTCCCGGCCACGGTGCAGAAGGAGCATTTGAAGGGGCAGCCCTTGCTGGTATAGAGTATCGTATAAGGCCGTCCGGCGGGGGCGGTCACGAAGTATGGCTCGAGCGAGGGCAGGAGCTCGAAGGCCGGGATGGGCAGCGAGTCGTAGTCCTCCAGCGGCTTGGCGTCGGGGTTGACCGTTATGTCTCCGCCCTTGCGGTACGCTATCCCAGGCACCGAGCCGAGAGGCAGGGAATCCTCCAGGGCACGAGCCAGCTCGGGCGCGACCACCTCGTACTCCTGGCGGATGTACAGGTCCAGGTCAGGGACTTGGCTCATCACCTCCCTGGCGAGGGTCCTAAGCGTCCAGCACACCCCAATGGTCCTGACGCCAGGAATCGAGGCCTTGGCGATCGAGGCGGTACGCATGTCGTGGTCGAAGGTTGTCGGGGTGAACCGGAACAGGACCGCCTCAGGCCTGAAATCTCCGAGCCTGGCTTCGAGCTCCTTCCACCCTAGGTCGAACCCGTTCAGATCGATGAGGTCCACCTGGTGCCCCTGGCCTTTGAGCAGGGCGCCCATCTGCAGCAGGCTGTACGGCTCGAGTATGGAGTACCTCTCGGTTATCTCGCACCTCTCCTCCCTGATGACCGGGATGCCTTCGAAACGCGGTGGGTTCGCTAACAGTATCCTCAGGAGCGCACCTCCAGGACCCTCCGGTACATCTCCGCGGTACTAGAAGCCATTTTGGTGGCGGATAGCTCGGCGCACACCTTGGCCCGGGCGTTCTCGGCGAGCCGGGAGGCGAACTTACGGTCCCCGATTATCTTGAGCAGGCTCGTGGCCAGGCTCCGAGGATCGCCAGGCTGGAAAAGCAGGCCGTTGCGGTTGCTGTCGATCATCTCCGGTATGCCGCCGACGTCGGTGGCGATGACCGGCACCCGGCAGGCCATGGCCTCAAGCACCGTCATTGGGAAGCTCTCCGAGTAGCTGGGGAGCACGAAGGCGTCGGCCAGGCTGTACAGATAGGGCATGTCCAGGTAGGGGACTCCTCCGAGGAACATGTAGCGGTCCCGCGGTACGCCTAGCTCGTCCAGCAAGGCTTTCCAGGGCTCGAACTTCCCGGCGCCGGCGAAGACCATGGTCGCATCGGTTTCCTTGTAAATCAGGGCCAGGCTCTTTATGGCCATGTCGATGCCCTTCAGAGCGATCATCCGCCCGGAGAAGAGGACCATGTTATCCAGACCGTCCAATTTGGGGAACTTGGAGATGCACTCGGAACGGGGCATGCGTTGGAACATCTCGGTATCGACGCCGTTATGCACTATGCGCCAGTCCTTGGGCATTGGTACATCTTGGAGTATAGCCTCCGGATGAACTCGGAGACGAAGATTACATGCTGACCCTTGGCGAAGTACATCCGCTCCAGGAATTTCAAAGCTGGAAGCATGAGATAGGTCATCTTCTCCGATCTCTCCAATCGCCTCAACGGAATCTTGGAGCGTCTCGTCCCCATGCGCTGCGAGTCGATGGTGGTGTGCACGGTGGTGAGGCTGGGCGTCTCCGCGTCCAGGAAGCGGAGGAAGAGGTCCGGCATCTGGGCATGATTGGCATGCATCAGATCGAACCTGTGCTGCGCCTTGAGGGCTTTGAACTTGAAGAGCATGTCCATCTGGAACTGGCTGTTGTAAAGGAAGAAGTCCTCGGCGCTGCCGAGATAGTGGACGTGGACGCGGTCGAGTATCTCCTTGGTCTCGGGGGTCAGGTCGGAGAGGGAGCCGCGGCGCAGGGTGATCACATGCAGCTCAACATCATCAGACATCTCCTTGGCCAGCAAGGTGACATAGGTTCCGATGCCCCCCCAATTGGGCAAGAACTCGGGCGTTGCGATGGCTACTCGCATCAGCACCACAAGCTCAAGGCTCTTCGCGGGGCCGTACCATGGCGTTCATTCGCACCATGTCCGTCTCAGGGTCCCCGGAGAACCTCTTCACGTCCGCAGAAATGAACCTTCTCTGAAGCAGCTTCCGGAAGATCATGGTCCCCGAGTTTATAGGAACGAGCTTGGAATCGCCCTCCCTGGGGTAATAGTCGATTGGGATCTCGGTTATCTTGAGGTGGTTACGGACCGAGACCGCATACATTTCCGCCTCCAGATCGAACCTGTCCGAGTCTAGGTCCATGGCTCGAATCGCGTCCAACCTGAATCCCCACAGACCGGTGCAGACATCGGTGCATGGATGCATATAAAGGAATGATGCCGAGGTGCTCAGCGCCAGGTTGCCGATATAATTCAACTTGGACATCGCTCCGGGCATGATCTTGCCCCTGAACCTCGAGCCCATGACCACGTCCTTGCCCTCCTCCAAGGCGTCCACGAGGTCGACGAGGTATCGGCTAGGGTACGTGCCATCGCCATCAAGCATCAACAGGTATTGCGAATCCAGAAGGGTGGATAGAACGTAAAGGTCGCTGACCGCGCCATCCTTACCAGACAATGCCTTGAGGACCACCTCCTGAGGGTGACTCAAAGAGAAGGCCTGCCTGACGCCAAGCCCCTTGCCCTTGCCCTCCTGGACGTAGACCCTTGCGCCTCTGGACAGGGCGACCTCCTGGGTATTGTCCTTCGAGGCGCCGTCCACCACGATGACCTCTACCAGGAATCCTCTTTCATGGAACTCTTTCATGGGGATGGTGTCGATCACCTTGCCGAGGCTGCGCTCCTCGTTCAGAGTCGGAATCATCACTACAACCTTGCGGGATGGTGACAACTCACTCACCCCTGTCCAGACATGGACATGTGACTCTGTCCGCTCGTTCGAACGCTTCCGTATGCTTCGACATCATCCTGCCTCCCCCCTCATATTCTGAGGCTAGATAGCATTGTCGGCCTGAGGTCTTCCCTCAGCGTGAAGAGTGAATTCTATCTTCTACCCTAATAAATGTTTGCCCGAAACTTCAATCAACCCATACGTTCCAGAATTATCTTGAGCGATAATGATTATATATGAAAAATCGAGTCCTATGGTGAATCATTTTTGATCACGGCAACGTAATGTTGATACCCTGTTAAGGAGCGGACCAGGAGCCATCCCGAGGATATCACAGCACCAAAAAAAACCATTAGAAGCAGGACCGCCGAGACGGTGGTGCTCTGAACGATGTCGAGGTCGATGAAGTAGAACATCTGCGCTAACGCGAATATCAGGAAGGGCACGAGCAAGAGGAGGATCGCGAGAAGGTCCTTTCGAGCGATACCCACGACAGAGAGCTTGCCTTTCCAGAACACGATCAAGGCCAATAGCGGGACGGAGGCCAAAAAGCACAGGCCCAGCTCCACCCTGATGTCGAAGACGGTGTTGAACTGGTTGAACTGGACTGTCTCCATGGACCAAGGGTACCAAGGGTAGATGTGGCCTATGAAAACGTCGGCAAGAAGATGAGAGGCGACTGCCAAGGCAGCTATCGCCGCAAGCCATGGCCGCCATCCAGAGACGATGATGAGGACCACGAGGATGGAGCACAGCAGGACCGCCGCCCCGAAGAAGCTATGGCTGAAGGCCCGAAGCCCCCCTACATGGAGGAAGTCAAGGAGATTGGCGAAGAAAGCGATGAAGACCAGGCCAAGGACCATCGGGCCTCCCTTGCGGACGTATAGCACCAAGGCCACGAGGCAGATCAGGAACCCTATGGCCAAATGCCCCGGCAACCACATCGACCGCTGCATACGGCGCCGCGATATAAACACCTTCTCGACATGGATTGAGGTTGGAGAAGAAGCGTTGATATCATATCCGGATGATACATTGGCCCAGGTTCGAGAAGGAGACGGAGCTAAGTGAGGCCATTGAGGATACCGACGGTCCAAGGCTGGGTGCTGGCGCTCCTTGCCGTCGCGGGCTTCATTCTCGTCTACGCATCGTCCCTAACCTATCGCATTGAATGGGTGCCAGTGATCGATTTCGGGCTCTTCGCCCTCCTGCCCATCGGTTATTGGGCTGGGGTGGGGGTGATCTCGCTGTCCATCGTCCTCGGCCTGCGCTCAGGGCGCGAGGGCGTGTTCCTCCTCCAAGGTTTGCTGCTCTACCTGGCCATATGGGGCGCGCCGGTGATGTACCTGGACCTCCCCGACGTCTGGGACTCGTACATCCACTTCTTCTCCTCGATGAGGATCGCAGAGGACGGGACGGTCCTGGCGCAAGGGATCTTCACCTATTCCGCCAACTATCCAGGCCTCTTCGTGGTCGGGTCGACCTACTATCTTTTCGCCTCCCCTGACGTGCTTGATTTCCTCCAGCTGTGGCCTTTGTTCGTCAGCGCCCTGACGCTTCTTTCCCTCTACCTGTTCGTCCGGACTTATCTTCCCGGATGGGACCACAGGGTCGCGTTCCTGATCTCCTGCTTCGGCAACGTGTGGGTCCAATACCAATATTCACCCCAGTCCCTGGGCTTGGTCATCGGCCTCTTGGTCTTCGTGTTCCTGGAGAAGGACGGCTTCCGCTGGATGCTCCTAGCCTTGGCCGCCTTCATCTACGTGGTCATCTCTCACCCGACGACCACCTTCTTCATCGTGGCTGGCCTCATAGTCCGTGAGATCGTGGTGGCGATCAAGAACCGCCGCGAGAGGGGCGAGTCGCGGGAGCGAGGCTGGCCTATTTTCGCATTCCTCTTGGTTTGGCTCGGATGGCTCTTCACCGGGGCCAGGGAATACTCCGGTTTCCTGTGGGAGACCATCTATAGTCGGATCGCCTACATCTTCGTCGTCACCCAGACCACTCAAGAGGCGGTAGGTCAGAGGACGGCAGGCAACATCTTCGCCTTGGGGCCTTATCTGCGATTGGCCCTGCTCGGCGCCCTGATGCTGTTCCTCGCCCTGGCCTTGGCCAATTGGCTGTTCAGCCGGCGTCGCCGCACCCTACCCGGCAGCCTGCTCGCGCTGTCCCTCGTCCCCATAATCGTCATCCCCCTGGACCTGGTGCTGCTGCAAGGCTCGGTCTACGACCGGGGCTTCCTTTACTTCGCTCTAGCCGCTCCGATCCTCATCACGCTTCTCTACTTCCGTCGCTGGACGCCTTGGAAGAAGCTCGTGGCCATCTTGCTGGTCCTGGCCATGGTGACCTGCTGCGCCTCGGCCTTCTACCAGGAGAGCCTGTATGTGGTCAGCAACCGCTCCATCGAGATGTCCGAGTTCCTCGATCAGCACGTCGCCCCGGATAGCTATGTGGTAGGAGGCTACTTCCCTGACATAGTTTGGAGGGAGTCGAACTGGACGCAATTCATCAGGGTCAGGTACTACGAGGTCTACAATGAGACGTTCACCAATATCACCAGTAGCAGAGGTGCCACTGGGATGGTCTTCGATCGGACCAGTGAGCTCTGGCTGACCCAATGGGGACAGCAGTCCATCTACGAGTATTATAGGTCCAACATGTCGCTGGATTCCAAGGTATACGAGAACGGGGCCTATCAGATGATCTATGGGGGAGAGGTCCGCTGATGAAGCTGGGAATGATAAACCTCATCACCAAGACAGCGGACCTGCCGACCGCCGCCATCCCCCCAATTGCCGCCAAGAACCTCAAGCCTCAGACGGATTGTGACCTTAACATAGTGGAGCTGTCCCGACGCATCTCGCGCCGTGGGCACGAGGTCACGGTATTCGCCGCTGATGCCTTCATGCCCAAGGAGCGATGCCCTCCCGAGCCGGGCTTGGGGATCGATTACCTGCGAACGGTCCTTCCCAAGGTCTTCCCTGCGGCGATCTTCCCCTTCACACCCGATCTGGCCAAGAGGCTCAGATATGGCGGATACGATGCAGTGCTCACAGCCGAGCTGTTCCAGAGCGGCACCCTTCTGAGCTGGTTCGCTGCGAAGGACCTCCGCACCCGGATGGTGGCGTGGCAGGAGCTGGACGTGCTGATGCGAGGTCCAGCGGGCCGGGCGCAATCCGCCTATTACCGTACCTTGGGGAGGAAGGTAGTCGCGGACATGGTCTCCCTTGTGCCCAGGTCCCTCTCCGCTCGAAGGCACCTCATCAGCAGCGGCGTTCCGGAGGAGAAGATCAGCAAGGAGGTCGTTCATTCGGGCGTTGACTGCGGGATCTTCCATCCCATCCAATCAGAGAAGGCCAGGAACCACCTCGGCCTCCAAGCACAAGACGATGTCCTTCTATGTGTGGCCAGGCTGCATTCGAACAAGGGTCTCGACCGCATCATCCGCGCCATGCCTCGCCTGCTCGAGCGGCGCCCAGGCGCCGTTCTCTTGATCAAAGGGGGCGGGCCGCAGCTCGAGGAGCTGAGGTCATTGGTCGGCGCCCTCGGCCTTCAGGACAAGATAAGGATCATCACCGAGGTCATCCCCCGGGAGGAGATGCCCTACCTCTTCAGCGCCGCCGACATGCTCGTGGTCACCAGCCGGATCGACCTATTCCCCTTCACGGCCATAGAGTCCATCTCCTGCGGGGTCCCGGTGGCCACCTCCTTCGCCCGGGGGTTGAAGACCGACATCGTCGACCAAGGGGCAGGGATGATGCTGCCGGAGGGATTGGGCGGCATCTCCGACGAATTGGCGAACCTGCTGGAGGACAAGCAGAGGCTGCGCTCCGCGGGTATCAAGGGAAGGGAGCTGGCCCTCAAGGATTTCGATTTCGAGGTGGGGGCCATGAGGCTCGAGCGCGTCTTCAAGGGGGAGGATGGATGAGCCCCAGGTCCTCAACCAAGGTCGTCTTCCTGCCCAAGGTCAAGACCGCTGGCATCACCAGCGAGCGCTCCCCGAAGATGCTGGAGATGCTCTCCAACGCCTATGTGGTCAACGCAGTGCCGACAAGCAAGGTCAACGACTTCGTCTTCGACCAGAGGCGCAACAAGATAGCCCGCTACCTGCTCTTCCCGGTCGACGTCGCCACCAACCTCATGCGCACCTTGCGGGCACTGGGCAAGGACGGGGAGCTGGTCTTCGCCGAGGGATCCTACTTCTCCTTCGCCGCCGGGATGGCGGCGAGGCTTAAGCGCGTGCCCATGGTCTGGGACAACCATGGTCACATAGTGACGTTCGCTCAGGTGCAAGGGAAGTCGCGGTTCTTCACCAAGGGCAATGTGCTCTTCGAGCGCGCCCTGGTGGGAATGAGCTCGAAGGTCCTGGTGGTCAATGAGCGCGACCGCCAAGACTACATCTCCATGGGATTCGATCCAGAGAAGCTGGCGGTGGTGCCGACCTGCGCCGACATGAAGGTGGTGGGGCAGAGAATGCTTCCTCGAGAGCGAGCGAGGAGGACTCTAGGCATTCCCCTGGACGAGAGGGCAGTGCTGTTCGTAGGCACCTTGAACTACGAGCCGAACATCGACGCCGTCGCT
Organism: Methanomassiliicoccaceae archaeon; assembly: GCA_963827135.1. Lineage (GTDB taxonomy): Archaea > Thermoplasmatota > Thermoplasmata > Methanomassiliicoccales > UBA472 > JAJRAN01. Next base: position 86,449 of record CAWGZX010000006.1, on the reverse strand, counting down.
TATATCGCATCTATTCTTCCGCACGTGAGGGAGGAGGTCCCGAACACCCGGTTCTACGTTGCTGGCTCGGGTCCGGCTCCTTTCGAGCCTCCCGAGGGAATGAGGTTCCTCGGCTTCGTGCCTGATCTCTACCCCTGGCTATCGGCCGCCGATCTGTGCGTGGCGCCGATGTGGAAGGGCTTGGGCATATTAACGAAGGTCATAGACTACATGAGCGCGGCCAGGGCGACGGTGGTCACGCCCCTGGCTTTGGACGGCATCCCAGAGCTGGAGCATGAGGGCAACTGCCTCTTGGGCAAGGACAAGGAAGAGTTCCGAGCGCAGATGGTCAGGGCCTTGCAGGACGATGCCCTCCGGGACAGGTTAGCCTTGGCCGGCCGCGAGCTCATCGCGCAGAGGTACTCAAGCGAGGTGATCGAGCGCTCGCTCACCGAGCTGGTCGATTCTCTTGTCGATGGGGGAAGCATCCGCTCTTAAGTATCAGGAGCAAGATAATCCGCACCGAGGGCTGGGATTTGGAAACTCACGGACGAGCCGGAGTCGCCGTTAGTTGGTTAGAGGGCACCGGTTCCATTCTAGACCTGGGATGCGCCGAGGGGCTATTCGCCCACCTTGCATCAAGCAAAGGCTGGAAGGTGCTGGGGATGGATGTAGACATGGCCTCCCTTGCCGCCGCCAAGAGGCGGGCCCCGATCGCCGAATTCGCGTTAGGGTCCGGCGAGGCCTTGCCATTCCCTGATGCTAGCTTCGACGGGGTGATAATGCTCGATGTGCTGGAGCACGTCCCATCCAAGTTATTGGCCCTTAAGGAGGTCGATCGCGTCCTCAGGCCTGGGGGCAAGCTGATCATCAGCGTCCCTCACAGGGGGACCTTCGCCTTCATCGATGCCCAGAACTCGCATCTCTTCGCCGCAGGGAGGAAGGTGCTCAAGGGCCGGAGCAGCGGGGAGCACCACAAGCATTACTCGCTCCAGGAGCTACAAGGGATGCTGGGCAGTTCCTACCATACTGCGCATTGCAGGTATGGCGGTTATTTCCTTTTCCCTCTATTGGGATACGTCCTCATGTTCACCGATGGTCTCAGGCTGGGCAAGGTCTCCGCCTCCCTGCGCAAGATCGAGCAGGTGGACTTCGATAAGGACTGGGGTGAGAAGAGCTGGCACCTGATGGTGGAGTTCACCAAGGACTGAGAGCACTTCCCGGGCAGCTTTTTATCCACGCATCCCGCTTCCTTGACCTCGAGTTCGGAGTTGAGGGATGAGATGAGGGTGGTCCTTTCCGCGCCGGGTCGGCCATATGACCTGTTGATCATCTGCATCCTCACCGGTGTGGCGGTCCTGCTCTCGGTGCTCGGCATCAGCTCCGCCCTGACCAGCCTGCTGGCGTTCGTCTGCGTCTTCTTCACCCCGGGATACGCCCTGGTCTCAGCCATGTTCCCGGGAAGGTCGGCCAGCCTGGGCAAGTTCCTGAAAGGGGACGAGAGCCACGAGAGCGAGATGTCCTTGCTGGAGAGGGGGATAGCCTCGGTCGTCCTCAGCCTCCTGGTCTTCGCCATCGGGGGAATCATCCTCGCCTGGACGCCTGGAGGCCTGAACAAGTCCACGGTCCTGGCGGAGGTCCTGGTGCTCAATATCGCCGTCTCGGCCATCGCCATAATGAGGAGATTCAAGCTCGACAAAGGGGACGAGTTCGTACTAGCCTTCGAGCTGGGCGGAAGCAAGGGCGGGAAGCTGAACGTGGCCGAAAAGATCGTGCTGGGGGCGGTGGTGGTCGTATTGGTGGTGGCGGTCCTTGCTGGAGCGGGAGTCCTCTGGCCGGGGATCGGCCTCGAGCCCCACACCGAGCTCTACATAACCGGTCCGGATGGATCCCTCGGGACCCTCCCTCAAAACTTGGCGGTGAATGCCAATGGCACGGTGCTGGTCACCTTCGTGAACCACATGGGGGGGCCGATCGACTACAACCTCACGGTGGGAGTGATGGAGAACGGGACTTTTCATGAGTCCGCGCCCCTGGATTGGACGCAGGTCCTGCCCTTATCGCCTGGCATCTCCTACTATTACGAGACCACCCTGCTGGATGGCGGTAGGTTCTCGCGGGCTCTGACCTTCAGCTTCTCTAGCGAAGGCGATTACCAGATCATGTTCCTGCTGTCGGACGGCGACGAGGTCCAGGATCTATGGCTCTGGGTGACCGTGAGCTGATCTGAATTCAAAGGCTGCTCAGAGAATCCTGTTGGCGGTCTCCAGGTCCCTCAGGGTGCGCTCGAATGACGCCTCTTCAGGCCTAGGAGCGCTGGTAGGCACTGGCGTCGGCGAGGCCTTGATCATGCGGGCGGTGACCACCTGGACTCGGACCGGCGATCCCTTGAGGGCAGTGGCCGCGCTCTTCTGGCTTGACCGCTTGGAGGCTGCCTTGTTGGTCCGATAGCGCCACATCCCCACCGCCACCCCGAGGAGGGCAATCGCACCCATCGAGGCCAGGATCATGGTGCTGCCCGTCAGGTCGATAGCGCCAGCTTCGGCTATGGGAGGGATCACGGCGGAGACAGGGGTGCCCACGACCGAGCACCGGTCGCTCTGGCCGGCCGCGTTGACCGCCGCCACCCGGAACACGTAGTTGACACCGTTCCTCAGGTCGTTGCAGACGTAGCTGTTGATATCGGATGCGACCTGGCCCAGATATCTCTCCTCGTCCCCATCGACGACGAAGATGTCGTAGCCGATGACAGCATCGCCTCCGTCGTCCACCGATGCGCCCCATTTCAGTAGAACCATCTTGTCGTAGGAGGTGGCATTAAGGTACGGCGGGGAGGAGGGAAGGCCGAAGGGCTTGCCGGAAGCTATGTCCGTAAGCTCACCCTCCCCGACCGTGTTTATCGCCGCTATGCTGTACGAATAGGTCACCCCATTGGTCAATCCCATGTCCAGCAAGGAGGTGGAGTTGACCACGGCGACCTTTGTCAGATTCCCATCCGCAGAGCGGCGGTATATCGCATAAGAGGTGATGTCAGAGCCCCCATCATCCTCGGGGGCGTCCCAGGAAAGGAGCAGTTTGCTGTCCTGGTCGGAAATTACTAGGTTCCTTGGCGACGAGGATTTTTTGATCAGGGTCGCGAAGGCCAGGTCGGATTGTCCGCCCTCCCCGGCCGAGTTGACCGCGGAGACGCTATAGTACACCGTGTCGACCTTGGGCAAGGAGGAATCGGTGTACTTCAGCACCGCGCCCACCGTCGTGAGCGTAGAGAGCGCGTCAGGGCTGGTGCCGCGGTAGATCACATAGCTCGTTATCGACCCTCCCCCGGTATCCGCCGGGGCGCTCCAGGTCAAGCTGACGCTGGACTTACCCTTCGTGGCCTGCAGGCTCGCAGGGGCTGACGGGAGAGTGACCGCCAAATCGTTGACCTCAGAGGAGGCGCCACCCTCCCCGATGACGTTAACGGCGGCGACCTGGTAGTAATAGGTCTGTCCAGGGAGGACATCGACGTCCGTGAAGGTGGTGAGGGTCGTATCCACGAGGTAGCTCAGCTGAGATTGCGACGTGCCCCTATAGACATGATACTTGGTGATGGGAGAGCCACCGTTGCTAGATGGCACCTCCCAACCTAGATCGATGCGCTGGGTACCGGAATTGGCATGGATGTTACGAGGGGCCGAAGGGACGGAGACCAACGTCATCAGGTCCTTGACCGATGAGGGGAGGCCCTCGCCCACGGCGTTGACCGCGGTGATGGTATAATAGTACCTCGTACCAGGGGAGAGCCCGATGTCCGGATAGGTCGTGCCCGTGGCCGTTTCCACCAAGCTCATCGTATCGAGGCTCGGTCCGCGGTAGATGTTGTATGATATGATCCCTGATCCACCGTTCTGGGACGGAGCGTTCCAGGACAGGGAGATGCCGAACTCCGAAGGGGAACCGGAGAGGCTGCCTGGTGACCCGGGAAGGCCCGCGGTGGCGGCCGAGGCCGATGCTGCCGGGCCTTGGCCTACGGAGTTGCCCGCCCTCACTTCATAATAATAAAGCGTGGACGCCGGCAACCCGGCATCCTGATAGCTGGTGGCGGTGGAGGTCGCGACCTGCGCTAGCGAGCTGAGCGACGTCCCGCGATAGATGACGTATGAGGCGATGGCGTCGCCGCCGTTGCTGGCTGGGGCGACCCAGGACAGGTCCACCATGCCCACGCCGCCGACCGCGACAAGCTGCGTTGGCGAACCGGGGAAGGTGGCCGGCTTGGCGCTTGCCCACGCCGAGAAGGCGCCCTCGCCCATGGAATTGATGCCCGTCACCCGGTAATAGTAGGTCTGGCCATTGCTCACCTCATGGTCATCATAGACGAGCACCGAGGCGAGCGAGGTTAGCAGAGCGAGATTCTCCGAGCTAGGGCCGCGGTAGACATTGTAGCCGATGATCTCATGGCCATTGTCTGAGATAGGCGCTGCCCAGCTCAGGGAGACCAAGATGTCGCTAGGGGTGGCGCGCAAGGTCTGTGGCGCGGAGGGGAAATAGCCAGGGATGCAGCTCACCGCGGAGCAGGCATCTCCCTCGCCCACCGCGTTGAAAGCGGATATGGAATAGTAGAATTGGTGACCGTTGCTGAGGCCCGTGTCCTCGTAGCTCGTGACCACGCCCAACGAAACCAACAAGGACAGCGTTGAAGGCGAGTCGCCACGATATACGTTATATCCGGTAATGGCCGAGCCGCCCAGGTCCGAAGGGGAAGCCCAGCTCAGGGCCACCTTCTCATTGGCAGGAAGGGCCTGTAGGTTCAGAGGGGCGCCCGGGGTCCCCATCGGCTTGGCCGCGACCTCCTCGGAAGGCGCGCCCTCGCCGGCGGAGTTGCCAGCGCTCACCTGATAGTGGTACTCGATGCCGTTGGACAGGTCGACGTCCTCGTAGATAAGGACCGAGGATATGACGGCCACGAGCTCCATCTGCCCCAAGCCCACGGAGCGATAGATCTGGTATCTTTGCACCGGCGCGCCGCCGTCGTCCTCTGGAGCAGACCAGTCCAATCTGACCATGCCATCGAGGGACGTGGCCTGCAGCGACTGCGGAGCGCTGGGCGCCTCCAGGGATGTTGTACCTTGCACCTCGGCGGACCGCGCGCCCTCCCCCACTGCGCTCACGGCTGACACCTGGTAATAGTATGTGACGCCGAAAGGCAGGCCCGAGTCCTCGTAGGAGAGCACATCGTCCAAGCTGGCCAGGAGGGCAAGCTGCCCTGATAAGCTGCCGCGATACACCCTGTAGCCGGTTATCGCTGAACCGCCGTTGCTGGCGGGCTCGGACCAGGATAGCGAAATGCTATCCGGTGAGCAGGCGGAATCTAGGTCGGCAGGTGGTGCGGGTACCACAGAGGAGGTGGTCGCGGAAGAGACCGCGCTCGCCGGACCCTCTCCTACGATGTTGATCGCCGATACCCTGTAATAATAAGTGGTCCCGTTCGAAAGGCCAGCGTCCGTGTAGGCCAGGACGTTGCCCAATGTGGCAAGCAAGGCGAGGGATTGGCTGCTCAGGCCACGGTAGACCCTGTATCCGGTGATGGAAGAGCCGCCGTTGCTCGAGGGCGCGGACCAGGAGAGCGAAACGCTCCGGTAGGAGGGGACCGCGCTAGGCGTCCCGGGAGCCCCGGGCACGGAGTAGGTGGTCACCTGCGCCTCGGAAGACTTAGGGCCCTCACCAGCGGAATTCACCGCCGAGACCTTGTAATAGTAAGAGGTACCGTCCACCAACCCTACATCCTGGTAGCTGGTGACGTTTCCCAGCGTGGCAATCGGAGTGGTCGACTGGCCCTCAGGGATCGTCCCCCGGTACACTTTGTAAGCGGTGATAGAGGCGCCGCCGTTGCTCGAAGGAGCGGACCAGCTGAGAGTGGCTGACTTAGTGCCGCCTATGGCTGTCAAGCCCTGCGGTGCGGATGGGACCACAACCAACGACTGTGGCCCGGTGGTGAAGCTGGTCGAGAATGCCGGAGAGAGGTAGTTGCCAGCAACGTCCTTGGCCGACGTGCTGACCTGCGCGACGTACGTGGTGAGGTATTGAAGCGGCTGCGAGGGAGTGAACACCATCGCGGTGTCGCCGGTCTCCCAGATGAAGGTTCCAGATACCGGCGAGCCACCGGTAAGGCTGAAGGCGGACTGGGTGGAGCTCTTATCCATTGATTCGTTGAACGTGATCCGTATCTGAGTGCTCATCGGGACCGCCGCTGCTCCGCTGGCCGGGCTGGACCCGCTCACGTGAGGCGGGAAGGTGTCCGTCGTCGAAGCCAGCTGGGTCTGGACCCGATCGCTGGTGCCGAAGGCCCTGGATATGGTGATGCTGCCGTCGGTGGTTGCCGTCTTCTGCTCCACAACCACGGAGTCGACCAGGATGTTGTAGGTACTGCCCGCGGCGAACCCCTTGAGCACGATCTCCGTGGTGCCGCCTGTGGACTGCACGGTGAGGTCGGCGCTAGGGCCGATCGATGTCAAGGAAACGCTAGCGCTTCCGGAGTTGCGCTGATACACCTGGATGTTCTCGTTGCGGGTGATGGTCGACGTCTTCTCCGCGTCCACCCGACCGGAGAACTTGGCGTAGCCGTCGGATGTGTACGTCATAGCGGAAATGGTTTGGGCCCCAGAGCCCGGGGTGAAGTAGCCCCCACCCGGGACCCTGAGGTCGAAGTCGTTTGAGGTGGCGTGCAGGTTTGTGATAATGAACGATGCCAGGTTGGACGACTCGGTGATCGTGGACTTGGCCCCGCCCTTAAGGACCACCATCTGGGCGGAGGTGGAAAGCGAGGTGGAGGTCGCCAGGTCCAAGGTGTCGACGGTGATTGTCCTCACGTCAGAGCTGCGGGTGCATCCCATGGCCTTGAACATGCTCTCGGCCATGTACCAGTTGTGCATCTGCGAGTCGTAGGAGTCGTAGCAGATCAGGGTGAGGTGGAAGTTGTATTTGGCCGCGCCGAAGAGCGCGGAGTAGACGTCCTCTTGGTCATTGGCGTTGGAGGAGGCGTAGTTCTGATACACCAGGATGTTGGGGCGGTAGGTCGAAGGTATGTTGTTGACGAAGTTCATGGTGGACCAGACGTGCTCCAACATGCCGATGTTGTAGGAGCTGGACGCCTCATAGCCCTCGATCAGGCAGACGTCCGCGGCGATGGCCATATGGATCATGCTTGAGAACGGGTTGGCGATCACATAGTCCCAGTAGCCCGAGGCGTAGGACTCCTTGATCAGGCTGAGATATCCCTCGTACAGGAAGTCCTCGCGGTATTGGTAGTCGTTCCTGAGCCGATTGTCGGCGGTCCAAAGGTTCATCTCGTCCCAGAACACGCCCTTGCTGCCGGTCCACCAGGACATGTAGCTGTCATTGTTGATGAGCTGCCAACGATAGGTGCCAGGCACGTTGTAGGGGCCGCTGACCGCGTTGCAGATCACCACATTGTCGCCTACGGTCATGGGGGTGTTGGGCGCGATGTACAACTGCCAGGACTTCGGGACGTGGGCTGGGTCGTAGGTTTCCATGTTTGAGACCTGGCTCGACTTGTAGTTCCAATTGATCTGGTCTGGGTTGTTTGAATAGGTAGCGAGCTTGATCTGGCTCGATTCCAACCAGGTCCTGAAGGTGGTGCTGTAGCTGTTAAGGCCCATCGCTGCCAGAGGGAAGATGGAGGTGTCGTGGTTCCCATAGGCCTTGGAGATCAGGGGCGCTATCCATTGAGCGTAGCCGACGTCGTATCCACGGTCCTTGCCGTCAGTGTACTTGTAAGGTCTGACGAACATGTGGAAGGTCTCGGCAGTTCCCAGGGAAGGGTTCAGTACTACGGAGTTCTTGGAAGAGAACTTCATAGAGAATACCGAGGAGCCGCCCGTACCGGAGTCCTTCATCCAGACCGGGGAGTAGAGGTAGGCAGAGGTCTCGTTGTATCCCCATTCCACACCCAGGTTCTTGCCTGGCGCCCTTAGGTCGCAGGCGGGGGCGAACATGTTCAGGGAAGGATACCAGCCGCCCAATCCCCTGCTGTCCGGGGTCTTTTCGTCCATTCCAGGGACGTAACGGTTATACCGGCCATTGCCGACGTCCAGCAGGCTGTAGATGGACCCGGTGGCGCTATAGAGACCGATGAAGTAGCTGGTGGTGACCTGCCTCGTTCCTGGGACGTAGGTGACGTTCAGCTCGAAGTAATCGCGGTAGATGGTGAAGGTCTGGTTCAGGCTGAACTCGGCGCAAGACTCCTTGAACCACACCCGATTCCCGGAGCGCCCCCAGGAGGATATGGTCATGCTGATAGAGAGCTCGTTCTTATTCACGTCGTATGTGCCGTCTCCAGCGTATTGGGGGTTGACGCGCCGGTAACGGATGAAATCAGTGCAGAAGTAGGGGGAGATCTTGTAATCTACATAAGAGGTGGAGTAATCGACCTTGATCGCGTACTCCTCGGCCCAGACGTTGATCTTGTTGGTCGAGGTCGTGGTCGTTAGATTGGCGGATGCCGCGCCGATCTGAAAGTCATCGCCCGCTTCTGCGGGCGCGCTATCTAAAGATGCATCGGTGGACCTTTGGGGTGGCAAAGCGCCGGAGGCCAGCCCCGTCGTCATTAGGAATGGGGCGAAGGCCCCCATGAGGAACATGAATGTCAGGAGGACCGCCATCGGTCGCATGGCCTTGCGCTGCGCGGACCTGTCGACCAGTCTCACGCCGCGCTTGAATAGCTTTGCCTTCTCGGGGTCAGAGCTGCTAAGAAGCCTCGCCCCTCTTACCAGCGCTTGGCGGAACAAGGCGAGTGGCGACGGGCTTTCCTCAGGGGTTCTGCAGCTTGGCGCATCTTCGCCATGAGAGTTCATTGATGGCTCGGCCGCCATCCTCGAGGCCCCCTCGACCTTAAATGCCTCCATTTGGTCCAAGTCGCTCATTCCCTGTACATTCCCCTTTGGCAACTCGCACGACCCAGCATTAGATGATGTCGTGCATGTTACATTTCATCGCGCACTAATCCTTACCCGGCTCGCGCGCTTATATAGGCTATTTTCTAGGAATCAAGTGTGATAATCCCTTGATCCAAATAAACGGGTTTAAATATGATATCCAAGAGCCATACCAATAATCCTACGACCGGGGGGCAAATGGGAATTTCGGCCCGAGATTATCAAAATTGGTAGCGTCCCTCTCCCCTTTTATCCGGCGACGGAACCATTTTATCGTCCGATCAGGAATCAAGTATGGCTCGATGGGAGTGCGCCAGATGACCGAAGCAATGACCGTTTCCGTGGTAGTATGCACCTACAACCGCAGGAAATGGCTGGAGCGCTGCCTCTCTGGGATTCAGGCATTGGACCCTCCACCTCATGAGGTCATAGTCGTCGACGGCCCCTCAACGGACGGGACGCGCGAGCTTCTACAGGATCTGCACGCGAAGAGCATGGTCAAGCTCGTGCCCCAGACCTCCCTGGACGGAATATCTGCAGCTCGGAACCTTGGCCTCGGGGCGGTGACGGGGGACCTGGTGTGCTTCCTGGATGATGATGCAATCCCCGACAGTGGTTGGGTTGGCGCCATAATCGCTGGTTATGATGGCGACGAGGTCGGAGGCGTCGGAGGGCCGGTCCAAAACATGTCCGGGGAGCTGGCCATGGGGAAGAACGCGGTTTCGATTTACGGCGACTGGTCGGACGAGTCCAAGGGTGAGAGCGTCGAGGGGCTGTACCCGGTCATGGTAGGGTGCAACATGTCCTTCCGCTCCGATGTCCTGAGGGCGGTGGGCGGGTTCGACCCTTATTTCCGCTATCATCAGGACGAGACCGACGCATGTCTTCGGGTGGTGCTCGCAGGCTACGGGATCAAGTACGTGGAAGGCGCCACCGTGAGACATGAATGGTGCGAGGGTTCCTATCGCCAGGATCGTCTTAAATGGTATCTGAAGCTGCGCTTCATGTGGGGTCGCAACAATGCCCATCTGGTCAGCAAGAACTTCTCTGGCAAGGTGACCTTGGGCGGCTATCTCGCCCATCAGGCGATGTTAGCCGCTGGAAAACGGACGGCCATAGCGTCGTCCTCTCGACCTCAGAGCGATAAGGCGGCCATTCCCCGGCCGCTGATATGGATGGGGGCGGCTTTCGAGGTCTATGGGTCGCTCGCCGGATGGCGATGAATCACTTCCTCAGGCGCTTGAACCGTTCCATGATCCCTATGTTGCCGTTGCGGCGATAGATGTAATAGAGCATCATCGAGCAGAGGAGACCGACCGTCGCCACGCTGCTCAGGGTCAGGACCCCCTGGTACGTGCCAGCCCAATTCTTGGTGGTGGGGGACTGACCGGCATCAGGGTCGAACGGGGGCAGTGCCGTGGCCTGGGCTATGTTGGACGTCGGCCCGCTGCCCATGGCGTTCATGGCGGCGATGTAATAGCGATAAGTGACGTTGGCTTTCAGCTCCTCGTCGAGCATGTGGAGCACCGAGGCCGGGACGATGGCGACGATTCTGAACGCAGCTCCGCCCTCAGAGCGGTAGACGACGTAGGCGGAGATCGCCGTTCCGCCATCATCTGACGGAGCATGCCAGGACAAGGTAACGTTCTGTACCCCTTGCGAAATCGTCGCTATCCTCGGCTCGGAAGGCAGGTCGGCGACCTCGAACTCCACCATCCCCCCCGGGCCCTCCCCGACGGAGTTCTCAGCCCTGACCAGGTAGAGGTGGGTCGATGCTGGGGCCAGGTTGCGTACGATAAGATAATTGGCCGAGGACTCCAGGCGGGCTGTCAGGGTCCATTCCTCGCCGATCCATTCATAGACCGAATATCCGAGGATGGAGGAGCCATTGTCCTCATCCGGAGCCGTCCAGGAGATGTGAGCCACCGCCCCTTCGACCGTGGCTTCGACATCGCCCGGGGAACCAGGCAACCAAATAGGGATGATCGGGCCTGCATGGCTGGCCATGCCCTCTATGAAGGCGTTGGCGGCGGATACCGCATACCAGTACTGCTGGCCATTGACCAGCCCTTGGTCCAGGTATCCGAGCGAATCGGCGATGGTGGCGACCTGGGAAAGCCTCTCCGGGTCCGTGCCCCTGTAGACGTTATAGGCCTGGACCGCGCCACTCCCCTGGTCAATGGGGGGCTGCCATTGCAGGGCTACGCTGTTCTTCCCGGCAATAGCGGTTAGCTGAGTGGGGGTGGACGGGGGCAAGGTGGTGGTAGTTGCATATGCTTCATTGGAGGTCGGACTCCATCCCGCACCATTTACAGCCCTCAAGAGGTATAGGTATGAGGCGCCGTTCTCCAGCCCTGAGTCCAAGTACTCCAAACTTGATTGGACATAGACGATGAGCACCCAACCATCGTGCATGTTGCTGCGGTAGATGTTGTACCCCGATATCGCATCGCCGCCATCGGAGGCTGGTGCTTGCCAAGTGAGCAAGATCTGCGTGTTCCCGCCGACCGCGGTGAGGTTTAACGGCGCCGAAGGAACCGTCAATGGCTTGACCGAAGTTATAACGGACCTGAGACCCTCCCCAGCGGCGTTCACCGCCGAGACGGAGTAATAGTAGTGGTAACCGTTGATGAGGCCTGCGTCGAGGTAAGAGGTGCCATCGACCGAAGCGATCCTCGTCATGTCGCCCTGCTGCTCCCCCCTGTACACGTTGTAGCTGCTAATGGCCATGCCTCCTCCAGCGATGGGAGGTTCCCACGTTAGGAGAACGTGCGCGTCGCCAGGCGTGCCGACCAGGAACTGCGGTGCCGACGGGAGCTCTCCAGGCATGGCACTAACCTCATTGGAGGAAAGCCCTGAACCGACCAGGTTCACCGCCGCTACCATGTAATAGTAGGTCTTGCCGTTCTGGACCAGGTTATCGGCATATGTCATCACGTTCCCTACTGTGGCCAGATAGGCCTCTTGGCCAGGAGACGCGCCGCGATAGATGATGAACGCAGTGATGCTGGAGCCGCCATCGTTGACCGGTGGGGACCAGGTGAGCTTGACCGAGCCCAGGGACGGGGACGCCGAGAGGCTGACGGGGGCGCTGGGCAGCCGCTGCGTCTGTGCGAACACTGATGTGGAGAGCCCCCCTTCCCCGGCGCTGTTGAAGGCGCTGACCCGGTAATAGAAGGTCTCGCCGTTGCCTAGGTTCCTGTCGTCGTAACGGTCCGTCGTGCCCAAGTTGGCCAGCAAGGTGAAGGTTCCGGTGGGGGTGCTGCTCCGATACACGCGATAGCCATTGATGGCCGCACCCCCAACATCCGTGGGCTCGTCCCAATATAGAGAGATCAGGCGGACACCGCCGTATGCTACCAGGTTAGTAGGCGATGAGGGTGGAACAGGGTCAGGTGGCGGAGGGGTAGGATTATCAGCCGTGGTGAACTGGGAGCTGAAGGGAGATGCCAAGTGATTGTCCGCCAGGTCCTCGGCCGATGCTGTAAGGCCGATCACGTACGTCCTCGAGTAAGACAGCTGGGCCGATGGCGTGAATATGAGCGAGCTTGCCGAAGGCCAGGTGAAAACACCTCCGACCGAGGAGCCGTCCGTGGTCAAGGAGAATGACGCTTCGACCGAGGCCTTGTCCATGTCCTCGCTGAAGCCCAATGTGACAGAAGTCCCAATGCCAACTCCGTTAGCCCCGTTGGCCGGAATGCAGGAGGTAACCGTCGGAGGAACGTTGTCAGGCAGTGCCCCGTCGGATATATCGATCTGCAGAACATCGGAGGAACCGTACGACCGCTCGAAGCTGAGGGTACCATCGCCCAAGGAGCTCACGGTCGCGACCTCGACGGAGTCCACAGTGATGTCGAAGGCGGTGTTGGGCTGCATCCCCTTCAAAGTGATCGTCGCCGATCCACCGGTGGAGGCGATGTTGAACTTGGCTCCCTGGGGGCTCATGCTTACCATGCCCACGGATGTGCTGCCGGTGTTATGTTGAACGGCCAGTACGTTCGGGTTCCTGATCACCTCACCGGTCTTCTCCGCGGTAATCGTGCCGTGGAAGGTGCCCTTGCCATCGGCGGTGAAGGTCATGGGGCTGATGGATTGGACGTTGCTTCCCTCTTGGAAGAGGTTCGCAGTGGTCAATCCGAGGTTGAACTGGGTGGCGGTCGACCTCAGGTTGGTGAGCTTGAACTTGTCCACGGACGACGTGCAAAGGATGCTGGCGGTGCCCGGGCCGGTCATCACTAGCATGGAGGCGGAGGTGGTTATACTCGAGCTCTCCGCCAGGTCCAAGGTGCTCACTGCTACCGTCCTTGTGTCCGAGTCCCTGGTGCATCCCATGGCCTTGAACATGTCCTCGGCCATGCGGAAATTGTGCATCTGCGAGTCGTAGGAGTCGTAGCTCAGCAAATCGAGGTGATAGCCGTACTTCGCAGCCCCGAAGATGGCGGAATACACATCTAGCTGGTCGCTCGAGCTCCCCGTGGCGTAGTTCTGGTACACCAGTATCGTCGGCCGATTTTTTACCGGGATGTTGTTGACGAAGTTCATGGTGGACCAGACGTGCGCCTTCATTTCGATGTTGTAGGAGCTCGAGGCCTCGTAGCCCTCGATCACGCAGAGGTCGGCCACGATGGAGAGGTGCAGCAGGGCGCTGAAGGGATTGGCGATAGCAAGGTCCCAGAAACCCGAATCCAAGGATTCGTCGATGAGCCTAAGGTATCCATCATAGATGAAGTCCGAGCGCATCTGGTAGTCATTGCGGAGCCGATTGTCCGCGCTCCACATGTTGATCTCGTCCCAGAAGACGGCATTACTAGAGGTCCACCAGTCCTGGTACTCGTCGTTGTATATCAGCTGCCAGCGGAAGGTCCCCGACTGGGTGGCGGGCCCGCTCACCGGATTGCAGACCACGCTCCCATCCGACCAGGTCATGGGCGTGCTGGGGGCGGAATAGATCTGCCAAGAGGTGGGCACATCCGATGCCGTGTCCGGCTCGTAATTGGCCATCTGCGAGGACTTGTAGTTCCAATCGAATTGGTTGGGGTTTTCGGTGTAGGTTGCCAATTTCACCTGGCTGTTCTCGACCCAGGTCCTGAAGGAAGAGGACCACTTGGCCAGGTTCATCACGGTCAAGGGGAAGGTGACCCTATTATGGCTCCCATACTTGGCCGCTATCAATGGCGCGACCCATTGAGCGTAGCCGACATCGTATCCTCGATCCTTGCCGTCCGTGTACTTGTACGGCCTGCAGAAGATGTGGAAGGTCTCGGGTTCGTTGAGCGCCAGGTTAGGGACGACTGAGTTGTAGGCGAAGTACTTCACGGCGAACACGGAGGAACCTCCGCGATTGCCTGAGAGCCAAAGGGGCGCGGAGAGGTAGGCCACCGTGTCCTCGAAGCCGAACTCCCATCCCAGGCTTCGCAAGGGCGCCCTCATGTCACAGGCGGGCGCGTACATCAAGAAGGATGGATACCATCCACCAATGGAATGGTCACTGTTGGCCAGCTCCGGCATCCCCGGGACGTAACGGTTCACCCTGCCATTCATTAGATTGTAGATGGAGCCGCTGGAGGAGCAGAGCGCCATGTAATAGGTGGTGATGACCTTCTTCGTCCCGGGCGCATAAGTGACGTTGAGCTCGAAGTAATCCTTGTAGATGTTGAATGACTGCCTCACGCTAAACTCGGCACAGGACTCCAAGAACCAAACCGTGCTCCCGTCCCTCCCCCAATCGGTGACCACGAGATTCACCTGGTCGGCATCGTTCCCGTACTGGTCAACGGTTCCGTCCCCAGAGTATTCCGGGTCGGCCCGTTGATAGCATATGTAATCGCTCGTGAAATAGGGCCTGATCTGGTACTTGACGAAATTGGTGGTCGAGTCCACCCAAATGGCATACTCCTCGGTGAGCACTCGGTATGTGTCGGTGGAAGAGGATACGGTCAGGTTCGCCGAGCGTGCGCCTAATGTCATGTCCTCGGACACTAACGCAGGCAAGCCTTGGGAAGGAACGGAGGAATCGAGAATCGTTGCGGCTTGTGAAGGCGAGGATATGATGCAGAAAAGGTTTGAGAACAAGAGGAAGGTGATCGCGGCCACGACCAAGGCCCGGACGACCGCGCTGCGCTTCTTGAAAGGAGGGCAGGTGCCATCCGAATAGCATCTCAATCGTGACGAGCGCCCGGAAAGCCGCGGCCTCGAGGTCTTGCCTGTCTGCGCCGTCCCATCTTGGGCCGATAGTCCTTCTGCCCTCTGATCAGATCTATTCAAGTGCATCCCTTTTATTAATCCGCCCATCCCAATCCCACCGCTTCGAGCTTATGGCGGAAGGTACCTGCTCTCCTCCCTCAGGTCCCTCGGCGCTCATGAAAGGGTCTTGGCGGGCGCGATTATTATCATTCTAGGTAAACAACCGCGCTATTTATGATTTCTGTTCTGAAACCCTCATACTGGACTTGCTGAGAAGGCCCACCACATTTCCTCATTTCAGGCGGGTCGCTATCACCTAGCGCATGGTCCCAATATTCTTTATATCGGCCTTGGGCGATTTGCCGGTCGCGATCACAAATTAGGAGAGATCGGGATGGATCTAAGCAGAGTAGCGTTCGTTCTCTATATGGGGCCTAACGGGCTGGGGGTGACTCGAAGTTTAGGCTGGAGCGGCATCAAGGTGATTGGGGTGGACTATCATCCTGAGGTCGCTGGACTGCGGTCTAAATTCGTCCAGCCCTTCATAACCATGGACCCTGTGCGAGAGCCCGAGGCCACGATCGAGATGCTACTGGAAAAGGCGCGGGAGTTCAGGGAGAAGCCTGTGATCATGTGCTGCTCCGATGATTACGTCCTCTTGGTCTCCAGGAACCGGAGGAGGCTCTCCGAGGGTTTCGAGTTCATGGTGGCCCCCGAGAACGTCGTCGAATCCACCATGAACAAGAGCCAACAATACCAATTGGCCGTGGAGGCAGGGGTCCCGATACCATTCACCATTTATCCACAGTCGATGGAGGAGATCTTGGAGGCCAAAGACTCGCTTACCTATCCCTGCTTCATCAAGCCATTCTATTCGCACCTCTGGTATCGCCATTTCGGCAACAAGGGTTACATCATCAAGAGCTATGACGAGCTGAGGCAGAGGTTCACCTCTATCTTGGAGACGGACCTCCGGGCCATGGTCCAGAGCATCGTGGGCATCCCTGGTAAGGACCTCTACCAAGTATCCGCTTACTTCGGCAGGGACGGGTACGTGTCCCCTCGCTTCGTCTGGTTCAAGGCCAGGCAGAACCCTCCCAGCTTCGGGGTCGCCAGCCTCGGGATCAGCGTCAAGAACCAGCAGGTCGAGGAATCAGGCTTGAAGTTCCTAAGGGCCATCAAGTACCAAGGCATCGGCTCTGTGGAGTTCAAGCTCGATCCTACCGATGGCATGTACCGGCTGATCGAGCTCAACTTACGTACCTGGATGCAGAACGTCATGTGCACGGTCGCCGGGCTCAATCTGCCTTTGATCCAATACCTGAACCTCACTGGACAGACATGCCCCGATACAGGGGATTATAAGGACGGGGTCAAGTGGTGGGACACGCTCTCCGATCTGGACTCCTTCGTCCGCCTGAGGAGGAGGGGTGAGCTAGGGGCTTGGCAGTGGGTGAGGTCCTGGCTGGGGAGCGATTGCTTCGCATACTTCGCGCCGGGCGACATCGGGCCTGCGCTCGCGCGGGCAGGCTATGGGGTGAACGTCTTCAAGGCTCTGACCTACGCCCTCAGGCAGCCGGTCGACGAGGATGACACGCAGCTGGGAACGAAACATTAAGGCCTCGCCATCGTCAATGATCAGGATCAGAAGTCCGCGCCTACCATGCTCTTAGCCAGGTTCCTGTAGTCGCTTATGAAGCGGTCCATGGAGAACCTGGATTCCGCCAAGTGCCTCGGATTGATCTTGTCCCCTCTCAGCAAATCGGTTATGGCCTGGGAGAAAGCCGCTTCGTCGAGATCCGCGAGAATACGTCCAACCTCCCTCTCCTCGATGTCCTCAAAGAGGCCTGTCCGATGCGCCACAATGGGTATATTGCAGGCCATGGCCTCGATCGTGGTGTAACTGGCGGACTCGTACCTCGAAGGGAATAGGAGGAAGTCGGAGGCGGAGTAGTAGACGGGCATGTCCTCGTTGCGCACTCGACGGGCGACGATCATGCCCTCGTCCTTTACTTCGTCCCCTGTCACGCAAAGGAACCGGATGTCCTTCCGCTTCCTAGCCAGGGCCTTGACGACATCGAAGCCCTTGGTGACGTCGGCCCTTCCCACGAAGATGCCGACCGGGCCGTCCCACCTTATCCCCAGTCTTTCCCTGCAGTCGCTCTTGGGCAGGGGTCGGAAGTGTTCCAGGGACACGGCGTTCTCGATGACGTGAGCGCTGAGGCCGTAGTATGCCTCTAGCTCCCTGCGGGTCTTGTGGCTCACAGCCACGACCTTCTTCTCTTTGGCGGTGGCCTTCTCTATGTATGGGTAAATGTAGCGCGACGGTAGGTATCCCTGCTGGCCGCGCAGGGCTCCTTCTGCGAAGCCATGATAGGTGTAGTGGAACACCTGCATGGCCGGGACCTCGGGGGCGAAAAGCTTCAGGCCTAGGCCCGCGACATCGTTGCAGACAACTAGGTCGAAAGGCTCCCGCTTATGCAGCCGGGCGAAGCGCTTGCTGATGGCCATGCCCATGCGCACGTACTCCATGTTCACCCTGGTTAGGTCTAGGTTAGGCAATTCCTTAGCGCTCGTGGAGAAGGTGATGACCTCGCAACCGGGGAAGACCCTTCCAAGGTGGCGCACGAAGAGTTCTGTGCCGCCCCTGACCTCTTCGAAATCGTACAAGGATAGGACGGCCACCCTCAATAAAGAACCTCCTGGAATTTGGGAAATGGATATCGTTTTATTGCCTTGAGCGTATTTATGACTATGGACTATAAATCGGTGAAGCTCGAGCTGAAGCTCATTTACTGCAGGATCTCGAGACGGGTCGGGATAGGCAAGGGCTTGGCTAAGAGCTCGTGGAACCCCAAGTTCGTCGAGGTCCCGCCTGGGGAGAGGGTCCTGGTACTATCGCCTCATCCCGATGACGACGCCATCGGCTTGGGCGGCACGATCATTAAGATGCTGGAGAGGGGGTCGAAGGTCAGGGTGGTCTACCTATCCCTGCCCATGAAGGATGCGTCGAGCAGGGAGGCGCGCAAGAGGGAGGCATTGCAGGCGCTGGAGATAATGGGCGTCAGCGATTTCAACATTCCCGATCATGATTTGCCAGAGCCTGGTCTGCTGAGGGACCTCATCGTCAAGGAGGTAAAGGATTACGCACCGGAATTGGTCTTCGTGCCCTCTCCTTTGGAGAATCACGAGCATCACCTTGCGGCCTTTACCGCGTATCTCGAGGCCCTGAGGATATTGGGCGAGGTGGACACGGCGCTGTATGAGGTTTGGGGGATGATCGTTCCCAATATGGCCGTGGACATCACCCTCGAAGCGGAACGGAAGGCCAAGGCCATCGCCGCGTACGTCTCGCAGGTGAGGGCGGTGGATTACATCACCATGGTCAAAGGCCTGAACCAATATCGGGCAATCTCCGCTGGCAGCGCTGGGCAGGCAGAGGTCTTCCTATATCTTAACCGAAAGGACCTCCTCAAGCTCTTCGAGGGCTGACCGAGCAAACGACCGTTCTTGCCAAGGTCCATCGAGCCCTTTAGCCGAGCTTCTCTCAAAGAGACTAGGCCATCAGTCTGGCAGACCAAAAGTAATATGAACGTCTACCCAATTACAAAACCCGGTGAAGGTTTGAAGCTGCTCAGGACTGGAAAGGTGAAAAAGGTCTACGAGGTGGACGAGGACTCGCTGGAGTTCGAGTTCACCAACCAAATCTCGGTCTTCGACAAGATCATACCTTCGGACATACCCTTCAAGGGGGAGACTCTCTGCCGAAGCAGCGCCTTCTGGTTTCAGGTCCTGAAGAAGGACGGCGTCCGAACCCACTTCAAGGAGTTCGTGCCACCGAACCGTATGCGGGTACGCAAGGTGGACGTTATCTCAGATTACAGCAAACTGAACTGCTCCCGCGCCAACTACCTCATCCCTCTCGAGTTCATCTCCCGCCACTATGTGGCAGGGTCTTTGTTCGATAGAATCAAGGCCAAGGAGGTCACCGCCGAAGAGCTCGGTTTCCCTCGGAATCACACCGTCAAGTACGGAGAGAAGCTGCCGCAGGCATTTTATGAGGTGACGACTAAGCTCGAGCCGGTCGACCGTCCTCTTGGGGTGGATGAGGCCATAAAGATCTCGGGCTTGACGACCGAGGAATACGCAAGGGCCATCGAGTTGATAGAGAAGATGGACAGTCTCATCTCCAAGGAGGTCGAGGAGCGAATGCTCATCCATGTGGATGGCAAGAAGGAGATGGCCTTCGATGACAAGCGCCGGCTCATGGTCGTCGACACCTTCGGGACCGCCGATGAGGACCGTTGGTGGGATGAGGACGAATATGCGAAGGGCAACTGTGTCGAGCTGAGCAAGGAGGCGGTGCGCCAGTACTATCGCGAGATAGGCTATCACGATATGCTGTATAAAGCGCGCAAGGCCGGCTCTCCCGAGCCGCCAATTCCCGCACTCCCTAAGGAGAAGGTGGAGCAGGTCAGGGACCTGTACATCGAGATGTTCGAGCGCATCACCGGGGAGAGCTTTAGGTAAGCCAGGTAGCTAGAATCTAGTCCGGAATAGTGCATTGCTCGTGTGCTTGAAATACTGGATGATAGCACCTCGAACCTGGTCAGGATAGGATTCGATCGATCTCAAGAACATCCTCATTGCGGTCATCGGGGACTTGAATGTCGATAGAGCTGTCAAGTGCATCAATCGCCTCATTAGGTCTCCTCTGATCCTGGATTTCGCCGCCTCGTTTCCCACGCCCTTGGAGAACTCCCTTTCCAGCTCCATTAGAAGTTCGATTCCTTTCATCATCGATTCTGGAGTAAAACGTTTGCTCGGGATCAGATAGATCCTGGCGATCTCCTGATCCACCTGCCGTCCGAGCAGCCTGCTCTCCTCCCGCAGGGCGACGGCCATCGCGTTGACCTGTTGAGCCTCGCTATTCTCGAAGGTCATGGAAGTAGGATGGATGCGGTACTCAATCAAGGGCTCAGAGAGGTTAGCAAGCTTGGTTATATGGCTTGCCCTTGCCCAGAAATCATAGTCCTCGCAATACTTGTGATTGGGGTCGAAGAACCCTATCTCGCTGAGTTTCTTAGTTCGGATCATGACCGATGGAGCAGCCAATGCGCAATTGAATAGCAGAAGCCAAGATACCGCATCCGGCAACGTCTCGGACCGCGTTAGGACTCTCTTACCGCTACTGCTCGTAACGAGCGTAGGTCGTTGACCCTAGCACTCCAACGTCTGGGTTCTTTTCCAGGAAGTCAACCTGTTTCTCCAGCCTCTCTGGAAAGCTGACATCGTCCGCATTCATGATCGCGACATATTCGCCCCCGCTCAGCTCGATCGCTAGATTAAGTGAATTCTCTAGACCTAGCCTTTCCTTGTTCTTGACAACTCTGATTCTTTCGTCCGAGAACGAGTCGATGACCTTCTCCGATGCTTGAGTGTTGCCATATTCGCTGATTATGATTAGCTCGAAGTCCCGGAAGGTTTGAGATAGAATGCTCTCGATGGCCTTGCCCACGAATTCCTCCATCTTGAAAACAGGTAAAATCACGCTGACAATAGGCCTAATCGAGGCTTCATTCGGTTCAGACCCTGATTCCACCATTACAGGGCACCTTATCGGCATCGATTGGTTAGCATGTATAAAACCATATGTCGGCCAGTGTTCTGACCAAATGATTCTGAATATTTCATCGGTATCCTCTCAACTCATTCTTGAGGTCCTTGGCGACGATGAGAAGAGCATCCTACGCCGGTGATCCGAGGGAATTATCTCTTCTCGATCGACATGGTGTATTCAGGTATGACCGCTGACTTCACATTCTCGAAGAAAACGGCATTACCGAAATAAGCCCTCCCTATTATATTGCATGCATCCACGCGCTCGACCCATAATAAAGTAAAAAGTGTGCCGGCCTTTACCGCCATGTGGTATCTGCCCGGAGATAGCTTTGGGGATTTGAAAACGACTTTCATCCTTACCCTCTCACCGGGTTTTACATCGAAGCCATCGTCGATATACTTCTCCTTTGCCTGTAGGACCATGACATCGTTCTCATTGTACAGCTCGACCTCGACCACCAGGTTGTGCATCTCCTCTGCCCCGACCTGCATCTCGATTAAGAGTTCGAGGTCCTGTTCTGGGGTATTGTCATTTAGCTCCCCACGGTTGATGAGTCCGACCCATTTTAGTACTGGACTGGAGATGCGGTAGATCTCCCCCTGGCTCCCCCCCATTCCCAGGTATAATTGGGTCACTTCGCTCGTCGGGCCCATTTTCGTCACTATCCCATTATCGAGTAGAACCGTTCTCTCGCAAAGAGCCTCCACGGTCTTCATGTTATGACTGACATAAAGGACAGTCCGTCCACCCTCAGAGACGTCCCTCATCTTGCCCAGGCACTTCTTCTGGAATTGGGCATCCCCGACGGCTAGGACTTCGTCGACGATTAGTATATCCGGTTCCAAATGGGCGGCTATGGCAAATGCTAGACGGACATACATACCGCTGGAATACCGCTTTACTGGCGTATCCAGGAATTTCTCCACCTCGGAGAACTTTACGATGTCGTCGAACTTCCGATTGATCTCCTTCTTACTCATGCCAAGAATCGAGCCATTCAGAAAAATGTTCTCTCTTCCCGGTGAGTTCCGGATGGAAACCTGTACCCGACCTCGAGCAAGCTTCCAACTCTTCCCTTAATCACCACTTCGCCCTCGGTGGGCCTAGTTACCTGGGATAGGACTTTTAATAAGGTGCTCTTCCCCGCACCATTGCGGCCGATGATGCCTATGGCCTCCCCCTTCCTTATAGTAAGATTGACGTCCCTTAATGCCCAAAAGCGTTCCTTAGTCTTCCTCACATCCTTCCATGTTCTGACGGGGTGGGTGAAGACGTTGACCATGGATTCGCTTAGGCGCTTATATTCGTAATAATGGCCGTGAACTATGCGGTAGCTCTTGCCAATCCCCTTGATCTCGAGAATGGGCTCCTCCATTCAGATCACATCCGCGAAGTCCTTCTCATATTGTCGGAAGTAGAATAGGCCAGCGAAGAAGACGACCGTTATTATAACCAAGGCACAACCGACCAGAGTCCAATCAACCGGAGCGCCGAGGAAGACGCCTCTCTGCAATGACATTATGCCAGCCATCGGGTTGAGGTATAGCACCCAGCTGAGGTTCTCTGGGATGATTGAAGTTGCGTACAGGATTGGGCTAGCGAACAAGAGTATCTGGATGAAAAATGGAACAAGGTAAACGACGTCACGGTATCGGACGTTGACCGCCGAGAGCCAGAACGATAGGCCAGCAGCCAGGGCGAACGTCATGATCACTGGCACCAAGAACAACAGGATAGTAATTGATGACTGACCTGGAAGTAGATCATCATCCCGACCAAGATTAGTGGAAGCGATGCCCAGGTCCAAGAGGCCGACAATGCATGGTGAGATAGGAATGAGTGCTCTGGGGAAGTTGACCTTAGTCACCAAGCTAGAGTTGGCGATCATACTGTTGGCTCCAGCATTCACACTGTTGGAGAAATATGTCCAGAGGACCAGGCCCGTGTAGGAGAATATGGGGTAGGGGATGCCATCGGTGGGCACCTCGACAAGTCCGCCCAAGAGGAATGTGAAGACAACCATGGTAAAGAGGGGCTGGACAACTGCCCAGGCAGCCCCGACAACGGTCTGCTTATACTTCACCTTGACGTCCTTCCATGCGAGGAAGTAGAGCAACTCCCTATAATCCCAGATCTCCCTGAAACCGAGGTCGAGCGACCGGACTTGGGTTTGATGATCTTAACCTTGGTCTCGGCCATTCAGTCCTCCTCGATGATATATGTGGATTGGGACATATTCGATAAGCACCTTAACTTGAGCAATTAGCCCAAAAGCGGGGCCCTTATTCAATACTTACCATATGAATGGCATTGGATGCAAATCTCGACCTTTTGTCGAGATTTCAGTCCAGCGTTACCTCGATCACCTTGAGGCCCTCAGGGCATTGGACCTCGCCGTGGACCTGAGAGACCTTGTGCTTGCTCCCCCTCTCCACCGCAACAGGGTGGCAGAGGCGGTAGCGCTCGCAACCAAGGTTACGACAACGAACCTCCTCGAAAGTCACGGTGCTGCCCTCCAGAACGATCTTCTGGCCCAGACAGACCTTTACCGGGACTTTATCGACCTCAACCACGCGCACACCATCCTCATGCATCTTGCATTCATGGTGCACATCTCTAACCGCCTTAATGCGGTAGATGCCACCGGGGTCGAGGTTGAAGCAGACGGCCTTCAGCTTGCATTCCCTGCACTCAGGGACGAACCCTTTATAGACGAAGACCACGCTCTCCTTCGCCTGTTTCTCACCGATCAACGTGATAGTTACCATACCATCCCTCAGTTCAAATGACCTTGGTTATCTCAGCAACCTTCTCCGCCGCCTCGTAGGTGAGGCCTAGGTTGCCCAGTATCGTGAACCTGTCCTTGCGGATCTTGTGCGCCGTCACCAGCGCCTCCAATATTTGCTCCTTGGGTATCCCAAGCTCCTTGGCGGAGGTTGGGGCTCCTATCTTCTGCAGTGCGGTGCGGATCCGCTGCCAGTCGCCACCGTGCAGGTACATCATCAATATGCAACCCACGCCACACTGCTCACCGTGCAATGCCTTTCCTGGAGCAATGATATCCAAAGCATGTGAGAACATGTGCTCCGAGCCGCTGGTGGGTCTGGAGCTTCCGGCCACGGCCATGGAGATGCCGGAGATGATGATGGGCCTTATGGCGATCCAGACGCTCTCCTCGAAGTTCGGCCGGATGAGGTCCGCGTTCTCCACCATGGTCTGGGCGGTATAATTGGCTAGAGCCCAGGCAGACCTTGAGAACTCCTCGTTCCTCAAACGCCTGGCGAACTCCCAATCCATGAGTGCGGTGCAATTGGATATTACGTCCGCGCAACCGGCCGCCAGCAGCCTATACGGAGCCTTGACGATGATGGCCGTGTCCGCGATGACCCCTAACGGCACCTTGGCGTCCATGGACATGGGGATGCTGTTGTTGCGGATCGACGCGCGCCCCGATGCGATGCCATCATGCGAAGCCGAGGTGGGAATGGAGAGGAACTCCTTCCCCAGGTCCTTGGCGGCCATCTTGGCCAGGTCGATCTTGCTTCCGCCTCCGATCCCGAGCAGGAACGCAGCCTTGATCTCCTTTGCCATCTCCTCAATTATGGCGAGGTTCTCGTTGGTGGCCTCTCCCGTCTCCACTGTGTGAACGTCAAATCCTTTCTTGCGTAGACCTTCTGCGATGGGCTCGCCTGCCGCCTTCCTGGTGTGTTCACCAGTTACGATCAACGCCGTTCCAGATAGATTGAAGTCCTTGCATACCTGAGGAACTAAATCTATAACACCGTGTCCCGCCAATACATTCCTGGGAAAAAGCATAGAGCGGGCTTTGGTGAAGTCACCTTCATCCATCCAAGCACCCTGAACGACGCCACATATATGCCTTCGACCCTTTCAAGTTATCGGTGGATATGCCCTTCCTGGCTACATCTGGATGATTCGATTGTCGATTAAGGCAGGATATAGATGGCGTTGAGTGACCGGAGAAGGAAAAGAGCCTCGGGAAGGCTTGCAAGGTGGAACTTCGACCCTTAGGTCAGGAGGAGATTAGGGGTGAGCCTTTCCCGAGCGCTCCATTTCGCGAAAAATCAGAATGGGTATTTAAACGCTTTGAGTCCTATTCGTAACACTCGAATTATCTTAGGAATCACCAAAGGATGCGTATAGGGCGTTAATATTTGATAATCCCTCAGTGCCACCAGGGCGCAAAATATTAGTTTTTTAAATATTGATTAATATTATTAATATACATATATTATATTACAATAACATTCAGGGTGCTATTCTCGACCGAAATCAGTTCAAGAGCCTGCCATCACACCATTGCGTCATTACCCAAAGAGAATCCCAGGAAAGCAATATTAAATATACAGATAATGGTGAACTTCTTACGATGGGAGGCACTCATTCGGGCCAGGAAGAGGGTCGCCAATCCTCTCCCGACCTATTGACCACCAATAATAGTCCATCCTTAGCGGAGCCTCCCGATGGCACCACCAACGCCCCCCTTATTGCCTGCCTGGACCAAGATGGCATCGTATCCTCGCTGACCTTGGCGATGGCCAAAGCCTTGGGTGTGGACACATCGGAGGCGGTGGGGCATCGTTTCTCCGAGCTCGTACTGCCCGATGACTGGGACCGAATGGAGCGGGTCTTCCGTTTGGCTCAGCACGAAAGGACCAGCTCCGATGTTCGTCGAGTGCATCCCTCATCACCCACCGCTGGGAGGTTGGAAATGAATCTGAGGGTCGCCCCGCTCGAGGGCGTGATGTCCTCGGTGCTTCTCTCTGTCTTGGATGCGGAAAGGTGCCAAAGCACCGCGACTAACATCTCCCAGGAGGTCGCCGAGCAACTATTCTCTTGGAGCGACCTGGTCTCGATAGCTGTCGACAAGGGCCGAAGAGTAACGACATTGAGCAGCTCTGTGGAAGCTCTAACTGGAAAGACGCATCAGGATATGGTCGGCAGGGACATCGGAGAGATACTCGACCCTGAGCCAGTTTACCAATCCAATTTCAGGAATTCCTTGGACAAGGTCTTCAACGGGGAGACCCGGATCCTCGACCTTCGAATACTGGACAAACAAGGGACGGTCGTCCAGCTTCGTTGGAGGCTCCAACCGATAAAGAACCACGAAGGGAAGGTGGTGGGGGCCATGGGCTTCGGGCACGAACTTCCCTCCAACGATCCCCTGGGTGTGATAGAAGGAGGCATGGCCACAAACCTGGAGGTGTTGGCGGAGACATCCACTGACTTCGTCGAGTCCGAGGACCTGGCCAAGGCGATGGACAAGGACCTGGAGAAGCTGATCGATTCCTTGGGGGTGGATTTCGCCGTCTTCCGCCTGGTAGGGGTGGAAAGCAAGCCGCGCATGGTGTGCGCGGGGCTCGACTTCCGGCAAGGCCGCACGCTACTGGAATCGCATCTGGTCGGCGAAGGTCCATTATACCGAGGCGTCCAGAACGGCGCAACCTTCATCTCATTGGACGCTCAGACCGATCCCCGCCTCGTTCTCGAGGTGCAAGGGGTCAGGTCCCTGATCTGCCTGCCCATCCGCTTCCGCGGCGAGATCTATGGCTGCGGAGCCTTCGGTTCCATGCGCTCGGCCATCAACTTCCAATCCAAGCTCTCCACCTTGCAGCTGTTCTGCAACCAGGTGGCCATCTCCATGCGCAAGGCCAAGCTCAAGGCGGAGCTGACCCTGAAGAACAAGGAGCTGGAGAGCCTGTACGAGATCTCCATGGCCGTCTCCAGCAGCCTGGACCTCAAGAAGGTGCTCAGCACCATCCTCAACCGCGCCTCTGACCTGGTCAAGGCGGACGCCGCCTATCTCTTTCAGCTCGACAAGAACACCGCGACCTTAGAGATGATATCCGCCATGTCCCCTTACATCACTGAGCCGAAGGGGCACTCCTTGCGCGTCGGCGAGGGCATATCCGGGCTGGTGGCGCAGACCAGGGAGGGCATGCTGATCGAGAGGGCGGACAAGGACACCCGCTCCGTCCAGGTGCCCGGAACCCCGGAGGAGCCGTCCTCGCTCATCTCTGTCCCCTTGAAGATGGGGGAGGAGCTGCTGGGTGTGGTGACATTGGAGAGGATCCCGGGCGTGCCTTTCAACGAGAACGACTTCCGCCTTATCCAGCTCTTCTCCTTCCAAGCTGCCACAGCTCTGAACAACGCCCTCATGTTCAACCGCTTGAACGAGCATGCCAGCGCTCAGCAGATGTACAATATCCTCCTCACCCACGACGTGGCGAACTACAACGTCCCCATCCATGGCTACCTGGAGATGCTGGCCAAGGACCCGAAGCTGGATGAGAGGCAGCGTCGCTTCGTCAAGAGCTCCTTGGCGCAGTCCGAGAACATATCTTCGCTCATCGCCGACGTGCGTAAGCTCTCCCTGCTCCGCACCATGGAGGCAGTGAGGACCTTCGAGGCCATCGACCTCTCCAAGGTGATCAAGGAAGTCGTCGATTCGTTGAGCCAGAACATCCTCTACGAGGACACCGAGGTCAAGTTCTCGCCCCCCGTCGAGAGCGTCCAGGTGGTGGGGGACAGCTTCGTGAAGGACATCGTCTACAACCTCATCTCCAACGCCTGCAAGCATGCCGGTGACGCGCTCATCGATGTCGCGGTCAAGGAATACCATGAGGGCGATCAGACGTTCTGGCGCATGGACGTGAAGGACCTGGGAGGCGGGGTCCCCGAGGACCGCAAGGCCTTCCTCTTCCGTCGCTTCGAGAACGTCGACGCCGACTCCGCCTCGGAAGGGCACGGCATCGGCCTGTCGGTGGTCAGCGCGCTGTGCGAGCGCTTCGGCGGTCGGGTTTGGGTGGAGGACCGCGAGCAGAAGGAGCAGGTCAAAGGCTCGATATTCACCGCCATATTCCCGAAGGTGAAGGTTTAATATGCCATCTCAAATATATGATTACAGATGGGTGGGTAGACATGGCTGATGAGAAAAGGATCATCCGCGTCCTGATGGTCGATGACAACAAGGAGCACGTCAACCTGTGCGTCGAGTACCTGCCCAAGGACGAGTTCGCCCTGGACCCTGCCTACAACGCAATGGAGGCATTGGGCAAGCTCAAGGAGTGCCAGTACGACATCATCGTGCTCGACTATGCCCTACCGGACATGAACGGCATCGACCTGATGAAGAAGATCAAGCCCCTAAACCTCAACGTCCCGATGATCTTCGTCTCCGCCTACGACGACCCGGACCTGAGCTTCGAGGCCATGCGGGCTGGCGCCTGCGATTATGTGGTCAAGACCTTCCAATACTACGAGAGCCTGAAGGAGCGCATCCTCGAGAACATCGAGACCTGCCCCGTCAGATGACATTTTTCCGAACGGGGCGTCGGTGGCTCGCATGACGATTGTCGTGGGGATCCTGGGCAGCCCGCGCCGGGGCGGCAACTCCGACATCCTGCTGGACCAATGCTTGAAAGGGGCGAGGGAGATGGGCGCCTCCACCACCAAGCTAGTGCTGCGCGACCTGAAGATCGCGCCATGCCAAGGATGCAACCAATGCCTCACCACCGGCGATTGCGTGGTGGCGGACGGCATGAGGGAGGTGCACCGCGCCTTGCTGCAGGCGGACGCCGTGGTCGTGGCCTCCCCCATCTACTTCTCCGGGCTGACGGCCCAGACCAAATGCATGATCGACCGCTGCCAATGCCTATGGGCCAGGGAGAGCGTACTGGGGAAGAAGGCGGACCATCCCCGCAAGGGAGCGGTCATCCTGGTCGGGGGCGATCCCAAGGCGGTCTTCCGCAACGCCCAATCGGAGCTGAAGGCATTCATGAAAGGCATTGGCATAGGCTTCCGCTCCGAGCTCCTGGTGGCCGGGGTGGAGAAGGCGGGCGAGGTCAGGGAGCGTCCCGAGGAGATGCTCCGCGCCCTGGAGATGGGCAGGGAGCTGGTCTGAGCTCCTCGCAATATCGAAGGCGATCAGACGGGACAGCGCTCCCTCGAGTCCAAGACCTTGATCCGGCGCCGAATAATTATGAACGTGCCGGCCGCCATCACGAACCCCAGCCCGAGGCCGAGCAGCGCGAAGGCGGTCTGGTCAATGGGGACCAGCTCCCCCAAGGAAGCGAATAGGTTGAACAGCCCGTGCAGGAGCATGGCCAGACCTAGATAGGGGAGCCACCTCAGCCTTCCTCCCTGGTTGCGCGTAAAGATGGCCAGGGCGATGCCGAACCCAGCTATCGCCGAGGCGCTGGCATGGAGCAGGGTGGAGGTGACCGCCCTCACCACCGCGGTGAGGACGAAGGCCTCCACGCTGCTGCTCAATGCGCTGACGAGGTAGAGAAGGTTCTCCGAGGCGGCGAAGCCCAATCCGACGGCGGCTCCGTAGATGAAGCCGTCCTCCAGCTCCACTATCCGACGGCGCGGCACCACGCTGGCCTTGGCGCTCTCCTCGACGATGGGCGCGACAATGCAAGCCATGATCAGAGTCTGGAGGACCAGGTCGTAAGGCTCGAAATTCCAGAAACCGCGGGCCAGGGGGCTGTAGTCGTTGTATAGGACGAGCTGGACGATGGACTCCAAGAATATGGAGATGAAGACCGCCACCGTCCCCCCATAGATGAAGGCCAGGATCATGGCCGACCAAGGCTCCCTCCTGCAGGTCTCGGTGTTGCGCACGATGTACATGTAGATGAGAGGGGGAGCGAAGGCTGCGGCAAGCAAGGACACGATCAGCAGCAGCTCGTTGGCCAAGGTATCAAGATGCTAGCGCACTCCATCGAATATAGAGCTTTGTGGGCTCAGGAGGACCTCTTAATGACGATGCGACAGCAGTCGTCCTTGTTGGCCAGGGTCTTGGTCATGTGCACCTTGGCCCCGCCCCAGGCGCGCTTGGCGAAGCGGGCGGAGACGCTCTTGGTGAGCATGCAGGTGACGGGATTGCGGCGGGTCTCGTTGCCCCAAGGGCAGCGCTTGGCGATGACCACGATCTCGTCCCCCTCGACCTTGGCGGAGAACTCGCCCCCCAGGTCGTTGAAGACCTGGGCGATGCTCTGGCCCATGGTGGCGAGGTCGATGTTCTCCTTCCCGCCCAGATAGTCGTCGTAGATCGCCTCCTCCAGCCTGGCGGAGAGCAGGGAGATGAACTCGTTGCGCTCCTCCTCGGGGATCTTCCGGCGCATGAGCAAGGGTATGACATCGATGAGCACCTCGCGGATCTTGGACTTGGCCTCGAGGACCTTGGTCTTGACCTGCTCCTGCTCCATCTGGTGCATGATGGTGACATCCCGCGAAATGGAAGAAATGCCGACCACCTTGCCGTTGGAGTCCTTGACCGGGGAGTAGGTTATCATGACAGGTATCAGGATGCCGTCCTTGCGCCTGCTCATCGTCTCGTAGTTGCTGACGATCTCCCCTTGCCCCACCCGGGCCAACAGCTTGCGCACGTCCTCCAGCTTGTCCTCGGGGATGATGGGCATGTAGCGCCCGAGCGCTTCCTTCTCCGTGTAGCCGAAGGTCTTGGCCGCGGCGTCGTTCCAGGTCTTGACCCGACCGTCCAAGGAATAGGTGATGATGGCCTCGGCGGTGTTGCGCACCAGGCCGTCCAGGTAGCTGCGGGTCTCCTCCGCCTGGCCATAGAGGACGGAGTTGTAGATGAAGGAGCCGGCCTGAGCGCCGACGATGCTCAGTAAGCGCTTGTCCTCGTCATCGAAGCGCTTGCCTAGTTTGACGGTGAGGATCATCACCCCCAGCGGGCGCTCGAGGTACATGAGCGGCACCGAGGCCCAAGAACTCCCCGCGTGGCCGTTGCTGCTGTCCGTGATGCTCACCCTGGAGTTGGCCGCCTCCCTGACGATGGGGTGGTCGGACGGTAGCGAGCCGAACTCGGAGACGAAGCGCTTCGTCACGCCAGAATACTGGCGCAGGATCCATTGCTGACCGTCCTTGAGGTAGACGGCGCCCGAGTCGGCGTTGAAGAAGTTCATGCTCTGGTAAAGCAGCTGCTTGAGCACCGCGTCCAGGTCAAGGGTCTTGACGATCTGCGATGAGATGTTGTTGAGGAATTTCAGCTGCTCCAGCATGCGGCGGTTCTCGATGGTGAGGCGCTGGTGCTCGAGCGCGCCCTCGATCGACTCCAGGAGCTGGCCGAGGCGGAAGGGTTTCTGGATGTAGTCGTAGGACTTGTTCCTCAGGGCCTGTATGGCCGTGTCCAAGGATGCATGGCCAGTGATGAGCACGACCTCCGAGTCTGGCGAGGTCTTGTCCAGCTTGTCGAGGATCTGCGTGCCGGCGGCATCGGGCAGGATTATGTCCAGGACGATAACGTTGAAGAAGTTCTCGGAGACGGCCTTCAGCCCCTCGGCGGCCGTCCCTGCGGTCTCGGTCTCAAAGCCCCTTTCCTTGAGCAGGGATGTGAGCACATTGCGTATACCTGGCTCATCATCCACGATAAGAATCCTGGGGGGCATCTTCTCCTGTCCTAGGTCTAGGTGATTATCGAATTAGGTACTATACAGAGGAATCGTTGCCGGTTAAATAACTTCATGTCAAATTCTCAAGACCGTTCCTCGCCTGCAATCAGTCGGTGGCCAGGTACTTCGGGGATTTCCTGGTGACGGTGGTGGGGTTCGGGGCGTCGGCCACCACCTTGTCCTCCCCCGAACCGATGATGTCGGAGATTATGGGGGTGAAGGGCTCGACGAAGGCCGCCGCCAGGCCCGCCGCCTCTATGCGGTCCAGGTCGCTCTCCAGCACCCCTCCTCCGATCAGGAACGAAGGCCCCATCCCCGCCAGGCGCTCCAGGAGATCGATCGAGACGCCGCTCCTCTTCCCCAAACGCTTCAAGTCCATCACCGCGATCTCCTTGTAACCGATGTCGTGCAGGAAATCGACCGTCGCCTCCAGGCTAGAGAGCCTGGACTGAGGCTTCCTCCACACCACCTTGTCTTCAAGATGGATGCAGGGGACGCAGCGGTCCGAAAGGTCGAATAGATCCTTGAACAAGCCGGGCGAGCTCACGGTTGTGGTGTCGGCGAGGGCTTTGTGCGCCTCCAGCGAGAAGGAGTCGAAGAGGTCCTGGTCCGAGCTTATTCCCAGGTCCAACCACACCTCGTACTTGCTCTTCACCAGCTGGCGCATGGCCTTGAAGTTGGGCTTCCCATAAGCGATCCCCGCCAGGTCCATGAGCATGATCTGCTTGCAGTTGTACCTCGTCCCAGAGATGGCGCGCCAATAACGGTCGAAGCGCGCCGAGTAGGCCGTGCGCTGGAACCCGGCCCCGTCCCATTCCACGGTGACGACCTCGACCACCTTGATGATGGGGATGTCGAACCCGGTCTGGCTCATGAGGGGTCGCGTGTCCACGGGGACGATGGGGATGTGAATGAACCCCTCGTCCTCTGGCTCAGGAAGGTTCCGCCTCTTCTCCTGACGGAAGAGGACCCAGTCCTCAGCGGACTCGAAGAACAGTGGGACCGCGACGCGCCCGCACTCGTGACAGCGGTAGCTTCCGTCCCAATCGTCCACGGTGGCCATGGGCCCCCGCAGCAGCTGCAGCGGCTCAAGGTCCCTGCCCCCGCAATTGGGGCAGGCGTAGGTCCCCTTCCACTTCATTCGTCCCACTCCGTTCTCAGACCTTGGCTTTGAGGCACTCGAGTACGAAATTGCCGCCATCGTCCAGAGCCGACTTGCCCTGAGGGGTGTTCCTGAGGTCCTCGAAGGGGTTGGCCCCTCCGATGATGTAGGTGCGGATGTCCGAGTAGCCCAGCATGTTGACCAGGAGATTGAAGTAGCGCACCACTATGTAATTGTATAGTTGGTTGCCATTGGGCATCTGGCAGGTGAAGATCACCATAGCTTTCTTCCCTTCGCTCAAGCGCGACTTGAGCTCGCCCTTCTTTTCTGAGGGCCCCATAAAGGTGTAGAGCCGGTCGATGAAGCATTTCATGAGCCCGGTCTGGTCCCCCATGTAGATGGGGGAGCCGAGCACCAGCAGGTCCGCTTCCTGGATCAAGGGCCGGATGGTCTCCATGTCGTCCTTCTGCGAACAGCAGTCCTCCTTCTTGCACTTCATGCAAGCCTTGCAATCCTTGATGTTCAGGTCCGCCAGGTCGTAGTAGGATATGTGCGCGCCTGCCGCCTCCGCCTTAGCCAGCAGGTCCTTCAGCACCAGCGAGGTGTTGCCATTGGTCCTAGGGCTTCCATTTATCGCCAAGATCTTCACTTGCGCACCTTCGCCCGTAATGCCCACAACTCACGCATAAAGATGTCGGGGGAGATGACCAAGCCCCCAATCAGATTCTTGGCCGTTCCACATACTGATGGCGCTTCGTTCACCATCATCGAAGCATCGTCGGTCTGTAATAAATACTGG
Organism: Methanomassiliicoccaceae archaeon; assembly: GCA_963827135.1. Classification (GTDB taxonomy): domain Archaea; phylum Thermoplasmatota; class Thermoplasmata; order Methanomassiliicoccales; family UBA472; genus JAJRAN01. Next base: position 53,391 of record CAWGZX010000006.1, on the reverse strand, counting down.
TAGTGGAATCGATAGGGGGACTGGAAGAGTAATTCCGCCTATGTAGGAGGTTTCGAGTTGAGCGACGTCACTAATTCCCCACGAACAGGCATATTCCTATGCACATGCCATGGAGCTATGAGCGCCACCTTGGACATCGAGGCCATCAATTCGGCGTCCAAGAAGCTCGATGGAGTGGTACATGTAGAGACCATGGACTTCCTCTGCCACCGAGGTTCGAGGGACCGCATCTCAGAAGCGATCAAGAGCCAAAGGCTGGACCGAGTGGTGATCGGAGCTTGCTCCCCCTTGCTCTACCTCAAGGATTTCGAGGAGGCGACCAGCAAGGCAGGCTTGATGCCATCCATGCTCGAGATGGCAAATCTCCGGGAGCAATGCTCCTGGGTCCACGAGGACAAGGAGCAGGCGACTAGGAAGGCCGAGGACCTCGTCTCCATGGCCGTGGCAAAGCTGAAGAAAGCAATTCCGAACAACGAGGGGACGAAGGTCAGGGTCAAGGATGAGGCATGCTCGGGATGCGGCGTTTGCCAGGCCACATGTCGAGTGAACGCGATCAAGATGCTCGATATCCCAGAGAAGCCCGGGCATCGATTGGCCTCGGTCAATCCTTCGGTTTGCGAAGGTTGCGGCGCCTGCGTTGCCGCCTGCCCGAGCGCGGCGATGGACCAGGCCAGGTTCTCCAATGCCGAGGTTATCGCGGAGATCGACAGCATTTCGCCAAAGGTCGAAATCGAGACCGAAGGGTTCCCCAACATCGTGGTATTCGCCTGCCACTGGTGCTCATACGCCGCCGCCGACCTGGCAGGGATCAAGAGGCTCCAGATGCCCCCTGAGTTCAAGGTGATCAGGACCATGTGCTCGGCGAGGGTCGACCCGGAGTGGGTCATGCGGGCATTGTCCCGAGGCGCTGACGGCGTCCTCATACTGGCTGGGAAACCGGGAAGATGCCACTACGAGGTAGGAAGCATCCGCACCAACCGCAGGATGTCCCTGCTGAACGCGGTCATCAAGCAGCTCGGGTTCGACGAGAACCGCTTCCGCACCGTCTTCGTGGACTCTGACGAGCCTGAGAACTTCCAGAGGAGCGTTGACGGGTTCATCAAGATCATCAAGGACATCGGGCCTAATCCGATGCGCACGCCTGAGCCGGAAGAGCCTCAGACCGTGCCATTGCAGTTCGGGACCATCTCCGATGCACAGATGAAGGCTCGAGGGCTCCTCTAAGGCGCACTAACGTCGAGCGCTGCATGGAATTGAAGCGCAGGGGATGACCTCGAAGCCGAGGCGCGGAGGATCGATCTGCCTCGAAGGTAGGGAGGACCCTAAGCCTTTTTCATCATTCTCTCGACCTCAGGTTGGGCCAGAGGCCATAGTGATTTGTGCTTCCTGGGATTGAACGAATGCGGCCAGTGCGGCCATTATTGGGAAATCCCCTACGGCAATCCCAAGCCAACGAGCTGCCCCATGGGCGGTAGCCATGACATCCTATGGGGCCTATTTGGGGGGGCCAATACGAGATGATGGATCCGCAAGCTGGGCAGCCTGTGGATAGCAGCCGCTTTTGGAATGAGAAAAAACAAGGAAAGGTGTTTGATATGGCCGCTCTATCCGTTCGTCGCGCTTGGCGCTCCGTTCTTCGCCGACTTCTGCGTCATGAGCGATACCAGGATGGTAACGGCGAAGCCCACCGGTATCGAGACGATGCCAGGATTGGAGAGGCTGAAGAAGGCATCCCCGCCCATGAAGGTCGGGCTGAGCAGGATTAATGTTATCGAGAGCACCAAACCTACCAATATCCCAGCTATGACCCCCTGACTAGTCGTCTTCTTCCAGAAGAGGAGGCATAATAGCGCGGGGATGTTGGCCGAAGCGGCCACCGCGAACGCTAGCCCCACCAGGAAAGCGACGTTCTGTCCTTCCATGGCGATGCCCAGGCCGATGGCGACTATTCCGACCAGCACGGCCGTGATCTTGGAAACCCTGAGCGTCTTCTTGTCGTCTCCCTTCTTGCCCAGGTATTCGGTGTAGATGTCGTGCGCGATGGCGCCGGAAGCCGCCATGATCAGTCCCGAGACCGTCCCCAATATGGTGGCGAAGGCGATGGAGGAGATGATGGCGAAGAAAATCTCCCCTCCCACATATTGTGCCAGCAGAGGAGCGGACAGGTTCTGGTTGTTGGGGTCCATGGTCCCGAACTCCTGGAAGTAGTTGGAACCTAGACCGAGGAATAGCACCATTATGTAGAAGGCGCCGATGGCGATGATGGCCACCACAGTCGATTTCCTCGCATCCGATGGCTTGGGCACGGTGTAGTAACGTATCAGTATATGGGGAAGGGCCGCCGTTCCCAGAATCAGGGCCAGGCAGAGCGAGGCGAAGTCCAAGGGGTTCGTGTACTTGACCCCGGGGGACATGAACACATCGCCAGGATAGGTCAGATTGGTACCGGATTTGGTCGGCACGCTGACCGATGGGTTGTTAACGAAATCCCCGATGAACTCCACTGGTCCCATGCCAGCCATGGCGAGAACGCCTATCGCCAGAGCGAGGGTGGCGAAGAGCAGCAGGAAGCCCTTGATGAACTGCACCCAGGTCGTCGACACCATCCCAGCGGTGGCGACGATTAGCACCACCACCAATCCGACGATGAGGACCCCCACGGTGTAGTCGAGGCCAAGCAGGGGCTGAACGATGCTCCCGGCGCCGACCATCTGCGGTATGAGGTAGAACACGCTCACGACGATCGCGGAGATCGAGGCTACCAGGCGCACCCTGCGGTCCTTGAACTTCGACGCCAGGGCGTCACCGAAGGTGTACTTGCCGATCTTCCTCAACGGCTCGGCGATCAGGAACAGGGCGATGATCCAACCGGCCAGGAAGCCGATGGCATACATGAAGCCGTCGTAACCTGAGAAGGCTATCAGCCCCGCGATCCCGAGGAACGACGCGGCACTTAGGTAGTCGCCCGCAAAGGCTATGCCGTTCACGAACCAGCGGACCCCGCCGCCTGCGACGTAGTAATGGCCCGCGGTCCTGACCCTCCGTGATGCATAAATGGAAATGGCCAAGGTGATCAAGGTGATCAACACGAAGAGGGCGAAAGCCACCGGCTCGAACTGATAGTCGGCCACTCAGCCACCCCCGGTCTGCTTCTCCTTCTTTCCTGCGTACCAGTTGAACGCGATGGCCATCACGATGGCTAGGACGATCACGAAGAGGCCGAAGACGATACCGAGGTTCATGCCGAACATCTCGGTGCTGAATATTGGCTTGGGCGGGGTCCCCGTCTTGATGAAGCTGCCCAATATCGTGAACAAGAAGTAGGTGGCGACATAGAAGGCGAGCAGCCCCAGCCCGACCTTGAACTTCTTGGTCTTGGTGATGTCGCTGATGTCGAACCTCTCTATCGGCTTCTTGATGGCCGCAGCGATCTCGTGCGCCAGCTGCACAGCCTTCTTCATCTCGTCCTCGGTCAGCTTGACCACGACCACGTCGCAAGGTGCCTCCTTGATCACGCCCCTGGAGACGCTGCCTAGGTACAATCCAGGAAGCCCCTTGATGGTCGAGGAGCCCATGACGATGATGTCCGATTCCGTTTCGGTGGCGGTCTTGATGATCTCCCCCACCACCGCCCCCTCCTTCTTGACGACCTCGAAGGGGATGTTGTTCTTTCTGGCCATGTCCTGGGCGTAGGCGACACCGTCGATGCCGGCCGTCCTCATGAGGGCTGAGTCCTCGGCGATCTTCTCCATGCCTGCGCCCTCGACAGAGCAGACCTTGAGAATGACCAACTTGCCCTTGCGGTCGCGTGCCAGGTCGATCGCTCTTACAGTTGCTGCGATGGCTGGGTATGAGCCATCTGTCGGTAGGAGGATGACGTATCCGTTATTCGCCAAAGCCGATCACCCCAATCAATGGCCGCCTCCTTCTCAGGTGCTCAGGCACCGGCCCTTCGTTCGGCGTAACGAATACGGCGTTCCTTGGCCAGTGCCGGTCGGTCAAATCGACCCGTCGAGAATTCTCGGGGGGATGATGACGGGTCTCTCGTGCCCACATTTCTCGCCCTGCATCTGGGGGCGTTTCCACGGTGTCCCTCCGCATGACGACGGATAATTTTACAGAGGTTTATAAGGATTTGTGGATTTGAGTACGATAATTGTCGTATTAATAGGATTCCATTACGAATATCGAATTCTCTTAGGAATATTCATTAAAAGTTTCATAATAAACGATTGATATCATCGGCATTTGACGACTACAGGCCGTAATTTGACCGGCAAGTACATTGTTTAAGATGTTGTGTGCCTCTGCAATCGTCATAACATGGCCGCCATCAGTGAGCTAATCTTCAGCTAGGAGGAACCACCACATGTTGGACAACGGATTGGATTATTGTACCTGCCCAAAGACCAATTGCGAGAGGCATGGAAAATGCATACAATGCAATGAGTTCCATGCAGAACAAGGGAAGAAACCATTCTGCAAGCGCGACCCCGATCCAAGCAAGAAGTGAGTGGTGCTCACTTCTTCTGCTTGAGGTTCTTGCGCTTGAACCTCTCGACCGCGTCCTTGACGAGGCCCTCCTCGTCCATGATTATTCGGATATTATGCTTTGTTAGGGTCTGCTGGCCATGAGGCCCCATCCATCCGGTGAGCACCGCCGAAACCCCAAGCTTGGCCGCCTGCTCCGCCGCGTAGATCCCCGCCCCCATCTCCGCTGCGTGCCCCTCGTTCTTGATGGCTTCGAACCTCATCGTCTCCGGGTCGATGATAATGAAGTATTCAGCGTGTCCGAACTCCTCGTCTATGAGGTAGTCGAGGCCTGGCCCGGTCGAGGTCACCAGTATCTTCATGCCTTCCCGCCCCGTGCCCGCACCTTCTCGATGAGCCTATCCACCACCAGGTTGAACGCCTTGGCCGCCGGGGAGTCCGAATCAGCCAACACGACTGGCATCCCCTCGTCCCCAGAGATGACGACCTTCGGGTCCACCGGGATGGAGCCGAGGAAGGGCACGTCGAGCTCCTTCGCAGCCAGCTCGCCCCCGCCCTTCTTGAACAGGTCCACTTCCTTGCGACAGTTCGGGCACACGAAACCGCTCATGTTCTCGATTATGCCCAGGATCGGCATCTTCAGCTGGCGTGCGAAGCCCACCGACTTCCTAGAGTTGAGAAGCGCGACCTCCTGAGGGGTGGTCACGACCACCATCCCGTCCGCATCGGGCATCAGCTGCGCCACGGTCAGAGGCTCGTCCCCGGTCCCCGGAGGCAGGTCGACCACCAGATAGTCCAGATTTCCCCAGCGCACGTCCGCGATGAACTGCCTCAACGCCCCGATCTTCATCGGTCCGCGCCATATAATCGGATTATCGGAGTCGCGCACCAGGAACGCCATGCTCATAATCTTGAGCGAGGGCGGCACGATTATGGGCATTATGCCCTCCTCGTCGCCATGCAGGACAGCGTCCTCGATATGGAACATCTTCGGTATGTTCGGTCCATGGATGTCCGCGTCCAACAGCCCGACCTCATAGCCGCGCATGGTCAAGGCCATGGCGATGTTCGCGGATACGGTGCTCTTGCCAACGCCTCCCTTGCCGCTGGTGACGATGATCTTGTGCTTAATGCGCATCAGGTTCTTGATGAGCTTCATATCCTGCTTCTGGACGGTCTTGACCTCTATCCTCTCTTCCTCTGCCACGCTATCCCCTCGGCCAGGTAGCCGAGTAGAGACGTTGGGGTATTTGTATTTGCTATATGGCGCGTGCACGCGAACGATGCTTCCTAGCCCTGCGAATCTTGCACTGACTAGTTAATGAACCAGGAGCTGCCATCAGAGCCTGGGAGGGCCGTCGGCCTCTCTAGCGCAATCGGAGCGTTTTCCTTTGACACAGCAATACATCGTCCCCATACGAGACGCCAGAAGCAACAAGGAATATGGCAACAAGGCGCAGAGGCTCAGCTTGCTAGCGGAGAAGGGGCATAAGGTTCCACCTGGGTTTGTGGTCTCCATCCGGGCCAAGCAGGACCACGAGCGGGACGAGGGAGAGACCTTGGAGGGGCTGCGAGCTGAGCTGTCCAAGGTCCTGGACCCTCGTGCACGTTACGCCGTGCGCTCCTCCTCGAACCAGGAGGACGCTGCTGGCCATTCCTACGCCGGCCAGTTCTTGACCCTGCTCGACCAGCAGGGCGTGGACCAGGTGCTGGACGCAATCAAGCGGGTATGGTCCTCTTCCTCGCTCGAGGGAAGACGGGACTACGCGCACCGAATGGGGAGCGATGAGAAGGTCATCGAAATGGCCGTCATCGTGCAGGAGATGGTGCCCCAGGTCTGCTCAGGCGTGGCGTTCAGCCGCAATCCCCTCACCGGGGACGAGGAGGAGGTCATCGAGGCTGTACGGGGGAGCGGCGAGGCGCTGGTCCAGGACGGCGCAACACCGATGCGCTGGGTCGTCAGGAAGGGCGATACGGTCAGCTCGCCCAAAGACCCTCCCCTGAAGAGGGAAATAGTATTCTCCATCTCCCGTGACGTGCGCCAGATATCTTCTGATTTCGGTGGTCCAGTGGACTTGGAATGGGTGTTCGACGGCGAGGAGGTGCAATGGGTCCAGCTGCGGGGCATAACTGCCCTGGCCCACGTCACAGTCTACAGCAATACCTTCTCCAAAGAGGTGCTCCCGGGGATGATCAAACCCCTGGTGTGGTCCATCAACATCCCCCTGGTCAACGGCGCTTGGGTGCGCTTCCTGGTCAACCTGACCGGGGTCAAGGGCCTTAGGGCGGACAAACTGGCCAAGCAGTTCTATTATCGGGCTTACTTCAACATGAGCGCCTTCGAAATGGTACTCGGGCGCATGGGCATGCCCAAGGACTCATTGCAGCAGCTCACTGGCATGGGGGGAGGGACGGGAAAGGGGTTCAAGGTCTCCCCTACCCCGAAGATGCTCGTGGTCACCCCCAACCTGGTAAGCTTCCTGTTGCACCATTTCGCGCTATCGGACAAGCTGGAGGGGTTCCTGCCCCGGAAGGAGGAGGAGCTCAGGAACTTGGCGGCGGAGGACCTGAGCCTTCTCAGCGAGGAGGCCTTGTTGCAAAGGGTGGATGAGCTGACCAAGAGGCTTGAGGATGCGATCTATTACAACGTTGTGACGCCCCTGGCGTCCAACCTCTTCAGCCGGATGCTCGAGTCCAGGCTGCGCAAGGCGGGGATCGATCCCGCCTCGACCGACGCCCTAAAGGGAACGGAAGGCGTCCGTCGCTACTATCCAGACCAAGGGCTGCGCTCCTTGCACAGGTCCTTCGCATCCTTGGATGCGGACGCACAGAAGAGGATCAGGGACGGAGGGTACCATGCCCTGATGAACATCTCCGAGGCGAGCGAGCTCAGGTCGTCCTTCGAGCTGTTCATCCACGACTTCGGGCATGTGAGCGAGAGCGGGAACGACTTCTCCACCAAGCCTTGGAGGGAGGACCCCGATTTCGTGCTCGCCCTGGTAATGAACTATCCGGACACCGAGGCGGGCGCAAGGAAGGGGATCGATGAGCTCGACCTGGGCCGGAGCAGGAGATCGGTCCTCGCCGCTCACCGCAGGGCGAGGAGGTTCGCGCTGCTCAAGGAGAGGACCAGCTCCATCTATTCGTACGGCTACGGCCTGTACCGCAACTATTTCTTGGAGATAGGCAGGAGGTTCACTGCAAGGGAGCTCCTACCCGCGCCCGAGGACATATTCTTCCTGAGCTTGGACGAGGTGCGCCAGATCGTCTCCGGTGGATGCGCGGGCAACACCTGCAACAACTACCGCCTGCGAGCTGCGATGCGCAAGCGGGAGATGTCGGAGCTCAAGGATATCGATCCTCCCACCATCATCTATGGCGAGGTGGCCCCGCCCCTGGCTCCGAAGAAGCATACCGAGCTCAAGGGCACGCCGACCTCCGGAGGCTACTACAAGGGTCTGGCGAGGGTGGTCCGGAGCCCTGCGGAGTTCCAGAGGGTCCAGCCCGGGGATGTGGTCGTCATCCCGTACTCGGACGTGGCGTGGACGCCATTGTTCACGAAGGCGGGCGCGGTGGTGGCCGAGTCCGGAGGCATGCTCTCGCACGCCTCCATCGTGGCAAGGGAGTATGGCATACCCGCGGTGGTCTCGGTGGAAGGGGCCATGCGCATCCCGGAAGGGGTCGAGGTGGTCGTGGACGGATACACCGGTCTGGTCTCCCTCGCCGACGAGGGGAAGGGAGAGGTGGCAACCTAAATCTAGGCGGGCGGGGATTAAGCCCTCATGCCTCTTGGGGACCCGATGAGCGGGGAGACGCCCTACTTCGAGAAGGGCAATGTCATCCGGGTCTGGATATCCTCGATCCCGGTGCGAGACCTGGCCAAAGCAATAGGTTTCTACGTGGATGTGCTCGGCCTTGAGCTTGTGGTCGAGGACGTGGCGAACAACTGGGCAGAGCTGGGCGGGCCCGAGCCCCAAGGCAAGATTGGACTTTACGTGCCGAAGAAGAACGAGAAGCGCCAGCCCGGCGGGGACAGCGGCGTCATCCTGGAGGTGGACAGCATCTTCGAGTTCCACCGACGCCTGGTGGACGAGGAGGTTCCCTTCAAGCTGAAACCGGAGAGGCGCGGCTGGGGCGGCATCATGGCGATATTCATGGATCCCGACGGCAATGAGATCACGGCCGTGGAGGACCCCGATCACTACAGAAGGTTCCCGCGCCCGGAAAGGAAGAGGAAGGAGAGGTGCGCGGAGAGCGAGCGCTCCTGCCGCCGCTCAGCCTCCAAGTAGCTCCCTAGCCTGCGACTCGATGTCCTTGGCGGAATCCTTGGGCAGCAGCATCCTCAGGTCCGCGAGCCGGTCCAGGACATCGTCCACCACGATGAAGCGATGCGCCAACAACACGGTCTGGTCGCTGCGCCTGAGGTCAAGCACGGTGATCGGGAACAGTCGATGCTTGGTGGCGAGGCTCTCCAGGCCCGAGTCCTCGGGCGTCCTCCAGCCGATGAGGTCCATGCCCATGCATCTTGAGTAACGCTCCGCGTCCGACGAGAAGCGGGTGTTCGTTACAAGCATTGGCCGGTCCAGATTGCAGGTGTCCTTGAGGTCCAGAAAGCGGGCGTAGACGTAGAGGGCGCATTGGATGTTGCTCCGCACCCCCAAGGAATTGTGGAACTTGCACTCCACCATGACGCGCTCCTCGTTCTTGCTCATGACCACGTCCACCTCGTGGCTGACGCAACTGCCGTCGAGCATCTGCCTGGTCTCGGTCTTGAAGCCCTCCATCTGGAAGAGCCTAGAGACGTAGGTCTCGAAGTTCTCCCCCTCTGGCCCGAGCTTGAGGAACGCCTTCTTGAGGCTGAAGCGGGCGGCCTTGCGCCCCTGCAGCATGTCGTGCACGCGGCGGTAGATCTCCTCGGTGGTTATGCCCTCGTACAGCTGCGACTCCAGCCTGTCGACGATGCCCTCCGCCTCGTCCAAGGGCACATCGGCGCGGACGACCGCGGCGATGGTCTTCCTCCTATCGAACTCCTCGCTCTCGCCCGACCTCTTGATTACCTTCATGAGCGCGACCTGGACCAAGCGGAGAGGCGCAACCAGGCCATCCCGTCGCCCTTCTCAGAGCTGCCCCATCTGGGTGAATGCGCCCCGGTGCTCTATGATCATAGCCTCGGTGTCTGTCGCGCCCAAGCGGAACTCGCGGCGGAAGGACTCCGCCTGACCGTTCTTCCAAGTAACGACGGCCTCGATGTTCATGTCCACCATCCGCAGAGAGACACTCTTCAGGCTAGAAGTGTAGTTCGCAGCCCGGCCCCTGGAAGAGGTGCGGGTCGTGCCCACCCTCGCCATGAGGCCTAGCTCCACCATCTGCTCGACGAGCTTGTAGCAGGTCGCCAATGGCAGATTTAGGTGGTGCGAAATGTCGTTCACGGTCATGCTCCGACGCCCCGTCACGGATAGTATGCCCAGAACCTGCGGATTCACCAAAAACTGGATCAGCTCTTTGTCCTTGCTGGCACTGGCCAGCTGAATGGCATTAAATATCGATATCTCGTGGTCCTCTTCATAAGAGTCTGCTCTAAACATCCCCAATCCCTTGCTACCTGGATGGCCTTTGTGCTAAATAAAACCTTGCGAGCTGGACGCCTTCTCATGTCATCGAGAGAGAGCTCCCGCGCTCTGCGGTAAGCTAGGTGCGCGACAACGGCGCAGGGAATCGCGCGATGAAAGGCTTTCGCGACGGAAGCGCGGCACGCCTCCCTCATTCTTATGAACGTATAAAATGCAGATTTCTTTATTAAGAATGAATTGAGTTTGGTTGAATCATAATCATGCTGGAGGACAGGATGGGTGGCGATATGCAGGAGGGCCTCAGCCTGTTCATGATATTGCCTAGCGCAGTCAGGCACTACAAGCACATGACCTTCATCCCGCCCGAGGTGGAGATCGTGAGCCAGGTCTCCAAGCACGGCATCAGGGTGGTGCGCGTCCTGCCCTCGTTCACATTGAAGAGCCCGGAGCGCTCCGAGCAAGGAGACGAAATAACCTTCTTCGTGCCCATGAGGGAGGGGCGGAGCCTCATCTACAAGATCTTCGACCATCTCCACAAGTTCGGGCTGGTCGATTCCGAGTTCAGGAAGGATCCATGCGATCTGATCTTCCTACGCAATGACATCACTCCGGCCATATTGTTCGATGGCCTGCAGGCCCTCTACTTGCGCAGGAGGTACGGCAGCCAAATCGTCTTCCAGATGGAGAACCCTCTCGGCCAGAACCTGGCCTCGAGGTTGACCCAGGCTCGAAGGCGGGAGTGGTCGGCGAGGATGATCTCCTGGTTCGAGGCGGTCCTAGTGCAGCGCCTGATCCATAGGGCCGACCTCATCTTGCCGATCAACGAGCCGTTGCGCAACGACCTCTTGCGGCTCGGCGTCGAGGAAAAGAGGATATCCGTGATCGAGGAGGGCGTCCGGCCAGAGCGATTCCTGAGTCCAGACGGTGCCTCGATGAGGGCGCGCTACGGGCTCGAGGGCTCGCAGGTCATCGTTTACTCGGGCATGATCGACCGCGCGCGCAACCTGAGGATGCTCATCCTGGCCTTCGCCGAGCTGAGGAGGAGGAGGCCGGCCAAGCTTCTGATGGTCGGGGACGGCAACGACACCAAGAGCCTGATCGCCATGGTGGAGGAGATGGGGATGAAGCAGGACGTGGTCTTCACGCGCTGGGTCGCCCCGGAGAAGGTCCCTGACTTCATCGCCGCGGGGGACGTTGGCGTTTGCCTGGTGCCCCCCCTGGACTTCTACCTCAAGAGCTCGCCCCTCAAGATGCTGGAGTACATGGCGGCTGGCCGCGCGGTGATCGCCAACCACGAGATCCCGGAGCAGAAGCAGGTCGCGGAGGAGAGCGGATGCGGTCTGCTCGTGGACTACGACCACATCAAGGTCGCCGATGGCTTGGAGAGGCTCCTGGCGGATCCAAAGAAACTGGACGAGTATGGCGAGAGGGGCAGGGCTTGGGTACTGGAGCACAGGTCCTACGACATCCTCTCGGCGAAGGCGGCGAGGCGTCTTGCGCAACTCAGCGATGGAGAGCGCTGAGCTCACATCGCCCGCATGTCCGTCTGGGCTATGGCGCTGTCTATCTCCTTCTTCAGGTTCTCTGGAAGCCCCCTTATCCCGACCTCGAGGAAGCCGCGGACGATGATGCCCACCGCCTCGTCCTCGCTCAGCCCCCGGGCCATGAGATACTCGACCTGGTCCTGCGCGATCTTGCCCACCGCCGCCTCGTGCGTCATCTCCAGGTCGGGCACATAGGCCTCGAGCTCGGGAATGGCGATCTGCACCCCGCCCTCGCCGAAGATCAGCCCGCGGCATTCCAGGTGCCCCTTGACGTTCTTGGCCTTCCCCACCATCTGGCCTCGGGCGATCACCTTGCCGCCGGAGGCGATGGTGCGCGAGATCATCTCGCACCTCGAGCCCTCGCCGGAAAGGATGGCCCTGGAGCCCAGGTCGAGCTCGCTGCCCTTGTGGGCTATGGCCACGGAGTTGAAGCGGGAGAAGCAGTTGCGCCCCTCCATCCGCGCCGTAGGATACGTCTGGATGGTCTTGACCGGCCGAAGGGCGACGTAGTTGTTGAGGAAGGTCGAGCCCTCCTCTTGGACTATTACGGTCCGAGGCCTGACCCCGATCTGCTCGGACCAGTTATGGACCATGGTGAAGGTGAGCGAGGCGTTGCGCTTGATGTAGAACTCGGAGATACCGAGGTGCAATGCCTTCTCCACACCCTTGGAGGTCGAGCAGCCCGTGACCACATCAAGCTCCGCGCCCTCCTCCACAATGACGATGTTGTGCACGGTCTGCGCCACTCCCTTGCCCTTGAGCATCAGGCAGGTCTGGACCGGCGCCTTGACCTTGGCCCCAGGCAAAGCGCGGATGAAGTATCCGTCCGCCTCTTCCAGGTAGGTGCGGGCGGTGTACTTGTCCGCCTCGGGCGACACCGCCTTCCAGTAATAGTCGCGCATCCAATCGTACTTCTTGATCGCCTCGGAGACGGGCATCACCTCGACGCCCTGCATCTTGGAAGAGGAGTGCACCACGCTCTCGTCCATGAGCACGAAGGATCCGGAGCGGCCTTCCTCGCTCGGTATCACGCCGGCGTTGAGGAGCGTCCTCTTCTCCTCCTCCCCCAGCTCGGTCAGGGACCTTACCTTCTCGATGTCCCTCGAGCCCTCCTTGAACTTCTCGAGGTCGATGTCCTCGCCGAAGGCGGCCTTCTTCTCCTTGGCCTCCTCGGCCTTCTTCCTCATTTCACGGTGGTCAGTTTCAGCTTGCATTTTATGCACTCCTCGTAGCCCATCTTACTGATCTCCTGCAGAAGCTCGCGCGGGTTCCCCGAGCACATCACCGTACCGTTGCACATCACATAGCCGCGGTCCGCTTCGATGTAGTCAAGGATCTGCCCTGTATGAGTGATGACCAGGGCGGCCTTTCCCACCCTTCCCTTTCTGCCCGCGCAGCTCGTGCCGTGCAGCAGGTCCTTCACCTTGTTGCCCACCCGCTCGATGCTGACCAGGTCCACGCCGCTCTCCGGCTCGTCCAGGAGGTAGAGGCAGGGGTTCTGCGCCTCCAGCTGCAGCAGCTCGGAGCGCTTTATCTCCCCACCTGAAAAGCCCACGTTCACGTCACGGTCCAGGAACCTCTCCATGTCCAGGTCCTTGGCGCCCTGCACCGAGGGCTTGCCCTTGGCCGTGACCTGGAGCATGTTGCGCAGGTTCACGCCCACCAGGTTGGGCGGCCTCTGCATCATGATGCCGATGCCCAGGTCCGCCCTCTCCGTCACGGAGAGCTTGGTGATGTCCTCGCCGTTGAGGAGTATCCTGCCTTCCGTCACCTTGTAACCGCTGAAGCCCATGATGGTCATGAGCAGCGTGGACTTACCCGAGCCATTGGGGCCGAAGAGCACGTTGGTGTAACCGGCCATGACGCTCAGGTCGACCCCCTTGAGGATCTTTCGTCCCCCAACCTCGACGTGGAGGTTCTCGATCTCCAGCATATCGTCCGCTCCAGCGGAGCAGATGGGCAGGGGATGATTTTAATCCTGTGCCAACTCCGATGCGCTGCCAAGGACGAGATGGAAGCATTTTCTATTGGGTAGAGCGTAGTGGGCACGGGGAGAGCTGATGAGCGCGACGGGTTCCAAGGGCACTGTACTGGTCATCGGGGGAGGCGTTGCCGGCCTGGCCGCTTCCCTTTCCTTGGTGGACCAAGGGGTCCAGGTTAGACTGGTGGAGAGGGAGATGTCGCTTGGCGGAAGGATAGCGAAATCATCGGCGGTCTTTCCGACCATGGATAAGGGCCAGGACATCATCGATGTGTTCGTGGGAGAGCTCGAGGCATCCCAGGACTTCGAGGCCATGCTCAGCGCCGAGGTCGTCACGGTCGATAAGGCGGGGAGGAGGTTCGAGGTGGAGATGGAGCTCAGGCCCAACGCCGATGCGAGAGGTTGCGTCCAGAGGAGGACGCTGCAGGCTGATGCCATCATCCTCGCCACCGGATTGGAGCCCATCGATGCCAGCGCGATCCCTGAGCTAGGTTATCCGAAACTGGCCAACGTCCTGCTGTCCACCTCGTTCGATGAGATCGTGCAGAAGGGCTTGAAGCGCCCCAGCGACGGGGGCACGGTCGGCGCCGTGGCCTTCGTGCAATGCGTCGGGTCGAGGGTGGAGACCAGGGGCGTGCCGTACTGCAGCGCCGTCTGCTGCATGAACGCCATCAAGAACGCCATCGCCGTCAAGGAGGCGGACAACTCGGTCGAGGTCTACGTCCTCTACATCGACATCCGCACTCATGGCAAGGGGTACGAGGCGCTCTATAAGAAGGCCAGGGAGAAAGGCGTGCGCTTCATACGCGGCCAGCCATCGATGATCGTCAGGAGGCCAGGTTCTGAGAGGCTGCTGGTGGTAGGGGAGAACACCCTGCTCAAGGAGCTCTACGAGATCCCGGTGGACCTGGCGGTCCTGAGCGTTGGCCTGCGTCCGTCGCAAGGGACGTCCGAGCTGCTGAGCATGCTCGACCTCAGGCCGGACAAGGACGGCCTGATCGGCGAAGACGATCGGTTCGAGAGCACCAGCACCTCGGTCAGGGGCGTTTTCGTGGCTGGGTGCGCCGAGGCACCGAAGGACGTCCGGGACTCGATCGCTCAGGGCGAGGCTGCGGCCCTGGCAGCCTATCGTCATGCATTGGCCCTCAGGTGAGCAAAAAGCATATCCCGGCCCAGGCGAATCACAGGTGCATGCAAGGAGCGCCAGGCAAGGACCAGAAGCACCAGTGGGACGAGACGTACAAGCAGAAGGAGTTCTTCGGCTCCGAGCCTAGCGAGCTTGGCATGAGGGCCTTGGAGGTCTTCAAACAGCGCGGGGTCAGGAAGATACTGGAGCTGGGCTGCGGCCAGGGAAGGGACACTTGGCTGTTCCTCAGCAACGGTCTGAGCGTGACCGCTCTGGACTACTCCGAGACCGGCGTCTGCTACATGCGCGACAGGTCCAAGGAGATGAAGCTTGACAAGGGCTTCGTCATCGAGGTCCAGGACGTCCGTAACGGCATCCCTCTGCCCGACGGGTCTTTCGATGCAATCTACTCGCACATGTTCTTCACCATGGAGATGACCGAGGCGGAGATCTCGGCCATCATGAAGGAATGCCTGCGAGTTCTACGTCCTGGGGGGCTCAACATCTACTCTGTGCGCAACATCCACGACCCGCATTATGGCAAGTTCACGCCGTGCGGCGAGGACATGTACGAGAACCCGATGGGCTTCGTGGTGCATTTCTTCGACGAGAGCAAGGTGATGAGGGTGAGCAAGGGCTACGAGCTCGAGTGGATCCGGGAGTTCGATGACACCTCGCCCCCGTTCGTGAAGAAGCTCTATGAGGTGGTGCTGCGGAAGCCCTAGCGCCTCAAGGCGCATAAGCTTAGAGCCAGATGGTTCTCGCCAATGATTTTCTTGGATTAACGTCTATATACCCCTTCATTGATGGGTTTTCCAATAATAACGTCGAAGTAATCTGGTATGGAGGGATTTCGAATTAGAGCATTCTATAGGATGACGATCGCGGCGCTGTTGGTGGCGCTGCTCAGCTTGGTCTCGATCGTGAGCGCCGTCTCGCCAGCAATGGCGGATCCCGCACCCGGAGGATATCCTGGAGCCGGCGATACCATAAGGATCGACAATCAGGCCGATCTGGTGGCAGCCGCGGCCCTTTACGGCTGGAACGGAACCGGCACAGCCCTGGACCCCTATGTCCTGGATGGCACCAATGGTGACCGCCAGATCGACATGGACGGGGCAGCGGTCGGGATCTACATCGCCAACATAACGAACCTGCATTTCATCGTCCAGAACTGGACCATCAACAACACCGCCAGTGACGGCATCGGTGTCCACATCTCCAACGTCAGGACTTCGTTCAAGGTGCACGACCTGGAGATCAACGACACCATGATCGGGATCTGGTGCAACAACACAGTAGGCGTTGAGGTCTTCGATTGCACGGTCTTCGACTGCGAGACGTCCATCCTCATGGAGAGGTCCTTTGCTCCGCAGGTGCGGGACAACGCCTTGTTCTACACCGGATCAACATTGGCGACCACGAAGGCCGTCAACCTCTCCATATGCCCCGGCGCCGTCGTGAATGGGAACGTCATCAGCGAGGTCAAGATGCCGATCCATCTCGAACACTGCGATCACGTCAGCATCGGCTTCAACGATATCCTGAACTGCACATTGGGCATATTCAACGACCAAGGCTCGATGAGCACCTTCGTCCACAACAACACCTTCGAGAATGTCGGTACGATCGGCGTGCTAATGAACTACGACTCGAACAACGTCACCCTGGTCGACAACGTCCTCCTGAACTGCACGTCCGCCGGTTTCCTGATGACGGATGACAACGATGCGTTGGTGAAGGACAACGTCTTCAGCAACTGCGGCGTCGGGGTCGTCGGCAACGCAGGCAACCTCAGACTTAGGATATTCCACAACAGCTTCCTCGGAGGCGGAACGGGCATCACCTTGAACCAGACCTTCGATGGTAGCGTGACCTACAACTCGTTCCTTGGTTGCGCAGGCTACGGCGTCAACCTTCTCTACAACACTTCTGGGATGTTCGTGCACCATAACGTCTTCAAGGACTGCAACGCGGGAGGCGTCCAGGCCTTCGACTTCGTCGATGGTCAGAACCTCTGGAACGATTCCAGCTTCGGCAACTTCTGGAACGACCAATCCGCGCCCGGACTGCATGACACTGGCATCTCCGACACCCCATACCTGCTTAACGGCGGCGGCCAGGTGGACGAGTTCCCCTTGACCTATGCCATCGGGCCTGTCGGTGGCCTCAACGCGGAGAGCGGGGCCGGGCCCAAGGTCCTGCTCACCTGGAATCCCAGCAACTACAGCGCTGGTGACCTGCTCTCCTCGCCCGAGAGCAAGTATGTCGTCTATAGAACAGGAGGAGGCGTCCCCGACCAGAAATGGTTCGTGAACATCGGCACCAACTCCTTCCAGGATGACGTCGTCTCGGCGAGTCAGACCTACACCTACTCCGTGCTGGGCAACAACAGCTTCGGCACCTCTGGTAACAGGAGCGTGTCGATCACCTTGCCATTCGGAAACGTCCCAGTTGTGAACATAACCTCTCCTGCCGAGGGCGCACTCTTCGCGACCTCCAATATCACCGCGTATTGGGAAGGATTCGGTAACGGATCGGCCGTTGCCAATTACGATGTTAGGATGGACGCGCAGGCATGGGTCGATAAGAACCTCTTACTCACCCACACCTTCTTCGACGTGCCAGACGGGAACCACTTGATCACCGTCCGGGTGACCAACGAGGCTCTAAACACCGGCTTCGACACCGTGAACGTGATGGTCGACACCCAGGCGCCGAGCCTCATCATCACCGCACCGAGCGAGGGATACCAGAACAGCACCGGTTCGTTCACGGTCGTGTGGTCTGGCTATGATATTACCTCGGGCATGAGGAACTATTCGCTCAGGGTGGGCTCCGGCCCATGGATAAACATGGGCTTGGCTACCTCCTACGAGGTCTCCGGTCTGGAGAACGGCACCTACGTCATCGACGTCTTGGCGCGCGACATGGCCGGCAACAGCGTTGTGAAGAACGTTAGCGTGATAGTTGACAAGGCAGCCCCAGTGGTCACCGTCATCCTCCCAACGGATGGTTGGTTCACCAGCAATGTGAACTTCACCGCAAACTGGACGATCGCCGATGCCGTAGGCGTCAACACTTCGTGGGCCATGCTGATCAACACCACTGGTTCATCTTCAGCTTGGGTAAACGTCACGGGCCTGGGATCCTTATGGATCACCAACCTCAATGGTGGTGCAGACCTGATAGATGGGATCTGGCAGTTGGTGATAGCCTCCAACGACACCCTCGGAAACAATGGCACCACCGTCAGCGAATTCACCGTGGACACGGCAACCCCCACGATCGAGATCCTAGCCCCGATGAACGCATCCTTCAACAACACCGGGTCCGTAACGGTCAGTTGGAATGCCATCGACGTCAACCTGGACCATATTGAATACAGGATTGGAAACGGAAGCTGGGTGAACGTAGGCTCGAACACCTCTCAGCAGCTAAACCTGACCGATGGGACTCATGTGGTAGAGGTGAGGGCCGTGGATATGGCGGGCAACAATGCCGTGGGTACCGTCACCTTCGTCGTGGACACGGTGGCCCCGATCATATCTGAGGTCGACCCAATATCAGGAAGCTACCTCAACACAAATCTGCCAACGATCAGTTGGGATGTGATCGAGGCTGGCTCGGGCGTTAACGACACCATGGTTAGCCTTGATGGCGTCGATGCCTACATCGGTTCGGCCAAGTCCTACACGCCCATGGTCGCCCTGAGCGAGGGCTGGCACACCTTCAACATCACGGTCTGGGACAACGCCACCAACATGAACAGCACCAGCATCGTGTTCTTTGTGGACACGACTGGCCCAGTGGTCGTTATTCTGAGCCCGGTTAGCGGCGGATATTACAACTCCTCGACCATGCTCGCCGCCTGGGTGGGAACTGACGCTACGGGCATCGCCTATTACGAGTCCAAGTTGGACACCGAAGCTTGGCAGTACATGGGGGCTGACACCGTGAGGACTTTGACCCTAACGGAGGGCGTGCACACATTCTCGGTCAGGGCCGTCGACAATGCCAGCAACAGCTACGCCACCAGCGTGTCCTTCATGGTCGACCTGACCGCTCCGCTGCTCGCCATCGACTTCCCTGGTGAGGGCGCGATGTTGGCGGCGACGGATGTGATGGTCGAATGGACAAGTTACGACGACCTGACAGGCATCCAGAACTACTCGTTGCAGATCGACGGGCAAGGCTGGTTCGACCTGCCTAGCAGCGAGGTGAGCTACCTCTTCACCAACCTCAGCGACGGGTCGCATACAGTGTCCGTGAAGGCGATCGACCTCGCCGGTAACTTCGCTCTGGAGAGCATCGGCTTCATGACCGATGTCACATCGCCTTATGTGGTCATCGACCACCCGGCCGATGGTTCCATGTTCGGCGTTGACTCCATAATGGTGAATTGGACCGCCATCGACAACGCAACGGGGCTATGGTTCTGGTGGGCCTGGGTTGATAATGAGGCGCCAGTGAACGTCACCGGCGAGCTGAACCACACCTTCAGCGCCCTCTCCGAAGGCAGCCACACCTTCTACGTGAAGGCATGGGACATGGTCGGCAATAGCCAGGAGAAGATGGTGACGGCCTTGGTGGACACGAGCGCACCGGTCATCGACATAACAGATCCATCAAACCTAGCGCATCTGAACAGCCGCACCCTGACTGTAAACTTCGACGTCAGCGACGACTACTCTGGTGTCAAGGAGATATGGGTCAAGCTGCTGACCGATGAGGATTGGACATCGGTCGGGCTAGAGGACTACTACGATCTCACCGTGCCGGCCGATACAACCACCACGCCATACACCTTCATGGTGAGGGCTCAGGACCTGGTCGGGAACGAGGTCACGAGCCAAGTGCAGTTCTTCGTGGACACCGTGGACCCGAGCATCGTCTCGCACGTGCCGGTATCGGGCGCCAACGGAGTGCTGCGCGGTACGGGGATGACCATCGTCTTCAGCGAGGAGATGAACCCGAGCACCGTCACCGTGGCCTTGAGCCCAGGAACGGTATCCGGCCTCTTCACCTGGAACGCCGCCAAGACCGAGTGCGTCTTCCTGCCCAGCTCTAACCTGGCCTATGCAACGTCATACACAGTGGATGTGTCCGGTAGAGACGTGGCGAACAACCATCTGACCGGGACGGTCTCCTGGGGCTTCACCACCATCGCGCATGTCACCGGCGTGATAAAGGACGTGAATGGGAACCCGATAGAAGGCGCCAGAGTGAACATGTCGCAGGGCACGAGCTTCTGGGTGACGGCACTCTCCGACGAGAACGGCAACGTCGCTTTGGACGTGCCAGTGGGCATCTACAACCTAACCATCTCCGCCTCGGGCCAGAAGGACCTAGTGCGGAATGACGTGGTCGTTACAACAGGGGTTAACGAGCTCGAGGACCTGAGCATGACCCCGGTCGACAACTGGACCTGGCTGATCATCTTGGTCGTGATCGCGGTCATCGCCCTCCTGGCCCTCTACTTCCTCTACTTCAAGAAGAAGCAGGGAGCCAAGCCCGAGGAGAAGCCCAAGGTCGAAGAGCAGCCCAAAGGCAAGAAGTAGTCCGTGGATAGATCCGAGCAAACCCCTTACCCGATTTTCATTTTTCTTTGGATCAGGACGCTCACCGACTGGACTGTTATCTAGGACGAGAATGAGGTTGGTGAATTCGAAATACGCATAAATAGCGTGTTCGTCTTAGGAGTCTAGGCCCTTAGAGGTGGATGGTTGTCGTCGGCGAAGATTTCGCTAGCTTTGGCAGCGTTCGTTATGCTAGCCCTGATGCTCTTCGGCACCGTCGCTGTCGCTGCGGAGGGACCAACGCCCTTCGACCAAGCGCCTGGAGCAGAGCTGGGCGCATCCGCTTTCTTTAGGATAGATAGCGACGCGGAGCTCCTACTGCTGGCCAATTATTACGGTTGGGACACGCCATGGTAACAAGGATGGATCCGTTGATAAACCATTCTTGATCGATGGTACTGGATGGTCCCCGGACGCCCAAGGCAACTACTCTGGCCTCTACATCGGCAACACGACCTTGAAATTCAGAATCATTGGGTGGAGATCTTCAATTGCACGGTGCCGCCATCGGGCGTCGACTTGTTCTCACCAGGGGCGGCCATGGCCATCTTCAACGTCACGGGACCCTGCTCGATAGAGAACAGCGACCTCTCCGACAATCCCATCGGGGCTTGGATCGAAGCGTCCAGCGAAATCACCATCACATCTATTACCTGCCGTAATGCGACCGCGTTGGACTCCTTGGGATATCATGCGACAGCCTGAACATATCCCAAAACTATCTTGAGAACACAAGTTATGGGATCTGGCTCGATCGCAGCAATCGCTCAATGGTGAGCAACAATATCTGCCTCGGAGGTGTCACTGGCATATCAGCAATCGGCTCATCCAACGACACCTTCGCAGTAAACAATTGCTCCTCAGCGGGCCATGGCATCAACGCCACGAACCTAGTGGATTGCCTGTTCGATAGCAACGACCTTTTCGACGATGAGACGGGCATCCATCTCACCGGCTCTCGCAATCAAATGCTCAACTTGAGCACGATCTCGTCCTGCGATTATGGGATTATGATCGAGACTTCCGCCAATGTCATGGTGAATAATAATACGATCATCTCTTGCACCGCAATCGCCATCTCGACCAATGGAACCTCGGCTCCGCATGACATCTCCTGGAATCAGCTCTCGAAGAACCCGATCGGGATATCTTTGGGCAACGCCACCTCCCCGACGGTGAGGAACAACACCATTTCCGTAGGCGCGAGGGCGATCATCATCCAAAACGTCGTCGGGGGCGTGACCAGGGATAACACGCTGAGCACCTGCAGAAGGGGATACTCGCTCAAAGCTGCCCTGATCTCAGATTGGTCGCGAATAACCTGCAGGATTGCTCCGTCGCAGGAATTGAGCTCGCAGGATGCACCTCACCATCTATATGGAACAACACTTTGGTGGGCTGCGAGACCGGAATCTGGCTCAGAGATAGCTCGACCAACTCCAAAGTGATCGGCAACGATATCGGGGGCACCGCGAGCAGAGGCATCCTCGTCCAGACGGCCAGCACTGGAGCGGTCATCGACGAGAACGTCATCAGCGGCCATTCATTAGCGGGCGTACAGGTGGTCGGGTCGAACGGTGCGAAGCTCGCCTGGAACGAGGCGGACGGATGCAGGATCGGAATCCTAGTGCAGTCCAGCTCCCTGGTCGAGGCAGCGAACAACACCCTGCTAAACGGCTACAGGGGCATGGAGATCAATGCTACCTCTGCCTCAATCAAGGACAACATCCTTCAAGGCAACTCCCAGGCGGGGATATATCTCCATACTTCAAGCTCGTCGACGTTGCTCAGGAACAATTGCTCCTTCAACCTGGACTCGGGAATCATCGTTGTCCTGGGCACTAACAACAAGGTTCTGGAGAACAGTTTATTCGGCAATTCCCTCTTCGGTCTCAAGGGCGTGGGCGAGACCAACCTCCAGATCAGCACCAATCGTCTTGGGGGCAATGAAGCCGCCGGGATAAGGTTGGACTCCTGCGCCTACCCGGTCCTGTACAACAACATCCTCAGTAACGAGGCGATGGGGCTGCGCATAACAGGCGGCAGCGGCGCCATGGTCTATCAGAACCAGATCATCAAGGCGAGCGGGAGCGGGATCATGCTTTCGTCCACAAGCGTCGTGGTCGTGCACGACAACCTTATCCAGGATTGCGTCGGCTACGCCGTGGATGCCACGTCCTCCAGCGCCTCGCGCTTCTACCTCAACCTCATGATCCACAACAACGGCACCTCCTCCGTCCCATCCCCCAACAACAAGCAGGCCAGGGACGACTCCAGCAACGACGATTGGAGCTTCTCGGGTAGGGGCAACTACTGGTCGGATATGACCACGCCGGATGACAACCGCGATGGAATCGTCGACTCGCCCTACGCCCTGGCCGGCAAGGCAACCGACCTCAAGCCCTTGAGCGGTCCCCTCGGGCCGGTGACCAACGCCGACTACAAGAAGGGCAAGACCTACGTTCACTTGACATGGAGCGCGCCCAACTACACCGCCTATGCTCCGCTGACATCCTACTACATCGTGAGGATGAACTCCACTAGCACAGTCCCATTCACCCTTGCGCCCGGCCAGACGGAGTACAACGATACCTCCATCAGCAGCATCAGCGACTACACATACGACATCCGGGCTAGGTCGTCCATAGGGTCGAGTGTCATCATCTCATTCGATGTTCCGAGGTCGGACGTGGTGAAGCCCACTGTTGAGATCACCAATCCTGTTCAAGGGGAGCTGCTGAATAACACCTTGATCGTCGCGGCATGGACAGGCTCCGACCCGGAGCCTAGCTCGGGCATCGCCAAGTACGAGGTGAGCTTGGATGCGGGCGCATGGCTGGACGTGGGCACCAATATCTCTTATCCACTTCCGAACTTGGATCAAGGCACGCACTCCTTCGCCGTCCGGGCGACCGACCGGGAAGGGAACAGCAATCAGAGCAGCGTGCAGTTCTACGTCGACGCTTGGAGCCCGGTCCTCGTCATCAACCTGCCTCAGCCTGGCTCGATCCAGAACCAGTCGAGCGTGCTGGTGCGATGGACGGGAACGGACAATGGCACAAGTATCAAGGGATACCAGTTCAGGGTCGACGGCGGGGCATGGTCATCGCTTCAGACGCAGAACCAGACATCTCTTGTAATGTCTCCCGGCGCGCACATAATCTATGTGAGGGCGTTCGACTCCGTCGATCTGATAAGCACAACGTCCACGGACCTGATTATAGACCCATACGCGCCGGTGGTCACGATAACCTCGCCCTCGAAGACCGACCTGCGCAACAAGAACGTCCATCTGGCCTGGAATGGCACGGACAACCTCACCATCATCACTGCCTTCGAGGTCAGGGTGGACTCGGGGCCATGGATCCCTATGGGGCTCAGTTCGAGCTATGACCTGGTGCTGGGAGAAGGGGGGCACTCCCTCTTCGTTCGAGCCTTGGACCAGGCCGGCAACTACGGCACCGCCCAGCTCAACGTCACCGTGGACCTCACTGGTCCTCAGGTGGAGATACTCAGGCCAGCTTACGGAACCTACGTTAACAAGCGCAACGTGCTGATCGAATGGAGCGTGGTGTCCATCGGTTCGCCACTGGCCTGGTCCGAGGTCCGCTTGGACGGAACCTTGTGGGTCAACGTTTCCACGGCCCTCACCTACACCACGCCATCGCTGGCCGAGGGCTCGCACCTGGTAGAGGTCCAAACCTATGATCAGGCGGGCAACAGCGGCGTCAACTCCACCACCTTCCAGGTGGACACGGTGGCCCCGGTCGTGGATTGGTTCTACCCGTCATACGGCCTAATATTGAGCACCGACTACGTGGTCATGCTTTGGAATGCCAGCGACGACCGCTCCGGCCTGAACACCACCTTCGTCCTTGTGGACTCGCTCGATCCTCTGGAGATAGGCCTGTCGACGGAGTTCAACGTCACCTCCCTGGCGCAAGGCGATCACATGATAGGGGTGCGCGTCTACGACATCGCTGGCAACTACGGCGTCGGCCAGGTCGGCATCTATGTGGACCTGACGCCTCCCAAGGTCACCATCACCTATCCGCTCGAGGGCCAGATCGTGCAGGGGCGGGAGATCAACGTCATGTGGACCGCCTCCGACGTCGGCAGCGGGCTCTGGTACTTCTACGCTTCGGGGGACGGGATCGGATGGCTCGATTTGGGGTACACCTTCAGCCACGTCTTCACCGGATTCTCCGATGGCCGCCACACCATCTACATCAAGGCGTTCGACAGGGCATACAACACCAACATCGGGACGGTGAACTTCACCGTGGACTTCAGCCAGCCGGTCGTGGCAATCTCTTATCCTGTCACCGGTGGATGGATCAACTCCACCTCCTTCGAGGCCCGCTGGTCTGGCAGCGACTCGCCGTTGGGCATGGACCACTACGAGGTCCGCCTGGATGGGAGCAACTGGACCAACGTAGGCCTCGATACCACTTTTCGTTTCGATGGGCTGAACTACAGCTCCCACCTCCTGGAGGTGAAGGGGGTGAGCAACTCCTCGCAACAGACCGTGGCCAGGTCGACATTCGGCATCGATACCTTCGCGCCCTCGCCCCCAACGGTGGTACAACCGTCCTTGTACGTGAGCAACGGGCGCATCTCCTTCTCCTGGGGCGCCTCCACGGACAATTCCTCCGGGATCTCCGGCTACCAGGTGAGGACCTCGAGGACCTACTTCAACGGCAGCGCCTATGCGACCGAGATCGGGCCTTGGACGGAGGTGGGAACATCCCTATCCTACACCTCGACCGGCAACCTCGATGGCTGGTACAACGCCTCGGTGCGGGCCAAGGACCGAGCGGGGAATATCGGCCCCGAGGGAACGATCCAGCTTATCCTCGATTCCGTGCCGCCTTTGGCATTGAGCTACAGCCCCTTGGGGACGTCGGTCAGCGTCAGCGCGGCGATCACCGTGACCTTCTCGGAGCCGATGGTCACCAGCAGCGTCCGGGTGTACATCGGGGCCTCGGGCACGATCTCCTGGGAGGGGGACGATTTCATGCGCTACACTCCCGCGGAGCCGTTCCCTTACAACGCCACCTATGACGTGGAGGTGACCGGGCGAGACCTGGCCGGCAACTCCATGACCCCCTTGCTGTGGCAGTTCCGCATCCAGCCCAATCTAGGCACGGTTTCCGGCAAGGTGCTGGACGAGCTCAACGCCCCGATACAGGGAGCGCTGGTCTCGCTGGAGAACGGCCAAACCGCGACCACCGACCGGGACGGGGAGTTCGAACATTATAGCACCCTCGGGCACGCACACCCTCACTATCAGCTACGAGGGCTACTCGGACATCCGTGTCAACGTAACATTATCGGCCGGGGAGGTAACGGATATCGGTCCCGCTCCCATGGCCAAGGCGGGGACGGACTTCTCCTGGGTGATCATCCTCACCTTCGTTCTCCTAGTGGCGGTGGCGATCGAGCTGGCCTACCTGCAGAAGAAGAGGAAGAAGTAGGCGGGGCTAATGGGGATGATCAGGATTGGAGCGGCAGCAGTAGTTGTGGCGAAGGACATCGAGCGCCTCCTTGACCGTCAAGGGGGGCTCGAAGGACTTGCCCGTCTCCAAGGCCCAGGATTGCATGAGCCTGGAGAACGAAGGCATCTCCAGCCGCGCTTCCTGCAGGATGCGGGGGTCGCGCAGCAGGCCGGGTAGATCGCCGTCATAGAGCACATTGGTCTTCAGGACCACGATCCTGTTGGCCAGATGGAAGGCGGCGGACATGTCGTGCGTGGCGATGATTATCGTCTCCTTCCTACTCTCCAGGATGTTCACCAGTTCCCTTCGGCTCTGAGGGTCCAGGTTGGCGGTCGGCTCGTCCAGTAATAGGATCCCCGGGGACATGGCCAGCAGGCCTGCCATGGCCACCCTCTTCTTCTCTCCCAAGCTAAGATGGTGCGGCGCACGGTCCCGGTAGCCGCCGATGGATGTGAGCCGCATCGACTCCTCCACCCTCGCGTCCACCTCTTGCTTGGATAGGCCCAGGTTGACGGGGCCGAAGGCCACGTCCTCCCGGACCGTGGGCATGAAGATCTGATCGTCCGGGTCCTGGAAGAGGAGGCCGACATGCTTCCTGGCCTCGGCGGTGTCCTTCTTGGTCAGTTCCTTCCCCATTATCGTCACCTTCCCATCGCTGGGAAGGAACAAGCCTGCCAAGATGTGCATGAGGGTGCTCTTGCCCGCCCCATTCGGACCGACCAGGGCGACGCGCTCCCCTTGCTTGATCCTCAGGTTCACGTCGCGTAGCGCCTCGTGACCGTCGTCATAATCATAGCCCACCGACTCGAGAACTACCACGTCCATATGATCGCCCCATTTTGCATGAGCAAGGAAATCCCGACCACGAAAGAGAACGCCAAGGCCAAGGCTGCGTCTCGCCCCCGCAACCGCAGCCGCTCGAACCCTCCCGCCTCTCCCGAGTAGCCGCGGGAGAGCAGCGCATCATAGATCCTGGAGCCCCTCGAGCTCGCCCTCACGAATGCCATGCCGATGGTGTTGGAGAGGGTGGTGAAGGCCGCTCGGTCCCTGAGGCTCTTGCCGCCTATGAATCCTCGAGCCTTGCGGGCGGTGCGCATCCTGCCCATCTCGTCGAGGAGAAGGAAGATGAAGCGGTAGCTGAAGAGCAGGAGATTGACCAGCACCTTCGGCACTCTGAGCGACCTCAACGCGGCCAGGAGCATGAAGAACGGGGTGGTGGTCACCAAGCAGATGAGCGCCAAGATCGAGGCCAGTATCCTCAGGAACATCAACAACGCGCCCTCCGGACCCGAGAAGAAGAGCATCATCAATGAGGCGAACAGGGCGAATGGCAGTCCAATCAGGAGGACGGAGAGCGTGTGCTTTATCGGAACGCCGGATGCCACGACCAAGACCGCCACGAATATCAGTATCAAGATAACAGCCTGCAGGTCTGTGAGGAGGGCCAGAGCCACTACCAGCGCCACGGTGCAGACCACCTTGACGCGGGCATCGAACCCGACCAGTCGCGAGCTCAGGGCGAACCTGTCCACCTCGGTCATGCCGGAGAACGAGCCCGAGGACCCGAGCCCCCGCATCGTCTTGAGGAAGACATAGAGGAGGATCAGGATGCCCGCGAAACCGATCAAGCCGGCCACGAGCATCGTCAGATAGTCCTCACCATAGCTCAGAGGCGATTGGAAGACAGGCCCGCCCTCCTCGAACCCCACGCTCTCGAGCACCTTCTCCAGCCCATCAGGGTAGGCGGCGGCGAAGAGGAAGAAGCCGACCAGGGCGACCGCGAAGACCATCAAAGTGATCGCGCCCGCCTTGGCATAGTCTCGACGGCTGAAGTTAGGTGATGGCGGCAGGACCGCCGTTGCGAAGGCGGAGCATTCCAGGGGATACCTTGGCCAGGTAGACGACCACGCCGGTGGTGATTATCGCCTCGCCGATACCGATGAGGGCGTGGCTGGCCATCATGGTGGGGAAGGCGATCCATGGCGCTACCCCATACTCTCCAGGGACGTAGCTGATCGAGAGCTCGATGGCGCAGGCTGTGGCCGCCAAGAACACCGATGTCCACGCCGCGAACGGGAGCGCCAGAAGCCTCTTGTCCTTCGGGACTACGCTCAGCACCAGCCACGCGGAAAGCGAGCCGATTATGGCCATGTTGAGGACGTTCAGCCCGTAGGCGGTGATGCCCCCATCACCGAACATCAGCTGCATGGTCAGGACCACCGTGATCAGCACTATGGACAGCATCGGTCCCACCAGGAAGGTGGCCAGGGCGGCGCCGAGGAGATGCCCGCTCGTGCCCCCGAGTATAGGGAAGTTGATCATCTGTGCCACGAAGATCCCGGCCGCCAATAGCGCGACGAAGGGTATGGTGCGCTCATCGATAGAACGGTTGACCTTGTACAGGGCATAGGCCAGGATAGGCAATATCAGCACCCAGCCCGAGATCCAAACGGCTGGGCTCATCAACCCATCCATTATGTGCACAACATCCCCCTTTCATACGACCATTTTTTTCGTGTTACCGGCCTGATTGTCATTTCAGGATTATGAAGTTATCGTAACACCTCTTTTAATAACGTCATACTCCTTCATACTGGTATGGCTGCAACAATCCCATCCGTACCCTATGTGGGAATCGATTTATACTGCAAATGATAATCATTACTAATATGTCCGCACCACCGAACCGGTGGACGAAGCAGCTGAAGACGATAGTCGACATCGTCTACGACAGCGTAGCCCCTTTGACCGCGGACGAGGTGTACTCCGAGGCGAGGAAGAGGCTTCCCAACATCAGCTTGGGCACTGTCTACAGGAACCTCAACAAGCTCGTGGACGAGGGACTCGTTTCGGAGACGAAGGCCGGGAACGTCAGCGCCTTCATCCGTCATCCGTTCAGCAACACTACCTTCGAGTGCGAGCACTGCAAGCGGCTTATCTGCGTCCCTTACGAGATCCGCAATCCAGATATGGAGAGAGCAGTGGGCATGCGGGTGAGCAGATGGTCCTTGCGCATCATCGGGGTCTGCAAGGAGTGTGAGGGCAAGTGCACATAATGGAGGGCTACCTGCCCCTGTTATGGTGCGTCTTCTGGTGGCTGGTCTCGCTGCCTTTCGTCATCTACGGCGCCTGGAAGGTCAAGCGGATATCCCAGGATCACCCGGAGCAGAAGCTCACAGTGGCCTTGGCGGGCGCGTTCATCTTCGTCTTCAGCGCCTTGAAGATACCGTCCGTCACCGGCTCCTCCTCTCATCCAACGGGGACGGGCCTCTCCTCGATCCTTTACGGTCCGGGGGTCACTGCCCTCCTCTCCTTCATCGTCCTCATCTTCCAAGCGCTCCTGATAGCTCATGGCGGCTTCACCACCCTGGGGGCGAACGTCTTCTCCATGGGCGTGGCTGGGCCTTTTGTGGCCTATCTCGCATTCCGCTCCCTGCAGAAGGCAAGGGTCTCGATGGCCGCCTCGGTCTTCACCGCCGCCTTCCTAGCGGACTTCGTTACCTATATGGTCACGTCCTTCCAGCTGGCTCTCGCCTTCCCTTCCAACGGCAGCGTGCTCGCCTCCCTCTACGCCTTCTTCGTCATCTTCGCCATCACCCAGGTCCCATTGGCCTTGGCGGAGGCGGTGCTGATGGTGATCTTCTTCGACTTCCTCGCGAGGACGAGGCCTGACACGCTCGCGGGCAAGGTGCGCAATATCAAGGGGAGCACGAATTACAGGACGCTCTACGTGCTAGGCGCCGCCTTCGTGGCCGGCGTGGTCGTCCTTGCCTATATACTGAACCCTGGCTCGGGCTTCATCGGCTCCGATGACCAGGGAAGCCAGGCCATCGAGGACATCACCGGAGGCTTCGAGCGCTGGACCGACACCCTCTGGTCGCCGACGGAAGGGCAGGTCTACGCCCTTCTGGCTCTCCAGGCGGCGATTGGACTGGTCCTCGTCTACTACTTCCTAAGGAGGACGAAAAAACCAGGGAAGAAGAGGAGGATGCCTCAGAGAGGATGCGACGTCTCCATCGGGGACATGGCCTATTGCTCACCGGCCTACGGCTGGCCACCGTTGGGGAAGCTGGCATTGGTGATGGCGTTGCTCATCGCCTCGCTGGCGTCCTCGACCATAATCGTCCCCTTGGTGGTGCTGGGGATCGGCGCCACGCTGCTTTTCTATTCGACCCATTTCAAGTTCCCCCGTGCCATCGTGCTCGCCCTGCTGGACGCGATGGTCATCATATTGATCAGCACGATCATCCTCGCCTTCGTCACCCAGGGAACGGGCGAGCCCCTTTTCACCCTGGACCTGGGCTTCATGCAGATCAGCCTGTACCCGCAAGGAGTCGAGCTGGCGGCATTGGTCTTCGTAAGGGCCATGGCCGGAGTGGTGGTCATGCTCTTCTTCGCCACCTCCACCCCTATACCGCATTTCGCGCAGGCCCTGCGCTCGCTGCATATCCCCAGCTACCTGGCGGAGCTCGTGGTGCTGGTGTATCGTTACTCTTTCCTCCTGCTAGAGCAGCTGGACGTGATGTACACGGCGGCGCAATGCCGCATCGGCTTCCGCGGGACCAAGAACAAGTTCCGCACCTCGGGCAAGCTCGCGGTCGGCCTCTTCATCCGCTCGCTGGAGGTCGCCGACCGGTCCCAGAACGCGCTCTCCTGCCGCAACTTCCACGGCGATTTCCCATCCTTCCGTCCCCCGGCCAAAATGAGCGCGGCCTGGGCCCTGCTCCCCTTCTTCGTGGTCGGGAGCCTGCTCGGCCTCAATTACCTGCTCGTGAACGGGCTGGCGCTGGGGGTCTGAGGCCTTGGAGCCGCCCATCCTTGAGACCAGGAACCTCTCCTACGAGTACTCGAACCGCACCCTGGCCCTCGATGACATCAGCATGACCATCCCCACGGGCAAGAAGACCGTCATCCTGGGATCGAACGGCTCGGGCAAGAGCACGCTCTTCCTCCAGTTCAACGGCGTCCTGAGGCCGAAGAAGGGTGATGTCTTCTTCGCGGGGAGCAGGATCGATTACAGCTCCAAGGCGCTGACCAGGCTCAGGGAGCAGGTCTCGGTCGTGCTGCAGAACCCGGACGACCAGATATTCTCCACCACCGTGGAGGAGGACGTGGCCTTCGGGCCGATGAACCTGGGCCTGGAGCGCGAGGAGGTGGAGAGGCGCGTGGACGAAGCCCTGTTCCTGGTGGATCTCGAGTCCATCAGGGAGAGGCCTACGCAGCAGCTTTCCTTCGGCCAGAGGAAGCGGGTGGCGCTCGCCGGCGCACTGGCCATGAAGCCCAAGGTGCTGATGATGGACGAGCCCACCGCCGGATTGGACTCGAGGATGGTGCACGAGCTGCTGGAGCTGGCGGACGAGCTTAACCAGCAGGGGCTCACGGTGATCATGTCCACCCACGACGTCGAGACTTCCTATGAATGGGCGGACGAGCTGAGGGTGCTGCACCGCGGCCATCTGATGTACTCCGGCCTCCCTGAAGGGTTCTTCCAGGACCTGCGCCAGGTGCACGCCCTCGATCTGACCAGGCCGACGCTCTTCGACATGAACGTGAGGCTGCGCCAGATACGCGGGGACGCGGAATCGCCTTACCCTCACACCTCGGAGGAGATGCTGCACAAGGTGTTCCCGGATGCGAGCAAGAAGGTGGGGACCGTGCACCTGGTCAAGGTGATCGTGCAACCTTACCAGCACCCGCAGATCCCCCCGGCAGCGAACGGTCAGGAGAGCCCCCAGGCCATCGGGGTCTACGGCACCATGGCCAGGAAATGGGCGCATGACAACGGCATGAAGGTGGACTACGGCTTCAACGCCCTCGAGCACTGCGCCCGCGAGGTATCTATGGGCAAGGACTTCGTTATCCTGGTGGACGACGCGCTCGTGCCTTTGGTCAAGCAGAAGCTGGCCAAGCTAAGCAAGGACTTCGGCCTCAACGTTCCGCTGCGAACGCTATGAAATAATTCCTGGAGGACGGGGCCCCTTTGCTCCTACAGTTCTTGGAAAGGGGGACTCCTTCAAGCCGAAAATGAAGGGCGTGGAGGCCCCTGTCCTCCGCGTAATCGTCAACTGAGCTGCTCGGCGATCGGCTCTGCGGAGAGTCGGAGCTGGCGGAGGCGAAGTCCATCTCGTCCCCGCGCCCAGACGCAACCAGATGATTGCCCGTGTCCGGACGGGCCTTCCTGAGCTCCTTGGCTATCCTAAAATCCTGGGTCACGTGGCCCGGACCTATGGACTCGCTAACGAACAGGACCTTGCTCATCCAACTTCCCCCCTTTTTACGAGTTCGCTCCTCGCCTGGCCTTGCTCCAATCAGGGCCAATGACCTAGTTGGCGAGGAAGGTATAAAAGATTATCGTATAATTAGGATAATGTTATCCTTATTGTACAAAATATAGTATCAGTTGGCTCGATGTGCTGGTGATTTCATCGAATCATGAACCAAGGCCGTGATGCCATCCCATCATGGGGTGACTTTACTAGCTCATAGAGGAGGGCGCATCAACAAGTCGATAACATGATTAACTATCCTTTTTAGGATAACGTTGTCATAAAGAGCCGATAAAAATAAATAATCGGTAATCGAGTTCCGATATAATGTCGGATGGTGGGGCTCCGGACAGAGTGCGAAGGACCAGGATGGTCGAGGCACGTCTCTGATGGTCTTGAGTTCGACGCCGATCATTCGATGTGAAAAGGTGAGAAAAATGAGTGCGGAAGTTGGGGAAGCTCCGCCCTCGCCAATCAGCAAGGGCAGAGGACGGAATATATTGTTGGTGGTCGCCGCGATCGTGGTCGTCGCGATCCTAGTGGTGGCCGCGGTCGTATTCTTGGTCATGCCAGGCAACGACGGGGATGAGGATGTGGTCGCACCTGAGCCTCCACAGGATCTGACCTTGCAGACCGTCGCAGGAGAGTATATCGTCCTGACTTGGCAGAGCCCGTCAGACCAAGGAGGCGAGGCGAACGCATATGTCCTGTACTACTGTGGTGTCGGGCCCAACAACATTACAAGCTCTTGGCAAATTGATCCAATTTGGAGCAGCTGGTCGATAAATTCCCATCAGCTGAACAAAGGATGGACCTATGAGTTCTACATGGTAGCCATCAATGATGCTGGTGAGAGCTTGCATAGCAATGTCGTGACGTTCACGGCCTTTTTCACACCCGGAGAGATCCTGGGCGATTACCTCTGGGGCAACGGCTATGTCAACCTGACCTGGTCCCCTCCCGAGGATGACGGAGGGAAACCTTTGACGGGTTATCTGGTAATGAGATCGGTCTGGAACGACTATATATCGACGCCGACCAACTTCACCTTAGGCGTTGATGCCCGTTCCTTCAATGACACATCTGTGGTTAACGGCGTCACCTATGAGTACGAAATATGTGGGATCAACGAAATCGGCATCGGCTACAGCTATGGGAGCCGAGTCATACCAGGGGCGCCAGGGATGGTCTTCAGCATACTCGCTGTCCCAGGGAATGGCTATGTCCATGTTTATTGGATGCCTCCCACTGACGGAGGAAGCCCAATAACCAAATATCAGATCAGCCGGCTGCTAGAGGGTGATTGGAGCTTTCCCAAGCTCTTCAACGTCACTGGCGACATCGAGGACTTCAACGACACCAGCGTGACCAATGGCATAGGCTACATCTACAACATCTACGCCTACAATGACCTCGGTGGGAGGTGCAACGATTGGTCCCAGGGAGGTTCCTACGTGTACCCTTCGTCCGACACTTCGAGCCATGTTTGGAGCTATCCTGCCAACAGTTACGATGTCGGGGACTTCGCTAATTACGAGTCGACCCTCGGTGAGAGCTATGGAGGCGGTCTCGCCTGGTACATCAACCGCACCATCGAGTGGGTAGGCCCGATGACCGCGACCGTGGACGTCATCAAATTCTGCCCACCGTACAACATGACGATCCAAGAGGACGACTTCTTACTGAAGACGTACGCGTTCATGGGTGACAACGACTTCGATTACCTGCAAGCGGAGCTCGTGGGCCAAGAGTCGCTCTCCACGGAGTGGGGCACGCTCACCGTGGACCATTGGACCATGTCCGATTCCTGGGGCGCCGAGTTCGAGGTCTGGGTGCATGAAGGCATAATGGTCAAGGAGCAGTCCTATTCCTCGGGCTCGTTGGTATCGGAGACATTGCTGGTGGACACCAATCTGACGCAGATCACCGGACATTGAAACCTTTTCATTTTCAATTTTTTACAACAGAGATTTTCGTCGTGGCCGTCTGCCCCAAGGGCCGAAGGAAAGGCCCTGGACCTGATTGATGTAGTTCGCCATGATCTCTCGCGGATTTCCCCCTTTCTAAGAGCAATCATTTTTTGCCATACAGCTATTCGCTTCGTAAGGTCGGAGGGTGACGGAATGAAGGTCATAGCGTTCAACGGCAGCCCCAGGCAGAAAGGGAACACTTGCGCCGCATTGCAGATCGTGCTGGACGAGATCGAGAAGGAAGGGATCAAGACCGAGCTGGTCCAGATGGGCAGCGCCAATATTCATGGGTGCAATGCATGCGGCGCCTGCGGCAAGAACAAGGACGAGCGGTGCATAATCGAGGACGACCTCAACGGCTGGATCCAGCAGATGAAGAGGGCGGACGCTATTATCATCGGAAGCCCGACCTACTTCGGCGGCATGAGCGCCCAGACCAAGGCCTTCATCGACCGAGCTGGATACGTGTCGAGAGGCAACGGCAACATGCTACGGAGGAAGGTCGGGGCGGCGGTCGCCGTGAACCGCAGGGCGGGTTCGCTCAACACCTTCGACGAGATCAACCGCTTCTTCCTCATCGGGGAGATGGTCCTCGCCAGCTCCACCTACTGGAACGTGGTCAACGCCCTGAAGCCGGGCGAGGCCTCGAACGATGAGGAGGGCGTCCAGACCATGCAGAACCTTGGCAAGAACATCTCCTGGTTGGTGAGAAGGCTCAAGGCCTAGTTCTGGTCCGCCGCCAGCTGGATTATCGCCGACAGGTTGGCGAGCAGCTTGCCCTCCGCCTTCCTCAGATGCTCCGCGTACGTCGAGCGGGAAAGCCCCTGCTTCTTGGCCAGGTAGTTCAGGTCCGTCTTGGAGGGCTCTGCGAAGTAGCCTTGGTTGCATGCGTCCGCCAAGGCCCTCACCTGGCGGTCGGTCATGCCCGCCAGGACGCTGGAGGACGATAGAACCAGGTCCTCTGCCACTCCCTTCAGCCGCAGGGGCCTGAGGGAGACCAGCTCGACATTGACCTTCTTGGCCTTCAGGTTCTCCATGGCTTCGGTTATCATCGTCTTCTCATGCGCGATCAGGCGATAGTGCTCCCAGCCGCCCTTGTAGATGACCGGCTCCTCGATCCAGGCACCGGCCTCGGTGATGGCGCGTGCGGCTCCTGGCCCGCAGTCGCATCTCTGCTCCACGATGCGAGCGACGTTGCCCTCTCGAATGGAGGAGCCACCGACCTCATCCCGCAACAGCTCTTCCTCCACCTTGGTCGTGAGCTCTGCGTCGGGGGAGGTTATCTCGAAGACATGCGTGTTCAGATTGCACCACATGGCGATGGCGGCCTCGGGGAACCGTTGCGTCAGGTGGCTGTAGAAGCAGTCATGCGAGAGCTTGATCCGGGCTTCGTAGGCAGGCATGATGAATGCATTCGCCCTTGGGCATATATGAATATGACCGCCCTAGGGCGGTGCTTTGTTCGAATTAGCGATCATCAGGCCTTAGTGTTATCTAATTAGATAACAATAAATCGAAGAGCCTCAGGATCGAGCCAAGGGCGGGACGCAAGTAAAATAGCCGGAGGCAGCAATGGCTTTATTGAGGAGCGGGCGATGGTCGAGAAGCCTAAGGACGAGAAGAACGTCGAATGCGCGCTCTGCGCCCCCTTCGAGCAGACCGGGACGTGGCGCTGCGCGGACTGCGGGGCGATGAACATCAACAAGTGGAAGGAATGCTGGAAATGCAAGGCTCCGCGCCTCGCCGAGAGCGGTTCGGGATCTGAGAAGCCAGCAGAAAAAGTCTTATGATTGGTAGTCCGGTGACAGACCCGATGAAGCTTGCGATTACTGGTGCCTCCGGGCAGCTGGGCTCATACCTCATGGACCTTACGATGGGACTCGACACGGTCGGCATCGACCTTGTGCCATCACCATTCCCAAAGCATCGTTCGAACATCGTCAATGAGGACGTCCGCGACCTCGAGGCGATGAGAAGGTCTTTGAAAGGATGCGATGCGGTCGTGCATTGCGCAGCCCAGGTGAGTGTGGTCGCCTCCATCAAGAACCCTCTCAACGACCTCAGCCACAACGTCCAAGGGACGATCAACCTTCTCCAGGCGGCTGCAGAATGCAAGGTGAGGAAGTTCGTTTACATCTCCTCCGCAGCGGTCTACGGCGATCCGGTGAGGGTCCCGATCGATGAGTCGCACCCTCTCAATCCCAAGTCCCCCTACGGCGCAAGCAAGATGGCGGCGGAGCAGTATTGCCGGGTGTTCGCCGAGACGAAAGGGCTTCCTTATGTGGTCGTCAGGCCATTCAACTTCTACTCGCCGAGGGCGGACCCAAAGTCTCCATATTCGGGGGTCATCACGAAATTCGTGGAATGGGCGAAGCGAGGAGAGCCTTTATCGGTCGATGGGGATGGCGAGCAGACCCGGGACTTCATCCATGCCGAGGACGTGGCCAGGCTGGTCCTGATGGTCGCGAAATCGAAAGTCTCCAACGCGACGCTCAACTGCGGCTCGGGAAAAGGGACCAGCATCAACGAGCTCGCCAAGACCGTGGTCAAGGCCAGCGGTAGGAAGGTCGAGATCAAGCACGTCGCCCCCAGGGTCGGGGACATCCGCCACAGTGTCTCGGACATGGCGAGCACCAAACGGTCCCTAGGGTTCGAGACCGAGGTCACCTTGGCCAAAGGCATCAAGGCCTTCTTCGGGGCATGAAGGCCGGTCGCACTTGTTCATCTATCGTGGGTTCTGACTCGCCCCCATATCCTTGATGTGCTTGGCGATCGCATCGTACAGTTGGATGTGCGAGGCTGACGGAAAGTCGCCATAGCCATACTTCCTGGTCACGCCGCTTATAGTCGCCCGGCCGTCCTGGTCCTTGACCATGGCCACACATTGGTCCGCCTCGATGCCCTCGACCTTTATGACCGGCATCCCCAGGCCTTCGATCAAGTTCTGCAGGTCGGGGTCCTCAGCGAGCTTCATGGCAAGCTGATTACCGAACCAATAGTACCTTCCTGGCTCCTTTTCCTTCTCCGTGAATATGGCCGAATAGGGGTCCCGGCCTTTCGGGACGGTCTGATGCAGGACATATGCGTAGTAGTACGCCGTCGATGGCACCGAGGCCCTCCTGCCTCCGCCCAGGAACATGCGTATGACCTCCACGTACTCGAACTCGTGACCGGTGATCTTAATAACCCCCAGCCTCGGGAACCTCAGGATATCGTTGCCCACCACCGGAACCTTGTGCACGATAGCCTCTGGTCCCTTTTTATCAATGATCCGGGCGTCCACGCCTATGCTGCTGAGATAATCGCACAGCTCCTCAACGTGCTCCGTATTGTTGATCTTCTCCTTCACCGAATCGAGGAATCCCATTCCCCAACCTCCCCAGGCATTATTATGATGGTTCCATATATAAAAGAATGTGCTAGGAAATGTTTGATCAATTCTTATGGGGGCCATCCTATTGCTTTTCCTCAGCCGATAGCCATAGGATTTACATAGAGTCCGACTTCTTCCTAGCTTCATCGAGGTCTTGACTTGAGGGATGCAGCGAAACAGGACAAGGAAGCACCCAGGATCAGGGTCAGCAAGGACGGTCCATACCTGGTGAGCGGCGGGATCCCCCTGACCGAGCAGCTGGTCGTTGATGACGAGCAAGGAGTGCCCTGTGCCTGGAAGGAGGGTAAGAAATACCCCCTGCAGAGGTCCTACGCCCTGTGCCGCTGCGGGCATTCCAAGAGGAAGCCGTTCTGCGACGGCGCGCATGTCAAGGCCAAGTTCGTCGGCACTGAGAAGGGAAGGGGCAATTTCGCGGAGAAGGGGACCGAGCTGTTCGAAGGCCCCACCTTGAACCTGACCGACATCCGCCCTTACTGTTCGAGGGCGCGATTCTGCCACCGAGGAAAGGGCATCTGGAAGCTTACATCGGAGTCCGATGACCCTGAAGCAAGAGAGACGGCCATTGATATATCCATCAACTGTCCAGCGGGCAGGTTGGTGGTTAGCGACGCCGACAGCGGCGAGGAAATCGAGTCAGAGCTAGAACCCTCGATTGGGGAGATATTCGACCCTAATAGGAACGAGGAGGGCCCGCTCTGGGTCCGGGGAGGCATCCAGGTGGAGGGGTCTGATGGCTTCCTGTACAAGAAGAGGAACCGTGTCACCCTTTGCCGCTGCGGAAGGTCGAAGAACATGCCATTCTGCGACGCCTCTCATGCCATGAGATGAAGAAATACGTAACACCTTTCTCCTCAATTTATACGATATCCAGACTTTCCTCTGATTTGAGAAATATAAGACAAAGATACAAATACTGACATTTTCAATTGCATCAACTCAATAAGGTACGCAAGGGGGTGCAATAACATGTCCTGTGGAAAGTGTGGCTCCGACAAGAGTAAGAAGAAGGATGACAAGAAGAAGAAGTAAGTTCTCTTCATCCAGATGATTTAACTGGCGACACTGCTCCTAAAAAGCGATCATTGCCGCCTGCTTCCTTTAATTTCCCGATTTTCAAGTTCGCGTTTTCATCGTTCAGCCCTGTCATCCTGCTATCTCTGAAGTGGGCTTTGCCACAGCCCCCTTCACCACCAGGTAGATCGCGATGAATACCAGGGCCGCTCCGAGCAACATATCCCAGGTCAGCGGTTCGTCCAAAATGATCACGGCCAAGAGGACGGCGAACGTCGCCTCCGAGAGGATGATGGTGCTCGAGGACACCATGCCGATGTAAGGCAAGCCCCACACCCACATCAGGGTAGGGACCGCGGTGCACAGCGCACCAGCGTACACGATCAAAGGTACCATGGTCGGATCCACGCCGGAACCGTTCCCGAACAGCAGGTACATGGCGAACAGTGGAAGTGGGGTGAACAGATGTATGGTCAGCACCCACTGGTCGAAGGTCATGTGGCGCAAGGCGAACTTGGAAAGGATGTATGTCAGAGCGATGCAGGTCGTTGCCACGAGCAAGAGCACGTCCCCAAGGAGCTGGTCCTCATTCAAGGAGGAGAAATCCAGGCCTATCGTAATGATAAAAAGTCCGAGCATGCCGACCGCCAGTCCGACCAGGCGCATCCTGCCAAGGCGGTCATGGAAGATGATGACCGACAAGGGAGCGACGATCAGCACGTTCGCTCCAATGATCAATGCCCCCGTGGACGCGGTCGTGAGCTCTAGCCCGGTGTACTGGCAGGCTAGAAGGATGAATGTGACCAAAGGGGCGGCCCAGGCCTCCCACCTCTTGAATATGGCCAGGGTGAAGGTCCCTCTGATCAACGTGTAGGCCAGGACCACCAAGGCACCGATGCCTATGGCCAGCCCCGAGTACAGGAAAGGGTCGAGGTCGGTCAAGCCCGCTTTGATCACCACGTAGGAAGAGCCTAGCAACAGCGAGGAGAGGAAGGTGACAGCTAGACCCTGGCGCTTCAGCCTCGCATCGACCTGCCCGTACTCGTTCACGCTCTACCCCTGATTGTACGGTGGCGTCGAATGTGAAGCCTGGATAAATGCCTATGCCATGCCCTCAGGCTATTGAATGAAAGTGCCATAGGAAAATGAGAGAGAAACAAACGGGGTGATGCTTTCGCTCGCCTATCGGTCGTGTCATTGCCTGGGTCGTGTCAGCTCGTGCCACGACATCCTTATCTATCCCAGATTTCGTGATTAGCTCGAGGTAAGATTTATGGTTTTCAGGAACGAGCTCACATGGATCAACGCTGTCAAATCGAAGAGGGAGGCCGACTTCCACTCCAGATACGAGAAGGCCGTGGAGAAGGTGCTGGAGGAGGTCAAGAAGCCAGCCTTGCACGAGAACATAATCGGGGGACGCAGGACGGCGGGAAAGAAGACCGCCCCCAAGACCAGCCCGAACGACAAGGACCTCGTCCTCGGGGAGTTCCAGCTTGGCACGAGCGAGGACGTGAACGCGGCTGTGAAGGCCGCGGCGACGGCCTTCGAGGTGTGGTCCGGGACCGATTATGTCGAGAGGGTGCAGGTCTTCGAACGCACCGCCGAGCTATACCAAAGGAACAAGTACGAGCTTTCCGCCGCCCTGAGCCTGGACAACGGCAAGAACCGATACGAGGCGCTGGCGGACATAGACGAGGCGATAGACTTTCTGAAGTATTACGCACTCCAGATGCGGCTCAACGACGGCTTCGAGGCCCAGCTCTCGGTGGCGTACGAGGACGAGAGGGCGTACTCCGTCCTCAGGCCCTATGGCGTCTGGTCGGTCATCTGCCCGTTCAACTTCCCAGTGGCGATAAGCATCGGCATGGCCTGCGCGGCGATGATCACCGGCAACACCGTGGTCATCAAGCCCTCCTCCACGGCGCCCTTCGCCCTGTACAAGGCGTTCCAGCTGATGGAGCAGGCCGGCCTTCCCCCCGGAGTGGCGAACTACGTCGCCGGCAGCGGCAAGGAGGTCGGGGCGGCAATGACGTCGCACCCCTCGGTCGAGGGCATCGTCTTCACTGGCTCCAGGGACGTGGGCTTCGAGATCCTGAGGAGCTCGATCAGGACGCATCCCATACCGGTCATAGCGGAGATGGGCTCCAAGAACCCGGTCATCGTCACCAAGAACGCCGACATCGAATATGCGGTGAAGGGCATCATCGGATCCACCTACGGATTCGGAGGGCAGAAGTGCTCCGCCGCCTCCCGCCTCTACGTGCACCGCAGCCTGTTGCCCAAGGTGGAATCGATGCTGGTCGAGGCGGCCAAGCTGCTCAAGGTCAAGGACCCCATCGAGAAGGACTGCTCCTTCGGGCCGGTGATCGAGGAGAAGAAGGTCAAGGACTACGAGGACGCAGCTTCGAAGGGGGCCAGGGATGGAAAGGTGCTGGTCGGGGGCAAGAGGGTCACCGAAGGCAAGCTGGCAAGGGGCAACTACGTTCAACCGATGATCATCTCCGGGCTGCCCCACGACCATGAGCTCATGTCCAAGGAGCTCTTTTTACCAGTACTGTGCACGCAGCCCTTCGACACCTTGGAGGAGGCGATAGACAAGGCGAACTCCTCCATTTACGGGCTTACGGCGGGGATATTCACGGAGGAGGACGAGGAGGTCGACCTCTTCTTCAGGAAGATACAATCGGGCGTGGTGTACGCCAACAGGAAGAGGGGGGCGTGCACCGGGGCGATGGTCGGGGCGCAGGAGTTCGTGGGCTGGAAGCCGTCCGGGTCCACGGGCAAGGGCACGGGCGGCTCCCTACTACCTGCAACAGTTCATGAGGGCCCAGACCAGGACCACGGCCTGGTGATCGGTAGGTAAGGTACTATTTGTAGAAGCCTCCGGCAGCTAGTGGCAATCATTATAAGCCGTGCACATTCCATATTCCATCTGGTGGGTGGTATGGCGAGGGAGGGGAAGATTAGGCGCCCTCCGAACCGGAGGAGGCGCAGACTAATAGGAATGGTGCTGTTGGCGGCAGGGGCAGTATTGCTGACCCTGGGCGCCGTGCTCTACACGTTTACGATCCTAATGGGGTCGAGGTATACTACGACCAAGACTCCCACGAGTATGTGACATATGCCTCTGGCCAGCACCCTTATGAGGCGCAGGGGTTGCTGTTCATGGTCTTGGGAGCCCTCTTGCTAGTGATCGGTGCCATCCTCCTGCTCTTGTCGAAGGAAGGAAAGTTTGAGCGATTCCGTCCCAAGCTCTCAGGCCAAGGGCAGCTGGGCTTTCATGGCTGTCCTCGTGATCCTAGTGGTCGCCACCTTCCTCTTGGCCGAGTCAGCGGTCGACCCTTGGTTCATGTCCCAGACCAAGGAAGGGGCGGAGGCCCTGGTGTGGAGCGGCGGCTACAAGGTCGGGGACTTCGTCCAATACCGATACACCAAGGTGTTCAACCCATCCTCCGAGCTCGAAGGCATGTTTACCTTCACCGTGGCCATAGTCAACCCCGATAACTATTCCATGGACGTGGTGGACACGGGCTACAAGTCCTCCTATCGATTGTGGAACATCTCGAAGGATTGGCCGCAGCAATATGGGATGCTCTTCGACATCACCGGGCACTCCGAAGACTTGGACATGGCCTTCGAGATGCGCTTCATGGGGAATGAGACCCTCGGCACGGCCTGGGGCGACCTAGACTGCGCCCATTTCAAGGGCATGTCAGTCTACCACATGGATCTGAAGCGGACGAGCTAGATGTCTGGATATACCATGGGGTGATTATTAGGTCCGTCACCGAGGACCCTCATGGCGTCATCGTCCACGAGTCCTGGGAGCTCGCGTCTACTAACCTTGAGAGGATCGTGCAGCAAGGGTGAACGCCTTTTTGTTATCAGGTGAGAACAATGGGGCTGAGCCGCAGGACCGCGGCGGGGGAGCGCGTCCGCACCGACCCTGTATCCTTTCATCCTACCTTCTCAGATGATTTCCATCAACCGATTTAATGGATCGAGGCTAGTTCATCCTCGACCTGCTCCCCGACCCTTATTGACCTTGTCCAAGATGTCGTCAGCGGTCCTATCGAGATAGTCCCTGGAACGACTGTTGCGCAGCTTCATCCTAAGCTGGTAGCACTCCGCCCCTTTGATCGCGGTGGCGAATGCGTCCTGCATCATGGGAAGGTCGATGCTGGGCATGCCCGCCAGCCGGGCCATGGTGGGGATGTGCCCTGTCCTTATCCACGTACACGTGGACTCCATCTCCGCGATCTGCCTATGCCCCATGGGGACCGTTGGCCCATCCTCGTTGGTGGCGCGAAGTCGGAACACGTGGGAGATCGATCCGGAGGAGGGCATCTTGGCCTTAGGGAAGAGGCTGTCGAAGCGGCAGCTCTCCCCTTCGAAGAACATGCGGGTCGTGAGCAACTCCCTCATCTGCCTGGAGACGAAGTTGCCCTCATTCAAGTTGTAGCCCATGTGGTAGAAGGACATCCTCTTCCTCTTCCGCCGTCGCACCGCCGGGTCCGGGTAGCATCGTTCGAAGAGCTCGGGGAAATGCTCGAGGTGGCGGTCATCAACGACGATGTAGGGGGTGTAGGGATGGCATATCCCTTCCTTATCGAGGATGACGCACTCGTCCCCTAGATAGTCCGCCCCCTTCTCCAGGAGGGAGAGCACCAAGGAGGTCTTGCCCGACTCGCCGAGAAGGAGGACGACCTTTCCATCCACCTCCACCGCCCCGCCATGGACCATCAGCGAGCCCATCGGCACCAGGAACTGGTTGGCCAGAGGAAGGAACAACAGGTCGATGAACCCTTCCGAGGGTGGTCCATGGACCGTCAAGTTGCCTGGGGAGATCTCGTAGACGCCCCCCTCCCCGACCACTTCGAACCTACCATCGGATACTAGGAGCTCCTCGCCGATCTTGGACCTCCAGGCGACCACTACCGATTGGAAGCGATCGCTGACCTGGATCATTTTCGTTTGTGGGATGCATGTCAGCGCCGGGTTTGGCATTCCACGCTGTATAGAGAGCTGATGCCCTCCTTCCTTGACCCGGCAATGTTCGAGCTTACTATGGAAATGGGGGAAGAGGCCTTCCTCGACGCGTATGTCGAAGAGGTCGCCAACGAGATAGCTTATGTAAGAACGCTCATTCGAAATGGACATCCAAAAGGCACACCTATGCCTATAAAATAATCAGACAATGATAATAAAGTATGCCCAAGACTGCCCTGAGCGATATTGATTAGGCCCGCTTCATTCCATTACCACCAGTGACCTTGTCGACGATATCGTCGGCGATCCTCTCATAATCGCGCCTTGTCCGGA
Organism: Methanomassiliicoccaceae archaeon; assembly: GCA_963827135.1. Classification (GTDB taxonomy): domain Archaea; phylum Thermoplasmatota; class Thermoplasmata; order Methanomassiliicoccales; family UBA472; genus JAJRAN01. The sequence goes on along the minus strand of CAWGZX010000006.1, from coordinate 9,639 downwards.
CCATACGCATCTTCATGCCCACCCGATGGCACTCCGCCCCCTTGATGGCGTTGGCGAACACGTCCTGCATCGCGGGAAGGTCGATGGTGGGCATCCCAGCCAGCTTGGCCATGGTAGAGGTGTAACCGAACCTTATCCAGGCCGATGTCGCCTCGATGTCCGCTATCTGCTGATGGTCCACACGAATCGTGGGCAGGTCGTCGTTATTGGGGCGGAGGTGATAGACGTGGGTCACCTTCCCGGAAGAGGGCATCTTGGCCTTTGGAAAGGGGACGTCGAAGCGGCAGGCCATGCCTTCGAAGTAGAAGCGGGCGGTGAGCAGCTCCCTCATCTGCCTGGAGAGGAAGTTGTCTCCTTTGAAGGAATACCCCATTCGGTACCAGTCCATGGTCCTCCTTATCCTCCTTCTCACCTTCGGGTCCGGATAGCAGCGTTCGAGGAGCTCGGGGAAATGAGTGAAGTGGCGGTCGTCCAGCCAGATGTAGGGGGTGAAGGGGATGCATCGCCCGTCGGAGGAGAGGAAGGCGTACTCGTCCGAGATGTAGTCTGCTCCCCTCGCCAAGAGGGATAGCACCAAGGAGGTCTTGCCCGACTCGCCAAGCAGGAGGACGACCTTGCCATCGATCTGCACCGCCCCGCCGTGGACCATTATCGCCCCTTTGGGCACCAGGAGCTCGTTTACCAATGGGCGAAGGAGCTGGTGCTCGATGAACGAGTCCAGGGGCGGGCCGTGTATGGTGATGTTGCCGGGGGAGATTTTGTACACCCCTCCATTCATGACAACCTCATATCTCCCTTGGGAGACGAGGAGCTCGTCGGTGGTGTTCTTCCAGACCACGACCACGGGAACGAGGTCGTCCGTGACCAAGGTGGATCCCTCACGGGGGTTCTTCTCGATCTTCGGGTTGGGGCTCCCGCGCTGAATGGAGAGCTGATGCCCCCCTCCATCGACCCTGCAATGCTCTAGCTTCCTCTGGAAGTCGGGGCATAGGCCCTCCTCTATGCGAAGGTCGATGAGATCGCAGAGGCGGTAGGTGACATAAGAACGGTCATCAAAGCTGGGCATCAGATATCGTACCTGTGCCCAGAAAATAATCCGACTTTGATGATATAGGTTTGCCCTCCAGTCCCCTTGACTGATATCATGTGCCAAGAATGACAAATTCCATATCCCGCTTTCGCCCTCCTCGGCACTATGAAGTCCCTCCGCGTGCTGCAGGATTTGGCGTTGGTCCCGGAGGGAAAGAGCTGCGCCCTCATCATCCGCCATGCGGACCGCAACGGCCAGGTGGACAGGATAGTCCCCAAGGACGAGTCGCTGACCGAGGTAGGAAGGAGGAGGGCGACCGAGCTGGGGAAGGCACTGAGGCGGTTCGATCTTCTACGCCTGCTATCTTCGCCCGTGGGGAGGTGCGTGGAGACCTGCGAGCGTATCTCGGACGGGTACGGGGAGAAGGTTGCGGTGGAGGCGACCGAGTTCCTGGGCATGAGGGCACCGACCATGCTGAAGCCGGAGGAGGCCTACAAGCTGATGAGCTCGATGGGGCTGTACTCATTCACCGAAGCTTATGTCGCTGGCCGAATAGATCCTAGGATCGTGATGTCGTGCGAGGAGGGGGCCAAGATGCTCTTCTCCTACGCCATCGAGAGCATCAGGGACAAGGACAACGAGGCGGCGGTGATCGTGACACACGACATGCTCATCACTCCAGCGATGGTGAAGTACTTCGGGTTCGACGTGAGGAAGGCGGGATTGGTGCCGTTCTTGGATGGCATGGTGCTCTATTCCTCGGACTACGGTTACCGAGTGGCGTATGACCATAAGGTGCTCAAGATCACGAAGGATGGCGAACCCAAATCCTAGCCTCTGCTGATTTTTATCAGACCCGGGTCCTTGTAGAGTGCATAAGGGCGACCAGCGAGTTCAAGGTGAGGCCACCGATTACCAACACGACCCCGATCATGGTTAGCGTCACCGCGGTCATGGACTGGAAGAACCAGCCCCAGCCAAAGATGTAGTTCTGACCTAATGAGAGTAGGCCGAGGATCATACCTGCAATGAATAGCAATAACCCGGGAACCCCAAAGAATAGGAGCGGCCTGCGGTAACCTATGAGCCCCACCGCAGCGTTTAACACGCCCATACCATGCGGCAGTGGGGCCTTCTTATGGCCATTGGGAACGTTGTACTCGGTCTCGATCGGCACTTCGGTGATTCTCACCCCCCTATCAACGAAATATCCGATCATGTCCGTTTCGATGTTATATCCATGCGATTGGAAGTCCAGGTTCTGTAAGGCCCTCTTTGACAATGCCCTGAACCCCGACTGCGAGTCCGTGATTCTTATTCCTGCCCCGAAGGACGTCGCTTTGTTCAGGACGGTCTGCCCTACCTTCCTGTACCGGGGTATTCCGTTCGTTCCTTCCATGAAACGGGAGCCAATCACCAAGTCGGCTCTGTCGTCCAATATTGGACGGAGGAGTTGCGGAATCTGCTTGGGGTTATGCTGTCCGTCGGCATCTAGCATTACCACAGCATCGAAGCCATTATCGGCGAGGACATCCAGTCCAAATAGCAGTGCCGCTGCTTTTCCCGAATTCTGTGGCATCTTCAACACGGTTGCTCCGGCCGATTCTGCTAATAGAGACGTATCGTCCTTGGACCCGTCATCTACCACCAGCACCTCGTCGACCAAGGCCTTCGTCTTCAGCACGACGCTACCTATGGTCTTCTCCTCGTTATAGGCAGGGATGATCGCGGCTGTTCTCTTCTTACCCGCGATCAGAATATCTGAGAGGTCGATTTCATAGGATAATGCGTCAGAGCTTTCCATCAGTTTTATTCACCTGGTCAATGTTGATATCTTCCGCGATAACGCCATCATCTGCTACTACCAGGAGCAGAGCGGCAGAGTATCCCAAAGCAGAGATTTGCGATTTGAACATTTCAGCAACCTCATGATGCCCATCGATTGATCAGGCTCGAAACTTGGGTATATGAATCACATATCCGACCGAGTCCGACCATACTTCTGCACTCTCCCCCTTCCACCCCATTTGAGTGCGAATTCCATCGAGTCGCTTAAGCGACTTGATTTCACATTCTGATAATCTGACCAATCTATTTAAACACTCTTAAGCTTCTGAATTTCGGCTTTGCGGGTTTCTTCAGGTTTTCTCATATCCACCTTGGGAAACTGGATGGTGGATGTCGATACTTCGCAAGAATTACAGAATGTGCGTGAATTGAGGAATCTGGCATCATTGAATGCATTCCATTTTTCAGAAGATATGAGACCGTTTTAATTTGAGCCACTGTTATCTAAAATGATAATATTAAGAATGGAGAATATATTTATACTAGTTGATTTTCGAATAGGTCGCGCTCGAGGAAATTGCCTGAGAGAAGACATCGGGTTGATTCATTTTCTAATGAAATTGAGATCAATTCATTCAAAGGAATTACTACCGTTCATCCATTCATGCAAGTCACATTAAACCAAGAGGAAAGCCGGGGGCAGCATCAATAGGGTGAATACCACCAGAGCGACGAAAGGGGCCGATATGGAATAGCGGGATATCCTCTCATTTTGCACAAACGTCACCATCGATAGGACGCCCAATGTGTACAACATGAGTCCAGTCGAAATCATTATCGTCGATGTTGTGCCAGAGATGATCGATTCATTCAGATTGATCGCTATCAGGCCCTCAACGCTCAAGATCAGGCCGGCAACAAACGATAAAATCGATACAAGGCTCAGGGCGCTCATGGGTTGCTTGTCCTTGCCGACCGCACCGCTCCAGGCGATGTAACCGACGATGCAAGCGAGTATCACCATCTGAAGCAGGATATAGGAGATTGTTGTTGATGACAGGGCACCCAGACCCTCGAAGCTTGCCGGAAAGATGTTCATCATCAAGAAGAGGATCTGACCGGCTACAAGGATGGCTGCCATGAAAAGCATGATTCGCAATAGTGTCCTGGATGACATGTTCTTACCACGTCGTTGTTTGCTACTCCACCTATGCGCAGTATAAACCGTTCGGGATAAATTACTTTACATCACATCGACAGGCATCGAAAAAGCAGCCCAGGCAACGAAATCCTGTCAATCGAATGGTGGACCGTGGACCGATAAGCAATAAAGGGCAGCCATCCATATGTTCGCGGGGAAAGATGCTAGATAGAGTCCTGATCCCGGTCGACTTCTCCGAGCAATGCACGATGATGATCGATTGCGCCCGGGAACTCAAGGAACTTGGCTCAAGATATCTCACCATAATGCATGTTGCCCCGAAGGGCAAGACCCTGAGCCAGGATGAGAACAACAAGCTCAACGACATGCTCACCAAGCTCAGGGAGGCGGACATCAAGGCTACGCTGCTGATCCGCTACGGGGACGCCGTGGATGCGATAGTCGATGAGGCGAACAAGGAGCACGTGGACATGATCGCCATGGCCTCTGGGGGCAAGTCGAGGGCGGAGGCGTTCTTCGTCGGTTCGGTGTCCTTCGGCATCATACGCAAGTCCTCCAAGCCTATACTCCTAGATAAGTTCCCGGACCTGGGGGCGGCGAAGGCCCAGGCCTGCCGCATGGGCCCTCATCTATTCCGGCATGCGCTGGTGTCGGTCGATATGCCCATGAGCTGCACCAACCTCGAGGAGCTGTTCGACACGCTGTGCATGCGCGGTCTGAGGGAGGCGACGCTCTTCCATGTCATCGACTCCGCCAAGTACAAGGTTGGCGACAACAAGAGGTTCGCGGAAGTCAAGCTGGGACTGGATGAAATGCAGAAGAAGACCAGGGGCGGGACGTGCAAGGTGATGACGCACCTCCATTACGGCACCCCGGTCTACAACATCCTTGAGGGGATCAAGGAGGTCGACGCCTCGGTGGTCATCATCGGCACCAAGAAGATGTCTAGTCTAAGGGGCGCCACCCTCGGCTCTACGGCCGAGGAGGTCGTGAGGAAGTGCCCCATACCCGTGCTGGTTGTGCCTTGCTGAGAAGGTAGAGCTGACGATTATATTATCAATGACCAATGCCAGTTAGATAATGTGATTGGCAGAGAGCGCACTGCTGTTTCTCTCATCAGATCGTCTGTCGTTCCTGTATAAAAAGACGAGGCTAAACGAATGATTCAAATTGAGGTTCAGACTGAGCAACTCATTGTTCACCGCCTGCTCGATGAGTTCGTCCGAAGGCGTTCCTGCGTAATCGTACATGTAAGTCATGTTCTCCGCGTACCATGGCACCTGGTCCAGAAATAGGAAGAACCATAGCTTGTACTGCCCTTCGATGGGAACAGCGAAGGAATAGTTCTTCTCCCATTGCGGTGTCCATGGCTTCTCCAGGTCCACTGGAACATTATCCAGCACGACGTCGAACTGCTCGAAGTAGAACATTTGATTGACGACCGTCTCGTTGTCCACGAAACTAGCATTCACCAGCCATGTCTGCACGTAGTAGTGCACTTGGCGATTCTCGTGGTTGACGATGCCCACGTACACATATGTGCTCTCATCCACGGTCAGGTTGTGCGGGTACCCGGAGGCCTGGTGCTCTGGACCGAGGATGTAGAACTCGGTGAACGACTCCCCCTCCCTAGGTACGGCGATCACATAGGCAAGGGCGATAAGCGAGGAGCGCGATCGCTATTACCAGGACGATTGTCAGGGCACGATCCACCTTGCCTTCTGAGTGATACTGTGATTTCAGTAAGAGATATGTCATCTTGGGATCGAAAGGTAGATAGCGCCCATCCACCTGGTAACGACGCCAATAGGCTAGTAAGCAGAAGGCGATGTTGAAGGCAGTGATACATAGCAGTATCGGCTCCAGCCTGATGCCGAAGGGCGTGTAGTTCAAGCCGAAACCGATGAGGGGCGTAACGGCGATGCTCAAGCCCAAAGGACAGAGCGATTCGCTCGATTGTGTCCAGGCTCTTCGATTTCAGGAAAGAGGAAGGCGATGAGCGCGTATCCGGGGAAGAAGAGCAAGAAAGGGAAGCCCGACCACGATTCTTAATGGGAATTCTGGCACGAGTACGATGGAGAGGACGAGGACAAGAGAAAGTAGGACTATGCCCACCAGGTCCCATGACTCCTTGACCTTCTCGTTCATCTGCACTGGAGAGATGGTTGGCGCTATTTATTGATTCTTCTGGATGAGCGATTCTGCCAAAGAACAGGTCCATACCCTTCATGTCGACAATTTAGCCTTATTAAGGAATAGCCAGGAAACGGAGATAGTGATTTGGAACGACGTCAAGTTAGGAGGGAACTTGATTGTCTCTATCGCAAGGAGGGTATGTTAGTCGCAACCTTTGACCATTATTACATTGGCGTAAACTCGTCACCGGTCCGAAAGAGATAGTAGAAGGTTGACGCTGGACTATCAGGGTTCGACATGTTCGACGCTTGAACCATAAATCATTTATCAAATGTGATAATGGTGGGCACAGGGATGCAATGCGAATCACTCTGAAAGACTCCAGAAATGATGTTGATCGCTGCCTGATTTGTCAAAAGTTCCAGAAAAAAGGGTTGGGCGAGGAACAACAGAGGATAGCCGCGATGTGAACGCGAGTCCATTAACAGATTGTGATGGGCATCAAGTTCCTCTCTGGCCATTATCTGAACTGATAATCAGCTTTGATATTTGGATTGAGCGATTTAAATGAAACATTACCAAATGAAGTTATAGACATGTCAAAACTATCTAAACATGTTAATATAAAACGGATTCATGTATTATTGGCCATTATTGCAGTGGCATTGATAATTGCATCATCAACAATTGCTTTCTTAACCACGACAGTAGAAGCTGGCAACTCGGGAATTTCTTATACCGTGAAAAAGATTCCAGACTCCACTTCCGTCGATTCGAAAGGCAAGGTCCAAATCATAACTGGGAAGACAATCGTAATGAGTGGCAATGGTCGTACTGCCTATTCCACTGTCGATTCAAGTAGAGCTATCCAGTGGGCCATCGACCATGCTTCACCAGGTAAAGCGGTCCTTATCCTCGCTGAGAGATACACTCTGAGCACCAATCTCGTCCTAAAATCTGGAATGACCCTTATTGGAGAGGGAGACAGAACGATATTGGAAAATGGGGGATTGGGCGTATACAGTTCGAATGTGGTCATAAAGTCCCTGCGGTTGGAAGGCACATGTCATATTTCCATCGCTTCGAATAAAGGGAAAATATCCAATATTTTGATCGAGAACGTATCGGCATCGGTCGGTGTGACCCAAGCCGTGTTCTCGGTGACCGCCAATACCTATGAAGTATCCAATGTAAAGTTCATCAAGGACACTGTGACGGACAGTTCAGCCTACGGATTTCGGCTGTTGGGCAATGCCTTGATCAGTGAGGTATTATTCAATTCCTGCAAAGCAATCAGATTGGGTCTGAACGATCGCCCCGATGATGGGGTGGTGGGTTTCGACCTGGTAAATACCAATGTGAGGAATATCACGGTCCTTCGATCCGAAGCATCGAATAACTGGGAGAATGGATTCCGCGCATACACGGCAAACTCAGATATCCCTGTATCAAAAACGAACGTCATCCTTCAAGACTGTACCGCTAACGCTAATGGCCAAAAACCTGGTTCCAGTGAAGGCTATGGTTATCTTGATAGACCCTGACGTGGAGACGATAAACATCATGGGCGTCGATAACCTGGGCGGTCTTACAAACATTACCCACGCTGACGGCCTCGATCTCAGCCAATCCATCTTCATCTACAGTCCGGCGAACCTTCTGAGATCACTGTGCACGTGACCGACGGAAGCAATCCGGTGGAGGACGCCACGGTCTCCCTTTTCATCCAACAACGGCGGAACGTTCTCCTGGCTGACCTATGTCGGCTCAGGAGACTACCGCCTGTATTTACTGCGCCAACAGTGATCATCCCAATCTCCTGCTCCATCTCCGCTGAAGTTTCAAAGATCGGCTACAACCCCTGCACTATTGGGTTTGAAATACTTGTGACCTCGGCCCTACCAGTTATAGTGCCAACAGCCCCATCCCTTGAGTCGGTCACAGCTGACACTACGCAGGTCGTATTGGCATTGGGAGGTACCATCTAGCGATGGTGGCTCCATTATTACAGCCTACAATGTCTATCGGAGCATAGCTCGGGATGGAGCGACCCTCCTCACCACCTTAGGCACTGTCCTTACCTTCACCGATTCTTCGCTGACCAACGGTCAGATCGTACTACTACAAGGTAAGTGCCGTAAACTCGGTCGGCGAGGGTCCGTTGTCCAACGAGGCCTCGGCCACCCCCGGGACCACGCCCACATACCCGCAGAGCCTCTATGCTTCCCCTGGCAACGCCCAGGTCATCCTGACCTGGTCCGCTCCCTCCAGCAATGGCGGCTCCTCCATCACCGGCTATAAGGTCTACAGGGGTACATCCTCGGGCGGGGAGGTTCTTCTGACGACGGTCGGCAACGTCCTGACCTACACCGATTCTTCGCTAACTAACGGTCAAATTTATTATTACACCGTGAGCGCGGTGAACGGCATAGGCGAAGGGGGACTCATCTATCGAATACTCCGCGACCCCAGTGGACGTGCCAAGTGCGCCTAGGAATCTTGCCGTCGGTGCAAGATTTCCTAGGCGCACTTGGCACGTCCACTGGGGTCGCGGAGTATTCGATAGATCGAGTCCCTTCGCCTATGCCGTTCACCGCGCTCACGGTGTAATAATAAATTTGACCGTTGGTTAGGCCGAAGTTTCGTGTAGGTCAGGACGTTGCCGACCGTGGTCAGGAGAGTCTCTCCGCCGGAGGTTGTGCCCCTGTAGACCTTATAGCCAGTGATGGAGGCCGCCGTCGCTGGAGGGAGCGGACCAGGTCAGGATGACCTGGGCGTTGCCGGGGGGTGGCGGAGAGGCTCTGCGGGGCCGAGGGCACGGTAGCTGGGACTACAGGCGTGGCCGAGGCTTCGTTGGACAGCGAGCCTTCGCCGACCGAGTTACGGCACTTACCTTGTAGTAGTAGGTCTGGCCGTTGGTCACAAAAGAGTGAAGGTAAGGACAGTGCCTAAGGTGGTGAGGAAAGTCCTGCATCTGGAGCTGCTTCGATAGACATTGTAGGCTGTAATAATGGAGCCACCATCGCTAGATGGTTCCTCCCAATTCAATACTACCTGCCTAGTGTAAGCTGTTACCGACTCAAGGAATGGGGCTGTTGGCACTATAACTGGTAGGGCCGAGTATCTTCAAACCCAATGACACTGCAGGGGTTGTAGCCCATCTTCAAAACTTCAGCGGAGATGTAGCAGGTGGTTGGGACCATCACTGTTGGTGTAGTAAATACAGTGCGATACCTGCGCCTGCATAGTTCAGCCAAGAACGTTCCACATTCTGATGAAATGAGACTGTCGCTAGTTCCACCGGATTGATTCATCGGTGACCTGTACCATAATCTCAGAGGATTCGCCAGATGGTAGAGAAGTTGGACTTGCTAACATTGAGGCAATTAACGTGGGTAATGTGTTGATTAAACCGCCCATATTATCCTTGCCCGTGATATGTTATTTGTTTTTACATCAGGGTCTACCAAGTAGCATATCCTTGCGTAGAACCGGGCTTCTGTCATTTTCCTTGTGGGTGACA